>NZ_JBZDPT010000047.1:675700-848808 GCF_058270035.1 Mycobacterium shunyiense | reverse complement strand
CACACATGTTCGACACTGATTCCGATGTCGCGCTGATCGACAAGATCAGTGCCGCGGCGCGCGCGGAGTCGGCGGCGATCGCGGGGCGGCTGGCTGCGATTGGGGCGTTGGACAGCCTGCGGGAGCAGGAGTTGGCCGAGTCGATCTTTTGGACCACCGACCCGTTCGAGGAAGTCTCTGCTGAAGTGTCGGCGGCGTTGCGGATCAGTCGGGGCCGGGCCGGTACCCAGATTCATCACGCCCGGGTGTTACGCGACAAACTGCCGTTGGTGGCGGCCCGGTTCGCCGTCGGGGATATCGATTATCGGGTGGTGCGGATGCTCATCGCCCGCACCGGCATCGTCGACCCCGCAGTGTGGGCCGGACTGGATGAGGAACTCGCGGCCCGGGCGCATCGGTGGATGCGGTTGTCTGAGCGGCAGTTGCGGGATCGGGTGGATCAATGGATCGCCAAACTCGACCCCAATGGGGTGCGGGTCCCGCCCCCGATCGACGACGGGCGGTTTGTTCAGGTCGAGGCGAGCAGCCCCGGCATGGCCTCGATCTGGGCCAATGTGCACGCCGCTGACGGGGTCGCGCTGAATCAACGTCTCGATGCCGTCGCCGCCACGGTCTGCAGCCACGATCCGCGTACCCGCGAGCAGCGCCGCGCCGATGCGGTGGGGCCGGTGGCCCGACTCGAATCCCGCATGTCGTGTCTGTGTCGGCGCGAGGACTGCCCGGCCGCACAGCAGCGGGCGGCCGCGGATGCGGCGGTGGTGCATGTGCTGGCCGACCAATCCACCGTGAACGGGACCTGTGATGATCCGGGGTATCTGGTCGGCCATGGCATCCTGCCCGCCGAGTCCGTGCATGATCTGGCCGCCACCGCGAAGGTCAAACCGGTGCGCATGCCCGCTGCGGCCGGCGAGCCGCAGTACCGCCCCTCGGTGGCCTTGTCGGAGTTCATCCGGTGGCGCGATCTGACGTGCCGGTTCCCCGGCTGTGACGCCCCGGCTGAACGCTGCGATGTCGATCACACCGCGCCCTGGCCCGCCGGGCCGACGCATCCGTCGAACACCAAACTATTTTGCCGGGCACACCATTTGGTGAAAACGTTCTGCCCCGGCTGGACCGATCGTCAACTCCCCGACGGCACCATCGAGTTCACCACCCCCACCGGACACACCCATGTGACCGAACCCCACGGTGCCGCCCTGTTCCCGACTCTGGCCCAACCGACCGGGGACCTCAACCTCCCCGACCCCGAACCTGGCGCGCCCGGCCTGGACCCGAACCTGAACCGGGCCGCCAAAATGCCCAAACGCAGCCGGACCCGCGAACAAGACCGCCAAGATCGCATCGCCGAAGAACGACGCCTGCGCGCCGAACTCAACAACGACCTCGCCTACGAACGCGACTACCAAGCCTGGCTCGCCGAACAATACGGACCCCCACCACCCTTCTGAACAGCTGGAGTGGGGATCATCCCTCCATCGGATTCCACGGCCGGGTGGCCATCTCAGATGAGCCGTTGAGTGAGCGTCGCATCCTCGATCGGGGCGAATCGCAAACGCCCATCGTCGATTTCGCGATGGCACGCGGACAGCGGCAGCACTCCGTAGGTCAAACCCGCCTCGATCACATTCTTCATCGCCGAACCCGACGCTGTGATGCCGGGCCTGGTCATGGGGGAGACCCAGGAACGGCAGAACGATCAACAGATACAGCAGATGTTTCTGATGGCCGCCAAGGTCACCCGTCTGGGCAGGCCCGCCGACCTGGCCGCTGTCACCGCGTTCCTGCTGTCCGACGAGGCCGAATGGATCAACGGACAGACCTGGTACATCGGCGGCGCGTCACACATGCGGCAGTGAGCTGAACCACCGAAGCCCTAGTCCTCCTTGCGGATCAACCGTCCCAGCGCCTCACGATCGGGTGCCAGCAGTTCATCGATGCGGGCCTGGTTCACGTCGGCCACGATGATCTCGCCGACCTCCTGGTACACATCGCTGAAGATGCCGTGCGCCTTCATCTTCTCGGTCTGATAGACGTTGTCCTCCGTCGGCGTCACGTAGTAGACGATCTCCGGCTTGAACCGGTGGATCAGCCACACGTGAATGAGGTCCATCAGACGCTTCTTGCGCAGCTTCTCGGCGAAGGTGTTCTGATCGCGCACCGTCAGGATGTTGCGGCCATGCCGATCCTTGATGGGGTCGACGACGACGTTGGCGAGCGGCTCGTCACCGTCACCGTAGATGCCGAGGTCGAGGACGTCCGATCCAGCGCGGCGGGGCCGCAGCTGCACCCGCAGGTTCTCGCCGATCTTGTAGTAATCGCCCCACATCGCCAGCCACTCCTCGAGGAGCTTCTTGGGCACCTCGGTCTGCACCAGATGTTGGTGCTGCGTGGAGCCGGCGCCCATCGCCTTGGTGGTGGCGGTACGGCCCGAGGAGGCAGCCAGCGCCGCGTCGCTGCGCGGACCACCGACGAGTGTCTGCGGTGTGCGGTAAGGGGATTCGACCAGCCGCATCTTGCGTTGCAGCCGCGCCAGCGCCAGCATGCCCTCCTGCTGCAGGGAGGTCGCGAACTCCTCACACGCCACGCCGTCGACCTGATGGCCGCCGTAGGTGATGAAGTTGAAGACGAACCCCATCTTGCCGAGTTCGGCAGGGAACGCCCGCATCTCGTCATCGGTCATGCCGGTGGTGTCCCAGTTGAATGACGGTGACAGGTTGTAGGCCAGCATCTGATCGGGGAACTCGGCGTGGATGGCGTCGGCGAACTGCTTGGCGTCCGCGAGGTCGGCGGTCTTGGTCTCCATCCACAGAATGTCGGCGAACGGCGCGGCCGCCAGCGACTTCGCGATGGCGTACGGAATGCCGCCGCGCACCTGGTAGTAGCCCTCGGGGGTCTTGACCCGCTCACAGTCCCAGGCCACGTCCGCGCCCAGCTCGCGCGCCTTCTCCTGCGCCGTGTACAACGACGCCCGCGCGGCGAAGTCACGCCAGTCCGCGGCGCTCATCGCGGCCGGCTCACCCTCCCGTTCCCGGAACTCCAGCAGTTCGGCGACCGCCTCGCCGTACGTGTTCAGGCCGGCGTCGGCCTGCCACGCCTCGACGAACGCCGACTCGACCTTGTCGAACATGGCGTCCACCGAATCGCCGGCCACGTGGGCCTTGACGGCCTCGGCGATCGTGTTCGTGAGGCCCTCGCGTTCCAGCCAGGCCTCGGCGGTCGCATACTCGCCGGCGGGCAGCGCATAGAGAAGATGCCCGTTGAGTTCGGTGACGCCGAGATCGTAGAACCGGCGCACCATCGCCAGGAAACACGACTTGTACGTCGGCACCGACAGGTTCGTCGCCCCCAGCAGGAACGGCTGGTCGCGCTCGTCGGCGCGGCTGTCGATCAGGTTGGCGGCCTCGGCATCGGTGCGGGCGACGATGATGCCGGGCACTCGCATGATGTCCAGCTGGAACCGTGCGGTGTTGAGCCGTTTGATCTGCTCATCCGAGGGCACCAGCACCTTGCCACCCTGGTGGCCGCACTTCTTGGTACCAGGACGCTGATCCTCGATGTGGTAACCCGGCACCCCGGACTCGACGAAGCGGCGGATCAGGTTGCGCACATGCGGATCGCCGCCGTGACCGGTGTCGGCGTCGGCGATGATGAACGGCCGGTAGTCGACGGCCGGGGTGGCTGCGCGCTGTTCGGGGGTCATCCGCAGCCGCAGATACTGCTGATTGCGGTCGGCGGTCAGCAGGGCCCGGACCAGCCCGGCCGCCTCGTCGGGCACCTGGCTGAGCGGGTAGCTGGCCAGGTCCGGCCCTGGATCCTCGCTGATGGACCCCTTGGCCGAGGTGGCCCATCCACCCAGGTAGATCCCTCTGATCCCCATCCGTTTCATCACGACCGCCTGACCCGGCGAATACGGTCCGAAGGTGGTGATGCTCAGCTTCTGGGCGAACAGATCGCGCAGGTAGGGAAAGAACGCCGTGGCGGCCTCACGGGCCACCGGATAATCCGACGGGATGGTGCCACGCTGCTCGGCGACCTGACGCGCCGAGTACAGCCGGGTGATGCCCGCGAACCGGGGACTGTCGATGTAGGCCTGGGTGGCCTCGACATCCTCCCGGAACGGTGATGTCTCTGCGTTGGCTTCGATGGTGGCCATGGGTTTGCTCCTCTTCGAGCTCGGCTACCTCGATTATCGCGGCGGAGACGATTCGAGGGACCGGTTGCGGAAAAATCGTCGCAGTGCCCGGCGCCACCCATCGCCGGGCATCGTCGAAAAGCTCTGTATTCCAGCCAGTTTGACAAGCGGTTTCACAGCCTTCGCCAAGCCTCGGTCGTCGCCTCGATTCGCCCTTACCATCGGGGGTATGCCGAAGCTGACCAAGAAGGTGAAATCGCTGTTCAGTAGGCGTCGGCCAGTCACGCGCGAAGATGCCGCGGAGATTGCCGACTGGCTCAACGAGGGCGGTGCGCTGCATCCCGACGGACCGCCGACGGTCATCGATCCGAAGAAGCACCGGAAGGCCTGACACCGGGCCGCTAGGCTGCACGGCATGTCGATCGACCGGGCCGCGCTGGCCGCCGGTGCCATCCGATTCGCGTCGGGAGTCTCGTTTCTCGTCGACCCGAAGCGGGCCGACCGGTGGTGGGGCGCCCGGGAAACACCAGACGCAACCGCGCAGCTGATGTGGCGGTCGATGGGCTATCGCGACGCGCTGATCGGCGGACTGCTGTTGACGGCGGGACTGCGCGGCAAGGACACCCGCGGGTGGTTCCTGGCCTCCGGCGGCGCCGACGCCGCAGACCTGCTCGGCGGGATGGCGGTACACGACCAGCTGCCACGGTCACAGAAGATCGTTGGCCTCGGGGGAGCGGTGGTCGGCATCGCCGTCGGGCTGTGGGGTGCCACCCGCTGCCGGGCGCGTGCCGAGGGCACCCCGACGGGCTAGCCGTTCGTCTCGATGATGTCGCTGCGGTACCAGCGGGCGGCGACGAGATAACAGCCCATCGCCAGCAGTTGCAGTACCGGAACCAGGATCAGCAGGGCCCGGCCCAGTGCGTGCACGCCGAGATCGGCGGTCAGTGCGTCACTGATCAGGCCGGTGACGAACGGGCCGATGGACCCGAGAATGGCGTTGAAGAACAGGAAGATCGCCGAGGCGGTAGCTCGTTGCGCCGGCAGCACCAGGCGGTGGATGGCGGCGATGGACGGTGCCAGGTACGCCGTGCCGATGACGTAGCTGAGCGCCAGGAACCACACGCACGCCAGGCGGCTTTCGACGGTGAACGCCAACACGGAGGCCGGCAGTAGCAACGCCGTCGTCGCCACCACGATCCACAGCAACCAGCGCGGGTCGCGCACCGCCAGCCGATCGGCCAGCCGGCCCACGATCAGCAGTCCGAGCACCCCGGACAGCCCGGTGGCCAGGCCGTACTCCCACCCGACCTCACTGAGTGACATGGAACGCGTCCGCATCAGGAAGGCCGGCGAGAACGTGGTCAGCGAGTAACCGGCGGCCGAGACGAATGCTGTCCCACCGATGACGGCCAGGAAGCTGCGCTTGCGCAGCAGACCCCACCACTTGACGGTCACGTCCTGTTCCCGGTGTACCGCAACGGGCAGCGACTGGCGGGCCCCTACGATCAACAGCACCAGTGGGGCGAATACCACGCTGAATGCACCGATCGCAACGAAAGCCGTTCGCCACCCCAGGTTTTCGGCCAACAGGCCGCCGCCGATCAGGCTGGCGCCGCTGGCCAGCGGGATCGAGAACGTGATGACTGCCAGCGGTGCCGCGCGACGCTCCGGAGGGAAGTTACGGGCCACATAGGCATGGGCGGCCGGGGTGCTGCCCGCCTCGCCGACCGCGACGCCCACCCGGGTGAGCGCGAGCTGAAACCCGGACTGCACGGCACCGCCGAGCATGGTCATGGTGCCCCACAGCGTCAGACAGCCGGCGATCACCGCGCCGAACGCTCCGCGGTCGGCAACCCTGGCCACCGCGACGCCGAGGACCGCGTACACGATCAGGAAGCCGAATCCGTTGATCACCCCGATCGCGGTGTCCGACAGGGCGAGTTCGTGTTTGATCGGCTCGGCCAGTACCGAGGGCAGGAACCGGTCGACGTAGTTGAGGGTTCCGACCAGGGTGAGCAGCGCGACCGCAGCCCACGCGCGCTGCCGCCCGTGGGAAGGGCCAGTGTCAGCCATGTCGTACGCCGCGGGCGAACCGCCACAGATACCGCGGCAGACGGCGCAGCGGCACCGCGGTGGGCCACTCCCGCGGGCGGAAGAAGGCGTCGGAGCCGCCGTCAACGAAAATTACACTGCCGCAGAGGAAATCGGCCGAGTCCGACAACATGAAACACATCCAGTCGGCGAGATGGCCCGCGTCACCGTATCCGCCGATCGGTACCGGGAACTTCCGCACGGCGGCACCCTCGCGCGGATCGGCGAGTTGAGCCTGCAGAAGTGGAGTCAGGATGGCGCCGGGAGCCAACGCGTTCAGACGAATACCCGCACCGGCCCACTCTGCGGAGACGGCATTGATCCGCAGCCAGCGGCTCACCGCGATCTTCGACGCCGCGTACATGATGGCCGACCCGCTGCGGCCCAGCAGACGCAGCGAGCGGACCGCCCGGTCGGTGTCGCGCGCCGACAACGCCCGAATGGTCCGGCGTGGGACCACCGGCACCGTTGTCGTCGAATTACTGGAAATCACCACGACTTTGGCGCGGTTTGCCTTGGCCAGCGCGGGCTGCCAGGCCTCGAGTAGTTCGACCACGCCGAGGAAGTTGACCTCGGCGATCAACCGGTTGCGGTCAGAGCCGGGACCCGGGCCGAGCCCGGCAGCCAGCACCGCCCCGTCAAGCATTCCGCCGCACGCCGCCAGCACGCCGTCGGCAGCCGCCCGACGTCCCTGCGCAGTGGACAGGTCGGCAACCACATCGCCTTCATTGAGGTCCACACCGATCACGGTGTGCCCGAGATCGCGGAGCCGTCGGGCCGCCTGTAAGCCCATGCCGGATGCGGACCCGGTGACCGCGTATGTGCCGATGATCGCCTCCTTGCCGCCCGGATTCGGGCTGGTTCGGCGGCCAAAATAGCATCCGGGTGAATTCTCGGTGCCCAGCCGGTTACCGACCTCTTCTCCCGGATGCCGATGCCCTTGATGCGTCATACGCTCGTCGCGGCCGGGAGCCGGTCACGCGAGAAGAATCGAGGGCGCAGGGTGAAGACAGTGCTGGGGCTGTCGGTGACTTCGCACGGCATCGCCTGGACACTCGTCGACGGCGACAGCCCCACCGCAGATCTCACCCCCCTCGATGACGACGCCTTCCATGTCGACGCCGCCGGTGACCTGCCCGGCCGAGCGGCGGCCGCAGCCCGTAGTGCGCAGGCCATCGCGGCCGCCAGTGGTCAGAAGGTGGTGGCGATCGGCGTATGTGCGGCCGGCGTCGCCTCCGATCACGGCGACGGCGATCCGGTGGCCGAACTCTTCGACCTGCTCGCCGCCGCCGGGTTCGACGATGTGCGGCTGGTCCCGGGACAATCCGGCACCGCCGCCCGCGACGCCGCGCTGGCGGTCGCGACCGATGCGGTCGCCGGGACGCCGAGGCTCGCCGCGCCGCGGGCCCCAGCCCCACGCAGGTACAACGCCGTGCGGGCAGTGGCCGCGACTGCCGCGGCGGTCGCGGTGGGACTGCTCACCGTCGGCTCGCAGTTCGTCGAGCCGGTGCCGGACCCGGCCGCCGACGAAGCCGGCGTCACTGCGGGTGCGCAGCCGCAACTCGTCACCGTCCTCACCCCGCGGGACGTCCCCCGGCCGGTAGCGGAGTCACCTGTGGAGCCGGAAGTCGCTATTCAGGCGGCCGAACGGGCCGCGCGGGCACCGATCACCGAACCGGCCGCCGAATCGGTCGCAGCGGCCGAAACAGCTGTGTCCCACGTTGTCCCGGCAGCCCTCCCGCACCTTCCGGCCGCACAGCCACACCTACCCATGTCCGCTGCGCTACCCGCTGCCGAACCGCACATCGCGGCCGACCCGTCGCCCGGCCCCGCGTTTTCCGCGGCCCTTCCGGCCGCCCAGCTGAGCCTGGCGCCGCCACCGAGCCCGGCGCCGGCAGGCTTGTGGTTCCTCGGCGCGATGCCGTAGGTCCTGAATTACGGCAGACTCGCCAGATACCGCAGCCCCGACATGCCCGGCAGGAAGAAGTACGCACCACCCCGAAGTGTGGTGAACGCCGGAATTCCCTTGTGCACCTTACGTATCGGGCGTTTTGGCACAGTGAAATCCAGAGTGCCGTCCTGGGTGCCGCAGATCGGGTCGTGCTCGTTGCCCAGCTCGTGGAACGACTTGTCGTTGATCCACACGTTCTGCGCGAACTCGAACTGGCGCACCAGGTCGGCGCAGATGATGAACGCCGCGATGCCGCGATCCACCCCGTCATCGGCTGCGCCGTCGGGGAGTGCGGGGCCATAGGTGGCGCCGCGCCGGATCATGCGGCGGCGGTTCATGTAGTGCGCGGTGTCGCGTGGGTTGAGCCGGCGCGCATGCGACCCGAGCGGGCACGCATAGCCGAAGGGATCCATTTCCTTGTAGTTGAAGTCGTTGTTACGCATGGGGTCCGCGCCCAATTCGGGATCGTCCTGCTCGGGCGCCAGCACCAGGGGCGCGCCACTGCGCCACCGGCCCATGAACTTCGCGGCCAGCAGTTCCTCGGCTTCCGGCGAATCGGACCGCTCGCGGAGGTAGTCGCGGAACAGCGCGACGTGTTCCTCGAGTCGGCGGTAAGCCATATAGCTGCTGTTGCGGGACAACACATCCGGTTTGGGTAGGTTCGCGACCGGTCCGTCCTCATCGGGGTAGCCCAGGATGAACTCTCCGGGCTCGAGTGGGTCGCCGGAACCCGGCGTGGGCTCCTCCCCGGAGCCCTTCATCACCGGTTGCGACAACCGATCGCGGTATCCGAAGTGGTCATGGGCGTAGTTGAACGGCGGAGTCGCATTCAGGTCAAGGTAGGACAGGCTGCGTACCCCGGGGGTTCGGTCGAGCAGCTTGTCGTGCTCGGCGATGGAGCGACGGTACTGCTCGTCGGTGCGGGAGAACAGGATCGCGATCGCATGCAGATCGTCGCCGGCCAGGCCGCCCAACCAGTGCTCGGGGGCGGCCGCGCCGGTGTCGCCGAGGATCGGGGCGCGCCGTGCCATACCTTCCCGGAACGCATCCGGGAAGGTGGCCAGCGACTCCTCGTCGACGCCGAGTGCCCGCAGTCCGGTCCAGGTGAAGGCCAGCGTGACCCAGCGGTCGGATTCGTCCATGGTGGCCTTGGCGTCCGCGGCCGAGGACACCTTGTCGAGCAGTTCGGTGAGCCAGGCCCGTCCGCCCGCAGGGGTGTCGAAGGTCAAAAACTCGTAGCGCCCGGTGATGGCCGGTGTGCGGGTCAGCAGGATGTGCTGGATGTCGTCGAACTCGAGCACGGCTGTTATTGCATCTGGTCGAGCATGGAGGAGAAGGCGGACTTCAGGCGCAGGGCCTTTTTGATCTCGTCGGCAGTGACGTAGGGGTACTCACCGTATTCGAGGAAGCTCGGCACCTGGTGGGCCCGGACGAACTCGATGAACGCCTGCGGGTTCTCCTTCCAGTCCTCGGGGAAGCCCTCCAGGTTGGTGAACACCGTGGTGATGCCGGTAGCGCTGAACAATTGCACTGCGTCCTCGGTGTACTTGTCGAAGTCGGTGTCGAAGATGCCCTGGTACTGGAAATGCAGGCCCGAACCGACGTCGAACAGTTGCCAGCGCAAGTAGTGCAGCCGCAGTGGCGCAAGGACTTCAGGGCTCGCGGCGACGGCTTCCTCAATTTGCTTGCCGTACGCGCGCACCGCCTCCTCACGGCCTTCCTTCACCTTTGCGATGATGGAAAACCCATGGCAGGCGGGCGTTCTCGGATACGTCGGGCCGTATCGGCCCTCCTTGAGTTCGAAATAGCCCTCCGGCGGGATGGCCATCGCTGCGGGCTTGGTCCAGTCAGGCTGATCGGTAGTCATTCAGAACCCCCAGGTGCGCTCAGGTAACGCCGAACGCTAGCACCGTCGGGCCGCTTGACACGTGGATTGCATTGACGCGCCGTGAAATTTGCCGGGGTGTTTCATAGAAACCCCGGAAAACGTCCGTGCGCGGCGTATTGTCCGCTGTGTCGGGGCCGTCGAGGGGTTGGCCACGACCACCCCGGGGCCAGGAACTACGAGTGCCCGGCCCCGTCCAGAACAGCACTGCGAGCGAAGGCGCGAACCCGGTCCTTGGCCACCTTGCCGTTACCGGTCAGCGGCAGCGCCTCGGTGAACAACACCACCCGCGGCCGCTTGAAACCCGCGATCGCGCTGCGCACATAGCTGATCAGCTCGTCGGCGGTCGGTCGGTGCGCCGGTTTCGGCACGACCACCGCGCACACGGCTTCGCCCCAGTAGTCATCGGGGACCGCGACCACCGCTACCTGGTCCACCCCGGGATGTCCGGACAGGGCATCCTCGACCTCGCGGGAGGACACGTTCTCACCACCGGTGACGATGATGTCCTTGAGCCGGTCCACCACGAACAGTCGTCCGTCGGGGTCGGTGCGACCCATGTCGCCGGTGCGCAGCCAACCGTCCTCGGTGCTTGCCCCTTCAGGCCAGTAGCCAGGTGTCACCTGCGCGCCGCGCACCATGATCTCGCCCACCTGGCCGGGCGGCAGCAGACCGCCGTCCGCGTCGGCGATGCCGATCTGGACATCGTCGTGCGGATAGCCGGCACTGGTGAGCAACTCGGGGCGGCCCGCAGCCCCGGCCCGGTGGTCCTCGGGGCCGAGAAACGTGATGTTGCCGCCGGTTTCGGTCATCCCATAGCCCTGGTGGAAGTCGACGCCGAGGGTGTCGATCGCCCGACGCAGCAGGTCCAGCGGCATCGCCGCCGACCCATAGGCGATCGCGTCGAGGGTGGGCAGACCGGTCCCAGTGTGTTCGAGATGGCCGAGCAGCGAGTGCAGCATGGTCGGCGCCAACGAACATGAGGTGACGCCGTGGCTGCGTACCAGCTGCGCGAAACTCTCCGGGCGGTACTGGGCACACAGGACGACTGTCGCGGCCACCGCGTGCTGGACCAGCATGTTGTAACCGGCGACGTGGCACATCGGAAACGGCAACAGGTACACCCCGCCCGGCCGCACCGAGCGGCCCGCCACTGAACCCCACACCGCGCTGAGAACCGAACGATGGCTGTGCACAACAGCTTTCGGAACGCCAGTGGATCCGCTGGTGAACAGCAGCCAGGCCGGATCGTCGGGCCTGGTGATGCCGGGCAGTGGGAGATCGGACTCGGGTGCGGCCCGCCATTCGTCGGATTCGAATGCGACGGCCGGCGTGACCGTGCGTGCGAGAGCCGACAGGTACCGCTCGTCGCCCAGCAGCAGGGTGGGCCGGGCGGTGGCCAACTGGGCCGTCTGTTCGGTCGGGCTGAGACGTTGGTTGATCAGGGTCAGCACCCGTCCGCTGCGCGGCACGCCGTAGTACAGCTGGGCGTAGGCGGCGCTGTTGTCGGCAACCACGGCCACCCGATCACCAGGAGCGGTCCGGTCCGCCACCCAGCCCGCGACGCCACGGATCTGGCGATCGAACTCGGCGAACGTCGCGGTGCTGCCGTCATCGGTCACCACGGCCGGGCGCTCGGGCGCGCCGGCAGCAGCGGCCGAAACCAATTCGTGCAGCAGGCTCATGCCGGATCCTCCTCGGGCTGATCGAACCGGTCCAGATAGCGCCGCACGAAATCCTGCGCCTCGGCATGCCCACGGCTGATGCCCAGACCCTGCTCGAGCACGAGGATGCGGGCCAGGCTCGCCGCGATCATCGACATCACGACGGGCGGGAACTCGTCGGTGTCGATGCCGTGGGCCTGCAGCGCCGAGGCCATCGCGGCCTCCTCGAGACCACGGAACCGGTCGGCGTAACCCGCGATCTCGCTGCGGATGGCCTTGCGGTGGTTGGCCAGGGCCATGAACTCCATCCACAGGGCCGCGCCCTGGGTGTTGTTGAGCTCCCACAGCGCATGCAGCGGAGCGTCCTGGGCGAAGGCCTCCTGCTGAGCGCTGAGGTTCGTCTCGGCGCCGGCCGCCAGGACCGCGATGAACAGGTCGTCCATGCTGGGGAAGTAGTAGTGCACGAGTGCGGGTTTGACCCCGGCCTGCGCGGCCACCCGCCGTGAGGTCGCCGCGGCGTAGCCCTCCTCGAGCATGACCTGGGCGGTGGCCCGGATCAGTGCTCGGCGGGTGGTGCTCGGCGGGCTCATCGCACCCTTGACCACGCGCGGCGACGGCTGCTAGACATGGCCTGAGTGTAATTATTGGGCGATCGCCCAAAGTTGGAAGGTGGGCGATGACAGGACGGGTCGACGGCAAGGTCGCGCTGATCACCGGAGCGGCGCGGGGTCAGGGCCGCAGCCATGCGGTGCGGTTGGCGGCCGAGGGCGCCGACATCATCGCGGTGGATATTTGCGCCACCTTCGACCGGTCGCCGGCATCGGGGGCGACGGCCGAGGACCTGGCCGAGACCGCCGATCTGGTGAAGGACCTGGGCCGGCGCATCGTCACCGCCGAGGTGGACGTGCGCGATTTCGGCGCACTCAAGGCCGCCGTCGACAGCGGCGTCGAGCAGCTGGGGCGGCTCGACATCATCGCGGCCAATGCGGGCATCGGAACAACCGGAGTGAAGCTGGACCGGATGGACGAAGACCTCTGCCAGGAGATGATCGACGTCAATCTCAGCGGGGTCTGGAAGACGGTGAAAGCCGGTGTGCCCCATATGCTCGACGGTGGGAGGGGCGGGTCGATCATCCTGACCAGCTCGGTGGCCGGGACGAAGGCTTACCCGTTCACCGGGCACTACGTCGCCGCCAAACACGGTGTGGTCGGCTTGATGCGCAGCTTTGCCGTTGAACTGGGCCAACATTCGATCCGGGTCAACTCTGTGCACCCCACCCACGTCAACAGCCCGATGCTGATGAACGACAAGACCTACCGGATGTTCCGGCCGGACCTGGAGAACCCGGGACCTGACGATCTGGCCCCGATCTGCCAGACGTTCCACATGCTGCCGATCCCCTGGGTCACACCCGAGGACATCAGCAACGCAGTGCTGTTCCTGGCTTCGGACGAGGCCCGCTACATCACCGGGGTCACCCTGCCCGTCGACGCCGGCAGCTGCCTGAAATGACCGTGTACTACGACCCTTATGACGTCGGGATCGTCGCCGACCCGTATCCGGTCTACGCCCGGCTACGCGACGAAGCGCCGCTGTACTACAACGAGCGCTACGACTTCTGGGCCCTGTCGCGGCACGCCGACGTCGAAAAATCCTTATCGGACTGGGAAACGTTCTCCAACAGCCGAAGTGACATCCTCGAGCTGATCCAGTCCGACTTCGACATGCCGCCGGGCGTGATGATGTTCGAGGACCCGCCCATGCACTCCCTGCTGCGTGGGCTGATGTCGCGGGTGTTCACACCGCGGCGGATGGCCGAGATCGAGGATCAGATCCGGGAGTTCTGTGTGCGTTGCCTGGATCCGTTGGTCGGCTCGGGCGGATTCGACATCATCGCCGAACTGGCCTCGATGATGCCGATGCGGGTGATCGGAATGCTGCTCGGCATACCGGAATCCGAGCAAATCGGGGTGCGTGACGCCAACGACGCCAATCTGCGGACCAAGCCGGGTGCGCCGATGAAGGTGGTGCAGGCCGACCGCATCGCCGACGGCCGGATCTACGCCGACTACGTGGAGTGGCGGGCGAACAACCCGTCCGACGACCTGATGACGGCCCTGCTGAACGTCGAGTTCACCGACGAGTTCGGCGTCGCGCGCAAGCTTGAGCGCAAGGAGGTGCTGCACTACACCCAGGTGGTGGCCGGCGCCGGAAACGAGACCACCGGGCGGCTGATCGGCTGGCTGGCGAAAGTGCTTGCCGAACATCCCGACCAGCGTCGGGAAGTGGAGCGGGACCGCTCACTGCTGACCCGCGCGGTCGACGAGACGCTGCGCTTCGAACCGACCGGTCCGCATGTGGCGCGTTGGGTGGCAAGGGATTTCGAGTACGCCGGCACCACGGTGCCGGCAGGCAGCGCGATGCTGCTGTTGTTCGGGGCGGCCAACCGCGACCCGCGTCGCTACCGCAACCCCGATACCTTCGACATCCACCGGGACAACATCAGCCACCTGACCTTCGGCAAGGGGCTGCACTACTGCCTGGGCGCCAACCTGGCCCGGCTGGAGGGCCGCGTCGCACTCGATGAACTGCTCAACCGATTCCCCGAATGGGAGATCGACTACGACAGCGCGCAACTGGCACCGACCTCCACCGTGCGTGGTTGGGAGCAACTGCGCCTCGTGGTGTGACCGACTGTGGTGAACTGAGCCGGTGAGCATCTGGATCGGGCAGGCCCGGCGCAGTGTCAGCGGTGACGTGCCGGCGCCCCCCGAGCAGGTGCGGGCGTTCTACGTCGACCTGGACCACATCTCGCGGGTACACCCACTGGTGCAGTGGGTACGCAGCATCTCCAGGGAGGACCTGGCCGACGGATACCGGCAGGACTATCAGGTGCGCGATCGAATCCCGATGGGGCCGTTCGCGCTTCCGATCACCTACCGGGCCCGGCTCGTCGTCCCCACCGCGGGCCCGATAACCGCGCAGGCCCGGCAGTTCCCGCAGGTAAAGCTGGACAGCCAGGTGGATTTCGCTCCGTCCGAGGTCGGAACCCGGATCATCGAAGAGCTGACCATCGCCGCGCCCAGGCCGCTGTTGGCGATCACCGTGGGGCAGGCCGTCGCTGCCCACACCACGATGCTCGCGGCCATCGGGAACCTTTTCCGGCGAGCAGACACTTAGGTACCAGGAAATCGCGGTTCCAGGGTACCTCCGCGTCTGCTCGCGCAAGGAAGAACGGGGCAGGCTTCGAAGCTACGAGGTGCTGACGGCCTCGGCGTGCTCGGCGGCCACCGACTTGGCCCACCGGTAATCCGCCTTGCCCGCGGGGGAGCGCACGATCTGGGGGGAGCGGACGAACGCCTTCGGGATCTTGTAGCGCGCGATCGCGCGCTCACACACCGTCGCGAGCTCCTCGTCGGTGGCCGAGGCGCCCTCGGCGAACTGCACGACCGCCACGACCTCGTTACCCCAACGCTCCGACGGGCGACCGACGACGACCACGTCGTAAACGGCGGGGTGCGCGGCGACGGCCCGCTCGACCTCCTCGACGAAGATCTTCTCGCCGCCGGAATTGATGGTGACCGAATCCCGGCCCAGCAGCTGAATGCGCCCGTCTTCCAAGACATTTGCCCGGTCGCCCGGAACGGCCCAACGGACCCCCTCGATGGTGGGGAACGTGCGTGCGGTCTTGGCCTCGTCGCCCAGGTAGCCCAGCGGGATCAGGTCGCGCCGCGCCAGCCAGCCGCCGCTCTCGCCGGGGCCGAGCACCCGGGAAAGATCCTCGGCCACCACCGCGGTGTCGGACTGGGCGTTGAAGGTGGCCGCCTCGGAATCGGTGCCCGCGGTGGACGCGGTGCTCATCTGGGTGCCCGACTCCGAGGAACCCACGGCATCGAGCAACATCAGGTGCGGCAGCGCGGCCAGGATGCGCTTACGCACGGTGGGGGACAGCGGCGCTCCGCCGTTGGTGATCGTGAACAGACCCGACAGGTCGTAGTCGCCCGTCTCGATCTCGTCGATCAGCGGTCGCGCGATCGCGTCGCCGACCACCGGGATGCTCAGTACCCGTTCGCGGGCCGCCAGCTCCAACACGTTGCCCGGGCGCATCTTCACCACATCGTCGGGGATGACGAGCTTTCCGCCCATGGTGATTGCGTTGTAGGCGGCCCACTGCGCGGCACCGTGCATGAACGGCGGGATCATCAGCAGCGACAGCCCGCCACCCGCGGTGGCGGCCCGCTCGGCGAGCTCCTCGTACGACGCGATGAAGGTGTCGCTGCCGAACGGCCGGCCACCCATCGACGACAGGAAGATGTCGTGCTGACGCCACAGCACGCCCTTGGGCATACCGGTGGTGCCGCCGGTGTAGAGGACATACAGGTCATCCCCCGACGGGGACGGCATGCCGGCTTGCGGCGCGGCGGTTTTGAGGATCGTCTCGTAATCGACGGCACCCGGCAGGAGCTCGTTGCCCGATTCGTCGGCGACCTGGATGAGCACCTGCAGATTCGGCAGCTGGGCGCGGATCGCGGCCACCCGCGGCGCGAACTCGGCGTTGTAGATCACCGCGCGGGCGTTCGAATCCTTCAGCAGATAGAGGAGTTCCTCCTCCACGTACCGGTAGCTGACGTTGAACGGTGCCACCCGGGCGCGGTAGCTGCCGATCATCGACTCGAGGTACTCGTTGCCGTTGCGCAGGTAGATGCCCAGGTGGTCCTGGCCCGATTCGTGCCCGGCCAGCCCGTCGCGCTCGGTGTGGGTGCCGAGACCGGCCGACACCAGGTAATGGGCGAAGCCGTCGACGCGCGCGTCGAACTCGGCGTAACTCAACCGGCGATCCCGCCACACCAGGAAGGTCTGATCGGGGACGGCTTTGGCCACCGTGGAGAACACTGTGGACAGGTCGAACTTGACGTCGCTCATGGCACTCCTGGTCACGGATTCGGGCCCCACGACCATACATGCACCGCTCGGCTGTATGGCCGGCGGGATGTGACCCGCGCCTCAGACCGGGAAGAAACCGTCTCCGGTCAAAATGCCGGGCTGCCACCCCTGCTCGCCCAGGCACAGCATCGGTCGGCCGTCAGGCGACTGAGCGGCTTCCTGCGGCCCCGGGCACGGAGACCCGATCTCCTGCACGCCGTTCAACGGGTAGGCGTAGGTCCAGAAGCCGGTGTACACCGGAGGCCACTGGTTGGGAATCCACTTGCACTGCATGGCGGTGCCGCCCGGGCCGCGGCCGAAGACGTTCCGTTCCCAGCTGAAACACGGCGCACCGTTGGAGGCCTCGTAGCTCATGCCGGGAACGTCGGTGGGATAGCGCCCGGGATTGTCCGGGTACATGTTGCTGTTGTCGTCGGCAAGAGCACCCGGCGCCGCCGAAATGGCTGTAGCCAGTGCCGCCGCGGCGACCGCCGTAGTGGCGAAGAGTTCGCGAATCATGTCCCACCCTCAGCATTGCCGGCCGCCGGTCGAGCCGGGCCGGGCAGTTCGTTGACTTTGGGCCAGAATCCTAGCCGGTCGGGAAGATCGGCAGACGACATTTCGGGCCGTTGTTACTCGCCGGTATCCGTGTCGAGCACGCTGACGGCGATGCCGTAGGGCAGGAACCGGACGCGGCGGCCCGGATCGGTGTTGCCGGCATTGGCCCGCAGCGCTTCGAGCTCACTGGGGTATACCTGCTCGATGTGGGCGCCGCCGGCGTCGTCGACGGTGTAGATGGCCCACACCCCGTCGCCCTTCTCGCCGGTGGTCTCCGGCTCCGTTCTGGGCTGGGAGAACCGGGCGAACTCATCGAGCAGCCCCGCCCAGCCGCCGGCCTGGCCGGGCCTCGCGATGAACTTGCTCAACCCGTCCAGGGCGTCGCGCAGCCCCTCGCCGGCCTCCCGGGCCACGCGGTCGAAGTCCTCAGGGTCGAATCCGAACGGTCCACTGCCACTCATGGCGCTCTCCTCGGTGGTTGTGGGCAATCTCAAGGTGTCAAACACCAGTGTGCGCGCACGCGGCGGCGGGCGGGATGGTAAACGAACCATATGGCCTTCACACGGGACGACCTGCTAGCCACCGTCGAATTGTCACCGCAGGCAGCGGGCGCACACGACCGCCGAGGATGGGTGGGGTTGTTCGCTGCGGGCGGACAGGTCGAGGACCCGGTGGGCTCCCGGCCACACCGCGGGGCCGCCGAGATCGAGCGGTTCTACGACACCTTCATCGCCCCGCGTGACATCACCTTCCACCGCGACGTCGACCTCGTCGCCGGGTCCACGGTGATCCGCGATCTCGAGCTCGAGGTCGTGATGAGCACATCGGTCTCGATGCGGATTCCTGCCTACCTGCGCTACGTCGTCGCTCCTGGTCCGGACGGGCCGAGGATCGGTCAACTGCAGGCGTACTGGCAGCTGCCCGCGATGATCGGGCAGTTCGCCCGCGCCGGACTGGGCGCCGTGCCGGTCGGGCTGCGCCTGGCCGTGGCGTTGCTGCGTAACCAGGGACCCGCGGGTGCCGTGGGCTTCGCCAAGGGGATGGCAGGCGCCGGGCGGGCAGGCAGGCGGCTGGTCTCGGGGCTGCTCGACGACCTGTGCGCCGGCGACACGGTGGCGGTGCAGCGGCGGTTGACCGCCGACACCGACATCTACTCCGGTGACGACACCCCATTGAGCACGTCCGGGTTGGTGGAACGTGCCTCGGGTGCCTCCTGGCGCAAGCTCATCGCGTCCGGGCATCACCTGGTGGCCGGGCTCGACCTCGACGGCCGCCGGGCTGTACTGATCGTCGATCTGAGCAACGCACCGCTGGGTGTCGCCCGGTTGCGGTACTTCGCCGACGAGGCCTGAACGACGCGACGTCGACAGCAATTACGGCCCGGCTTCACCGTCACCGCACACCGTCGTGAGACCGTAGAAGGATCATGGCTGATCACGCTTACATCACCTACGAGGAATTCGGGCGTCGGTTCTTCGAGGTGGCGGTATCCGAGGAACGGGTCGGCGACGCCATCGGCTCGATCGCCGGCGACGCGTTCGAGATGGGTCCGATCGCGCAGGGGCCCGGCAAGATCGCCAAGGTCACCGCCCGGGTCAAGATCCAAAAGCCCCGCGTGAGCCGCATTGTGGGCGAAACCATCACGTTCTCCATCCGGATCCCGTTGGAGATCGACATGGTGATCGACCTGCGCATCGACCGGCCCAAGTTCATGGTGTTCGGTGAGATCGCCCTGCGAGCCACGGCGTTGGCCGCCGAGCCGCTCTTGCTGATCCTCGATGTCAAGAAGCCGCGGCCGTCCGACATCTCGATCCACGTCACCTCCACGTCGCTGCGTGCCGAGGTGCTGCGGATCCTGGCCGGCGTCGACGCGGAGATCAAACGTTTCATCGCCGCGCACGTGGCCGGTGAGATCGACAGTCCGGCGTCGGAGCAGGCGAAGGTGATCGACGTCGCCAAGGAGCTCGACTCCACCTGGGGCGGGATCTGACCGACGTCCGAGGCTTCGGTCAGGCGCTCAGGCACATCAGGGCCGGCCGCCGGGCTGAGCGGCCCGCACCTCCCGACCGGCCGCGAAGGTGACGCCACAGCCACGGCATGAGCATGTTCTGCGTCCACAGCAGTTGTGAGTAGGCCCTGGACCGAAAAGACTGGATTTGGTCCGGGCCCGTGGCCAGCGCCCAATCATGGTTGCTGTCAGGCAATCCGAGCGCTTCGGCGGCCGCCGCCGCGAACAGGACGTGTCCCTTCGCCGAGCCGTGGACCCGGTCCGGGCTCCAGGTCTCCGGGTCGCGCATCGAGGGGGCCGAGTACAGATCGACGAGGTGGAACCCGTACCGATCGGCGGCATCGTTGATCGCGTCGTTGATCCGGACCACCCGCTTTCCCAGCAACCGGCCCACCGGCAGGATCTGGGTGATGTCAGGGAACGTGGTGGTGACGACGGTCGCACCGGTGGCCGCGAGCGTGCGGTAGACGGCGTCGAGGTCACCCAAAGCACGGGTGAAGGCGCGCCCGGGGCGGGTCACGTCGTTCATGCCGATGCAGACGGTGACCAGGTCTGGTCGCATCGACAACGCGGTGGGGAGCTGGGTGTTCAGGACATCGCCGATGCGGTGACCGCGAATGGCGAGATTGGCGTAACCCAATCCCGGATAGAGCCCGTCGAGACGGACCGCGAGACGATCGGCGAAGCCCATCAGGCCGACTGCGTCGTCGCCATCCCACAACCCTTCGGTCTGGCTGTCGCCGAGGGCGACATATCGGGTAAAACGTCGCACGCTGGCGACTCTAGCGCGGACCCGCCCGTCCGCTTCGCGTGGACACCAAGGAGGGGCGCCCGAAAAGGGCGCCCCTCCTTGATGTTTCGCGATGTTTGGGCTTACTTCACATCTACGTAAACTGTCTTGTTCAGTACGGTGGTCTGCAAATCGCCGCCGGGGCTGCTGGAATCCGTCCGGCTGTAGGTCTGGCCCGGGCGTACGGACACTACCGAAGCCTTGTCCAACGGGGTCGAACCGACGTGGTTGACGATCACCTTGTAGCCCTGCGCCTGAAGTTCGCTGATCGTCTGCTGGGCGTTGCCCGGGCCGGTCGGTGCCGCCTGGGCAGGTCCGGCCAGGCCGATCACCGCTGCGGCAGCCGCTCCTGCAAGTGCAGTGGCAAATCCGATCCTCATCATCTTTGGTGCCTTCTTTCACTCTTCTGTTGTTTCGCGCGTGATGCCGACGCCGGCTGCCCACCCAAGCGCCGTCGTCACCTCGATTTAGGTGTTACACAAGAGTTAACCGGCAGTTCACAATTTAAATTCCGGCTGACCGAAACCCATTGACGAGGGCTGCGTCACACTTCGGAACCTCCACTGGAGTGAGGCGAACTACGTCCCGCCGGCAAAGTGGTGCACCTCACCGTTGTGCTGCGGTGAAGTCGTCGCGATCAGCTCGTCGAGTAGCGTGCAGCGCGTGGCGAAGCTGAGCGCGGGTGTCCTGCTGTACCGCCTCGCCGGGGCGGACGTGGAAGTGCTGATCGTTCACCCGGGCGGGCCGTTCTGGGCGCGAAAGGACGCCGGGGCGTGGTCGGTGCCAAAGGGGGAGTACGCCGACGACGAGGACCCGTGGGCGGCGGCGCAACGCGAGTTCGCCGAGGAACTCGGGTCGCCACCGCCTGCAGGTCCGCGCATCGATCTGGACCCGGTGCGGCAGGCCGGCGGCAAGGTGGTCACCGCATTCGCGGTGGGCGGGGATTTCGACCCCGCCACCGCCGTGAGCAACACGTTCAGTATCGAGTTGCCGAAGGGGTCGGGACGACTGGTCGAGTTTCCCGAAATCGACCGTGTTGCTTGGGTTTCCGTCGCAACTGCGCGCATCAAGCTGCTGACGGGGCAACGCCCGCTGTTGGACCAGCTGATGGCCGCACCCGAACTCGCAGGCTATGGCGAAGGCCTCGCCGACGACGGGTAGCGGCTCAGAGGTCGAGGGTCAGCGGGTGGCCGGCCTCCGCCCGTGACACGCAGGTCAGCAGGTAGCCGGCGTCGCGCTCCGGGTCGGTCAACAACGTATCGCGGTGCTGCACAGTCCCGTCGGTTCCCGGCACGGTCCGAATGCGGCAGGTGCCGCAGAAACCCTGCTGGCACGAGTACGGAGCGTTCACCCCGGACCGGCTCAGTGCGGCGAGCATGGTCTCGTCGGCTCCGACCGTCACCTCGGCGCCGGTCGAGGCGATCCTCACCGAGAACTCGGCACCGTCGACAACCGGTGGCGCCGCGAACCTTTCGAAATGCAACTCCACGTCATCACGGCCGGCGAGTGCGGCGCGGATTCCCGTCAACATCGGCGCCGGACCGCAGGCGTACACCGTGGTGCCGTCGGGGCAGTCGCCGAGAAGATCGCCGGCACCGGGCAGGCCGTGGACATCGTCGGTGCGGATCTCGATGCGGTCTCCGAACCGGGCGAGCTCGTCGAGGAACGGCAGGCTGTCGCTGCTGCGCCCGGCGTACACCATCGACCAGTCGACACCCAACCGCGCCGCCAACCCGAGCATCGGCAGGATCGGGGTGATGCCGATTCCGCCCGCGATGAAGCGGAACCGCTGGGTGGGGGAGCCATAGCCGGGCACCGTCAACGCGAACGCATTGCGCGGGCCGTGGGTGCTCACCCGGCTCCCGACCTGCAGACTGTCGTGCACCTCGACCGAACCGCCCCCGCCATCGGGTATGCGCCGCACCGCAATTCGATAGCGGTCGCGGACTGCGGGATCACCGCACAGTGAGTACTGCCGCACCCGGCCGCTGGCCAGGTGCAGGTCAATGTGCGCACCCGGATACCACTGCGGCAGCGTGCCGCCGTCAGCCGCGGCCAGGGTCAGCGCGATGACGTCCTGGTCGTGAGCCACCACTTCCCGGCCGACCACGGTCAACGTGATCGTGCGGTCCAGTTCAGGTGGAGGCGAGGGACGCCGCAGCAAGCGGTTCACACCCCACATGGTGGCGATCGACACCTCGGCCAGACCGAGCATGGGATCGTGCCGGAACCGCCCCGACGCACTCGGTGGCAGCCGACGGTACCGGGATATCAGTGACAGCGTCGGCATGGCTGCGCCCGTCACAGGTGGGCGGCCCGCGCCGCGGGGGAGCTCGCCAGGTAAGCCACTGCCTGGGCGGTCGAGCCCATCTCCTCCGGCGAAAAACCGGGTCGGCAGTAGGCCAGGGTGTTGGAACCGAACATCCGGGAGAACTTCGGCAGCAGCCCCAGCTTGGAATCGCGCATCCGCAACCGATTCATCCGCCACCAGCCGATGTCGAGGGTCGGATCGCTCTTGACCATGGCCCAGCAACCGCGCTGGAAGAACATATAGACGGCGGTCGCGGCGATCGACATGGCCCGTACCCGGCTGAAGTAGCTGTCCTGGAAGTAGACCGCGACGTCGTGGGCGACGCTGCGGTGCTCGACCTCCTCGCTGCCATGCCAGCGGAACAGATCCGTCATCGTCGGGTCGGCATCGAAGTCCTCCCACGTGCAGTTCAGCACAAAGTCACCGAGTACCGCCGTGTAGTGCTCGATGGCGGCGATGAGCCACAGTCGGTCGCACAGGTTGGACAGCCGGCGCCGCGGGTCGGTCGAATCGGTCGGGCCCAGCATCTTGGTGAACACGTGCTCGACCATGGCCATCAGCGGCTGGTAATCCACGCCGTGGGCGGTGAGGAACTCGTCGAGCACCTGATCATGGGTCTCGGCGTGGGTCGCCTCCTGACCGATGAAGCCGCGCATGTCATCAGCGAGCTTGGGATCGCGCACATAGGGCAGTGCTTCGTTGAACGTCGCGACGAACCAGTGTTCGGCCATCGGCAGCACCACGTTGAACAGGTTGACCATCGTCGCGGCCACGGGGTGGCCGGGAATCCAGTGCAACGGTATGCCGTCGAGATCGAAGTGCACTTTACGGGCCTGGATCTGTACCGGGCCCGGGTCGATCTCATTGTCGAACCGCAACGGACGCAACATCGAGAGCCTCCCTGGGATGAGTGGACTCTCAGCAGTGTACGGATTTAGGTGGGAACAGCGGTACCAGGTGCGGGTCAGGCCGGTGGCGGCGTGCCCGCGCCTGGGGCGCCGGCGATCGGGACCACTGGCGTCGGCGTCACCGTGGTCACGCCGTTACTGCCGACCCTCGGGCCGCCCGGGACAGCCGATTCGGCACCCTGCTCGGCCGCGGCCTCGCTGCAGTCCAGCATCAGGATCATCTTGCCGCTGGAGTTGACCTTCTGGGAATCGACCAGGCACTCGGCTTGTGGAAGGGCGCTGCCGAACGAGCCGCCGAAGGTGGCCTTGACTCCCTGGCTCTTCAGGATCGCCAGTGCCTTCATATAGGGCTCACCGACGACGTTGACCGAAGCGGAGCTCGGCTGTGAGGTGGCGGCACCTGCCGCCATCAGGGCGATCGAACCGGCGGCGAGCAGACCGCCACCGAGCGCAACAAGCTTCTTCACGTGAACTCCGTCAGTCGGGTGCGGTTGCGAACATATCGCAGCGGTGACGAATGTGAAACCGGAGCAGACGCCCCGGGTGTTACATCCCGGCGCGGCCGGATTGCCCGGTGATCTCGGCCATCACCTCGCTCAACACCGCTGCCCGCGGATCGGCGAACACGTCTTCGAGCAGCAGTCGACGGCCGTCCGGGCCGGCCAACGGGATCCGCCAGTTCGGGTACTCGTCGGTCGTTCCCGGCTGATTCTGGGTACGCAACTCACCTACCGCGTCGGCCAGCGCCAGGGTCAGCAGCTTCGACGGGGTACGGGCCAGATACCGATACAGCGCTGCCACGATCTGATCGGTGTCCGGATCGGGTCCGAGCAGGCCGACCCGGCGCAATTCGTCCAGCCAGGCGGCCTGCGCGGCACGGTCCGAGGTCAACTCCTCGTCGGCGGGCCGCGTGAGCAGCCCGAGTTCGTCCCGCAACCGCACATGTTCGCCCGCGAGATACCCCGCTGTCGGCGGCAGATCGTGGGTGGTCACCGAGGACAGGCAGTATTCGCGCCAGCGTTCGGCCGGGAGGGGCCGCCCGGACCCGTCGGACTCGAACCACAGAATCGAGGTGCCGAACAGGCCCCGCTCGTGCAGGTGGTCACGCACCCACGGTTCGACCGTGCCGAGATCCTCGCCGACCACGAGCGCACCGGCCCGGTGCGCTTCGAGCGCGATGATGCCGATCATCGCGTCGTGGTCGTAGCGCACATAGGTGCCTTCGGTCGGTGCGGCACCCTTCGGGATCCACCACAGCCGGAACATTCCGATGATGTGGTCGATACGCACCCCGCCGGCATGCCGCAGTGCCATCTCGACCAACGCCCGGAACGGCTCGTAGGCCTGCTCGGCCAGTCGGTCCGGCCGCCACGGGGGCTGCGACCAATCCTGGCCGAGTTGGTTGAACTCATCCGGCGGGGCGCCGGCGGTCACCCCCAGAGCCAGCACATCCTGCAGGGCCCAGGCGTCGGCGCCGTCGGGATCCACGCCGACCGCGAGGTCGCTCATGACGCCCAACTCCATCCCGGCCTGCACCGCCGTGGCCTGTACCGCGGTGAGTTGGTCGTCGAGAACCCACTGCAGCCAGCGATGGAAGTCCACGGCATCGGGATGGGCCGCTGCGAACGCGGCGACCTCCGGATTCGCCGGATGCTGCAGTGCGTGCGGCCAGGCGTGCCAATCGGCACCGTACCGTTCGGCCAGCGCGCACCAGGTTGCGAATTCCTCCAGGCTGCGGCCCTGCCGGGCCCGGTAGGCGGCGTACGCCAGCTCCCGGCCCGCCGAACGCTCAACCCGGTACACCTGCTGCAGTACGGTGCGTTTGGCCTGCCAGGCCGCGTCGCGGTCGATGGTCGGGTTGCGGTCCGCACGCTTGTTGAGCGCGGCGCGCAGCGCCCGGATACGGCTGCGGTGCCGGACCGAGGCGAACTCCGGGACGGCCTCGACCCGCAGGTAGAGCGGATTGCCGAACCTCCGCGACGTGGGCAGATACGGCGAGGGCTCCATCGGGGCAGTGGGAGCGGCTGCGTGCAGCGGATTGACCAGGACGAACCCGGCACCGTGCTCGGCCGCCGACCACACCGCCAGATCTGCCAGGTCGGTGAGATCGCCTGTGCCCCAAGAGTTTTTGGAGCGAACACTGTAGAGCTGAACAGTCAGTCCCCAGGCGCGCCGCTCGCCGAGTCGGGTGGGCAGGCCCACGGTTGCGGGGGAGATCACCACCGGCGTCTCGATATCGGTCCCGTCCAATCGCAGCCGGTGATAACCCAGGGGCAGGTCCGCCGGAAGTTCGAACGTGGCCTCACCGATCAACCGGTTCCCGAGATCGTATGGAGGCCGGTTGTTCTCGAGTTGCCGCAGGCCGCCGCGCTCGGTGCCATCTTCGAGCAACAGCGTGAGGTGCACCGGATCTCCGTGCGTGACGTGGACCCAGAAGCTCGCCGGCATTCCTGCGCGGCCCAGCACGATCCGCGGCAGGCGGCGCTGCCAGTACTGCCGGTCGTGGACGGCCAGGGCGTCCACCCGCTCCTGTTCGGTGCCGGCCGCCACGCCCAACGCTTCCAACACCGCGACCAGGGTGGACTCTGCGACGGCGGTGCGGCGGCCGGTCCAGTCGTCGAACTCCGGGGCGACGCCGTAGCGGCGGGCCAGCTCCAGCAGCATCGGTGACGAAGAAGTCATGGTGTCAATCTTGCTGCCCAGAAGCCGATCGTGCGTGCCACTGGCGTGGTGGCTGCCCACGCTCTACGCTGTCTGTAACGATCCTTACAGACGGGGTTTCAGGTGGCCACTCCAACCACGCGGCGACAACAGCAGGGTGCGGATTCCCGAGGGCAGATTCTCGACGCCACCGAACAACTCATGGCCACCCGTGGCTACGCCGCCACCTCGATCAGCGACATCCGCAAGGCCTGCGGCCTCCCGGCCAGCTCCATCTACTGGCATTTCGGATCCAAGGACGGTGTCCTCGCGGCGGTGATGGAACGCGGAGCCGACCGCTTCTTCGCGGCGATACCGAGCAGCGGCAGCATCGACGAGCAGTTGGCGGTTCTGGCGGATCTGCAGGCACAGCGCCCGGAATTCCTCCGCATCCTGTACCTGCTGTCGCTGGAACGCGGCGATGATCCGACGGTGACGGCGGTGGTGCGCCGCGTGCGTGACACCGCGATCGCACGGTTCTCTGCCGCCGTGCGCAGCCAGCTGCCCGCCGGCCTACCGCCACGTCGCATCGAGCAGGTGGTGGCCGAACTCACCGCATTCGCCGTGGCCCAGTCCGACGGGGTGTTCTTCGCCGCGCACCTCGATCCGGCCACCACTGACGTGGCCCGCATGTACCGGCGGCTGTGGCAGGCGGTCACGGTGCTCATCCCGATACTCCTGGAGGAACAGTGACCGACAAGACCGTGATCATCACCGGCGCGAACACGGGGCTGGGCTTCGAATGCGCCCGGACTCTCCTGGAATCCGATCCGGGTTGGCATGTGGTGCTCGCGGTGCGCGACGCCGAACGTGGCGCCGAGGCGGCGGCTCGCCTGGACTGTCCCGGACGTACCACGGTGGGTGAGCTCGACCTGGCATCGCTGCAGTCGGTGCGGAACTTCGCCGCCGGTTTGCCGCACCGCGACCTACCGCCGCTGCACGCGCTGGTGTGCAACGCCGGACTCCAGTTGGTCGCAGGCGCCCAGACGACGGTGGACGGCTACGAGATGACCTTCGGCGTCAACCATCTCGGTCATTTCGCCCTGGTGCAGCAGCTGCTCGCCGCGCTCACTGCCCCGGCGCGAATCGTGGTGGTCAGCAGCGGCACCCACGATCCGGATCGGTTCACGGGTATGCCTGCGCCGCAATTTAACTCGGCCGAGGAACTTCTTCGTCCGCCACCCGGCGGGCTGACCGGCGAAGAAGGTCGGCGTCGCTACACCACCTCCAAACTGTGCAACATGCTGTTCAGCTACGAGTTGGACCGGCGGCTGGGCCACGGGTCCGGCGGAATCACGGTCAACGCGTTCGACCCCGGCCTGATGCCGGGTTCGGGGCTCGCCAGGGACTATTCGGGCATCCAGCGGCTGGCCTGGCGCCTGCTCATGCCGGCCCTGCGGGTACTGCCCAACGTCAACAGCATCCGACGCTCCGGCGCCAATCTCGCCGCGCTGGTCGCCGATCCGGTCCTAGACGGCGTCACCGGCGCGTACTTCGAAGGCACCCGCCGGATCCGTTCCTCACGAGATTCCTACGACGAGGCCAAGGCGGCAGACCTGTGGCAGGTCAGCGAACGGTTGGTGCCGGCGGTCCACTGACCCGGGGACGCGCAGTAGTGTCGGCTCAGTGGCATCCGCGTTGCGCCGGGCCCGGATCGCGGTCGGGGCGCTGTTCCTGACCAACGGCGCGATCTTCGCCAATCTGCTGCCGCGCTATCCGGAGATCAAGAGCGACCTTCACCTGAGCAATGCCGTGTACGGCGCGGCCGTCGCCTCGTTCTCGGGCGGCGCGCTGGTGGCGGGATTGACCGCGGCGACCCTGATCCGACGGTTCCGCAGCGCGCGGGTGGCGGTCATCGGCACCGTGGCGCTGGCCGCCTTCGTCGTCGCAGCCGGCATGGCGAGCACCCCACTGCTGCTGGCCGCCGCGTTGTTCCTGGCCGGGGCCTGCGATTCGGTGGTGGATGTCGCGCAGAACGCACACGGACTGCGGCTGCAGCGCGAACACGGCCGGTCGATCATCAACTCACTGCATGCGGTATGGGCTGCAGGCGCGATCCTCGGTGGTCTCACCGGTGCCGCAGCGATCGCCCTGGGAATCCCGCGGGCCATCCATCTCTCGGTGGCCGCCGTGTTGTTGAGCGCGGTGGCGGTGGTCGCCTACCGCTACCTGCTGCCCGGACCCGACCATGACGATCATCCGGCAGCGCATGCACCGGCCGGAACGAGGGCGGGGCCGCGGGTGTACCTGATCCTGCTGGCCCTGGTGCTGATCGCGATCGCGGGCGCCACAGTCGAGGATTCCGGGAGTTCCTGGGCCACGCTGTATCTGCGCGATTACCTGCACACGCCGCCTGCCGTCGCGGTCTTCGGATACATCGCGCTGGTCGGCTTCATGTTCGTGGGACGGGTGATCGGCGACCGGCTGGTCGACCGGTTCGGCGAGGCGACGGTGGCACGGGCGGGCGGCGTGATCGCCGCCGCCGGGATGGGGACCGCGCTGGCCTTCCCGAACATCGCCACGACGATCGCCGGTTTCGCGCTGGCTGGTCTGGGAGTGGCCACCCTGGTGCCGGCTGCGATGCACGGCGCCGATCAGCTGCCGGGGTTGCGACCGGGGACCGGTCTGACCGTGGTCACCTGGCTCATGCGGGTGGGTTTCTTCGGTGCGCCACTACTGGTGGGGCTCGTCGCCGATGCGGCGGGGTTGCGGGTCGGTCTCCTGGTCGTACCGCTGGCCGGGTTGGTGGCCGCGCTGCTGGCCGGGGTGCTGCCGGGGCGGCCGTCGGCAGTAACCGAGTCAGGGCACCGTCCCGGGGCCGATGCCGGCCAGCTCGATCGTGAACACACCCGACACGATTAGCGCGATACCGAGCAGCATCACCGGGGTCAGCGGTTCCCGGAACAAGAACCGGGCGATGATCGCGACCAGCGCGACCCCGCACGCAGTCCAGATGCCGTAGGCGATGCCCACGGGCACCCCCAACGACAGGGCCAGCCACAGCAGGTAGAACGACAGTACGTAGCCGGCGATCACCGGCACGATCCACGCCTTGCGCCGGAATCCGTCCGAGGCGCGCAGCCCGAGCGTGGCGAACACCTCGACCAGGATCGCTCCGGTGAGGGCCAGCCACATCATGATTCGGCCTGACGCGGGTGCGACCCGAGTTCGACCAGCAGCACGCCGGCGATGATCAGACCGATACCCGCCACGATCGGCCAGGTGAACGGGTCGCCGAACAACGCCGCGGCCAGCACGGCCGTCGCCGCGGTACCCAGCGCACCCCAGATTCCGTAGGCGACGCCGACGGGCATGCCCGCCCGCAGCACCAGGGTCAGCAACACGAACGCGGCCAGGTAGCCGGACACCACCAGCGCCAGCCATCCCGAATGGTCCTGGGCCGCGCGCAGCGACAGCGTGGCGGTGACTTCGGTGATGACGGCCGCGATCAGCAACGCCCACTTCTGCACCGGACAAACCTATCCGAGCCCGCTTCGGTGGGTGAGTACCGTAGGAGAGTTCGCCCAGCTCAACGAGGAGTCCACATGATCGGGTCCGTCCTGGACTTCCTGCCCCCGCCGATGCGGGATCCGGTGTTCTTCGCGATTCCGTTCTTCCTGGTGTTGCTGACCGTGGAATGGCTCGCCGCCCGTCGCCTGGAGCACATCGAATCCCAACGACGGCCTGCAGGCGCGTTCGACACCCGCGATGCCTGGGCGAGCATCTCGATGGGTCTGGTGTCGATCCTCACCACTGCCGGATGGAAACTGCTGGCGCTGCTGGGCTATGCCGCCATCTACGCCTACCTGGCACCGTGGCACCTGCCGGGGGACCGGTGGTACACCTGGGTGGTCGCGATCGTCGGGGTGGACCTGCTGTTTTACACCTACCACCGCATTGCGCACCGGGTGCGGTTGATCTGGGCGACGCATCAGGCCCACCACTCCAGTGAGTACTACAACTTCGCAACCGCGCTGCGCCAGAAATGGAACAACAGCGGTGAGATCCTGGCCTGGATTCCGTTGCCCCTGCTCGGGATTCCGCCGTGGCTGGTGTTCGCCAGCTTTTCGCTGAACCTGGTCTACCAGTTCTGGGTGCACACTGAGCGGGTCGGAAAGTTGTGGCGGCCAATCGAATTCATCTTCAATACCCCCTCACATCACCGGGTGCACCACGGGCGCGACCAGTTGTACCTGGACCGTAACTACGGCGGCATCCTCATCATCTGGGACCGGATGTTCGGCACGTTCCAGCCGGAGGTGTTCCGTCCGCACTACGGGCTGACCAAGCCGGTCAACACCTTCAACATCTGGAAACTGCAGACCCACGAGTACGTGGCGATCGCCCGCGACATGCGGCGGGCCCGCCGTCTGCGTGACCGGTTGGGCTTCGTATTCGGCCCACCCGGCTGGCAGCCAGCCGAATCTTCCGAAACACAGCCGGTCGGCTGACACGGGTCGGCCCAGTTCTCGAACGTGCGGCCAGAATCATTGGCCGGCATGGGAATTGACGCAACCTACGATTCCGAGTGACTCGGGCTGATCGGTAGCCGCGGCTCGATGTGCGACACGCCGGGCGCCGCCGATTTGCGCCGTCTGCCGTCCAGATACCCGGCGTTTCCCAGTGTTGGTGCGACGTTTGAATTCGAGCCGAGCCGAATAGCACCAAAGCAAACTCGAAGTCAGTAAGGTCGACAGAACCCGGGTGCGACAACCCGGATCACGGTCACGAAAGGGGCAATGCGTGGGAGACACACTGACCGAAGGACAGAAGCTGGAGAAGGGTGGTTCGCTCACCTCCAACAACGGCGCGTACACGCTGACGTTGCAGGATGACGGCAACCTCGTGTTGGAGGCACGTGGCCAAGCGGTCTGGTCTACTTCCACCAACGGCCAGGACGTGGTGCGCGCCGAGGTGCAGACCGACGGCAACTTCGTGCTGTACACCTCGGAGAAGCCGGTGTGGCACACCGACACCAAGGGCAAGAAGGACGTCAAGCTGGTTCTCCAGGACGACCGCAACCTGGTGCTGTACGCCGCGGACGGTCCCGCATGGTCGTCCAAGACCGAGACTTCCGAGCCGCCGCCACCGGCGCCCGAGGCCGCCGCGCCCGAGGTTGAGGTTGCCCCGGCCGCTGTCGAGGAGCCCGTGGCCGCACCCGAGCCGGCAGCGCCGCCGCCACCCCCGCCGGCTCCCGAGCCGCGCACCTACACCGTGGTGTCCGGCGACACCCTGTGGGCGATCGCCGAGCGCTTCTACGGCGATGGCAACCGCTACCAGCAGATCGCCGATGCCAGCGGCATCGCCAATCCCGATCTGATTCACCCCGGCCAGGTCTTGACGATTCCGTGACCTGAACGGAAGACCTGAACGGACGCGCGGCCCGGACCACTTGGTCCGGGCCGTCGTCGTTTCTGGCATTGGATCTCGCGCGTCGTGGGTACCCCCGGTAACGAAGTTGCCGCCTGACCGATATTGAAGTCGGTAGGGTGACTTTCACCACGTCCGAAAACGAGGGAGGCCGGCCGTGAACAGTTGGCTTGGTGGGGCGATACGGGCGATGGCGGTGGTGCCGGCGGCGGGGCTGCTGGCATGTCCGGTACCGACGGCGGCTGCGGCGGGTTCGCTGGTGTACCCCGGGATGGAGATTCGCCAAGGCACCAATCTGTGCACCCTCGGCTTTGTGGACCCGGGGAGCCGGGTCGGATTCACCGCCGGGCACTGCCGCGGCGGTGGGCCGGTGAACGACCGGGACGGCAATTTCATCGGGCACATGGGTTCTTACCGCGACAACACGCCCGACGGGGCCACGGTCGACACCAATCACATGATCTCCGATTGGGAGACCATCCAACTGGCAGGCGATGTCGTGGTGAACAACATCCTGCCGGGTGGGCGGATGCTGGTCGAGGATCCCGCCGTGGTGCCGACGCCCGGCGCCCCGGTCTGTCACTTCGGGGTGGTGACCGGAGAGACCTGCGGCACTGTCGAGGCCGTGAACAACGGCTGGTTCACGATGGCCAACGGCGTGGTGAGTCAAAAAGGCGATTCCGGTGGTCCGGTATACATCGTCACCCCCGATGGTCGTGCTGCCATCGTGGGAATGTTCAACAGCACGTGGGGTAACTATCCGGCCGCGGTCTCCTGGCAGAACGCCAGCGTCCAGGCCCGCAGTGACGGCGCACCGCTCGCCGGCGAGGTGTCGAATCTCGTCGGGCAGCCGTGACTCGCCGTTCCCCTAACTAGAACACGTTCTAGCCATCCAGACGGGTGGGCGATATTCTCATCGCGATGCTTAATCAGACACCTGTCCAGATCGCCTGGGTCACCGCTGACCTGGCTGCCACCGAACAGGCCCTGTCCACCCTGCTGGGCGCGCGACGGTGGGTGCGCATGCCTGCGGTGCATTTCGGCCCTGAGACGTGTCAATACCGCGGCAAGCCCGCCGATTTCGTGGCCGACATCTCGCTGAGCTACGCCGGTGACACCCAACTGGAACTGATCGCACCGGTGAGCGGTGAGAGTGTCTACACGGAGTTCCTCGAAGCGCACGGGTCCGGCCTGCACCACATCTGTGTTGAGGCAGCCGACCCGGCGGCGTTCGACGCACGGGTGCGCGACGCCGAAGACGACGGGACCCCGGCGGTGTGTCAGGGCGAGATGCCCGGGGGAATGAAATTCGCCTACCTGTCGGCCGCCGGAGCCGGGGTGCCGTATCTGGAGATCGCTTACATCCCGCCCGAGATCCGGGCGTTCTTCGAGTATGTGAAACAGGAGCAGCAGTGAAGGAAATCCCCGCGGTCCTAGAGGCCTCCGAGGTCGACGCCGTCGGATCCTGGTCCGACGAGTTCGATGTCGTGGTGATCGGATTCGGCATCGCCGGAGGTTGTGCAGCGGTCAGTGCTGCCGCCGAGGGCGCCCGGGTCCTGGTGTTGGAGAAGGCCGCGGCGGCCGGCGGCACCACCGCGATGGCGGGCGGGCACTTCTATCTCGGCGGCGGCACCGCGGTGCAGGAGGCCACCGGGCATCCCGACACCGCCGAGGAGATGTACAAGTATCTGGTCGCCGTCTCGCGCGAACCCGATCTGGCCAAGATCCGTGCCTACAGCGACGGCAGTGTCGAGCATTTCAATTGGCTTGAGGCACTGGGCTTTCAGTTCGAGCGCAGCTTCTACCCGGGCAAGGTGGTGGTCCCGCCGGGTACCGAGGGGCTGTCCTACACCGGCAACGAGAAGGTCTGGCCGTTCACCGAGAAGGCCGAGCCGGCGCCCCGCGGGCACTCGGTTCCCGTGCCCGGTGAGTTGGGCGGCGCGGCGATGGTGATCGATCTCCTGCTGAAACGCGCTGAGACGCTGGGCGTCACGATCCGCTATGAGGTGGGTGCCACCAACCTGATCGTCGACGACAGTGCGGATGACCGCCCAGTGGTCGGGGTGAAGTGGAAGCACTTCGGCGAAACCGGTTGTGTGAAAGCGAAATCGGTCATCATCACGGCCGGCGGATTCGCGATGAACCCCGAGATGGTCGCCGAGTACACCCCGGCGCTCGGCAAGAAACGTCGCACCAAGCACCACGGTGAGGTGGAGCCCTACATCCTGGGCAACCCCAACGACGACGGCCTGGGTATCCGGATGGGTGTCGCCGCAGGCGGCGTGGCCAACGGCATGGACCAGTTGTTCATCACCGCCGCGGCCTACCCGCCGGAGATCCTGCTGACCGGCGTGATCGTCAACAACCAGGGCCAACGCTTCGTCACCGAGGACTCCTACCACTCGCGTACCTCGGCATTCGTTCTGCGACAGCCTGACCAGCAGGCGTACCTCATCGTGGATGAGCAACACATGGAGATGCCGGCCATGCCGCTCATCAAGTTCATCGACGGCTACGAGACGATCGCCGAAGTCGAAGAGGCACTGGGCATCCCGGCCGGCAACCTGGCCGCCACCCTCGATCGCTACAACAAGAACGCGGCCAACGGTGAAGATCCCGACTTCCACAAGCAACCCGACTACATCGCGGTGCAGGACACCGGGCCGTACGCGGCGTTCGACCTGTCCCTCGGGATCGCCATGTATTCGGGATTCACGATGGGCGGGTTGACGGTCTCCATCGACGGCGAGGTGCTGCGTGAGGACGGCAGCGTCATCACGGGCCTGTACGCGGCGGGCGCCTGCGCGTCCAACATCGCCCAGGACGGCGAGGGCTACGCCAGCGGAGTGCAGCTCGGCGAAGGGTCGTTCTTCGGGCGCCGCGCCGGCACGCACGCAGCGGCGCGCCAGGCCGGTTAAGTCGGCGAGCCGACGGACGCGAGCTGCCACCGACCGTCGCCGAGCAGTTCCAGCCGACGGTCGTGGAGCCGGTTCACGCTGTCCCGGTGGCTGATGCTGACCACGATGCAATCGGGCAACTCGGTGCGCAGGGTCGAGTACAACGCGTACTGCTGACCGGCATCGAGCGCCGAGGTGGCCTCGTCCAGGAACACCGCAGACGGCCTCGCCAGCAGAATCCGGGCGAACGCGATCCGCTGCTGCTCGCCGGGGGACAACACCTTTCCCCAATCGGCGTCCTCGCCCAGACGAGAGGTCAGATTACCGAGGGCGACCTTGTCGAGAGCGGCCCGGATCTCGTCGTCGGTGTAGGTACCGGTGGGTGAGGGATAGCAGGTCACCGTCCGCAGATCGCCCAGCGGGGCATAGGGGAGCTGTGACAGGAACATGACCTCACCCTGCTCGGGATAACGCACGGTGCCCGACCCGTACGGCCACAGCCGCGCCAAGCTACGCAGCAGCGTCGTCTTACCGGTACCGGACGGCCCGGTGATGACCAGAGAATCGCCGGGTGCGAGTTGCAGGTCGAGGTTGTGCAGCAGCAGGTCGCCCTGAGGTGACCGCACCTCGACGTCCTCGAGTTCCACCCCGCCGGTGGCACTCATCCCGGTGTCCAAACGTGGTAGCGCCCTTGCCTGTTCGTTCGCACTGACGAGTCCGTCGAGACGGATGATCGCGGCCCGGTATCCGGCGAATGCGTCGTATACCGAGCGGAAGAAGCTCAATGAGCTCTGCACGTTGTTGAACGCGCTGGCCGACTGCAAGACGTCGCCGTACGTGAGCTGACCCGCGAACAACCGAGGTGCCTGAATGATCAGCGGCAGGGGATCGATGATCTGGTTGATGGACCGATTCCAGCCGAGGAACGCGACGCCCCGGCGCACGAGCCTGCGATAGTTGGTGATCACGTTGGCGAATCGATCGGACAGCGTGCCGCGTTCCGTGCGTTCACCGTGATAGAAACCGACTGCCTCGGCCCCGTCACGGATACGCACGAGTGCATAGCGGAACGCCGCGTTGGTCAGCGAGTTGCGGAACGTCAGCCGGATCATCGGTCTGCCGATCCAGATCGCCACGACCGTCGTGATCGCCACCCACAGCAGGGCGATCCAGAACAATGCCTTCGGCACGGTGACGCCGAAAAGGGTCAACGGGCCGGCGAGGTTCCACAGGATCGGGGTGAATGCGACCACCGAGACGATCGAGTACACCGAGCCGAACACCAGAGTCTGCGCGGTGGCGACTGTCGGCGTGTTGGTCTCCGGACCGGTGCCGGTGGTGAAGACGTCGATGTCCTGCTGGATCCGCTGATCCGGGTTGTCGATCGGGGTACCGCCGAAACCGCCGATGAACCGGCCGCGATAGTAGGCACGCTCGTCGAGCCAGTCGCCGGTCAGCCGGTTGGTGAGCCAGACCCGCCAGCGGATGATGAAGTACTGCATGAGATACAGGTCGAGCAGGGTGCGGGTGATATCGGCTGTCACCAACAACGCGAAGATCAGGATCGAGTGCCAGAACCCGTCGATTCCCGAACGGCGCACCGCCTCGTCACCTGAACCGGCACCGGAGAACGCCACCTGCAGCGCAGTCGTCTGGTCGTTCACGTAGTAGCTGAACAACACGTCCATCCGCACCGAGAGCATCACCGAGAACAGCAGGACACCCAGCAGCGCCCACACCGGAAAGCTCTCGCGCCCAATGAAATAGCCGCCGGTGACCCGCCAGAACTGACGACCCCATGTGGTGAAGCGAGCCAGCAGGGCCGCGACCGCGACCAGCGCCACCGAGCCGATCGCCCACGCCTTGAGGACCCAGACCAGGGATCCCAGGATCTCGTTGCCCCAGTCCAGAGACTGGGTGAACATCTCCATACCCCGGGAAGTTACCGGGAACTACCGCCCGATCAGGGTTGCTTGACCAGGCCGGCCGCGTCGTCTTCGATCCGGCCGAGTCGCCATTCACCTTCACCGAGCAGCTCGAGTTCGTGGGTGTGGTGCTGCTCGACCGTCGTGCGGTGGCTGACGCTGACCAGGATGGTATCCGGCAGGTCGGTGCGCACCCGCTGGTAGAGCATGAACTCCAGGCCCTCATCGAGTGCGGACGTCGACTCGTCGAGGAACACCACCTTGGGCTTGACGAGCAGGATCCGGGCGAACGCAATCCGTTGTTGCTCACCGGGAGACAGCACCTTGGCCCAGTCCTGGACCTCGTCGAGCCGGCTGACCAGATGCGCGAGCGCCACTTCGTCGAGGATCCGCCTGAGGGTCTCATCATCGACGGACCCTTCTTCACCCGGATACGTCACCACGGCGCGCAGGTCACCGAGCGGGACGTACGGCAACTGCGAGAGGAACATCGTCTCGTTGGGCCCGCACGGGCGGGTCAGCGTGCCCGACGTGAACGGCCACAGTTCGGCGAGGCTGCGCAGCAGCGTGGTCTTGCCGCTGCCGGAGGGCCCGGTGATCACCAACGTGTCACCGACCTGCAGGTGCAGGTCGAGCGGATTGACGAGTTGCCTGCCGTCGGGGGTGCGGACCTCGACGTCGGTGAGCTTCACCGTGCCGTCCACGCACGGCAGGGTGGTCACCTCGGGCAGGGCCCTGGCCTCTTCGTTGGCCACGACCAGCCCGTGCAGACGCATGATCGCGGCGCGGTAGCCGGCGAATTGGTCGTAGGCGTTACGGAAGAACGACAACCCGTCGAGAAGGCTGCGGAAGGCGCTGGCGGTCTGGTTCAGCGCGCCCAAGGTGATCTCGCCGCTGTAGAACCGTGGGAACTGCACGATGTAGGGGATGAGCTCCTGGGCCTGGTCGATCGAGTTGTTCCAGCCCAGGAACTTGACCATCCGGTTGATGTAGTTCCGGTAGTTCGACACCACCGGCGCGAACAGCTTCCGCAGCCCGGTGCGTTCGGCGATCTCGCCGCGGTAGAAGGCCACCGCTTCAGAAGCGTCACGCAGCCGCACCAGCGCATAGCGGAAGGCCGCGTTGTACTTCTCGTTGTTGAAGGCCAGCTGGATGATCGGCCGGCCGAGCCAGAACGCCACGACGGTGGCGAACAGAACGTAGACGATGCCGATCCAGAAGATGGCCCGGGGCAGGTCGATGCCGACGAGAGGCAAGGTGATTTCGCCGGACAGGTTCCACAGAATCGCGGTGAACGAAATCATCGAGGCCACTGAATAGATGGAGCCGAACAACAGCGTGCTCGTCGAACTGGCGCTCGGACGGTTCGGCAGTGAGTCGATGCCCGCGGTGAAAGTGTCGATGTCGGCCTGGATGCGCTGGTCCGGATTGTCGATGGTGTCGTCGATGAAGCGCGTGCGGTAGTAGGCCTTGCCCTCCAGCCAGTCGCCGGTGAGCTGGGTGGTCAGCCAGGCCCGCCAACGGAGCATGAACCGTTGCGCCATATAGATGTCGAGCATGATCCGGGCGATATGGATCGCTGCCAGCAGCGCGAACACGCCCAGCGACAGCCAGAACCCGTCTTTACCCGAGACCTTCACAGCCTCGTTGCCGCTGGAGATGCCGCCGGCGATCACCTGGAAGCTGGTCATCATGTCGTTGCCCTGATAGCTGAAGAGCACCGCCAGTCGCACCCCGGCGATCACCGACAGCAGCATCGCACCCAGCCAGGCCCACACGATCACGCTGTCGCGCCCGGTGAAATACCCGCTGGTGATCCGCCAGTACTGCCTGCCCCAGGCGGTGAACCTGGCGATCAGCAACAGGATCACCAGCGTGGACACCGCCGCGATCAGCCAGCCCTTGGCGATCCACACCAGCGATGTCCCGAGCTCGTTGCCCCAGTCCAGTGTCGGGGTGAACATCTCCATGCGGGCAAAGTACCCCCATCAGCTGGCATGAGCCCGGCCGGACGTCATCCGGGCGTGGCTGCACCGATCCGGTTTCCGGGACACTCGGCGCGCCCGCGTACCGTGAACATGTGCCGAAGACGTCCAGCGCCAAACCGGGCCGCTTGAGCAGCAAGTTCTGGAAGCTACTGGGGGCCAGTACCGAGCGGAACGAGGCCCGGTCGCTCTCAGAGGTCAAGGGTGCAGCCGCGTTCGAAGACAAGGCTGCCAAGCTCGACGACGAGCAGCTCACCAAGGCTGCCAAACTGCTCGAGCTGGAGGACCTGGCCGCCTCCGCCGACATGCCACAGTTCCTGGCGCTGGCGCGCGAGGCCGCCGACCGGACGACGGGCCTCCGGCCTTTCGATGTACAGCTCCTCGGCGCGTTGCGCATGCTCGCCGGTGACGTCGTCGAAATGGCCACCGGTGAGGGCAAGACCCTGTCCGGGGCGATCGCCGCGGCCGGCTACGCCATCGGCGGCCGGCACGTGCATGTCATCACCATCAACGACTATCTGGCCAAGCGCGACGCGGAGTGGATGGGTCCGCTGCTGGAGGCGCTGGGGCTGACGGTCGGCTGGATCACCGAGGACTCGACAGCCGAAGAGCGGCGTGCCGCCTACGAGTGCAACGTCACCTATGCGTCGGTCAACGAGATCGGGTTCGACGTCCTGCGGGACCAGCTGGTCACCGACGTCGACGATCTGGTGTCACCCAATCCCGACGTCGCGCTGATCGACGAGGCCGACTCCGTGCTGGTCGACGAGGCGCTGGTGCCGCTGGTGCTGGCCGGCACCAGCCACCGGGAGCAGCCGCGCGTCGAGGTCATCCGCATGGTCGGAGACCTCACCGCCGGAACAGATTTCGACACGGACGACGACAACCGCAACGTGCACCTCACCGAGGCCGGCGCCCGCAAGCTGGAGGCCCGCCTTGGCAACATCGACCTGTACTCGGAGGAGCACGTCGCCACCACTCTCACCGAGGTCAACGTCGCGCTGCACGCGCACGTGCTGCTCCAACGCGATGTGCACTACATCGTCCGCGACGGCGCGGTGCACCTGATCAACGCGTCCCGCGGCCGGATCGCCTCCCTGCAGCGCTGGCCGGACGGTCTGCAGGCCGCCGTCGAGGCCAAGGAAGGCATCGAGACCACCGAGACCGGTGAAGTGCTCGACACCATCACCGTGCAGGCGCTGGTAAACCGTTACCCGACGGTGTGCGGCATGACCGGTACCGCGCTGGCCGCCGGCGAGCAGTTGCGCCAGTTCTACAAGCTCGGGGTGTCGCCGATCCCGCCGAACAAGCCCAACATCCGCGAGGACGAGACGGACCGGGTGTACCTCACCGAGGCCGCCAAGAACCACGCCATCGTGGAGCACATCGCCGAGGTGCACGAGACCGGTCAACCGATCCTCGTCGGCACGCACGACGTGGCCGAGTCCGAAGACCTGCACCGCAGGCTGGTCAAGGCGGGCGTCCCCGCCGTCGTGCTCAACGCCAAGAACGACGCCGAAGAAGCCTCCGTGATCGCCGAGGCAGGCAAGCTCGGTTCGGTCACGGTGTCGACCCAGATGGCCGGCCGCGGCACCGACATCCGCCTGGGTGGGTCCGATGTGGCGGACGACTCGGCCGAGAAGGAGAAGGTGGCCGACCTCGGCGGGCTGCACGTGGTCGGCACTGGCCGACACCACACCGAGCGCCTGGACAACCAGTTGCGTGGCCGCGCCGGACGTCAGGGCGATCCCGGGTCGACGGTGTTCTTCTCCAGTTGGGAGGACGAGGTGGTGGCAGCTCACCTCGACGAAACCAAGTTGCCGACCGAAACGGACGAGGACGGCCGTGTCAGCGCGCCCAAGGCGGCCGGTCTGCTCGACCACGCGCAGCGGGTCGCCGAGGGCCGGCTGCTCGATGTGCACGCCAACACCTGGCGCTACAACCAACTCATCGCCCAGCAGCGCGCGATCATCGTGGAGCGTCGCGAAACCCTGCTGCGCACCGATACCGCCCGCCAGGAACTCGAGGCCCGCTCACCCGAGCGCTACGCCAAACTGGCCGAAGGCCTGGGTGAGGACGCCGAGGAGAAGCTCACCAAGATCTGCCGGTTGATCATGCTCTACCACCTCGACCGCGGTTGGTGTGATCACCTGGCATTCCTCGCCGACATCCGCGAGAGCATCCATCTGCGGGCGCTGGGCCGGCAGAACCCGCTCGACGAGTTCCACCGGATGGCCGTCGACGCGTTCGCCTCGCTGGCCGCCGACGCCATCGAGGCAGCCCAGCAGACCTTCGACACGGCCGACGACATCGAGGACGAGCCGGGCATCGATCTGTCGAAGCTGGCGCGGCCGACATCGACGTGGACGTACATGGTCCACGACAATCCGCTCAACGACGACACCATGTCGGCGCTGAGCCTGCCGGGCGTGTTCCGCTAAGTTTTTAGACATGGATCACGCACCTGCTCCTGAGGGCAGGAGCGCAACGAGTCGGGCCGCACCACCGGGGTCGGATCGGGTGCTGACGGTGCCCAACGCGCTCAGTGCGCTGCGCCTCGTATTGGTGCCGGTATTCCTGTGGCTGCTGTTCGGCGCACACGCCAACGGCTGGGCCGTGGCGATCCTGATGTTCAGCGGCTTCTCCGACTGGGCCGACGGCAAGATCGCGCGCCTCGTCGACAATCAGTCGTCGCGGCTCGGTGAACTGCTCGACCCCCTCGTCGACCGGATCTACATGGTCACCGTGCCGGTCGCCCTCGCGCTGTACGGCGTGGTGCCGTGGTGGGTGGTGCTGACCCTGCTCGGGCGCGACATAGTACTCGCCGCCACGCTGCCGCTTCTGCGTCGACGCGGACTGACCGCACTGCCGGTGACGTATCTGGGCAAGGCCGCCACCTTCGCGCTGATGTCCGGGTTCCCGTGGATCCTGCTCGGGCAGTGGGACGCGACGTGGAGCCGGGTGGCGCTGGCCTGCGGATGGGCCTTCCTGCTGTGGGGCGTGGCGCTGTACCTGTGGTCGGCCGTGCTGTACCTGGTGCAGGTGGGCATGGTGATGCGACAACTTCCCGTCAGATCATGAGCACGCTGGGCGGCTACGAGTCGGGGGCAGGACTCAACGACCATGAGGCCCACGCGCCCAAGCGGATCCCACTGCCCTCGCTGCTTCGGTCGTTGCTCTCGGAGCACCTCGACCCGGGTTACGCCGCGGCCGCGGCGGCCCGTGAGACCGGTGATCGACCGCATCGGCGCATCCGGGATTTCGCGTGGTTGGTGGTGGGTGCGGGGGCGATCGCGACAGTGTTCGCGGTGGCCGCCGGCCAGGCCCAGACCGCGGCGCCCGCGGCCCGCGAAGCCCAGCACACCCTGGCCGGGCGGGTGCGGGCGGCGCAGATCGGTGCCGACGAGGCCAGCTCCGAACGCGATGCACTCGTCGATCAGGTGGACGCCGAGCGACGCAGCAGACTCGGCATGGACGAGAACGGCCAGCATCTGCTCGGCAGTCTGGACACCGCCAACATCGAAGCGGCCGCCATCCCGATGATCGGTCCCGGGCTGACCGTCACGGTCACCGATCCCGGTCTGTCCAAGGACCTCAGCGACGTGTCGAAACAGCGGGTTGCCGGTGGACAGCAGATCATCCTGGACCGGGACCTGCAGCTGGTGGTGAATTCGCTGTGGGCCAGTGGCGCAGAGGCGGTTTCGGTAGGCGGTGTGCGGGTCGGTGCCGGGGTGACGATCCGTCAGGCGGGAGGCGGGATTCTGGTCGACAACCAGCCGATCACCAGTCCGTATGCCATTGTGGCCATCGGACCGCCGAAGGGGATGGCCGACGCTTTCGACCGGACCCCGGGCCTGCAGCGGCTCCGGTTGTTGGAGACTTCCTACGGGGTAGGGGTGAACGTGAGTGCGGGTGACGGCCTGACCGTGCCCGCGGTGTCGGTGCGAGATGTCAACTTCGCCAAACAGATTGGATAGGCCTGAGGTGCACAGGATGGACCGTTAGATGATCGGGATCGTCGCACTGGTCGTCGGGATCGTGCTCGGGTTGGTGTTCCACCCCAGCGTTCCCGACTTCGTCGAGCCATACCTGCCCATCGCCGTCGTGGCGGCGTTGGATGCGGTGTTCGGTGGGTTGCGCGCCTACCTGGAGCGCATATTCGACGCCAAGGTGTTCGTGGTCTCGTTCGTGTTCAACGTGTTGGTGGCCGCGTTGATCGTGTACGTCGGTGATCAGCTCGGCGTCGGCACCCAGCTGTCGACGGCCATCATCGTGGTCCTCGGCATCCGGATCTTCGGCAACGCCGCCGCACTGCGGCGCAGGTTGTTCGGCGCCTGACATGAGCGACGCCGAGCCCCCACCCAAGGACCAGCCGGACCATCCGGCCGAGCCGACAGGGCCAGCCGAGCCGACCAAGCCAACGGAGCCGACAGAGCCGGACGGGCCCGAAACGGAGTCCGAGCCAGAGCCAGAGCCGAACCATCACGCAGAGCACGCTGCCGAACACCACGGCCGCCACGAGATGCCCGCCGACGTCTCGCCACGCCGGTTCCGGAATCTGCGGATCGTGCGCCGCAGCCGTTCGCAGCTGGTGTTCGGCGCGCTCGGGGTGTTGTTGTGCATCCTGCTGGGCATGGCGATCGTCACCCAGGTCCGCCAGAACGAGTCAGGAGATTCGCTGGAGACCGCGCGCCCGGCGGATCTGCTGGTGCTGCTCGACTCCCTGCAGCAACGTGAGGGGTCGCTCAACACCGAGGTGGCCGACCTGCAGCGGACGCTGCAGCAGCTGCAGGCCTCGGGCAGCAGCGACCAGGCCGCGATCGAGAATGCCCAGTCCCGGCTGGAGGCCCTGGCCATCCAGATCGGCACGGTGGCCGCGACCGGCCCCGGCGTGACGCTCACCATAGAAGACAACGCGCCCGGTGTTCCCGCCGAGACCATGCTCGATGTGATCAACGAGTTGCGCGCCGCGGGCGCCGAGGCCCTTGAGATCCGCGGCGGCGATCAGCAGGCCGCCGTACGGGTCGGCATCGACACCTGGATCGTCGGCACCCCCGGGGCGCTCACCGTCGACGAGGTGACCCTGCGGCCGCCGTATTCGGTTCTGGCCATTGGGGACCCGCCGACCCTGGCCGCCGCGATGAACATTCCCGGCGGGGCAATGGACAGCGTCAAGCGTGTCGGCGGCACGATGGTGATACAACAAGCCGAGCGTGTCGACGTCACCGCCTTGCGGCAACCGAAACCACGCCAATACGCTCAGCCCGTCAAGTGAGCACAGCAACACCAACCGCCCGACAATAAGGAGCGCCGTGAGCGACATCCCAGCCGACCTCTACTACACCTCGGAGCACGAGTGGGTACAGCGCACCGGTGACGACACGGTGCGCGTCGGCATCACCGACTACGCACAGTCCGCCCTCGGCGATGTGGTGTTCGTCCAGCTGCCCGACGTCGGCGCCCAGCTGGCCGCCGGCGATGCGTTCGGCGAGGTCGAATCCACGAAGTCCGTGTCGGATCTCTACGCTCCGGTCGCGGCGAAAGTCGTTGCGGTCAACGGTGATCTGGACGGCAGTCCTCAGCTCGTGAACTCCGACCCCTACGGCGAAGGCTGGCTGGTCGATCTGCGGCTCGAGGAGGGCACGCTCGAGGACGCCCTGGCCGGTTTGCTCGACGCGGACGGCTACCGCGCCGCCGTGACCGAGTGAGTAATTGTTAGGGTTTCGAAGGCCGGTCGCCGAGACCGGTTCGGCCGTACCCGGCGCGCAGATATCTTCCCCATCGGATCCGGCGGTGGTGGACACAACGATGCCTGATGCGCGGTACGGTCGACGTGAGACCGACGATGGGCTGGGGCCGCGCCGGCCAACGCCACAGCAGCCAGTGAGGAGCAGCGGGTGACGGACAAGGACAGCAATTTGGGGGCCGACCAGTCGGAAGACGTGACGGTGGAAACCACATCGGTTTTCCGCGCGGACTTTTTGAACGAACTGGATGCGCCCGCAACGGCAGGTACCGAAGGCGCCGTCTCCGGCGTCGAGGGCCTGCCCGCGGGTTCGGCATTGCTGGTCGTCAAGCGTGGACCGAACGCCGGATCGCGTTTCCTGCTCGATCAGCCGACCACGTCGGCCGGGCGGCACCCGGACAGCGACATTTTTCTCGATGACGTCACGGTGAGTCGTCGACACGCCGAGTTCCGGTTGGAGAGCGGTGAGTTCCAGGTCGTCGATGTCGGCAGCCTCAACGGCACGTACGTCAACCGCGAGCCGGTTGATTCGGCCGTACTCGCCAACGGCGACGAAGTGCAGATCGGGAAGTTCCGCCTGGTGTTCCTCACCGGTCCCCGGTCTGACGACGACAGCGGCCCGACCAGCTAGCCGATGACTGCCCCCGACAGACCTGCGCTGGCCGGGATGTCGATCGGCGCAGTGCTGGACCTGCTGCGGGGCGACTTTCCGGACGTCAGCATCTCCAAGATCAGGTTCCTCGAGGCCGAGGGACTGATCACGCCGCAGCGCACCGCGTCGGGGTACCGGCGGTTCACTGCATACGACTGTGCGCGGTTGCGGTTCATCCTGACTGCTCAGCGTGACCAGTATCTGCCGTTGAAGGTGATCAAGGCGCAGTTGGACGCCCAGCCCGACGGTGAATTGCCGGAGGCCGGATCGGCCTACGCGGTGCCCCGACTGGTCGGGGTGTCCGAGAGTGGGGGCGAGGGAGTGGACGGCGCCGCCGGCTTGTCGGCGGTGGCGCCGACACAGGTCCGGCTCTCCCGTGAAGACCTGTTGACCCGGTCGGGCATCGACGAGGAGATGCTGGGGGCGTTGGTTCGCAACGGCATCATCACCGCCGGGCCCGCCGGGTTCTTCGACGAGCATTCCGTGGTGATCGCACAGTGCGCACGTGCCCTGGGCGACTACGGCGTCGAGCCCAGGCACCTGCGGGCATTTCGCTCCGCGGCAGACCGGCAATCCGACCTGATCGCCCAGATCGCCGGCCCGGTGGGCAAGGCGGGCAAGGCCGGCGCGCGGGACCGGGCCGATGACCTGGCCCGTGAGGTGGCCGCCCTAGCGATCACTCTGCACACGTCGCTGATCAAGTCCGCCGTACGCGACGTTCTGGATCGCTGAGGACTAGACTCGTTTCGACGGCCAGTTCGTCTAAGTCGGGACCCCTGAGGCGAACTGGCGAAGGACGAAAGATTCGACGAAACGGCACGGCGGTGCGGAGGGCAGGCACAGATGGCTGAGGTTCGCGTGGTCGGCATTCGAGTGGAACAGCCGCAGAACCAGCCCGTGTTGCTGTTGCGGGAATCCAACGGTGACCGCTATCTCCCGATCTGGATCGGGCAGTCGGAGGCCGCCGCGATCGCGCTGGAACAGCAGGGCGTCGAGCCCGCCCGGCCGCTCACTCACGACCTGATCCGAGATGTCATTGCCGCCCTTGGACATTCACTCAAAGAGGTGCGGATCGTCGACCTGCAGGAAGGCACGTTCTACGCCGACCTGATCTTCGACCGCGACATCACGGTGTCGGCCCGGCCTTCGGACTCGGTGGCGATCGCTCTGCGCGTCGGCGTGCCGATCTACGTGGAGGAGGCGGTGCTGGCCGAGGCCGGCCTGCTGATTCCCGACGAGAACGACGAAGAGGCTACGGGCACCGTCCGTGAGGACGAGGTCGAAAAGTTCAAGGAGTTCCTCGACAGCGTTTCGCCGGACGACTTCAAGGCGACATGACTGTCGCCCGCGCCTTGCAGGTCACGGGTACATCTCAAGTGGGTATACCGGTGTCGACACGCGGCGCGGGAGACAATCGGGCGGGAATTCGGGCGCCATACTTTCATCGCAGCGGGCAATCACGGCTCGGCGGGAAGCGTATGCTCGACACATTCGAGCTCGCAGCAAACCGTCGCGGAAGAGATGGCTGCGCTGCAGGACATGGCACTACGGTGCGGGCGAGTTCGATCGGCGAGAGGATTCACAGTGGGTGACACGCCACGGCAGGAAGAGCTGGATCTGACCACCGGGAGCGGCGCGGAGCCGCCTGTCAGGCCAGCTGGCGAACCCGTGCAGGGTGGGCTGTTCCCCGATGACTCGGTGCCGGACGAGCTGGTGGGCTACCGCGGTCCCAGCGCCTGCCAGATCGCCGGTATCACCTATCGGCAGTTGGATTACTGGGCGCGTACCTCCCTGGTGGTCCCGTCCATCCGGGGCGCCGCCGGCTCAGGCAGCCAGCGTCTGTACTCGTTCAAGGACGTCCTGGTCCTCAAGATCGTCAAGCGGTTGCTGGACACCGGCATCTCGCTGCACAACATCCGGGTTGCGGTCGATCACCTGCGCCAGCGTGGCGTCCAGGATCTGGCCAACATCACCCTGTTCTCCGATGGCACCACGGTCTACGAATGCACCTCGGCCGAAGAGGTCGTGGATCTGCTGCAGGGCGGCCAGGGCGTGTTCGGCATCGCGGTATCCGGCGCCATGCGCGAGCTGACCGGCACCATCGCAGACTTCCCGGGCGAACGTGCCGACGGCGGCGAATCCATCGCATCGCCCGAGGACGAGCTGGCGTCGCGGCGAAAAAGCCGCGACCGCAAGATCGGCTGATCCTCCGCCGCGTACAGACACCTAGGTTCCCCTCGACCGTCGTTGAGGGGAACTTTTGCTGGGAGCCGTCCCGCTTGCGGGGGAACTGTTCGCGAGCACCGGTGCGCTGCCGGTAGAATTGCCGACGCATCGCCCTCGCGCGGGAGAGTTTCGTGACAGCCAGCCACGGACGCCGAAGGAGCAATACCTCTCCGTCAACCTCTCAGGCCCCCAGGACCGCGTCAGGCCCCGATGCCTCTGGAAAGTGGTGCCCATGGGCACCCGCCCATGGGGAAAGGTCCTGTAGCCGGGGCTGAATCTCTCAGGCGCCCGGACCGGGTCGACGACAGAGGGAGAGGGACGCCTACGACGTTTCATCACGTCTGCGCCTCAGGAGAGTGTCGTGTCCGACCAGCTTCAATCGCGTTTCGCCGATCGTCACATCGGCCCGGACGCCACTGCCGTTGCCACCATGCTCGACGTGATCGGCGTGGCATCGCTCGACGAGCTCGCCGCCAAGGCGCTGCCCGCAGGCATTCTCGACGCGCTGGCGTCCGACGGGGTCGCCCCGGGCCTCGAAGCTCTGCCCGCGCCGGCCACCGAGGAGCAGTCCCTGGCCGAGCTCCGGGCGTTGGCCGACTCCAACACGACCGCGGTGTCGATGATCGGTCAGGGCTACTTCGACACGTTCACGCCCGCCGTGCTGCGGCGCAACATTCTTGAGAACCCGGCGTGGTACACCGCCTACACCCCGTATCAGCCCGAGATCAGCCAGGGCCGGCTCGAGGTGCTGCTGAACTTCCAGACCATGGTGAGCGACCTGACCGGACTCGAGGTGGCCAACGCCTCGATGCTCGACGAAGGCACCGCCGCGGCCGAAGCCATGACCCTCATGCACCGCGCGACCAAATCCAAGACGAACCGACTGCTGGTCGACACCGATGTGTACGCGCAGACCGCGGCGGTGCTGGCCACGCGCGCGCAGCCGCTCGGCATCGAGATCGTCACCACGGACCTGCGCCAGGGATTGCCCGAGGGTGAGTTCTTCGGCGTCGTCGTGCAGCTGCCGGGAGCGAGTGGCCGGGTGGACGACTGGACGGGGCTGATCGGCGAGGCGCATGAGCGTGGCGCACTGGTGGCGGTTGGCGCGGACCTGCTCGCGATGACGGTGATCACCCCGCCGGGCGAGATCGGGGCCGACGTCGCCTTCGGGACCAGCCAACGGTTCGGTGTGCCAATGGGATTCGGCGGCCCGCACGCCGGCTATCTGGCGGTGCACGCCAAGCATGCCCGGCAGCTCCCGGGCCGTTTGGTCGGTGTCTCCGTCGACGCGGATGGGTCGCCGGCCTACCGACTGGCGCTGCAGACCCGTGAGCAGCACATCCGCCGGGACAAGGCCACCAGCAACATCTGCACCGCGCAGGTGCTGTTGGCCGTGATGGCCGCGATGTACGCCAGCTACCACGGTGCCGAAGGGTTGACGGCGATCGCCCGCCGCGTGCAGGGCCATGCCGCCGCGATCGCGGCCGCACTCGGCGATGCGCTGGTGCACGACAAGTACTTCGACACCGTGCTGGCCCGGGTTCCCGGACGCGCTGACGCGGTGGTCGCGGCGGCCAAGGCCAAGGGCATCAACCTGTGGCGCGTCGACGCCGACCACGTGTCGGTGTCGTGCGACGAGGCGACGACCGACGAGCATGTGGCCGCGGTCCTGGAGGCTTTCGAGGTGGCACCCGCCGATGCCGCTGCCAACGCAAGTGGGGCTGTGGCGACGCGGACCTCGGAGTTCCTCACGCATCCGGCGTTCAACTCCTACCGCACCGAGACCGAGATGATGCGGTACCTGCGGATGCTGGCGGACAAGGATATTGCCTTGGACCGCAGCATGATTCCGTTGGGTTCCTGCACGATGAAACTCAACGCGGCGGCCGAGATGGAGCCGATCACCTGGCCCGAGTTCGGCCGTCAGCACCCGTTCGCGCCGGCATCGGACAACCCGGGCCTGCGCAAGGTGATTGCCGATCTGCAGGACTGGCTCACCGGGATCACCGGCTACGACCAGATTTCGTTGCAGCCCAACGCCGGTTCCCAGGGGGAGTACGCCGGTTTGCTGGCGATCAAGGCGTACCACGACTCGCGCGGCGATACCGAGCGCGACCTCTGCCTGATCCCGTCGAGCGCGCACGGCACCAACGCCGCCTCGGCTGCGCTGGCCGGCATGCGCGTCGTGGTGGTGGCCTGCCGTGAGAACGGTGACGTCGACCTCGACGACCTCCGGGCGAAGATCGCCGAACATGCGGATCGTGTTGCGGCGCTGATGATCACCTATCCGTCGACGCACGGGGTGTACGAGCACGACGTCGCCGACATCTGCGCGGCGGTGCACGACGTGGGCGGCCAGGTCTACGTGGACGGCGCAAACCTCAACGCGCTCGTCGGGTTGGCCCGGCCGGGCCGCTTCGGTGGCGACGTCAGTCATCTGAATCTGCACAAGACCTTCTGCATCCCGCACGGTGGTGGCGGCCCCGGTGTCGGGCCGGTCGCGGTGCGCTCACATCTGGCGCCGTTCCTGCCGGGCCATCCGCTGGCCGACGAGCTGCCCGATGAGCACACCGTCTCCGCAGCGCCCTACGGGTCGGCCTCGATCCTGCCGATCACCTGGGCCTACATCCGGATGATGGGGGCCACGGGTCTGCGCGCAGCAACGCTGACCGCGATCGCGTCAGCCAACTACGTGGCCCGTCGCCTCGACGAGTACTACCCGGTGCTCTACACCGGGGAGAACGGGATGGTCGCCCACGAGTGCATCCTGGACCTGCGCGGGATCACCAAGGACACCGGCGTGACCGTCGATGACGTGGCAAAGCGCCTGGCGGACTACGGTTTCCACGCACCCACCATGAGCTTCCCGGTGGCAGGCACGTTGATGGTCGAGCCGACCGAGAGCGAGAGCCTGACCGAGGTCGACGCGTTCTGCGACGCGATGATCGCCATCCGCGCCGAGATCGACCGGGTCGGCTCGGGGGAGTGGTCAGCCGAGGACAACCCGTTGCGCGGCGCCCCGCACACCGCCGAGTGCCTGCTGGTGACGGACTGGGATCACCCGTACACCCGCGAGCAGGCCGCCTACCCGTTGGGCAAGGGATTCCGCCCCAAGGTCTGGCCGCCGGTGCGTCGGATCGACGGTGCCTACGGCGACCGGAACCTGGTGTGCTCCTGCCCGCCGGTCGAGGCGTTCGCCTGACACGTCGGTTTCTACATCAGGGTTGTGCCCGGTCGCTCCGCACAACCCTGATGTAGAGAATCGCGCGTCCCTGATGTGGAAAACGGGGCGTCACGGGTGCGGTACTGCGGATCAACCCAGCATGGTGTTGACCGCGCTGGCCAGCTCGGGTGAGGTCGAGCTGGCCAGATGCTGGTAGGTGCCGCTGGTGGCCTGCGCGACGGCCTCCCACGTGGCCCGGTCCGAGCCTGTGCCGAAGTCGATCACGTTGACCGCGATCGGACGGGCCGGGTCGAATGCGCCGCGGATGTAGTCCTGCAGCCCGGGCCCATCCAGACTCTGATCGGTGTGTGGTCCGGTGGTGATCAACAGGATTGAGTTGCTCTGGCCCTCACGGTATTTCGACAGCGCTTCGGTATAGAGCATGCGGAGCGTGGTGAACGACACCGCGCCGCCGCCCGAGGCGGACTGCTCGTCGAGCGTCGAGATCAGCGCATCGGAGCGCCGCTGTCCGTTGACCGGCTCGGCCAGCGGGCCGGTTGAAATCTCCGATCGTCCCTCGGTGCCGTCAAAAGTCCAGAGGCCGACCGCGGCGGTATCGGGCAGTGCCTTGAGCCGGCCGTCGAGCGCGGCCACGACGTTGGCCAGGCGCGACTTGCCACCCTCTTCGGTCGGCATCGACTGGTCGAGCATGATCGTGACCGCGGGGTTCCCCGACGGCGTGGCAGTGGCGTTGGCCAGCGTCACCCGCATCGAGTTGTCGCCCACCGACAGCGGTGCCGCGAGCTGGCTGAAACTGGTGACATCGCTGGATGGCGGCGACGTGCCCTCGGCGCGGAACCCGGCCTTGGCGAGTTCGGCGAGCTGCTCAGGCTTGCGCAGGTAGCGGGCGAACTCGCTGGCCGCAGTGACCTGTTCCTTCTCGAGCCAGTCCCCGGACAGCAGCACCGTCGGATAGTCGGCGGTGGCGGTGGGACCCGGCGGCAGCCAGCCGGCCAACGAGGACTTGACGTTGTCGACCGAGGTGGCCCGCTGGAACAGTTGCTGCTCAGTGGTGGCCACCGCGTGCACCGGCGCGGTCGCCGCATCGGGGGCGTTGAGCAACGCGTCGAAGGCGGTGCCCAGCTCGGAGTCGTCGAGTTTGGGCTGCCCGTGGAACAGGCTGTTCACGCCGCTCATACCGGACGTGGCCGGCGCACCCGAAGGAGCCGTCGCCGCGGCGACGGCCTCGGCAGCGAGCAACGCGGCATCGCCATTGCTATGGGTCGGCAGGGCAAGTTTGAGCGTGCCCCAACCGGGCAGCTTGAGCGCGTTCATCGCCGCCGGGCTGCTTTGCAGCTGGGGAAGGGTAGCCCAGGTCTGTTGTGCCAGGGCATCTTTGAGCTGCGGACGGACCGCAAGTAGCACCGGCGAGGTGACCAGGGACCGGCTGTCGCTGACAGTCTTGGCGCCCGCGGTCGCCTCCAGCCGTGCCTCGGCGATACTGCTGGCCGGAATCCACAGTGCCGGACGGTCGCCGAGCTCGCTGGGCCACGCGTTGGCGAAGCCACTGACCACGCGGTCGGAATCGGCGGACTGCACGCGCACCTTGACGCAGCGGTCACCCACCGGGCTGACCGACTCGTTGTACGTGTTGGCCAGTCCCTCGATGCGGGAGGAGATGGTCGGGTCGGCGATCACGGCGACCCCGAGTTCGCCGTCGACACAGCGCGCGGCTGCAGCGTCGCTGCGGCCGGCGAGCATGTCACCGAAGAACTTCCACAGGATCATTGCGCCGACCACGGCCACCACGGTGACCAGTGCGACGATCACACCGACGCTGACACCTCGGCGCCCGGACTCGACTGCGCGGTGGCTGCCGGTCCACTCACCGTCCCACTCGCCACGCTGGCGGCTGGTCGGACCGGTCGGCGGCGGTGGATCACCGACACCGCCGACCGCACCGAACTGGGCGGTCGGCTGATCGTCGGCATACTCCGCGTCGTAGTCGTCGGCGGCGTACTGGTCGCGGTAGCCGTCGACGTACTCGTCCTCGTACCCGTCTTCCTCTACGTACTCGGCTTCGTCGTAATCGGCGTACTCCGAGTCGTGATAGTCCGATTCGTAGTCGTCGTCCCCGTCGGCGTACTGCGGTGCGCGGTACGCGGGTTCGGGTTCGGCGCGGTAGCCGCGGTCGTCCCGGTAGCCCGGCTCGTCCCGGTACCCGCGATCGGGCTGACGCCCGGGCGTGTCGAAGTCGTCTTCGGCGTACCGGGACTGCTCGCCGCGGGGACGGTCGTAATCGTCCCGGTAATCGGAGTCCCCGACGTGCCCGTGATCGGGCTCGTCGGGTGCATCCTCAGGGTCGGGAATGCTGTGCCTGCCCATTCCTAACCCCTGTACGTCTCGCGCCGACTAGTCATCCGGACCCGCCGAAGTCTAATCACTTCCCCGCGGTGCTCGCTTTGAACTCGCGGCGGCGCCGGTGCAGGATCGGCTCGGTGTAGCCGTTGGGCTGCGCTGCCCCGGACAGGATCAGCTCCTGCGCCGCGCCGAACGCGATGCTGGCATCCGGGTTGGGCGCCATCGGCAGGTAGTCGGGATCACCGGCGTTCTGCTCGTCGACGACTGCGGCCATCCGGCGCAGGCTGGCCTTGACGTCCTCTTCGGTGATGACGCCGTGACGCAGCCAGTTGGCCAGCAGCTGGCTCGAGATCCGCAGGGTCGCGCGGTCTTCCATCAGCGCGACGTTGTGGATGTCGGGCACCTTCGAGCAGCCGACGCCGGCATCGATCCAGCGGACCACGTAGCCCAGGATCGACTGACAGTTGTTGTCGACCTCTTCGTGGATCTCCTCGGGCGACCAGGTCAGTGAGGAGTCCGCCAGCGGGATGGTCAGCAGCTCTTCGATGGTGGCGCGCTTCTTGCCGGTCAGTTCCTTCTGCACGGCCTCGACGTCCACCTGGTGGTAGTGCATCGCGTGCAGGGTGGCCGCCGTCGGTGAGGGCACCCATGCGGTGGTGGCACCGGCCTTGGGCTGGCCGATCTTCTGCTCGACCATGTCGGCCATCAGATCGGTCATGGCCCACATGCCCTTGCCGATCTGGGCCTTGCCGGCCAGGCCGGTGGCCAGGCCCACGTCGACGTTGTTGTCTTCGTACGCCTTGATCCACGGCTGGGCCTTCATGGCGCCCTTGCGGATCATCGGGCCGGCCTCCATCGAGGTGTGGATCTCGTCGCCGGTGCGGTCGAGGAAGCCGGTGTTGATGAACACCACTCGATCGGCGGCGGCCTTGATGCTGGCCTTCAGGTTGACGGTGGTGCGGCGTTCCTCGTCCATGATGCCGACCTTGAGGGTGCCGCCGGGCAGGCCGAGCACGTCCTCGACACGACCGAACAGCTCACAGGTGAAGGCGACCTCGTCGGGTCCGTGCATCTTGGGCTTGACGATGTAGACCGAGCCGGTGCGGCTGTTCTTCAGCGGGCCATTCGCCTCGTCGTCCTTGAGCCCGTGCATGGCGATCAGGCCGGTGAACAGCGCGTCCTGGATGCCCTCGGGGATCTCGTTCCCATCAACATCCACGATCGCGTCGTTGGTCATCAGGTGCCCGACGTTGCGCACGAACAGCAGGCTGCGACCGGGCAGGGTGAGCTCACCCTCGCCGTCCGGCGTGGTGAAGGTGCGGTCCGGGTTGAGCACGCGGGTGAACGTCTTGCCGCCCTTGGCGACCTCTTCGGCCAGGTCGCCCCGGTTCAGGCCCAGCCAGTTGCGGTAGCCGAGCACCTTGTCGTCGGCGTCGACGGCGGCCACCGAGTCCTCGAAGTCCATGATCGTGGTGATCGCGGATTCCAGCACGACGTCCTTGATGCCTGCGGCGTCGGTGGAGCCGATGGGGGAGTCCGGGTCGACCAGGATCTCGATGTGCAGGCCGTGGTTGGCCAGCAGCACCGACCACTGCGGCTGCCCGAGCTCACCGGTGTAGCCGACGAACTGCTCGGGGGTGCCCAGGCCGGAGGACAGGCCGTCGCCGTACTCCACCAGCAACTGGCCTTCGTCGATCTTCAGGCCGGTGGCCTCGGCCCAGGTTCCCGCGGCCAGCGGCACGACCTCGTCCAGGAAGTTGCGGGCGTAGGCGATCACCTTGTCGCCACGGACCTTGTTGTAGCCCGACCCCTTCTCGGCGCCGTCCTCTTCACTGATGACGTCAGTGCCGTACAGCGCGTCGTACAGCGAGCCCCAGCGGGCATTCGCGGCGTTGAGCGCGAAGCGGGCGTTGAGGATCGGCACCACGAGCTGCGGACCGGCCGTCGAGGTGATCTCGTCGTCGACACCTGAGGTGGTGATGGTGAAGTCGGCGGGCTCCGGCAACAGGTAGCCGATATCGGTGAGGAACTGCTTGTAGGCCTCGGGGTCGACCGGCTCGAGCACATGAGCGCGGTGCCACTTGTCGATCTGCGCCTGCAGATCGTCGCGACGGGCCAGCAGGTCCTGATTCTTCGGGGTGAGGTCAGCGACGACCTTGTCCACACCGGACCAGAAGCTGTCCGGGTCGACGCCGGTGCCCGGCAGTGCCTCGTTGGTGATGAAGTCGTGCAGCACCTGTGCCACGCGCAGGTTTCCGACAGTCACGCGATTGGTCATGCGCGTTTCCTCCCTCGGCTCCAGGCACCGTGCGGTGCCTGCCGTTTATCCAGCTTACCCATTGGTAACGTCGGCCTTTCAGCCGTCCAGCCTGGTGAGCAACAGCTCACACCGGTTTGCCAGAGTGATCCGCAACGGCGCTGCCCGTTCGGCGATGCGCTGCTGGGCCCTGACGTATTCGGCGCGCCCGGCCGGTGTTTCGATGGCGATCGGCTCGAAACCATAGCGCCTCAAGTCGTATGGGCTGGCACACATATCGACCGCCCGCGCGTCGGCGGCCAGTTCGAGTGCGTCCATCACGAGTTCCGACGACACCAGAGGGCCCAGCTTGTAGGCCCATTTGTAGGTGTCCATGGCGGCGTGGATGCAGCCGGGCTGCTCGGTGTCGAGCTGTTGCTCGCGGCTCAGTTGCCGGTCGTTGCGGGGCGCGGCGGAGTCGGTGAAGAAACGGAAGGCATCGAAGTGGCTGCACCGCAACGGCATCGACTCGACGACGGCATCGGTTCCGGTGGCGCCGAGGCGCAGTGGAACCCTGTCGTGACGTAGCTGGGGAGTCCGGTAGACCATGGCCCACTCGTGTAGTCCGAAGCAGTTCATCCGGGGCGCCCGCGCTGCGGTGGCACGCATCAACCGAGCCACGAAGCGGACCGTCTCGATGCGGGAAAGCAGGTAGTCGGTCCGCACCGTGACACCGTGCGGATGCGGACCGTAACCTGTGCGCCGCAGATACGAATCTGCCTCTCCGCCGGCCAGCACCACCCCGAAGCCGGGATGCCACAGGCGTAGCTGACGGGGTCGCAGGCTGTAGTAGGTGAACAGGAAATCCCATACCGGGTGCGGCTCACCGGCGTGTCGGCGACGCACGTGTGGTGTGAGGAAGTCGTCGGCGCGGCGCCGATGTGACTCGGCGCGTGCCGCCCAATCCGGGCCCGCCAGGACCTCGTCGGCATCCGGCAGGGTCAGTCCGGCCGCGTCCGATCCAACGCGTCCTTCCATGTCTCCTCCACTGGGTGGCCCGCCGCCGCCGTGCGGCTCGAGCCTACCGATGCATTCGAGGGAGGATCAGACGGGTCAGATGCGGTGGGTGCCGTCTCGCACAGTGCCCACCAGATCCTCGACGAGGTCCTCGAGCGCGACCATCGCGGTGACGGTCCCGTCCGGACCGGCGGGCGCATCGCTCGCACCGTCAGGACCGTCCTGCTCCTCGCGGTTCTCCTCGTTGACGACCAGCGCGAGGTGACTGTTGCTGCGTCGCATCCGGGACAGCGCATCGGGCAGCGGCAACGAGGCCGGGACGCGCGGCAACGGACGCACCATGGACAGATCCAGCACCGCATCGGGGTCGTTGATGTGCGGCAACACATCCTTGATGTGCAGGTACCCGATGAATTCGCCGAAGGAATCGGCAACAGGGAAGCGCGAGTAGCCGGTGTCGGCCAGTGCCCGCTCCACATCCCCGACGGTGGGCCCCGAACCCGGGGCGGCGACCCGGATGGCGTGGATCTCGTCCAACGGCATCGCGACATCACTGACCGTACGGGTGCGTGTTTGCAGGGCCCGCGTCAAACGACCGTGCTCCTCGGTGTCGAGCAGGCCTTCGGACACCGATTCGGCGATCATCTCCGACAGTTCGACGGTCGAGACGGCCGATTCGAGCTCGTCGACCGGTTCGACCCGGAACGCGCGCAGTGTGGCGTTGGCGCACCAGTTGTAGAAGGCGATGAACGGCCGGGCCGCCCGGATGTACACCAGGTACGGCGGGACCAGCAGCATCGCGGCGGTCTCGGGCCCCGCGATGGCGATGTTCTTCGGCACCATCTCGCCGAGCAGCACGTGCAGGGTCACCACGACGGCCAGGGCGATGAAGAACGAGACGGTGTGCAGAACCGCGTCGGGCACGCCGATCAGCGCGAAGGGTTTCTCCAGCAGATGAGCGACGGCGGGTTCGCCGACCCGCCCCAGCAGGATCGAGCAGATCGTGATGCCCAGTTGGGAGCCGGCCAGCATGAGCGACAGGTGCTCGCCCGCCCTGATGACGGTCACCGCACTGCGCTTGCCCTGCTCGGCGAGTGCCTGCAGCCGGTCCCGGCGGGCCGAGATCAGCGCGAACTCCGCGGCCACGAAGAACGCGTTGGCGGCCAGCAGCAGCACCGTCAGCAGCACACCGAGGATGTCACCCATGCCCGTTCTCCCGCGCTCCGAGACTGGTCAGTTCGAGCAGATCGATCCGGCGGCCGTCCATCCGCACCACCGTGGCCAGCCATCGAGTCGGCTTGTCCGGGTCGCCGTCCGGGTCGAACGCGATGAGCTCCACGGCTTCGCCGGTCTCGGGTATGTGTCCGAGTTCCTGCAGCACCAGCCCGCCGATGGTTTCGTATTCGCCCTCGGGAGCACGGAATCCGGTGCCGGTCGCGACCTCGTCGATGCGCAGCAGCCCGGACACCTGCCAGCCGGCGCCGGCAGGCACCACGTCGGGGGTGGCGTCGTCATGCTCGTCACGCACGTCGCCGACGATCTCCTCGATCAGGTCTTCGACTGTCACCATGCCCGCGGTGCCGCCGTATTCGTCGACCACCAGTGCGGTCTGCAACCCGTTGGCCCGGATCTGGGTCATCACGGCATCGCCGTCGAGGGTGGACGGCACCGTGGCCACGGGCAGTGCCAGCCCGGCCAGCCGGGTCCGGTCCCGGTCTTCGCGCGGAACCGAGAACACCTGCTTGACGTGGACGACGCCGATGGTCTCGTCCAGGTCGCCCTCGACGATCGGGAACCGTGAGTACCCGGTGCGGATCGCGACGGCCAACAGGTCGGACACCGAATCGCCTGCGTCGAGCACCTCGATCTTGGAGCGTGGGGTCATCAGTTCCTCGGCGGTGCGCTCACCGAACTGCAGCGAGCGGTGGACCAGCAGCGCGGTGGTGGGATCGAGAGACCCGCTGCGGGCCGAGTTCCGGACCAGCGACGCCAGTTCCTGGGCCGAACGTGCCGAGCGCAGTTCCTCGGCCGGCTCGACGCCGAGGCGGCGCACGATCCAGTTGGCCGTGCCGTTGGTCAGCCGGATGACCGGCGTGAACAGCATCGAGAACAACAGCTGGAGCGGTGCTGCGGCACGTGCCGTCGGGACCGGGCGGGCCACGGCCAGGTTCTTTGGCACGAGTTCGCCGAACACCATGGACAGCGAGGTCGCGATGAGGATGGCCAGGAACAGCGCCAGACCGGACGCCACGTTGGGTGGTACACCGAGGGCGTCCAGGCCGGGGCGGATGAGTTCGCCGACCACGGGTTCGGCGAGGTAACCGGTCGCCAGGGTGGTGATCGAGATGCCCACCTGGGCGCCGGAGAGCTGGAACGACAAGGTGCGGTGCGCGCGGCGGACCAGTTGGTCGCGGCGGTCGCCGGTGCGGGCGTTGGCCTCGACCGTGCTGCGCTCCAGTGCGGTCAGGGAGAACTCGGCGGCCACGAACACCGCGGTGCCGAGAGTGAGGAGGACGATCGCCAGGATCGACAGCAACGAGAAAATTACGTCCGTTGAGCTGCCCATCAGCTCTCCAGGGGAACGCCGGGCCGGGGGCCCGGCCGACTAGGAGAGGGGTCGTCGGCTTCGGCGCTCAGAAGTGACTGGTGTTCCACCCGGAAGGCCGGTTCAGAACCGGAGGCCTCGGTGGGTGCCTGCGGCACGTGAACCCTTTCGTTCGATCTGTCGCGGCGGACGACCGGGCAATATGCAGCCGTCGACGCCTTACTCCGAGCCTCAATAGTATCGCGGTCACCATCCGGTCGGCAGCGGATGCCCCTCGGCGAAACCGGCGGCCGACTGAACGCCCAGCACCACTTTCTCGTGCAGTTCGGCGAGAGTGCCTGCGCCGACATAGGTGCAGGTGCTGCGCACCCCCGAGGTGATGTGGTCGAGCAGGTCCTCGACTCCGCCGCGCCCCGGGTCGAGGCTCATCCGCGAGGACGAGATGCCCTCCTCGAACAGGGCCTTGCGGGCGCGGTCGAACTGGCTGTCCCCGGCGGTACGGGCGGCCACCGCACGTTTGGAAGCCATGCCGTAACTCTCCTTGTACGGCCGTTCCTCCCGATCGTGCAGCAGGTCGCCCGGGGATTCATAGGTTCCGGCGAACCAGGAGCCGATCATCACGTTGGCGGCACCGGCGGCCAGCGCCAGCGCCACGTCGCGCGGGTGCCGGACCCCGCCGTCGGCCCACACGTGCGCACCGAGTTCCTTTGCCGCAGCTGCACATTCGACGACAGCTGAGAACTGCGGGCGTCCCACGCCGGTCATCATCCGGGTGGTGCACATGGCGCCGGGGCCCACCCCTACCTTGACGATCGAGGCGCCGGCCTCGATGAGGTCGCGGGTGCCGTCGGCGGAGACCACGTTGCCCGCCGCCAGCGGCAGGCCGAGGTTCAACGATGCCACCGACTTGATGGCGTCGAGCATCTTGAGTTGATGGCCGTGTGCCGTGTCGATGACCAGCAGGTCTACCCCGGCCTCGGCCAGGGCGCGGGCCTTGGCGCCGACATCGCCGTTGATCCCGACGGCTGCGGCGATGCGCAGTTTCCCGGCCGCGTCGACGGCGGGTGTGTAGATACCCGCCCGCACCGCCGCGGTGCGGGTCAGCACGCCGGCCAGGGAGCCGTCCGCCTCGGTGAGCACCGCGAGGTCGATGGGTGCGTGCTCGAGGAGGTCGAACACCTTTCGCGGATCGGTGCCCACCGGAGCGGTGACGAAGTCCGGCACCGCGACATCACGGATGCGGGCGAACCGGTCAACGCCGGCACAGCTGGCCTCGGTGACCAGCCCGATCGGACGCCCCTCGAACACCACCACCGCCGCCCCGTGGGCACGCTTGTGCAGCAGCGCCGCGGCGTCGGACACCGAGTCGTCGGGGCCCAGCGTCACGGGCGTGTCCACCACGAGATCGCGGCTCTTGACGAACTGCACGGTGTCGGCCACCACGGTGCTCGGCAGATCCTGTGGCAGCACCACGATGCCGCCGCGCCGCGCGATGGTCTCGGCCATGCGCCGACCCGCCACCGCCGTCATGTTCGCCACCACCACCGGGATGGTGGTGCCGGATCCGTCGTTGGTGGACAGGTCGACGTCGAACCGCGACGCCACATCCGACCGGCCGGGGATGACGAAGACGTCGTTGTAGGTCAGGTCGTACGGCGGGATGTGTCCGTTGAGAAACCTCACGCCCTTGAGTCTAGTGGCGCGGGCTTCCCCGTCAGGGCCGCTGAATCTAGGCCTGAACCTCGCTGCGGTCGCCGCTCCACAGCGTGTGGAACTTCTGACCGGGCTCGGCGTCGGTACGCCCGTAGGTATGCGCGCCGAAGAAATCGCGCAGGCCTTGAGTCAGTGCCGCGGGCAGCCGCTCGGTGCGCAACGCGTCGTAGTAGGACAGCGACGAGGCGAAGCCAGGGACGGGAATTCCCAACTCGGTGGCCTTGATCACGACCCGGCGCCAACTGTCGATACCCGCCTCGACTGCGTCACGGAAGTACGGCGCGGCGATCAGGGTGGCCAGGTCGGCATCGTCGTCGTATGCCTCCTTGATCCGGTTGAGGAACTTCGCCCGGATGATGCAGCCGCCGCGCCAGATGGTGGCCATATCGCCCAGGGTGATGCCCCACCCGTACTCGGCCGACCCGGCCTGGATCTGATTGAAGCCCTGGGCGTAGGCGATGATCTTCGAGGCGTACAGCGCCTTTCTGACATCGTCGATGAATTGCGCTGATTCAGAAGGCTTGTCGCCGAGCTCGCCGGAGGCCAGACCGGTGGTGGCCTTGCGCTGGGGCACCGAACCCGACAGCGCCCGGGCGAACACGGCCTCGGCGATGCCGGTGACGGGAACGCCGAGGTCGAGGGCGGACTTCACGGTCCAGCGCCCGGTGCCCTTCTGCTCGGCCTCGTCGACGATCACGTCCACCAGCGGCTTGCCCGTCTTGGCGTCCACCTGACGCAGCACCTCGGCGGTGATCTCCACCAGGTAGCTGTCAAGGTCGCCCTTGTTCCACTCGGTGAACACGTCGGCGATCTGTGCGGCCTCAAGGCCGAGCCCGTCGCGCAGCAGCTGGTAGGCCTCGCCGATCAGCTGCATGTCGGAGTACTCGATGCCGTTGTGCACCATCTTGACGAAGTGTCCGGCGCCGTCCGGGCCGATGTGGGTGCAGCACGGCACACCGTCGACGTGTGCGGAGATCTCTTCCAGCAGAGGGCCGAGCGACTTGTAGGACTCGGCGGGGCCGCCGGGCATGATCGACGGGCCGTTGAGCGCGCCTTCCTCACCGCCGGAGATACCTGCGCCGACGAAGTGCAGCCCGCGCTCGCGGATCGCCTTCTCCCGGCGGATGGTGTCGGTGTAGAGGGCGTTGCCGCCGTCGATGATGATGTCGCCGGGCTCCATGGCGTCGGCCAGCTCGTTGATCACCGCATCGGTCGGGTCGCCTGCCTTGACCATGATGATCACCCGGCGTGGCTTCTCCAGGGCGTCAAGGAATTCCGCGATCGTCTCGCTGCGCACGAACTTGCCCTCGGAGCCGTGCTCGGCCAGCAGCGCATCGGTTTTGGCGATCGACCGGTTGTGCAGCGCGACGGTATAGCCGTGGTGGGCGAAGTTGCGGGCGAGATTGGAGCCCATCACGGCCAGGCCGGTGACTCCGATCTGCGCGGTACCGGTGGTGCTGGACGGTGTGCTTGACGACGTCATGCCGCAGCCTTTCGTTGTTTTGTTGTGTCAGAACGCCTGTTGGACAGGGGTTTATCCCAGCCCGGCGAACAGGCGGTGAAGCTCGGTGAGCCAGGGAACGGCGACGGCGACGGTGGGGACCACCAGGACTGCGGCCGCGGCGAGATACGCGGTGACGGCCATGGCGACGCTGTTGGGCTTGCCGCCGAGGCGTCGCACGCGGATCACGGTGGTGGGCCCGCCGGCAGCCAGTGCGCCTGAGGGGGTGCGGCCGCTCGCGCAGGCGACCAGCGCCCGGGCCAGGGGAGTGGGGCCTGCCGTGCGGACCGCGGCATCGTCGGCCAGCAGCTCGATCAGCAACCGGACCGCGTCCAGCGCGTTGGCGCTGCGGACGAACCGCGGGAAGGCGGCGTGGACGGCGGTGAACATCTCCAGGACCAAATCATGCCGGGCGCGCAGGTGGGCCCGTTCATGGGTGAGGATCGCGGCAACCTCGTTGTCGGACAACGTGGTGAGCGTTCCCTCGCTCACCACGACGCGACTGCGGACGCCGGGTAGGCAGTAGGCGAGTGGCTGCGCGACATCGAGGATGCGCAGTCCGTCACCGGCGAACGGCCGGTGTGCCGTACAGAGATGGGCGGGCACCGCATCGCGGGACTTGCTGAGCAGGTCGACCATCATGCGGTGATGGGCGCGCCGGCGCCGGGTGGCCACCGCCACCTGGATCACGGCTACACAGAGCCGGCCGCCGATGAACAGCGTCAGCGTGAACACCACGACGTAGAGCAGCCATAACGGCCAACCGAGGGCCCTGATCTCACTGATGATGGTCGCGGTCGGCCGACCGTCCGGACCGGGAACGAACAGGCGGCTGGCGATCGCGATACCGGCCGAGAAAGCGGACAGCACTGCGGCCAGTGCGACCGACTGCCACAGCACGATTGCCGCACGCGGGGCGCGTAGTGGCCACGCCGCACGCGCCAGCACCGCCGGTACCGGCCCCACGAGGGCCAGCGCGACGAGAGTGAAGGCCAGCGCGGACACGCCGTAAGTCTCTCTCAGGCAGGGCCCGAATTGCCAGCCGGTGGGCGCAGCTGGTGCTTGCTCTCCAGTTCGGCCAATGCGCGACGCAAGGCCTGAGCCTCGTCGACGCCGACTCTTTCGACGAAATGGACCAGCGCGGCCTGCCGGCTACCCGAGTCTGCGGCCTGGTCGAGCGCGTCGACCATGAGGCCGGCGACCAGCTCGTCGCGCCCATTTGTGGGCGCATAGCGGTGCGCACGGTCATCGCGGTGCTGTACGACCAGGTTCTTCTTCGCAAGTCGTTGCAGCACGGTCATGATCGTGGTGTAGGCCAAGTCGCGGCGGGCGGCCAGCGCCTCATGGACTTGGCGCACGGTTTGGGGTTCGGGTGCAGACCACAAGTGGTCCATCACCTCGCGCTCAAGCTCCCCGAGACGCGTCATTTTGGCCATGTTCCGTTCACTCTCCTGAGCAGTAAAGCCAGCGTACTACGGGTTTACTACCGCGCGTCGTATGCATCTGAGGTCGCGCTCCGGACCGCCTTCTCCATCGGGTTAGGGCAAGGTCAGCGCCATATCTGGGGCCTGCTGTGAATCGAGTCACAGGGGGTAGCTCTCATCCTTCACGTGACTATAGTAAGGCTAACCTAACTCAAACAGGAGCCTTCGGAGGTGACATGACGGTCTTGATCGAAGATCCGCTGATCGCGGGTATGGCCATCGAGCGGACGCTGCCGCTGCACGAGTCGAGTCGGCGTTTACGTGAGCTGTATCCGGAGTGTCCGCGGGTCTACGGCGTGGCCGTGGTGGGTGACCTCTCACGTAGGCGGTGGTGGCCGTTGGCCGAGGCGCTGTCCGCCGACCGGTTGCAGGGGATGTTCGACGCCGCGATGGAGGAGACGGGCAATCGCGCCGCGGTCGCCCAGCAGCTGGCCGCCACGTTCATTCATGTCGTGATCGGCCGGGTCGTGCCGCTGCTGGTGTTGGAGGGCCGCGCCTGGGACACCGGCCTGGAGAACCTGTGGGTCCATGTCGACTCCGAGGGTGCGATCGACTGGGTCGGCGTGGTCGACCCGACCCTGCGCGGTCTGCCGGAGGATCCTCACTACTGCGGCCGGGTCGCGCGCTTCACCAGTGCCTGCCGTGACGGGATCGTCGCGTTGCCCAGTGAGGCGGCGCTGACCACCTGGGTGGCTCATCGCAGTCATCGCGCGCTCGAACCCTTGTTCAGCCGCCTGGTGGACATCAGTGACGGCGCGATGTCGATCGCAGCGATGTGGCACATGGTGGGCGCGGCGGTGGTCGGTGCCGCCACGCAGGTCCCACTGCTCGCCGGCTCGAGTGAGGTCGTGAGCATGCGGCGCGGTCAGGCGGTCCTCGATGCCCTGGTCGGCTTTGGTCTGCCGGTTCGTGGCAGTGGCCGGGCGGGGAAGGTCTTGCTTAATTAGGATAGCCTTGCCTAGTATGTAGATACGAGACTAACGGACCGCGCCGGAGTCCTGAGGGCTGCAGAGACCCCCGGTCCGCTCGAGGGTGGGTCCCGCGTTTGATACGCGGGACCCGCCCGCATCTTTATGGAGATACGGCGTGTAGACACGAGGGCTGTGACCACTGATACCCCTGAAGGTTTGGGCAAAGGTTTCGACACCGAACTGGGCCTGACCTATCTCGAGCTCACCCCCGACGGCGGCCGCGCACAGCTGGAGATCCACGACAAGCTGCTGCAGCCCTGGGGCATCGTCCACGGCGGCGTGTACTGCTCGATCGTCGAGAGCCTGGCCAGCGTGTCCGGCCACATCTGGCTGTCGGAGAACGGCGGCGGCACCGTTGTCGGGGTCAACAACAACACCGATTTCCTGCGCGCCATCGGATCGGGCACTGTCACAGCAGTTTCCACGCCAATCCACCGGGGTCGCCGGCAGCAGCTGTGGCTGATCACCATCACCGACGAGAACGACAAGCTCGTGGCGCGCGGCCAGGTACGACTGCAGAACATCGCCGAGTAGGTCTTCCGGCGCCCGTCGTGCGGGCCGAGCGAGCGCTGCCGAAACCCGCTCGCCATGGCAATATCGCGCACTATGCGTTTGACCCCGCATGAGCAGGACCGCCTGCTCATCTCGTATGCCGCAGACCTGGCTCGGCGCAGACAGGCTCGTGGCTTACTGCTCAACCATCCCGAGGCCGTCGCGGTGATCACCGATCACCTGCTGGAGGGCGCGCGTGACGGCCGCACGGTCGCCGAGTTGATGGTGAGCGGACGCGATGTGCTGACCCGCGGGGAGGTCATGGAGGGGGTGCCCGAGATGCTGCACGACGTCCAGGTCGAGGCCACTTTCCCCGACGGCACCAAGCTGGTCACCGTCCACCACCCGATCGCGTGATGATCCCCGGCGAGATCGTGTTCGGCGACGGCGACATCGCGCTCAATCCCGGTGCACCACGGCTGATCCTCGATGTGGTCAATACGGGTGACCGTCCGGTGCAGGTCGGTAGCCATGTACACCTGCCGCAGGCCAACGGCGCGTTGGACTTCGACCGGTCTGCCGCCCGCGGACACCGCCTCGACATCCCGGCCGGTACTGCCGTTCGTTTCGAACCCGGTGTGGCCCAGCGGATTTCATTGGTCCCGTTGGGCGGCGCCCGCGAGGTGCACGGCATCAGCTTCGACGCGCCCGGCCGATTGGACATCCCATGAGCGAACTGACCCGGGCGCGCTACGCCGCGCTGTTCGGCCCCACCGCGGGTGACCGGATCCGGCTGGCCGACACCGACCTGTTCGTCGAGATCACCGAGGACCGCAGCGGCGGGCCCGAGCGCGCCGGCGACGAGGCGGTGTTCGGCGGCGGCAAGGTGCTGCGCGAGTCGATGGGGCAGTCGAGGGCGACCCGCGCAGACGGCGCACCCGACACCGTCATCACCGGCGCGGTGATCATCGACCACTGGGGAATCATCAAGGCAGACATCGGGATCCGCGATGGGCGCATCGTGGGGATCGGCAAGGCCGGCAACCCCGACATCATGACGGGAGTGCATCCGGCCCTGGTTGTCGGCCCATCCACCGAGATCATCGCGGGCAACGGTCGCATCCTGACCGCCGGCGCGATCGACTGTCACGTTCATCTGATCTGTCCGCAGCTCATGGAGGAGGCCCTCGGCGGCGGCATCACCACCATCGTGGCCGGCGGCACCGGTCCGGCCGAGGGCAGTAAGGCCACCACGGTCACGCCGGGAGCGTGGCATCTGGCCCGGATGCTCGAAGCGCTGGATTCCTGGCCGCTCAACGTCGCCCTTCTCGGCAAGGGCAACACCGTCAGCTCCCAGGCGATGTGGGAGCAGTTGCGCGGTGGCGCAGCAGGTTTCAAGCTGCACGAGGACTGGGGGACCACCCCGGCGGCCATCGACGCCTGTCTCACCGTCGCCGAAGCCGCGGGGGTGCAGGTCAATGTCCACACGGACACCCTGAATGAGGCCGGCTTCGTCGAGGACACCCTGGCCGCCATCAAGGGCCGCAGCATCCACGCGTATCACACCGAAGGTGCCGGTGGCGGGCATGCGCCCGACATCATCACCGTCGCCGCCCACCCCAATGTGCTGCCCAGTTCGACGAATCCGACGCGGCCGCACACGGTCAACACCCTCGACGAGCACCTCGACATGTTGATGGTGTGCCACCACCTCAACCCGAGTGTGCCCGAGGATCTGGCGTTCGCCGAGAGCCGGATCCGGCCGTCGACGATCGCCGCCGAGGACCTGTTGCACGACATCGGGGCCATCTCGATGATCGGCAGCGACTCGCAGGCGATGGGCCGGATCGGCGAGGTGGTGTTGCGGACCTGGCAGACCGCACACGTGATGAAACGCAGGCGCGGCGCCCTGGCGGGAGACGGGCCGGCCGACAACAACCGCGCGCGCCGTTATGTCGCGAAATACACCATCTGCCCGGCCATCGCCCACGGTCTCGACGGGGAGATCGGATCGGTCGAGGTCGGCAAGCTGGCCGACCTGGTGCTGTGGGAACCCGCATTCTTCGGCGTGCGTCCGCACGCCGTGCTCAAGGGCGGCATGATCGCGTGGGCCGCGATGGGCGACGCCAATGCCTCGATCCCGACGCCGCAACCGGTACTGCCGCGGCCGATGTTCGGGGCGGCTCCCGCCGCGGCGGCCGCCACCTCGGTGCACTTCGTCGCACCGCAGGCGATCGAGGACGGTCTGGCGGACCGCCTCGACATTCGTCGAAAATTGGCCGCGGTCAAGAATGTTCGGCAAGTCGGTAAGGCCCAGATGCCGCACAACGATGCGATGCCCCGCATCGAGGTCGAGCCCGATACCTTCACCGTGCGGATCGACGGACAGGTGTGGCAGGAGCAGCCCGCGGTCGAACTGCCCATGGCTCAACGATATTTCCTGTTCTAGATGAGTGGCCGATAGATGAGCAGCCTGGCAACGCTTCTGACCCTGGCCGATTCACGGTTGCCGACCGGTGGGCACGTGCATTCCGGCGGCGTCGAGGAGGCGGTCACCAGTGGTCTGCTCACCGACGTCGCAACGTTGCGCGCCTACCTGATCCGGCGCATCCGCACCAACGGAGTGGTCGCTGCCTCGCTGGCGGTGGCGGTGCACACCGGTGCTCTGGACGCCGGGGCGGCCGACGCCGAAACCGACGCCCGTACCCCGGCTCCGGCGGCGCGGGAGGCCTCGCGCGCGCAGGGGCGCGGACTGGTCCGGCTGGCCCGGCGGGTCTGGCCGCAGCAGTCGTGGGACACGCTCGGAACCCGGCCACATCTGCCGGTGGCCGCCGGTGCGGTCGGCGCAGCCGCGGCGCTGGCGCCGGACCAGACCGCCCTGTCGGTGGTGTACACCACCATGACCGGTTCGGCGACGGCCGCGCAGCGGTTGCTCGCCTTGGATCCTGCCGATGTCGCGGCCCTGACCTTCGAGCTGTCCGGGTTGTGCGACGAGGTGGCGGCCGAGGCGGTCACCGGTTTGGCCGACCTCTCTGACCCGTTGCTCGACGTGCTGGCCCAACGCCACACCGAACGGGACCGACCGCTGTTCGTCTCGTAATTCTGCTCTGCAATCTCGAAAGGTCCACCATGCCACCGCATTTCCTCGACGGCGAACCCCACACGCACGTAGACCGGCCCAAGCGGGCCCGTCAGCCCGGTGAGCCGTTGCGCATCGGTGTCGGCGGTCCGGTGGGATCGGGAAAGACCGCTCTGGTGGCGGCGTTGTGCCGGCAGTTGCGCGATGAGTTGTCGCTCGCGGTGCTGACCAACGACATCTACACCACTGAAGACGCCGACTTCTTGCGCCGGCATGCGGTGCTGCCCGACGAGCGGATCGCCGCGGTGCAGACCGGGGGATGTCCGCACACCGCGATCCGCGATGACATCACCGCCAACCTGGATGCGATCGACGATCTGATCGACGCCAACTCCGCGCTGGATCTCATTCTCGTCGAATCCGGTGGCGACAACCTCACCGCGACGTTCTCGTCGGGTCTGGTCGACGTGCAGATCTTCGTGATCGACGTGGCCGGGGGAGACAAGGTGCCGCGGAAGGGCGGCCCGGGCGTGACGTTCTCAGACCTGTTGGTGGTCAACAAGACCGACCTGGCCCCGATGGTGGGTGCTGATCTGGACGTGATGCGCCGCGATGCGGCCAAGGTGCGAGCAGACCGCCCGACGGCGCTGATCTCACTGACCGAGGATCCGTCCGCGGGGCCGGTGCTGACCTGGGTGCGTGAACAGTTGAAGGCCGTGCAGGCACCGTCGTCGTGATGCACTCCGAAGTCGCCATCACGGCCTCGCCGGGTCGGCTGCCGCGGATCGAGGCCCGCGGCGGGCTGGCCGGACGGTGCACCGAAACGGGCACGGTGCACCTGGTCTCGACGGCCGCCACCCCACTCGGCGGCGACACCGTCACGGTGCGGGTGGTGGTGGAAGCCGGTGCCCGGCTGCGGATTCGCACCGCCGCGGCAACCATGGTGCTGCCCGGCGCCGCCACGTTGCGGTCGGCTGCGCACTGGGAGCTTGAGATCGCCGGGCAGTTGGACCTCGATCCGCAGCCGACCGTCGTTGCGGGAGGTTCGGCGCACCGCACCACCACGCGACTACGGCTGTCCCAGGCTGCGCAGGTGCGGATTCGCGAACGGGTTCAGATCGGCAGATCCGGTGAGCAGGAGGGTAACTGGTCGTCGGCGATGCATGCCGACGTCGGCTCGACGCCGTTGTTGCGGCATCGGATCGAACTGGGCCGCGGCGCGGTGGGTGACGACGTGTTGGCCGCCCCTCGGGCCTGCATCAGCGAATTGCGTTACCCGGAACCCGTGTTCGAGGCGCAAGGCACCTTGTTGGCGCTGGCCGCCGGAGGCAGCCTGGCCACCTGGCAAGGTGACCGGCTGCCCCCTGAGGTCCCAGGGCTCTAGGACGCGGCCCGCTCGGTCTCCTGGACCGAGGCAGCGATCTCTTCGAGTTCCTCGATCCTGGTGCGGGCGTAGGCCTGCTGTTCGGTGATGGTGAGCTGCCCCCGCTTGGTGCTCAGGAACGTCACGCCCCACGACAGCACAGTCACCAGACGGCTCTTGAATCCGACGATGTACACCAGGTGCAGCACCAGCCAGCACACCCAGGCGAAGAACCCGGAGAACTCGACCGGGCCGACCTTGGCCACTGCCGAGAACCGGGACACGGTCGCCATCGAGCCCTTGTCGAAGTACTCGAACGGGGCCCGGATCTTCGGGCTGGTGCCTGCGACCTCGCGCTTGATCAGCTTGGCGGCGTAGCGGCCGCCCTGGATCGCGCCCTGGGCGACGCCGGGCACACCCTCCATCGCGGCCATGTCGCCGACAACGAAGACATTGGAATGGCCCGGGAGTGTCAGGTCCGGCTCTACCTTGACCCGACCGGCCCGGTCCAGCTCGACTCCGGACTGTTCGGCCAGGTCCTTACCGAGCGGGCTGGCCGACACACCGGCCGACCACACCTTGCAGGCCGATTCGATACGCCGCAGCGTGCCGTCAGAGTCCTTGACTGTCAGGCCGTTGCGGTCGACGTCGGTCACCATGGCACCGAGCTGAACCTCGACGCCCATCTTCTCGAGCCGTTCCTGGGCCCGCTTGCCGAGCTTCGGTCCCATCGGCGGCAGCACCGCCGGTGCGGCGTCGAGCAGGATCACCCGGGCCTCGGTCGGATCGATGTGGCGGAAGCTGCCGCGCAGGGTCTGATCAGCCAATTCGGCGATCTGGCCGGCCATCTCCACGCCCGTCGGGCCCGCGCCCACCACCGTGAAGGTGAGTAGCTTGGCCCGGCGAACCGGGTCGCTGGAGCGCTCGGCCTGCTCGAACGCACCGAGAATGCGGCCGCGCAGCTCCAGCGCATCGTCGATGGACTTCATGCCGGGCGCGAACTCGGCGAAATGGTCGTTGCCGAAGTAGGACTGTCCGGCGCCTGCGGCGATGATGAGGCTGTCGTACGGGGTGGAGTACGTGTGCCCCAACAGCACTGAATCCACCGTCTGGTTCTCCAGATCGATGTGGGTCACGTCGCCCAACAGCACCTGGGCGTTCTTCTGCTTACGCAGGATCACGCGGGTGGCGGGGGCGATCTCGCCCTCGGAGATGATGCCGGTGGCCACCTGGTACAGCAGCGGCTGGAACAGGTGGTGCGTGGTGCGGGCGATCAGCTTGACGTCTACGTCGGCACGTTTGAGGGTCTTGGCGGCGGTCAGACCGCCGAAACCCGATCCGATGATGACTACCTTATGCCGATCCGATGCCGTAGCTCCGGGATGGCTCATTGCTGCTCCTCGCGAACGTGTTTGCCACTCGTAATAACCGTTAGGTTAGTCGGCGCCATTCCGACCTGTGCGGTGAGATGGGCAACCGAACCGAATGTTTACCCGGATATCAGGGGTTTCAATGCGTCGGCGACCTCGGTGATGCCGCCGGGCACGTAACCGCCCATGGTCACCGGACTGAGGATGACCCCGTCGACCCCGGTGTCGAAGAGCTTGGTCTTCAGCTGTTCGGCGATCTGCTCGGCGCTGCCGAACACGGCACGTTGCTGGAAGTCGGGTGGGATGGCATCGGCGGTGAAGTGCTCGCCGATCAACGCAATCACCAGCATGCTGGTCTCCAGCGTCGCCGGGTCCCGGTCGATCTGCTCGCACTGCTGCCGGATCACATCGAGCTTGCGGGGTAGCTCGTCGAAGTTCGCGATGATGTTGAGGTGGTCGAAGTGCCGGGCCGCCAACGGGATCGTCTTCTTCTCGCCGCTGCCGCCGATCATCAGCGGAATGTGGTCGCGGAAGCGAGGTTCGGCGAATGCCTCCTCGGTCCGGTAGTAGGTGCCGCTGAACGTCGCGCGCTTGCCCTCGAGCATCGGCACGATGATCTGCAGCGCCTCATCGAGCTTCTTGAACCGCTCGGTGAACGTGCCGAATTCGAAACCCAGGCTGTCGTGTTCGAGTTCGAACCAGCCGGTGCCGATGCCGAGGATTGCGCGGCCCTGGCTGATCACGTCGAGCGTGGTGATCGCCTTGGCCAGCAAGGTCGGGTTGCGGTACGTGTTGCCGGTGACCAGGGTGCCGAGCTGCACATTCTGCGTCGCGGTCGCCAGCGCACCGAGCGCGGTGTAGGCCTCCAGCATCGGCTGGTCCGGGGTGCCCAGACCGGGGAGCTGGTAGAAGTGATCCATCACGAAGACGGAGTCGAAGCCGGCGGCCTCGCCTTCCTGTGCCTGGGCGATGACGGTCGGGAAGAGTTCGGAAACGCCGGTGCCGTAGGAGAAGTTGGGGATCTGGAGTCCGAGTCGGATTGTCACTTCTCCGACCCTAGCGCGCTATCCCAGGGTTGCCATGGAACCCCGGCTGACGTGCATCGTCTGCCCGGTGATGTGGCGAGCTGCCGGCGTGCTCAAAAATACTGCGAGACGGGCGAACTCGTCGGCGACCGAAGGCGGCGTGGCGCCGAGGCCGTCGTAGCCGGGCTCGGCCGAGAGGCCGGGAGCGATGGCGTTGACGGTGATACCGCGGGTGCCGAAGTACGCGGCCTGACCGGCGGTCCAGTCGCCGAGGGCTGCCTTGACGGCGGCCTCGATGCTGCCTTCGCGCGGGCTGGCGGGCACGACGTTGACGATCGAACCGCCCGAGCGCAACTGGTCACCCACGATCTGCACGGTCAGCACGGCCGAGATCACGGTGGCATCCAGGGCGTGGCGCCAGGCGGTGGCCTGATCGGCCAGCGTGAAGGTGCGGGGGTCCTTGGCCTCGAACTGCGGGGCGGGGACGTTGACCAGGGTGTCGAGGTGGTGGGGGAACTGCGTGCGGACGGTCTCGACGCTGGCGGGATCGGTGTTGTCGAACACGATCGAGGCGATGTCGAGCTGCTTGGCCGTCAACTCGAGATCCTCGCGGCGGGCGCCGGCGATGATCACGTTGTGGCCGGCATCGAGGAAACCTGCCGCAATCGCGCGGCCGAGTTCGGTGTCGCCGCCGGTGACCAGCACCTCCGCCATGATGTACCTCCATGTACCTGGGGGTCACCGCACCGGACGGGGGCGACCATCGGCCAATGTTACTGGACAGTAGCTAGGTCAGGAAACTCGGCGCGCCCAGGGACGGCTCGCATAAGGTTGCCGAGATGATCCGACCCAGCGCTGCGACCTGCGTCGACGTGGTCGGTGGGGCCGCATCGTGACGAATTCGCCACGTCTTCCGCGCTGGATTTATGTCCCTGCCACGGTGGGCACGATCTTTGTCGTGCTGCCCCTGGTGGCGATGGTGGCAAAGGTGGACTGGCCGCAGTTCGGGTCGCTGATCTCCAGTCCGTCGTCCACGGCGGCGTTGACGCTCAGCCTGAAGACGTCGCTGGCCAGCACGGTGTTGTGCGTGCTGTTCGGGGTCCCGTTGGCCCTGGTGCTGGCCCGCAGCTCAGGTTCGGTCACCCGGATCGTGCGACCGTTGATCCTGTTGCCGCTGGTGCTGCCGCCGGTGGTCGGTGGCATCGCGCTGCTGTACGCATTCGGGCGGCTCGGGTTGGTGGGCCGCTACCTGGAGGCCGCCGGGGTGCACATCGCGTTCACGACGGTGGCGGTGGTGCTCGCGCAGACCTTCGTCTCGCTGCCGTTCCTGGTCATCTCGCTGGAGGGCGCTGCGCGCACCGCGGGCACCGATTTCGAGGTCGTGGCGGCGACGCTTGGCGCGTCGCCGGGGACCGTGTGGTGGCGGGTGACGCTGCCGCTGCTGGGGCCTGGCCTGGTCTCAGGGGCTGTCCTGGCCTTCGCGCGGTCCCTGGGCGAGTTCGGTGCCACGTTGACGTTCGCGGGGTCGCGCCAGGGGGTGACCCGCACCTTGCCGCTGGAGATCTATCTACAGCGCGAGAGCGACGCCGATGCCGCCGTGGCGTTGTCGGTGCTGTTGGTGGCGGTGGCGGCGGTGGTCGTCGTCGGGCTGGGCAGTCGCCGACTGCGGGCGGGCGGATGGACATGACGCTTCATGTGCGTGCTGTCGTCGAAAACCGTGGCCTGGAACTGGAATTCGATGTGGCGGCAGGTGAGGTGCTGGCGGTACTCGGCCCCAACGGCGCGGGAAAGTCGACGACATTGCACGCGATTGCCGGACTGGTCGGCCTCGACGCCGGGACTGTGCGGGTGGGGGACCGGGTGCTGACCGATACTGCGGCCGGCGTGCAGGTGCCGACGCACGACCGCCGGGTCGGCTTGCTGTTGCAGGACCCGCTGCTGTTTCCGCACCTGAGCGTGCTGGCCAACGTGGCATTCGGGGCCCGTAGTAGACGCCGGGTCGGCCGCCGGGCCGCCTCCGACAGCGCCCGCCGGTGGCTGGCCGAGGTCGACGCTGTCGATCTGGCCGACCGGCGACCTCGCAGGCTGTCGGGCGGCCAGGCGCAGCGGGTGGCACTGGCCCGGGCACTGGCCGCCGATCCCGAGGTCCTGCTGCTCGACGAACCGCTGACCGGATTGGACGTGGCGGTGGCAGCGTCGACGCGCAAGGTGCTGCGCCGGGTTCTGGCCGTTGGCGGCAGGTGCGCGGTGCTGATCACCCACGAGCTGCTCGATGTCCTGACGCTGGCTGACCGGGTGATCGTGGTGGAGGATGGGCGCATCGTTGAAAGTGGTTCTGTCGCAGAGGTATTGGCGGCACCAAAGAGTCATTTCGCGGCGAGGTTCGCCGGCGTCAACCTGATCGGGGGCACGGCAGGCGCCGATGGCGTGCTGACCACCGCATCGCAGGCGAACTGGTACGGCACGCCGGCAACCGATGTGCAGCGCGGCGAACCGGCCGTCGCCCTGTTCTCGCCGGCGTCGGTCTCGGTGTACCGCGACGAACCGCACGGAAGTCCGCGCAATACCGTGCCGGTGACGGTCGCCGAGCTCGACAGCCGGGGTCCAGGCATCCGGGTGCGGGCCGATGAGCAGCCTGACGGTGCGCCCGGCCTGGCGGCCGACATCACCGCGGAGTCGGCGGCCGAGCTGCGGCTGGTGCCGGGCGACACGGTGTATTTCTCCGTGAAGGCGCAGGAGGTTGCCGTCCACCCGGCGGGGCACCGGAAGTGACTCGCGGTTCGCGGCGTAACGCGGGCATACGCAGGTCCGAATCACCTGTTGAGGGTCCGGCGCGGGGAGTGTCCTGAGGCGGGTTGCCAGCTCCGGCGTGGCGCCCGGCACACCCGCGCGTCAGCAATCAATCGTTGGCTTGTTTACCTGGCTATTCGCTGTGCATAGCAATCTCGATTTTGAGCACTCTAAGAGCAACTCACACTTGCGTCACGGCCGTAACACGGTAGTTTCTTCCCCATGGACGAGTCGGATGCGATGTCACATCGGCGCAGAGGTCTGTCGAAGAAGCTGGCGCTGGTTGCGATGACCGGCGCGACCGCCGCGGCTGTTGCGCTGCCGGCGGTGGCATATGCGGATCCCGAGCCGGTGCCCCCGGCCCCGGCGCCCGCCCCGGCTGTGCCCGGGGCTCCCGCCCCGGCACCGGCTGCTCCTGCGCCCGCTCCGGCTCCCGGAGCCCCCATGCCTGCCCCCGCGCCTGCACCTGGCGCTCCTGCACCTGCACCTGCACCTGGCGCGCCGGCTCCGGCCCCGGCGCCCGCCCCCGGAGCTCCGGTTCCGGCTCCGCCTGTCGATCCCAACGCACCCGCGCCCGCGCCTGCGCCGGTCGACCCGAACGCTCCCGCCCCGGCCCCCGCGCCGGAACCCGGCCGTGTGGACAACGCCGCCGGCGGCTTCAGCTATGTCGTACCCGGCGGGTGGAAGGTGTCCGACGCGACCCAGTTGTCCTACGGGCAGGCGTTGTTGACCAAGCTTCCGCCCGAGGGCACACCCGAGCCGCCGAACGACACCAGCGTGCTACTGGGCCGCCTGGACCTGAAGCTGTTCGCGGGCGCCGAGGCCGACAATGCGAAGGCAGCTGTCCGGTTGGCCTCCGACATGGGTGAGTTCTTCATGCCGTTCCCCGGAACTCGGGTGAATCAGGAGACCGTGCCGCTCGACGCCAACGGGCTGTCCGGCGTCGCCTCGTACTACGAGGTGAAGTTCACCGACACCAACAAGCCCAACGGCCAGATCTGGGCCGGCGTGGTCGGTGCACCGCCGGCCCCGGGCACCCCGCGCGGACAGCGGGCTCCGGAACGCTGGTTTGTGGTCTGGCTGGGTTCGGCGAGCCATCCGGTGGACAAGGCGGCGGCCGCGACCCTGGCCAACTCGATCCGGCCGTGGACGCCGCCGGCGTCGGCCGCTCCCGACCCCAACGCGCCGCCACCGCCGGCCGACCCGGCGCACCCGGGTGTCGGCGTGCCGGTCCCGGTCACCAACGCTCCGCCGGAGATGCAGCCCCCGGCCTGACGCCGGGGTACGCGGAACGCCAGAATCTCGCAGGCGAGCGCTGATCGTTCCCATTTGGCCAACCGAATTGTTACGTTCGGGAGGTACATCTGGGGTGTGGCTCAGCGAGCCCGCTGGGCATAGCCAGTGACAGGTAGGAGACCTGTAATGGATGTAATGGCAGCAACCGAAATCCTGGCTCGTTCCTCCACGCTGACCAGCGTCGGCTGGATCGGCTACATCATCATCGGTGCGATCGCCGGCTGGATCGCCGGCAAGATCGTCAAGGGCGGTGGCTCCGGCATTCTGATGAACATCGTCATCGGCGTGATCGGTGCGCTCATCGGTGGATTCCTGCTCAGCTTCTTCCTCAACACAGGAGGCGGCGGCTGGTGGTTCACCCTCTTCACCGCCATCCTCGGGTCGGTGATCCTGCTCTGGCTCGTCGGACTGGTGCGCAGAGGCAACTGATCCGGCGTCGATGATGGACACGGGGACCATGACGGCCTGGCAGGTCGTGGTCCCCGGTCCGATGAGTTCCCATCCGCTGCAACGGGTTACCGTGTCCACCCCGCAGCCCGGGCCTGACGAACTGCTCGTCAAGGTCCTGGCCTGCGGGGTGTGTCGTACCGATCTGCATGTGGCCGAAGGGGATTTGGCCGTGCATCGGCCACGGGTGATCCCCGGGCATGAGGTCGTCGGAGAGGTCGTCGCGGTCGGTGCCGATGCGGGTGGCGGGTTCGCCGTCGGTGATCGGGTTGGTGTGGCGTGGCTGCGGCACACCTGCGGGCAGTGTGTCTACTGCCTGCGCGGACGGGAGAATCTCTGTCCGTCTTCGCTTTACACCGGCTGGGATGCCGACGGCGGTTACGCCGACTTCACCACCGTCCCGGCGGCATTCGCCTTGCGGTTACCGACCGGATACTCCGACGTCGAGCTGGCGCCGCTGCTGTGCGCCGGCATCATCGGCTATCGCGCCCTGCTGCGCACCGACCTACCGTCGGCTGGGCGGTTGGGGCTCTACGGTTTCGGCGGCAGCGCGCACCTGACGGCGCAGGTGGCGTTGGCGCAGGGTGCCCGCGTGCATGTGATGACCCGTGGCGAGCGGGCCCGCGAACTCGCCCTGGCGCTGGGCGCGTCGTCGGTGCAGGGCAGCGCCGACATGCCGCCAGAGCCGTTGGATGCCGCAATCCTCTTCGCCCCGGTCGGGGATCTGGTGTTGCCTGCGCTGGCGGCCCTGGATCGTGGCGGCGTCCTGGCGATCGCGGGCATCCACCTCACCGACATCCCGGCCTTGAACTATCAACGGCACCTGTTCCAGGAGCGGGAGATCCGCTCGGTGACCGCCAATACCCGCGCCGACGCCCGCGATTTCCTGGCGTTCGCCGGTGCGCACCGGATGGCGGTCAGTACACCCGAGTACGCCCTGGATCGCGCCGATGAGGCGCTGGCCGACCTGAGTGCCGGCCGCATCGCGGGCGCGGCGGTGCTCCGCGGGTAGCGGAGACCTTCAGAGCGCTGCGAGCGCGGCGCCCAGCCGACCGTCGAGATCGCCGTGGCCGTAGGCGTACAGAGGGCCGAGCCCGTCGTTGATCACCCTGTTGAGTCGGGCCATCCCGCGCGCATTGACCGGCAGTGGCGAATGCAGCCGAAGGGTGATGGCGTCGATCGTCGTCTCGGCTGCAGCAATGTTCTTTCGGTGCAACGGTATTCGTGACGACCAGACGATGGTGTCGTTGGCGCCTTCGTGTACACAGCGGCGTAACACCCGAGCGATGGCAACACGCTCGGTGATCGACGTGAGTCGTGCGGCGCGGGCCGCGATGGCGCTTCCCGGAGGTGTCGGGGTGCCCACGGCCAGCATGGCGTCGAGGCGGCCGGATCGGATCCGTGCGGTGAGGCGGGCCCGGATGGACGGGCGGCGGGGGACGGGTGCACGACGGGGTGTGAGCGCCGGTGTCGCAGAAATTCGGTTGTCGTTCATGGCGATACCTCGTAGTTTCCGTGGTGTCCGAGTCCGTTAATCATGACTATCTAAGACCGTACGCCGGTCACGAGTGACTAGTCAAACCAATTTAGCGGTCACGGCGGTACGCTGGTGTCATGACGACGAGGTGGACCGGCGACACCGAGACCAAACCCGCGCCCGGGCCGCTGGCCCGGATCCAGGCCTTGGTCAACACGATCGAACTGCCTGCCGGAACAGATCGCCTCGCCCATCCCGACGACGCAACACCGTGGCTGGTCGCCAACGGGTTGCTCGCTGCCGGTGCCAGCCCGACGGAAGCCGAACTCGACCTGGTGCGAAAGGTGCGCGAGGCGCTGCGTGCGCTGCTGATCCACCACAGCGGCGGCCCGGCACCGCAGGCCGATCACCTCGCGATACTGAAGGCACTCACCGATACCTCGACCGCAAAGGTCGAGCTGGCCCCCGACGGGCAAGTGGAGTTGTCAGCCGCAGGCGAGAATGTGGGTGAGCGCCTGCTCGAGCTGCTGCTGGTGATGCGCGACGCGCAGCGGGACGGTACCTGGGCCCGCCTGAAGGCATGTGCGAACGACGAATGCACGTGGGCGTTCTATGACCGGTCCCGCAACCACGGCGGTACCTGGTGCGACATGTCCAGCTGCGGGAACATGCTGAAGAACCGGGAGTTCAGAGCGCGCAGACGCGCAGGCAGTTAGGTCGACAGGTGCCACACGAGGGCGGCGGCCATTGCACCGACGCCGTTGAGCGACCAGTGCAGGGCGATCGGCGCGATCAGGCTGCCGCTGCGCCGGCGCAGCCAGGTGAACACGAAGCCGGCGACGCCGGTGGCGATCACGGCGAGTACGACACCGGCGATCATGCCGAACACGCCGCCGCCGAACAGTCGGGTGAAGCCGACGTTCTCGCTCGTCAGCCCGAGCGAACTGGCGATGTGCCACAGACCGAACAACAGCGAACCGCCCGCGGCCACGCCGCGAAAACCCCAGGCCCGGTTGAGGGCTCCGTGCAGGACACCGCGGAACGCCAGTTCCTCGGGGATCACGGTCTGCAGCGGGATGATCACCATCGACGCCAGAAGCGCGCCGGAGACGGTGGCGTAGTTGTCGTTCATGAACATCGGTCGGGTCCACGGCAGCGCCGCCCCGATTGCGATCACCGACACCACGAGTGCGACGGCGCCCAGCGCATAGCCCACACCCGCGCGCCAGTGCTCGCGGCCGAGCCCTAGTTCGGCCCAGCCCAGGCCTCGGGCGCGCACCAGGATCAACAGGCCGACCGCGGCGGCCGGAACCGTGGCGATGCTGGCCCACGGGGTGGTGAAGTGCGCGATCAGGTTGGTCACCGTGAGGATGACGACGACGATGCCGATGTCGGCATAGATGCGGAAGTGATGCAACGCAGAGAGCTGGGCCACCAGCGGATGTGGGTGCGCGGCCACGGCGCTCTGATCAGACATAACGTCGCAATCGTACCGGTGCGGCGCAATTACCCAGGTCACAACGGGTGATCACCCCGCAGTCCAGGTCCAGTCCGAGATCGCCGGATCGTCCTCGCCGTGCTCGCGCGTGTAGCTGCGGGCCGCCAGCCGGGCGTCGACCATCTCCTGGCGCAGGCCGGCGGCCCTGACCGCCAGCCCGTCGACCCGGTCGATCACATCCATGACCAGATGGAAGCGGTCGAGGTCGTTCAGCATCACCATGTCGAACGGTGTGGTCGTCGTGCCCCGCTCTTTGAACCCGCGCACGTGCAGCTGGTCGTGGTTGGTGTGGCGGTAGGCCAGCCGGTGGATCAGCCACGGGTAGCCGTGATAGGCGAAGATGACCGGTTTGTCCGTGGTGAAGATCGAATCGAATTCGCTTTCGGAAAGGCCGTGCGGGTGCTCGGACTCGGGTTGCAGGCGCATGATGTCGACGACGTTGACCACCCGGACTTTCACCTCGGGGAGCCGGCGACGCAGGATGTCGGCCGCCGCCAGCGTCTCCAGGGTCGGGATGTCACCGGCGCAGGCGAGCACGACGTCGGGTTCGCCGGTGGTGTTGCTGGCCCACTCCCAGATCCCCAACCCGCGGGTGCAGTGTGCGATGGCCTCGTCCATCGTCAGATACGTCAGGGCCGGTTGTTTGCCCGCCACGATCACGTTCACGTACTGGCGGCTGCGCAGGCAGTGGTCGGCCACCGACAGCAGCGTGTTGGCGTCCGGCGGCAGGTACACCCGCACCACCTCGGGGCGCTTGTTGGCGACGTGGTCGATGAAGCCAGGATCCTGATGCGACGCGCCGTTGTGGTCTTGACGCCAGACGTGCGAGGTCAGCAGGTAGTTGAGTGACGCGATCGGCCGGCGCCACGTCAGGTGCGAGCTGCTGAACAGCCATTTGGCGTGCTGGTTCATCATCGAGTCGACGATGTGGACGAAGGCCTCGTAGCAGTTGAACAGCCCGTGCCGTCCGGTGAGGAGGTAGCCCTCCAGCCAGCCCTGGCAGAGGTGTTCGGACAGCACCTCCATCACCCGGCCGTCGGGGGCCAGGTTCTCGTCGACGGGCAGTGTCTCGGCCTGCCATGTCTTGTCGGTCTTCTCGAACACGGCGGCCAGGCGGTTGGAGGCGGTCTCGTCGGGACCCATCAGCCGGAAGCGGTCCGGATTGTTCGCGATGACATCCCGCAGGAATGTGCCGAGCACGCGGGTGGCCTCCGCGGTGCCCGTGGCGGGGCTCTCCACGGTGACCGCGTAGTCGGCGAAGTCGGGCAGGTCGAGGTCACGCAGCAGCAGGCCGCCGTTGGCGTGCGGGTTGGCGCTCATCCGCCGGGTGCCCGACGGGGCGAGGGCCCGGAGATCGAGCCGCAGCGCGCCGTCGGCGTCGAACAGTTCGTCGGGTCGGTAGCTGCGCAGCCATGTCTCGAGCTGAGCCATGTGCGACGGGTTGGTCCGTGTTTCCGACAACGGCACCTGATGCGAGCGCCAGGTGCCCTCGACCAGTTTGCCGTCCACCTCATGCGGACCCGTCCAGCCTTTGGGGGTGCGCAGGATGATCATCGGCCACAGTGGACGGCCCGCCTCCCCGTCGAGACGGGCCGCACGTTGGATCGCGGCGATCTGATCGAACGCCTCGTCCATGGCCGCGGCCAGCTGCTGGTGCACGTTGGCCGGGTCGTCCCCGGCGACGGTGATGGGCCGGTAGCCGTAGCCGTACAACAGTGATTCGAGTTCCTCTTGCGGAATCCGGGACAGCACTGTGGGGTTGGCGATCTTGTAGCCGTTGAGATGCAGGATGGGCAACACCGCGCCGTCGACGACCGGGTTGAGGAACTTGTTCGAATGCCAGCTGGCAGCCAGCGGTCCGGTCTCGGCTTCGCCGTCGCCGATTACGCAGGCCACCACGAGGTCCGGATTGTCGAACGCGGCCCCATAGGCGTGCACCAGGGCGTATCCGAGTTCGCCACCCTCGTGGATGGAGCCGGGTGTCTCCGCGGCCACGTGACTCGGTATCCCACCGGGAAACGAGAACTGGCGGAACAGTTTCCGCAGTCCGTCGGTGTTCTGCCCGATGGCGGAGTAGAACTCGCTGTAGGTGCCTTCCAGGTAGGCGTTGGCCACCAGCCCCGGGCCACCGTGACCGGGTCCGGTGACGTAGATGATGTTCGCGTCGCGTTCCCGGATGATCCGATTGAGATGGGCGTACAGCAGGTTCAGCCCCGGGGTGGTGCCCCAGTGGCCCAGCAGTCGCGGCTTGACGTGTTCGGCGGCCAACGGTTCGTCGAGCAGCGGGTTGTCCAGGAGGTAGATCTGGCCGACGGACAGGTAGTTCGCCGCCCGCCAGTAAGCGTTGAGCTGCTCGAGTTCTGTGTCGGTGAGTGCCGGTGATCCAGTCGCGTCGCTCATGTCCCCATAGTGGCGGTTGTCGGTGAATGGTGCGCGCGTTCCGGGTACCCGAATTCGTACCGCTCAACCAACGCCGCGCGAAGCGCACCGTCGACGCAGTCGCGTTCGCGTCGGTTAGGTTCGACAGCATGCCCGTCCGCAGCACGGTCGACCCACGCACTCCGGTCCTCGTCGGTTACGGCCAGGTCAACCACCGGGCGGAGAATCCGGATGTCGAGCCGGTCGATCTGATGGTCGCGGCCGCCCGGGAGGCCGCAGATCCGCGGGTGCTGGAGGTTGTCGACTCGGTGCGGATCGTGAACCTGCTGTCCTGGCACTACCGGGATCCGGGTTTGCTGTTGGCGCAACGCATCCGGGCCGGCAAGGCGGCGACACGCTATACGGGGGTGGGCGGCAACGTCCCGCAGTCGTTGGTGAACGAGGCCTGTCTGGACCTGCAGGGCGGACGGGCCGAGGTGGTGTTGATCGCGGGAGCCGAGACCTGGCGCACCCGAAGCCGGCTGCGCAAACTCGGGACCAAGCCGGACTGGACCCGTCAGGACGAATCGGTGCCGGAGGCGCCGGGTGCGCACGAGGGCGTGTCGATGGCCGGTGAGGCCGAGCTCCGGATCAATCTGGACCGTCCGGCCTACGTGTATCCGATGTTCGAGCAGGCACTGCGGATCGCGGCCGGTGAGACCAGCGATGAGCACCGCAGGCGGATCGGCGAGTTGTGGTCTCGGTTCAGTGCGGTGGCGGCCGACAACCCGCACGCCTGGAGCCGGGAGACGGTGCCTGCCGAGCAGATCTGGCAGCCGGGCCCGGACAACCGGATGATCAGCTGGCCCTACACCAAGTTGATGAACTCGAACAACATGGTCAACCAGGGTGCGGTGCTGATCCTGACTACCGTCGAGAAGGCAACGTATCTTCAGATCCCCACCGACCGTTGGGTTTTCCCATATGCCGGAACGGATTCGCACGATACCTACGCGATCGGCGAGCGGGCCGAGCTCTACAAGTCGCCGGCGATCCGGATCGCCGGACGGCGCGTTCTCGAACTGGCCGGAGTGGGCGTCGACGAGGTCGACTTCGTCGACGTGTACTCCTGCTTCCCGTCGGCGGTGCAGGTGGCGGCGGCCGAAATCGGTCTGCCGCTGGCCGATCCGGCCCGGCCGCTGACGGTCACCGGCGGGCTGACTTTCGCCGGTGGGCCGTGGAACAACTACGTGTCCCATTCGATCGCCACGATGGCCGAGAAACTCGTGGCGAATCCCGGGGCCCGGGGGCTGATCACCGCCAATGGTGGCTACCTCACCAAACACAGTTTCGGGGTGTACGGCACAGAGCCACCGACTCATGAATTCCGTTGGCAGGACGTGCAGTCCGAGGTCGACGCCGAGCCCACCCGGGCACTGCAGGTGGAGTTCACGGGCACCGGCACGGTGGAATCGTGGACCACGCCGGTCGGTCGCGACGGCACCGCGGAGCGCGCCTTCCTGGCGGTGCGTACCCCCGATGACGGACGTACGCTGGCCCGGATCGTCGACGAGTCACAGGCAGCGGCGACCATGACATCCGACATCGCCGGGGCGACGGTGCGGGTTCACGCCGACGGCAGCGCGACCCTGCTCTGAGCGGCCAGCGCCAGCACCTCGTCGGTGGTCGGTGGGCTGGGCGGGTGGTAGGACAGGCACCAGGGAGTCTGGATCTTGTGAAAGGCATTGCCTTCCAACGCCAGATAGAACTGGCCTGAACGCAGCTTGCTGATGTCGGGCACGTGGCCGCCCTTCACCCGGGCCATCTCCCGGGCCACCGCGATCTGGGCGGGGGAGTTCAGCAGACCATAGAACTGCGTGGTCGCATTGCCAGGGATGTGGTTGTGCAGACCGCGCGGGGATTGCGTGGCGAACACCAACCCGAGCCCGTACTTCCGGGCCTGCGACGACAGCGCCAGGGTGCTGTGTGTCGCCGCGGTCGTATGGCTGGACGGGGCGAAGTTCTGCGCCTCGTCCATCACCAGCAATCCGCCCAACGGCCGGTCACCGGCCGGGTTGCGTTTGATCCAGGCGAACAGCGCCATCTGCAACTGGTTGACGAATCCTTCGCGTTGCTGGTCGCTGGTCAGGCCGGCCATGTTGATGACCGACACCCGAGCCCGGTAGCCCGGCGACGGTGTCAACAACACCCCCGGGTCGGCTGTGGCGCCGGCGCCGCCGAACAACGGATCGTTGACCGTCGCCGCGCGCAGGTTCTGGGCCAACTCGGCGGCCAGCTTGTTCGCCCCGCCCAGGGCGCTGACCTCGGTGGGCAGGTCGGCGAGCAGGTCGATGAAGCCGTCCAGGCTGGTCGAGGGCCTCGCCCCGTAGTAGCGCAGCGCCTCCCGCAGCACCGCGCGGGACCGCTCGGCCTTGGCCGTGCTCCCGACGATCAGGGCGCGGGGTTCGAGGGCGGCGACGGCAGATTCGACGGCGTCGGCGAACTCGTCGTCGTCGTCGATGACACTGGCGAAGTCCGGTAGCGGCTGGAACGACAACGGGCGTCCCGTCGAGCGGCGCGGAGTCCACACCACGACCTCGGCATTGTCGAAATACGCGTCGGCGCGCTCGTCGTCCGCCGGCGTCCACCCCGGCGGGTTCTCGGGCCAGCGGGCACCCAGCCGGGACAGGTCGTTGTTGGGGTCGAGCACGATCGACGAGACGCCCCGCAGCGCGCACTCCTCGACCAGCCGGCGGATCAGCACGGTCTTCCCCGACCCGGAGCCCGCGAAGATGGCGGTGTGCTTGCGCAGCGCGGCCAGGTCGACCGACACCGGACACCCGCCTGGGCTGTCCAGGCCGAGGGTCACCGCGGTAGGCGAGTGTTCGATCGCCGGCGCGGGCGGCTGCACACGTATGGGTCCGGTCGCGAGCTCGGCGTCCACATCGATCTGGGCCGGTGGCGGAGGATCACCCGCGATGTCTCCGAGGGCGGCCCGCAGCCAGCCGATCCCGTGGGCCGGACGGCGGCGGCGCAGCCAATCGGGTAGGTCGGGGTGGTTGTCGTCGATGAGGTCACGCAGCGCGGTCATGGTGCGCACGTCGTCCTCGCTCATGGGCAGCACCCGTCCACCGGCCGCCTCGAACTCGGCGATCATCACCGTGGTTTTGGCGCCCTTGGGCCACGCGGTGTTGCGCAGCAGGAACAGCTGGCGCCGGTCTGGATTGAAACCGGTTGCCTCCCAAGCTTTCCGGATCCTGTTCTGCACCGCGACAGCGTTGCCGGACGAGATGGCGCGGAATGCCCAGTGCCGTTCGTCGTCGGTGGTCGCGTCGAGAGTCTGGCGAAGCCGCCCGTGCAGCACCACCCGTTGACCCGGGAGCGGGTCGGGACGGAACGCCTGCCCGGCCTCACCGAGTTCGGTGATCCAGGCGTCGAGCGCCGCCGACAGCAGGCCGGGCATGGTGGTGTCCTCGCCGTCGGGGTCGAGCGCAGCGACCGTCACGGCGCGGCGCCGGTAGTCGGCGAAGCGGCGGTCCAGTTCGCCGGTGTCGCCCTGGGCAGCGCCGCCCGAGCCGGTTTCGGGCGTGCCGGCAGCCTCAGCGGTGAGACTGGAGAGCTCCTCGATCGTGTCGCGGTCCAGGCACCGGCGGACATGCGTGTCGGCACGTTTGAGCAGTTGACGCGGCGTGTACTGGGTGGCTTCGTCGAATGCTGCCGGCAGGATCGGCCAACTCGGGTAGGGCGCGGTGAACCCGATCGAGGCGTAGCTGGCGGTGAACCGGCGTTCCAGGATGGCGCGACCGACGTCTGGTGTTGGCAGCCCCTGCAGCAGCGCGGTGGTGCGGAACCTGTCCTGAACGGTGGCAGTGGCGCGATCCTGGATGGCTTCCCACGCAGCCGGTAGGCAGGCCACCACGCCGACGGTGCGACGCATGGTCTGCCGGATCGACATGAGGCCGTGTGCGATGTGCTCGAGATCGGTGTTGCCCGCAGTTCTGTCGGGGCCCGCGTCGGCAGTGTCGGTGCGCTCGGTGGACTGGGCCAGCAGCGTGTCGATCTGGTCGAGCGCCAGGACCGACGGCCCGGCCAGGGCGATCAGCCGTGAGATGTCGCGGACCGATTCCTGCGCGGTGAGCGTCGGTGCGGGCAGCCCCCAGGACTCCCTTTCGCCGCTGCCGGTCAGGAAGGCCTCGCCGATGTCCTGCAGCTCGAGGTCACCGGCACCGAGCAGCACGAGGGCGCGCAGGGTGTGGTGGGCGCGTTTGACAGTGTGGCGGTGGACCTTGTGCAGCGCGTTGACGAAGTCGTTCAGGATCTCGGGCGTCAGGTCGTCGTCGCCGATCACGGCCCGCCGGCTGGCCCGGGAGATGTGGGCCACCGAAGACAGCTCCCACAGCAGGTCTTTGAGTTGGGTCTCGCGCTCGCTGCCCGGCCGGCCAAGGCTCTCCAGGATCCCTGAGCGGGCGGACTGCCAGAAGCTGGCGGCATCCAGCAGTTCGACCAGGAAGAAGAAGCCGCCGCCGGTTTGCACCTGTTCGCGCACCTGGCCGAGAAGATGGGTCTTGCCGGATCCGGCCGGGCCCCGCACCACCACACCCAGCGGGCTGGAGTCGGTTTCGCGTTCGGCATCGCCGAAGGCGGCCATCACGTCGGCCATCGGCCGGTCGTGCAGCCCGCGCACGTGGAGCGCGCCCTGCGAATGCCACAGATCGTCGGCGGTCGGTGCCCAGGTCAGGCGAAGCGCGCTGAGCGCTTCGCGATGCTGTAACTCCATCAGGACTCGATCGCGATCAGGTGTTTGTCCTGGTTGCCTATCTCCACCGCGGCTTCGCGGTCGGCGGGGGTGAGCACCTTCTGGTTCTCCTCGGGGATCAGGCTGACGCCAGGCTGCTGGTAGAGGCTGATCAGCGCGGCGTCGACGGTGGGTCGGGGCAGCCCGGGCACGGCCTGACGGAGCCGCAGCAGACTCACCCAGCCGCCGGGCCGGGTGGTCAGCCCGGCATAGGCGGTACGCAGCTGGATTTCGGGACCGGCCGCGGGCGCAGGCGCGGCTGCCGTGGCGGGCACCTCGGCAGGCAGGAACACGTCGGCGGGAACGAGGTCGGCGTGTTCGAAGTAGCGGTGCAGCGCACCAAGAAGCGTGTACAGGGCCTTGCCCTGTCCGGTGGACCTGGCCGGCGCGTCGGTGCCGAACAGGGATCGGCACAGCGCCCATCCGGTGTCGGTCAGCTCATGGACGAGCGGCCGGGCTCCGGTGGACTCGATCAGGCCCAACCGGTTGAGCCGGTCGCGTTTCGGTTTGTCGAGTTTGGGCCCGAGCCGCTCCAGCTCGGCGTTGGCCACCGGACGGGACTCGGCCATCAGTACCAGCAGGACCGCCTGCTCGGTGCCGGTCAGGTCGTCGGGCGTGACATTCACCGGTTGCTCACCTTCCTGCCGTCGTCGCTTTTTGCACGCGGACGGGTTGATGCCGGGCACGTGTTCCATGCACGTTAGCGCGTACCCCTGACCGCGCGAGAAACTTGTTGCGCCGCAGGGCTTTCGCCCACCCAGTGGGCGAAGTGCCCGCAGCTACCGGATCGACAGCGGCTGCGCCGGGTCGGCGATGCGGTCGGGATCGACCGGCTCGGCCGATCGGATCAGCGCCTTGACGTCGTCAAGGACATCCCACACGTTGACGTTCATCCCCGCCAGAACATGGTTGTCGGCGTCGAGCCAGAAAGCCACGAATTCGCGCCCAGCAACGTCGCCGCGGAAAACGACGCGCTGATATTCGGGTGCATGGCCGACATATTCCATGCCGAGGTCGTACTGATCGGTGAAGAAATAGGGCAGTTCGTCGTATTCGGCGCTTTTGCCCAGCATCCCCGCGGCAGCCACCGCGGGTTGCTTGAGCGCGTTTGCCCAGTGCTCGGTACGGATTCGCACCCCGAAGAACGGATGTTGCGCGGCCGCGATGTCGCCGACGGCGTAGATGTCGGGATCGCTGCTGCGCAGCGACGCGTCGACGAGCACCCCGCCGTCGGCGATGGCCAGCCCCGCTTGTTCGGCCAGTGCGATGTTGGGTGCCGCGCCGACGGCGATCAGGACCGCGTCCGCGGCGACGGTCGAGCCGTCCCCGAGCCGCAGTCCCGTGGCGGTGCCGTTGTCCGTGGTGATCTCCTGCACCGATTGGTCCAGGCGTAGGTCGACTCCGTGTTCACGGTGCAGTTTCGCGAACACCTCACCGGCCTCGGCGCCCAGCGCCGCCAGCAGCGGCAGGTGTGCGGCCTCGACCACGGTGACCTTCACGTCGCGGCCGCGCGCACTGGCGGCGACCTCCAGTCCGATCCATCCGGCCCCCACGATGGCCAGGGACGAACCCGGGGTCAGGGCCGCGCTCAGGGCTGCGGCGTCGTCGATGGTGCGCAGATAGTGCACGCCCGCGGCGTCGGCTCCGGGGATCGGTGGTCGCCGTGAGGCGGACCCGGTGGCCAGCAGCAGCTTGTCGTAGCCGACGGTGGTGCCGTCAGGTAGTGCAAGCGTGTGCTCGGCCGCGTTGACGGCGGCGACCTCGGTTCCCAGCCGTAGTTCGACGTTGTGGTCGCGGTACCACGCCGCCGGATCGGCGGTGAAATCGTCGAGCGTCTTCTTGCCGGCCAGGTACTCCTTGGACAGCGGCGGACGCTCGTAGGGCAGGTGGTCCTCAGCGGCGAACAGCACAACATGACCATCAAAGTCGTTGTCCCGCAGTGCTTCAGCGGCCTTGGCTCCGGCCAGGCCACCGCCGACGATCGCAATTGTGGACGACGTTGTCATATCGGTCCAGCCTACTCGCCGGCGACCAGCAGCCTCAGCTTTCGGGCGTTGCGCACCGCGTGGCCACCGAGATCGTTGTTGAAATACACGACGACGCGGTGGTCGTCGCGGTCCCATTGCTGGATCTGTTGGGCCCACTCCGACAGCTGGTCGTCGGAGTAGCAGCCGGCGTACAGGCCGTCGTCTGCCGGGCCGTGCATGCGGACGTACACCAGGTCGCTGGTGGTCACGGCCCGGCAGGTCAAGCCGGGACCGCTCATCACGACATACGCGGCGCCGTATTTCTCCAACAGCCCATACACCGCAGGCTCGTGCCAGGAGGGATGCCGCAACTCCATCGCCACCCGGATCGGGCGCGGGAGTTGGGCAAGGAAACCGCTGAGTAGCTCGTCGTCCCGCTCAATCGCCGGATGAAGCTGGACCAGCAGTGCTTCGTTGTGCGGTTCGAGCAGCTGCCAGTACTTCTCGAACCGCGGCGTCCAGCTCTCGGGCGACCGCAGTCTCCGGTAATGCGTCAGGCCGCGCTGCGCCTTGACCGACATGGTGAAACCTTCGGGCATCTGGTCGCGCCACCCGGTGAACGTCGCATCCGCGGGCCAGCGGTAGAAGCTGCCGTTGAGTTCGACGGTGTCGAACTCGTCAACGTAGTGGGCGAGCCGGGACTTGGCCGGGGTGCCGCGTGGATAGAGCACCCCGTTCCAGTGGTCGTACGACCAGCCAGAGGTGCCGATCCTGATCATCTGTCATCTCTAGGGGACGTCTGTGTAGTGCAGGGTGTAGCCCTCGGCAGAGAACGTGAAACCTCGGCCTGTCACTTCCCGCACGCAGGACACCCCGGACTGCTCCTGGACGTTGCAGCGAAATCCCGCCACCGCGAGCACCTTGCCGAACGGCAGTACGACCGCGGCCGACTGCGCGAAATCGGGCTGCGCGAGGTTGGCGAAATGCGCGTCGGTGTCCCGGTCGAGGACAAGGGCATTCGGTGCCGCGGTAGCGCCCGTGGCATCGGGCACCGTGTCGGGGGCACCCGTCACGCTCATCGTCGAGGTGCCACCGGCCGGTTGGCACCCGGCGCGGTCGCGGGGCAGGATCGCGCACTGCCAGCGCCCGCTCGGGGTGCTGAAGTAATAGCCCTTGCGGCCGTTGACCTCGATGGCGTACTCGGCGGCGTTGGCCAGGTTTGCGGTGCCGAACTGTGGCGGTGATGCGGTGGTGCTGGCCGGTGGGGGCGCGGCGGCATCGTCGGTGTTTACGACGGTTCCCGACGTGCATCCGGTGAGCGCGGCGGCGGCGACTCCAAAGATTGCACAGCGGACGAGGCAAGCCTTCACGACGCAAGACCCTAGCCAACTGTCGTCGAGGCCGGAACGGTAGCGTCGACTTTCCGTGACTCCCGACGCGCGCCCGGCGGCGCCCCGATTCACCACGTCGTTGCTCGCCGCCGGAGTGGCCGCTGGATTGCTGATCTCGACGGTGTCGCTCATCGTGGCGTTCACCCGTCCCGGCTTCGATCTGACGCGGCACGCCAATTCTACTCTGGCCCTGGGTGATTGGGGTTGGGTTCAAACGACGAACTTCATCGTCTCCGGCCTGCTGCTGATGGCCTTCGGAGCGGGGATCTGGCGCGCCTCCCCGGGTGTGCTGTCTGGCCGGGTCGCGGCGGTATGCGTGATGCTCTACGGACTTTTTGCCGGTGTAGTGGCGGGGTTGAACCCCACTGATCCGGCGTTCGGGTTTCCGCCGGACGCGCCGCAAGGCTATCCCGGGGTCGATGTGATGAGCACCTCGGCAAAGATCCACGGCGTGGCCGGCGGGCTGGGCTTCCTGGCCATGACGTGCGGATGTTTCGTGTTGGCAAGGTATTTCGCGAGCATCGGCGATCGGGTGTGGGCGGTGGTGTCGGCGGCGACCGGGGTCGCGATCCTGGCGGTCCTCGCCTACATGGGCGCCGGCGCCGCCGCGCACCCCGAGACGTTCAACTACGTGCCGGTCTGGGTTGTCGGAGCAATGCTGTGGCTGTTCATCGCTGCCGTGGGCGCGCGACTGCTGCGCTCACATCGCGACGCACACGTCGGCGCCCAATAACAGCACCGGCCAGAGCAGTGTCACCTGGCCGAAGGCCACCAGGTCGGCCCCGGCCGGGAATCTGGTCAGCAGACTCGACTCGATCAGCTGCACCTGTTCTGGATGGAAGAACGTCCAGACCAGCCCGATCACCAGGTAGGGCAGGGCCAGCCACATCAAGGTCTCCAGCACCTGTTCGACGCTGAGCTTGTGGCCCAGGATCCGGTGAATCCGGTGCATCAGATCAGCGCCTTGTCGGCCGCCACCCGCCGGCGCACATCGGCGAGCAGCAGATAGCTGCCGCCCTGCCGGATGAACACGGGCAGGAACCGATTGCCGAACGCCACGGCCAGAAACAGCCATTCGAACAACCGTTGCCGTCCGCGGCCCCAACCGAAGCCGACGGCGTCCCGGAACACCGGCGCGAGAAATCCGGCGGTCAGGAACTTCAGCAGCGGCCGGAACGGTATGCGCAGCAACGGGTTTATCATCCGCAGATCCACGAGGTCATGCAGGTATTGCCGGACCACATCGTCCATCTGCACCTGCGCGCAGGCGGTATCCCAGTAGGTGTCGAAATCGGCCCGTGTCGGCGGCCACTGCTGCTCGTCGACCTGCAGGGTGGTGCCCAGTGTGGCGGCGGAGTGGTAGAACTGCTCGGCCTGCGCTTCGGTCATCTCGCCACGCAGCAGTTGGTAGACATCCTCGAGCCCGACGAACAGGCAGGCTGCCACCCACATCTGCAGGTCACGGTCGAAGGCGTTGTACTGCACTGGGCTTGCCGGCCCGGAACGGACCTGCCGGTGCGCGGTGTCGACGGCATCGCGGAACGCCGCCCGGTCCTCGGCGTTGCCCAGGATGGCCACCGCCAGATAGCTCAGGGTGGTGCGGGCCCGTTTCCACGGATGTTTGAGCAGATTGCCCGAATCCACGGTGCTCTCCACGACGCCGTAGCCGACGCCGGGCGCGGACAGTTGCATGATCACGTTGGCCGCGCCTGCGGCGAAGCCCCAGAGGTCCATCGCATCGGCGATGGTGACGTCGTCGTCGGACCAGCGCGACGTTCGCCGGGTGATCGAGATCCGGTTCGCAGAGGTGGAGGTCATGCGCACTCTCCCCGTCAGGCCATGCACACGTTGGTGAACAGCAGCACCGGCCAGGACACGATGGAGCCCAGAAAGGACACCACGGCGTCGGCCCCGTGCATGCCGGCCAGGTGGCTGGTGTGGGTGAGCGACCAGATCAGGCCGATGAGCAGATAGGGGACCGCGAGGATGATGGCGGTCCCGATCCACTCGGCGATGGTCATTTGAAAGCCGAGAATCTTGCGTACTGCGGTCAACATGAGAAGTGCGCCCCCGTCGTTGTCAGGCGGGCTCTATGTTAATGGCGATTCTGGTCGGCGTCCCGAAAACTACTTGGGCGGCAGGCTCTTGGCGTAGTCGATACCCCGGGCGACCCACGATTGGAGCTGCCGCTTGGTCTTCACGCCGGGGCCGGCGACCCGCAGCCAGCCGCGCATCTCCCGGCCACCCATCACCATGGGCTCGACGTGCTCGCGTTGCAGCAGTTTCTCGCCGTCGTCCCGCGCGACCCGCACCATCAGGCCGCCTTCCCGGGTCGCGGCCACCGCCATGTTGCCGTTGACCAGGAACGCCAACCCCCCGAACATGCGCTTCTCGTCGAGACCGCCCTCGGAGGCGGTCAGCTCGCGGATGCGGTTGGCCAGGTCGGGGTCGAAGGCCATGTCAGTCGAGATCGATGCGAACGGTGAGCAGGTCGCTGCCCACGGTGCGGACCACCGCGCTGTTGAGCGTCGGTAGCTCTTTGAGCCGGGCCACCGGGTCGTCGTCGGGCAGCAGATGCGCCGTTCCGGTCCGCCAGGTCCCGTTGATCCGGACGCGTACCGCAGGATCGGCCTTGATGTTCAGCACATAGTGCGATCGGTCGCCGTGCTCGGACACCATCCAGAAGGACTTTCCGATGACCCGGCCGCCCACGGCGGTGTGCCGCGGTTGGCCGGTTTTGCGGCCGACGGTCTCGAGCATGGTCAGGGGGAGTTGGCGCCCGACCGGGTTGACGATGCGGCGTTGGGCGCCGTGGATGACGCGTCGCTTCAGATCACGAAGGTCCACCATGGCGCAACCCTACCGAGGATCAGTCGGAATCCTTCGACTCGGCGGACTCGAGGTCGGCGTGGAACTTGGCTTCGCGGGCCAGATGTCCTGGGCGACGCCGCAACACCATCCAGGCGATACCCAGAACCAGGAACCACGCGGGTGTCACCAGTTCGGCCTGCAGGGTGTCTTCCTTCTGAGTGAACGCCCACAGCAGGAACGCGAAGAAGGCCAGGACGACGTAACACATCACGACGCCGCCGGGCATCTTGAACTTCGATGCCTCGTGCAGTTCCGGCCGACGCTTCCGGTAGACGAGGTAGCTCACCAGGATGATCGTCCAGACGAAGATGAAGCACAGCGACGAGATCGTCGTGACCAACGTGAACGCGGCGACGATCGAGTCGCCGGCGGCCACCATCACCACACCCGACAGCAGGAACACGCCGGACAGGAACAACGCATTGGCGGGCACGCGTCGCGAGGTCAGCCGACCGAACAGTCCGGGTGCGTCACCTTCGGCGGCCAGGCCGTAGACCATTCGGGACGTCGAGTAGATACCGGAGTTGGCCGACGACGTCGCCGAGGTGAGCACCACGAAGTTGACCACCGACGCCGCGATCCCCAGGCCCGCGAGGCTGAACATGGCGACGAAAGGGCTGAGCTTGGGATCGATCTCGCGCCACGGCGTGACCGCGATGATGATGGTCAGCGCGGCGACATAGAAGAGCATGACGCGCACCGGGATCGAGTTGATCGCCTTGGGCAGGTTGCGCTCGGGGTCCTTGGCCTCGGCGGCGGTGGTGCCCACCAGTTCGATCCCGACGAACGCGAAGGTCGCGATCTGGAATCCGGCCACGAATCCCATTGGACCGGTGGGGAAGAAGCCGCCGTCGTTCCACAGATTCGCGAAGGACGCCTGGGCGCCGGTGGGGGCGGTGAAGCTAGTGAAGATCATGACCAGGCCGATCACGATCAACGTCACGATCGCGATGATCTTGATCAAGGCGAACCAGAACTCGGTCTCACCGAACGCCCGCACGGTCGGAAGGTTCAGTCCGATGAGCACCACGACCGTGGCGAGCGCTGGTATCCACAGCGGCAGGTCCGGCCACCAGAAGGCCACGTAGCCGGCGATCACCACCACGTCGGCCACGCCCGTGACGATCCAGCAGAACCAGTACGTCCAGCCGGTGAAGAACCCCGCCCACGGGCCGAGCAGGTCCGCGGCGAAATCGGCGAACGACTTGTAATGCAGGTTGGACAGCAGCAGTTCGCCCATGGCCCGCATGACGAAGAACAGCATGAAGCCGATGATCATGTAGACGAAGAGCACCGACGGGCCGGCCAGCGAGATGGTTTTTCCGGAGCCCATGAACAGGCCCGTTCCGATCGCGCCACCGATGGCGATCAGCTGGATGTGCCGGTTCGACAGCTGACGGGAAAGGTGCCGTTCGTCCGTGGATGTATCTGACGTCACACCGTGAAGGATTGCAGGCGAGGAGATGACGGCTGCAGCCAGCCCGGCATTTCCTCGGCGGCTAGCCCAGTATCGGGAACCGGCGCTGTGAGGCGAGCCGGTTCAGTGCCGTCTGCATGACTTCCCGGATGTGCGCGTCGACGGCGTCGACATCAGGGTCGGCGCCGAAGCGGGCTGTGATGTCGATCGGGGGCACGACCTCGGTGACGATCTTGGTCGGCAGGGGCAGGTTGGGTGGCACGAGGACGCTGAGGCCGAACGGAAGCCCGATGCTCACCGGCAGGATGTCCAGGCGGATGCGGGGCAGCCCGAGGCGCTTGGCCAGCCAGTTGCCCCGGGTCAGGAACAGCTGGCTTTCCTGGGCGCCGATCGAGACGGTCGGCACGATCGGGACACCGGCGGCGAGCGCGGTGCGGACGTATCCGGTTCGCCCGTTGAAGTCGATGGTGTTCGACTCGGAGGTGGGCCGGTAGGCGTCGTAGTCGCCGCCGGGAAACACCAGCACCACCGCGCGGGACTGCAGGGCAGCCGCAGCGTTCTCCCGGCTGGCGTGGATCACCCCGAGCCGCCGGAACAGATCCCCGGTCGGACTGAGCAGTACGCCGTAATGGGCGAGCGTGTACAGCGGACGGTCGTATCCGAAGTGGCGGTAGAACTCCGGCGCGAAGACCAGGACGTCGGGCGTCAGCATGCCGCCGGAGTGATTCGCGACCACGAGCGCACCGCCGTGTCCCGGGATGTTCTCCAGACCGCGGACCTCGGAGCGGAACCACCACTTCGCGATTGGTCCCGCCAACGACCTCATCTGTCGGGTGACGGCGGGGTCCCACTGGTCGAGCTCGCTTTCGTCCATCGCCGCCAGATTGACCCAAATACCGAATAAATAAACCGTCCGCCGTTGCGACTTTCGGTCACAACGGCGGACGGCGGTTTTGACGGGAAGCCGTCGGCTGCTTTACGCGGCGGCCGACGTCGACTCGCGGACGGGTTCCAGCGCCAGGGCGATGATGTCGGCCACGTCGGTCATCGGCTTGACCTCCAAAGCCTCCAGCACCTCGGCCGGAACCTCATCCAGATCGGGCTCGTTGCGCGCCGGGATGAACACGGTCTTCAACCCGGCCCGCTGCGCCGCCAGCAGCTTCTGCTTAACGCCACCGATGGGCAGCACCCGGCCGTTCAGCGTGACCTCACCGGTCATGCCGACATCGCCGCGCACCTGCCGCCCGGTGGCCATCGACACCAGCGCGGTCACCATGGTGACGCCGGCCGACGGCCCGTCCTTGGGCACCGCGCCCGCGGGCACGTGAACGTGGATCTGGCGGTCCAGTGCCTTGGGATCGACGCCCAGCTGTTCGGCGTGGGCCCGCACGTAGGACAGCGCGATCTGCGCCGACTCCTTCATGACGTCGCCCAGCTGACCGGTCAGCTTCAACCCGGACTCGCCCTCGTTCGAGTTGGCCTCGATGTAGAGCACGTCGCCGCCCAGGCCGGTCACGGCCAGACCGGTCGCCACACCCGGCACCGCGGTGCGTTCGGTGGATTCCGGCGTGAACCGCGGACGGCCCAGGTACTCAACCAGATTCGGCTCATCAATCGTGATGGGGGATTCTGTCGAGTCCAACTTCGTGGTCACCTTGCGCAGCGCCTTGGCCAGCAACCGCTCGAACTGCCGGACGCCCGGCTCGCGGGTGTAGTCCGCGGCGATCTTGCGCAGTGCCGCGTCCGTCACCGTCACCTCGGCATCGGTCAGCGCCGCCCGCTCGGCCTGCCGGGGGAGCAGGTAGTCACGGGCGATGGCGACCTTGTCGTCCTCGGTGTAGCCGTCGAGCTGGATCAGCTCCATGCGGTCCAGCAGCGCGGACGGGATGTTCTCGATGACGTTGGCTGTCGCCAGGAACACCACGTCGGACAGATCCAGATCCAGCTCCAGGTAGTGGTCGCGGAACGTGTGGTTCTGCGCCGGGTCGAGCACCTCCAGCAGCGCGGCCGACGGATCGCCTCGGTAGTCGGAGCCCACCTTGTCGATCTCGTCCAGCAGCACAACAGGATTCATCGAGCCCGCTTCGCCGATGGCCCGAACGACGCGGCCGGGTAGCGCCCCGACGTAGGTGCGCCGGTGGCCACGGATCTCGGCCTCGTCACGGACGCCGCCCAGGGCGACGCGCACGAACTTGCGACCCAGCGCGCGGGCCACGGACTCTCCCAGCGAGGTCTTGCCGACCCCGGGCGGACCGGCCAGCACCATCACGGCACCCGAACCACGTCCGCCGACGACGGCCATGCCGCGCTGGGCCCGACGGGCCCGGACGGCCAGGTATTCGACGATGCGGTCTTTGACGTCGTCCAGTCCGTGGTGGTCGGCGTCCAGGATCTCGCGGGCACCCTTGAGGTCGGTCGAATCCTCGGTGCGCTCGTTCCACGGCAGATCCAGCACGGTGTCCAGCCAGGTTCGGATCCAGCCGCCCTCGGGGCTCTGGTCGCTGGAGCGTTCCAGCTTGCCGACCTCGCGCAGCGCCGCCTCCCGCACCTTTTCCGGAAGGTCGGCGGCCTCGACGCGGGCCCGGTAGTCGTCTGAGCCCTCGGGTTCGCCTTCGCCCAGCTCCTTACGGATGGCCGCCAGCTGCTGGCGCAGCAGGAATTCCTTCTGCTGCTTGTCCATCCCGGACCGGACGTCCTCGGCGATCTTGTCGTTGACCTCGACCTCGGCCAGGTGCTCGCCGGTCCAGTCGATGAGCACACGCAGCCGCTCGGCCGCGTCCTCGGTCTCCAGGAGCTGACGTTTCTGCACATCGGTCAGGTACGAGGCGTAGCCGGCCGTGTCGGCCAGGGCCGACGGGTCGGTGATCTTGTTGACCACGTCGACGATCTGCCAGGCCTCGCGCCGCTGCAGCATGGCCAGCAGCAGCTTCTTGTACTCGGCGGCCAGCGCCTTGGTGTCGTCGGTCACCGATTCGGGTTCGGCGGCTTCTTCCACCTCGACCCACAGGGCCGCGCCCGGCCCGGTGGTTCCGGAGCCGATGTGTGCCCGGCGTTCACCGCGCACGACGGCGGCTTCTGCCCCGCCGGGCATGCGCCCGACCTGCACGATCGACGCGATCACCCCGTGTGTGGGGTAGCGGTCGTCCAGGCGGGGCGCGATCAGCAGCTTGCCCGATTCGCTGGCCTGAGCGGCGTCGACGGCCGCGCGGGCGGCGTCGTCGAGTTCGACGGGCACCACCATTCCGGGCAGCACGATCGGCTCACTCAAGAACAGGACGGGCACTGCGATTTGTTCAGGCATCAATACCTCCAAAGTTCAGTCTGATGCGCTCAACCTTGGTGGGGCCAGGTTTGTTCCCTGCGCGTCCGGGTGTCCGAGTTCGCCGTGAGTGAACGGAAGCTAAGCGGCGCGTTTGTTGATCACGACGTGGATTTCGCGGGTGAGTATCCGCAGGCCGCCGGCCAGTGGCGGCGCGGTGGATCGGTAGGTGGCGCCGGTGGGGGTGATGTGGTCGGTGGTGTGGCGGCCGAACTCGTCGACTCCGGCCACGACCTGCCACCCGGGTGCTTCTTTGGCGTAGTTGCAGTGTTCGCAGAGCCCTTGGCCATTGGCCGCGGAGGTCGGCCCGTGGTTGTGGTGGGGGTCGATGTGGTCGATGTGGCGGATCGGGGCATCGCAGTACGGGGTGCGGCAGGTTTGATCGCGGAGCGTGATGAACCGGGCGAGGCCTTTCGGGAAGCGTCGCGATCGGGACTCCATGGCGACGAGGGCGCCGGTGTCGGGGGCTGCATAGAGCCGTCGCAAGGTGGCCCAGGAGTCGTCATGGGCGAGTGCGTTGCCGATCATGTGTCGGGCCGTTGCGGCGGGGACGGGCCCGTGGCCCTGCAGGTATGCGGGTTGGGTCCCGCCGGCGAACAGGGTGTCGTCGGAGAGCACGAGGTCGACCGCGACCGGGACCGGTGTGGTGACGTCGCGGCCGGTGACGCGGGCTACCAGGGTGTCGGCCATGGCTTGGCCGCGGTTGCGGCCGTCGGCACAGCGGTCGGCTGCACCGGTGAGTGCGGAGCGTACGGATGCCGCGTCGGTGGCGGGCAGCAGTGCGGTGACAAAGGCCATGGCGCGGGAGCGGGGCGGAAGGTGACATTGCGGTCTTCGGGTGCGCGGGCGGCGCGGTCGATGACGGCTATCGGGTCGAGTTGGTAGGCAATGGTTTTGGCGTCGTTGCGGATGCGGGTGTCGCCGAGGCCGATCAGGCTGGTGTGGTCGGCGCAGAGTTGATGGTCGAGGCGGTTCCGGTCGGCGGGGGACAGGCAGGCAGCTTCGCGGACGATCAGACGGGCGCGGGCTTCGGTGAGCACCCCGCATTCCAGGGCGGCGAGGGTGTGGGGCAGGTCGTGGACGAGGATGCGGGCCTCGGAGAGGTGTTGGCGGCCGTTGGCCGGTGAATCCATGCGGGCCAGTCCGATCTCTGAACCCAGCCCGCGGCCACGTCGTGTGACAGGGACCCTGGTGGCGGCTTCGGCGGCGTGTCGGGCGGACTCCAGGGCGACGGTGGCGCGGGCTTGTCCGGCTGCGGCGGCGCATTTGAGGCGTTCGAGTTCGGCGATTCGGTCCTGCAGCGCCGCCTCGTCGGCGGTGGGATCAACCTTCGCGATCGATTCGAACATGTGTGCGATATTACGCCCGGGGTCGGACAGATGCGGGCAGTCCGGAATGTTTTCGGTTGCCGATTCGTCGTACGCCGTATGAGCAAGGCAGTTCAGTTCGATGAATACGGCGGGATCGACGTCCTGCAGGTCCGTGATGTGCCGCGGCCCGTGCCGGCTGTCGGCGAGGTGCTCGTGAAGGTCCGCGCCGCCGGGATCAATCCCGGTGAGGCCATGATCCGTCGTGGTGCGCTGCACGACCGGTTTCCGGCCACTTTTCCCTCGGGGCAGGGCAGCGACCTCGCGGGTGTGGTGGCGGAGCTCGGGCCGGAGGTGACCGGGTTCGAGGTCGGGGACGAGGTTCTCGGGTTCACCGACGCGCGCGCCAGCCACGCCGAATACGTGGCCGTGCCCGTCACCCAGTTGGCCCCCAAGCCGCCCGCCCTGCCGTGGGAGGTAGCCGGATCGCTGTATGTCGTGGGGGCCACGGCCTACGCCGCGGTACGCGCCGTGCGACTGCAGCCCGGGGACACGGTGGCGATCGCGGGTGCCGCCGGCGGTGTCGGCACCATCGCGGTGCAGCTCGCCAAGCGCGCCGGCGCCACAGTGCTCGGCATCGCCGGGTCCGCGAACGATGACTGGCTGCGGGCGCACAGCGCCATCCCGGTCAACTACGGCGACGCTCTGGCCGCCCGGATCCGCGCCGCGTCCCCGTCGGGGCGCGTCGACGCTTTCCTCGATTTCTTCGGCGGCGGATACGTGAAGCTGGCCGTCGACGAGCTGGGTGTGACTCCCGAACGCGTCGACACCATCATTGATTTCCCGGCCACCGAGGAGTTCGGTGTCCAGAGTGCCGGAAATGCCGAGGGCGCTGACATCGCGATCATCGCGGAGTTGGCGAATCTCGCAGCCGACGGGGAACTCGACGTGCCGATTGCCGGAGTGTTCGGCCTCGACGATGTCCGGGCTGCTTACACCGAGCTGGAAAAGCGCCATACCAGAGGGAAATTGGTGCTGCAGCCGTGACCGATGGTGCCTGCGCGACGTAGCATCCCAATCATGAACAGGGGATATGTCGTGGCGTTCGCGGTCGGTGTGCTCGTGGCGCTGTTCGGTCTCATCTGGGCGCTACAGGGATTCGGGGTGCTCCAGGGCAGCCCGATGAGCAACACCGTCACCTGGTCGGTCATCGGTCCGATCACCGCGGTGATCGGCATCGTGATCGCGGCTTTCAGCTGGCGCAAGCTCTCGTCGAAATAGCGTCACGCCACGGTGAAGTACACCGTATGCCAGCCGGTGGCGCCGTCGGGCACGGTCGAGGCTTGGTCTGACGTCTGAACCGCCCCGGTGTTGTCGGTGGCCCGCACCGTGATGGTGTGGTCGCCTGGGCCGCTCGCCTCCCAGGGCAGGCTCCACAACCGCCAGGTCTGGTCGGAATAGGCGGCCCCCAGTTGGGCGGGTTGCCATGGGCCGTCGTCGATTCGGACCTCGACGCCGCGGACGCCCCGGTTCTGCGCCCAGGCCACACCGCCGAATATCGTCGGCCCCGCCGGCACCTGCTGGCCCCGCTTCGGGACGTCGATGCGTGACTCGGTCTTGATCGGGGCGCGCGGCGCCCAGCCCTGTCTGGTCCAATAGGCCTCGGCCCGGTCGAAGCGGGTCAATTCCAGATCGGTGACCCATTTGGTGGCCGACACGTAGCCGTAGAGTCCGGCGATCACCAGCCGAGCCGGGTAGCCGTGCTCGACGGGTAGCGGCTGTCCGTTGAGGCCGACGGCCAACAGCGCGTCGCGGCCATCGTTCAGGGCTTCGACCGGTGTGCCCACGGTGAATCCGTCGACCGAGGTCGACAGCAACATGTCCGCGCCCGGGTCCACACCCGCCGCCCGCAGCAGGTCGGCGAGTCGGTAGCCGGTCCACATCCCGTTCGAGATCAGGTCGCCACCAACTTGATTGGACACGCACGTGAGTGTGACGGCCTTCTCGACGGCTTCGAACCGGGCAAGATCGTCGAAGCTGTAGGTGATCTCTTGGGCGACCATGCCGTGAATGCGTAGCCGCCACGCGTCGCGGCTCAGCTGGGGAACGCTGAGCGCGGTGTCGACACGGTAGAAGTCGGCGCTGTCCGTGATGAAACTCGGCAGGGCAACGTTTTTCGGTTGGACGTCAGGCGGAACCGGGGGAGCCGGCACGCGGGGCCGGGGCAGTACCGAGATTTCGCGTTCTGCCGCGACCGAACTCGTCACCCGGGTGACGACGAAACCGAGAAGCCCGGTCGCCGCGGCGAATCCGAGTAGACCGGCGGTGGCCAACCATGTCCTTCTGGAGGTGTCGACGTGCTCGGCTTCAGTATCGGCGTCGGCGTCGGCGTCGGCGTCGGGGGTGGTCCAGACCCGCTGCACGAGCAGTCGCAGCGCCGCCACCCCACATGCGGTGCCCACCACCGTGGGCACGATGTCGAGCACTGCTGCGCCGGGCCGGGAGAGGACGGCCGCGCAGGCGATCAGTCCGGCGACGACGAAGATCGCGCTGCCGATCGGACGGTGCCTGGTCTCGTACGTCGCGGCGAGGGCGGCGACGGTGGCGATGACCGCCAGCACGACGACGGCGAGAAACAGCTTGTCCAGGCTGCCCAGGGTTTGAATCACCCATTCCTTGACCGGACCCGGGGTCAGGTCCACGACCGCCGAGCCGACCGCGTTGCGTGGATCGGCCGGTGCCCCAAACGGAATGCCCGCCAGCGTGGCGACGCCGAGCGCGACCGCGGCGGCGGCAACTCCGCCGAGCATGCGCGCGTTCGGCGAGGGCTCGGACGAGGGGCCCGACGAGGACGACGAGGACTGAGTCATCGTCACCCAACCTACTCCGGACACCAGGCAGGGAGCCTGCCGTTAGGGGTGACGACAGGCTCCCCGGGTGGGTGGATCTCTAGGTGGCGGACTGTGCGCCGAGCACCCGCTGGATGTCGGGCTTCATCTGCTGCAGCTGCTGTCCCCAGTAGCCCCAGGCGTGGGTTCCGTTGGCCGGGAAGTTGAACACCCCGTTGGTGCCGCCGGCCGCGATGTAGTTGTCCCGGAAGGTGACGTTGGTCCGCAGTGTCAGCCCTTCGAGGAACTGGGCCGCCATCAGGTTGCCGCCGTTGGTCCCGGCGTCGAGGTCCGACGGGGTACCGGTGCCGCAGTAGATCCAGAGGCGGGTGTTGTTGGCGACCAGCTGGTTGATGTTGACCATCGGGTCATTGCGCTTCCAGGCCGCGTCGGTCGACGGGCCCCACATGCTCTCGGCGTTGTAGCCGCCGGCGTCGTTCATCGCCAGGCCGATCAGCATCGGCCACCAGCCCTCGGACGGGTTCAGGAAGCCCGAAAGCGTTCCGGCATAGATGAACTGTTGCGGGTGATGGATCGCGTAGGTCAGCGCCGCGCTGCCCGCCATCGAGATGCCGACGACGGCGTTGCCGGTCTGGGACACGCCGCGGTTGGCGGCCAGCCAGGTGGGGAGTTCCTGCGTCAGGAAGGTCTCCCACTTGTAGGTGTAGTCCTGACCGTTGCCCTTCGACGGCTGGTACCAGTCGGTGTAGAAGCTGGACTGCCCACCGACCGGCATGATCACCGACAGGCCCGAGTCGTTGTACCACTCGAACGCGGGGGTGTTGATGTCCCAGCCGTTGAAGTCGTCCTGGGCGCGCAGGCCGTCGAGCAGATAGACCGCATGCGGTCCGCCGCCCTGGAACTGCACCCGGATGTTGCGGTTCATCGACGCCGAGAACACATCGAGGTACTCGACCGGCAGCCCCGGACGGGAGAATGCGCCAGCGGTCGCCGAACCTCCTGCGATACCGATCAGCGCGGGAAGTGTGGCTGCGGCCATTGCCCCGGCCGCCAGTCGACGCATCCACGCTCCGCGAATCTTGTTGAGGAACTTCATAACGGCAACCAACCGTCCTTTCTGCACGTATCTCAAGCAGTTTGCCGCTTGTCTCCGGTAGTGAAACATGTGCCACATCAGTCACACGCGTAACAACACCGGTCGCGCAGATCGCGGTTTACTAACGGTTGGAACTCGGCGCCGAGACCCTTTGCCGGGAGGCTCAGCGTCCGGCCGTGGTGAGCGCCTGCTTGACGGTGGCCCGGCGCTCCTCGATCGCCCGGCCGATGTCCTGAAGCAGCACCGGCTTTCGCGCCACCAGATCCTCGATGCAGTCGCGGTCGAATTGCGCAACGGTGACCTCGGTCAGCGCGTATGCCGTGGTGGTGACCGGTTCTCTGGTCAGAGCGGTCTGCCCGAGAAAGTCGCCCTGTTCCAGGGACAGCACCGGGACGAACAGGTCGTCCGCACCGGTCACGGCCAACTGCACCGTGCCTGCGACGATGAAAGTCATGCGCTTGGGAACCTGCCCGACGACCTGGATGACCTCGTCCCTGCCGTAACGGGTGAGCCGGGCGTGCGGGAGCAACTCGCCCTGGTCCTCGGGGCTCAGGCGCAGCGTCGGTGCGATGAGACGCAGCGTTTGTTCGACGCGTTCGGTGGTCGCGAACTCGTCCTCGGCCTCGTCCAGGTGCAGACCGGCCCGCCGCGAGGCGTACCAGGTCCAGCGAAGGAAGGTGGATCTGGCGGAGAAATCGTCGGCGGGGGAATGCAGCGGGATCTCGGTCTTGTACTGCAATGCGCCGGCCGGGACCGTGGACACCGTGCCGTCGGTACGTAGCTGGGGCAGTCGGCGGGCCACCTCGTTGAGCACGCGGCAGACTTCGTCGGGGGCGTCATCGACGGCGAACACCGTGATCACCGTGATGGTGTGCGCACCGAGTGGGCGGCTCAGGTTGGTGAATGATGCTCCGGCCAGCACGGAGTTCGGGATCACCTGCAGGCCGCTGCCGGTGTCGATATGTGTTGCGCGCCAGTTGACCTCGACGACGCGTCCGCGCGCCGACGGCGCATCGACCCAGTCGCCGAGTTGGAACGGCTGCTCGAACAGCACGAGAAGCCCGGAGATGATCTGGCCGACCGAGTTCTGCAGGGCCAGGCCCAGCACGATAGAGGAAACACCGAGGGCGGTGAAAAGCCCACCGATGTTGGCGCCCCAGATGTAGGCGAAGATCAAGCCGATACCGATGGCGATCAGTGCGAACCGGGCGACGTCGAGGAAGATCGACGGAATTCGTTTGCGCCAGCTGCCTTCCGGTGCACTCTGGAACAGCGTCGCGTTGAGTCCGGACAGCAACAGCACCAGCACGACGAACCCGAACACCGTCGAGACGATCCGCACCGGCGTGGCTTCTCCGGAGATCTGCATCGCCTGGATCAGCAGGATCAGCAGCGCACCCAGCGGCAGGATGTAGGTGCGGACCAGGTGAACCGGACCGGCCAGAAAGCTGCCGCGCCGGCGCAGTGCGTTCTGCAGTTCGGTGAGCAGAACCAGGCAGACCGGAAAGCCGACCGCCACACCGACGGCCCAGTAGAACCAGGGAGCGTCGAGCACGCCGCTCATCGTCGGTCCCGCAGCTGCCAGATCGGCTCGTCGGCCCCGTCGACCTGAACAGTGCCCGCCGGCTCGAGATCGCGAGTGTCGCCCATCACCTCGAACACCCGCTCGGTCACGTACACGCCCGGCTGCGGTGAGCCGCGTTGAACCCGGTAGGCGAGGTTGACCGCCGAACCCCACATGTCGTAAGCCAGGTTGGAGCGTCCGACCAGGCCGCTGCTCACCGCGCCGGTATCGATGCCCGCACGCAGCTCCAGCTCGGTCCCGGCCTCGGTGTTGAACCGTTCGATGATGCGCTGCATTTCGAGGGCGAAGTCGACCGTCCGCCGCACATTGTCGAGCCGCGGCACGCTCAACCCGGAGCTGGCCCAATAGCCGTTGCGTAGGGTGCGCACCCGTTCTACGCCGAGATCATCTGCGGCGGCATCGAATTGGTGCACCAGGCGGTTGACGATGGCCAGCGCTTCCTCCGATGGCATCTCGGAGGTCAGCTCATCCAACCCGATCGTGTCGGCGAACAGGACCGTCACGTTGTGGTGGTCCTGCGCGATGGTCTCCTCGCCGTCGCGGTAGCGCTGCACGACCGACTCCGGCATGAGCGTGCGCAGCAGCCGGTCGTTCTCCCGGCGCTGCTCGGCGAGCAGATCTTCCTTGATCGCCAGGTTGCGGCTCATGTCGTTGAATGCTGTTGTCAGATCACCGAACTCGTCCCTGGATTGCACGGGAAGCGACACGTCGTAGTCGCCTGCGCCGATCTGTTGGGCGCCGGCCTCCAGCCTGCGCAGTGGCCGGACGAACAACCGGGCCAGCATCATCGCCGCCAGGCACACGATGAAGGTGATGACGACGGTCGACAACACCAGGGTGCGGGTGAACGTCGCCACGGGCGCGAAGGCCTCCGCCGTGTCGATCTTGGCGATGATCGACCAGTTCAATCCGTGCAGCGTCACCGGTGCGTAGGCCTGCAGCGTCTCGTTGCCCAGGTAGTCGTCCTCGATCACGGTCCCGGTCTGACCGCGCAGGGCGGATCGCGTGGCCTCCGTCTCGACCGGCTGCACCAGCGTGGTTCCGTGCTGACTGAGCGATTTCTGCGCCACCGCCGGCGGTGTTCCGGCGTCGATGACGTCGCGTTCGAACTTTTGCGGATTCTCCAGGAACAGACGTGAATCCGACCTCATGAGACCATCGGGACCAACCACGAAGGTCTCGCCGGTGGTGCCCATCCCGGCGGTTTCCCACTGCTTGTCGGCCGTCATGAGCCGGTTGATCTTGGAAATCGGGAATTGCAGGGCCAGCACTCCCTCGACCCGACCGGGTGGGCCCACCGGCGCCATCATCCAGGCCGTGGGCTCATCGGCCGGTTGGTAGTCACCGAAATCGGTCACCCCGACATAGTCGACGGTGTTGGACGCCAGGGTCTTCTCGTAGGCGTCGCGCAGCAGGCTCTGCCGGTACGGCCCGGTGACGATGTTGGTGCCCAGGTCGATGCCCTTGTACGCGGTGTAGACCACGTTGCCGGCGGTGTCGAGCAGCAGAGCATCCTCGAACTGGAAGCGTTCGACGATCTCGCGGAAGTAGTCGTTGAACCGGGCGTTCGCCGCGGACCAGGCACTGCCGTCACGGGCGTCGTCGACCCTGATCGACTTCTCCGGGTCGGCGACCGGTGCCGTGTAGTTCGCCTGCAGATATTTCTGTGCGTTGGAGGTGGGCAGTAGCCGGGCCACATCCACGGTGTCACCGGTCTGCTTCTCTTCCACCGGCTTGAACTGGTCGTTGTAGTAGTCGACGATCGACTGCCATTGCTGTGGGTTGATCGTCGAGTTGCCGAGCTGACCGAATGCGCCGGAGAATGCCTCCACGGCCTCGACCGTCGTCGTTCCCCGGGTGTAGACGATCAGGGAATCCTCGAGGTCGGCGAACTTCGACTCCAGCTGACGTGTTTGCGATTCCCGGACCTCGGTCAACCGGTCGAACACCGACTGACGAAGCGATGACCTACCGGACTGGTAGCCGATGGCGCCGACGACGGCGGCGGACAGAATGCTGGTCACCAGCAGCATCACCAGCAGCTTTGACTGAATGCTGATCCGGGACATGACGCGTCGACGCACAGTCCTGGTGGGAGCGACGCGCTCGGCGGGGGCTGTTGTAGTCATTGAATCCCGAAGATTAGCTTGTCACGATGTATTGCGTGAGGCTGCGCGACAAACTTCGTCATGACTGATCAGTTGGACTTGCAGAGATTCGTCGACGCCCAGGCCGGCGTCTATGCCGACGTTTGCGCCGAGTTGCGGGACGGCCGCAAGCGCAGTCACTGGATCTGGTTCGTCTTCCCCCAGCTGCGCGGGCTCGGCCGGAGCTCGACGGCTTCCCACTACGGCATCGCGTCGGCCGAGGAGGCACGTGCGTACCTGGCCCACCCGACTCTGGGCTCGAGGCTTCGGGAATGCGCTCGGCTGGTTGCGCAGGTCGAGGGGCGCACAGCCGAGCAGATCTTCGGCCGGCCGGACTGCCTGAAGGTCCGCTCCTCCATGACGCTGTTCGCCGCCGTTGCCGATCCGGCCGACCGCGCAGATTTCCAGGCCGTGCTCGACAAGTTCTACGACGGACTCGGTGATCCGAGGACTCTCGAAATGCTCAGTGCGGCTGAATGATCAGCCAACCGTGCGGAGGAACTTCCGTCTGGCTCAGGTCGTCCTGGGGTGGTGCACCCGACCCCGCGATCACCCGACCCGATGCCACTCCGAGGTCGGGCAGCGACAAGAGCAGCGGTGCATCGCCGATGTTGAGCGCGACGATCAGCGATTCGGGACCGGCGGCGGTCCGGTAGACGTACTGCGTGTTGGTCAGTAGCAACGGTGACGTGGTCGCGGTGTGCAGCCACGGATGCCGTCGCCGCAGCCCGATCAGATACTGATGCAGTCGCAGCGCATCGGAATCCTCTGGTGCCGTGGTGAATTCCGGCCGCACGGCATCGTCGCCGCCGCGCCGCTCCTCCTTGACGCCGCGGTAGGCCGACTCGTCGCCGGCATAGATGCTCGGGGTTCCTCCGACCGTCAGCAGCAACACCAGGGCATGTTCTAGGTGCGTGGCATTCTGCAACTGGCTGGCGATCCGGGTCACGTCATGATTGCCCACGAAGGTCAGCGGTACGAACGTGCCGAGAAAGTCGTTGTGCCGCTTGAGTCCCCAGTCCAGTTCGTGGAAGTTGCCGTCGTTCAGGCTGCTCCAGATCGCCTTCCACAGTTCGTACTGGGTCACCGAGTCGAAGGTGGAGGCGTCGACGGTCGCGGCATAGTCACCGTGGATCACCTCACCGACGAACCAGGCGTCGGGGAACTCGCGGCGCACCGACGGCAGCACCTGCGCCCAGAACCGGTCGGGTACCGCGTACGCCGCGTCGAGGCGCCAACCGTCGGCGCCTCGGCTCAGCCAGTGCCGCAACACCGAGGCGGTGTGGTCGACCACCGCGGGCTCGTCGTGGTTGAGCGCGATCAGCTCGCCGTGTCCTTCGAACGTGTCAAAACCGTTGCCACGGCGGCGAAACCAACGGGACGCGGGGTGGTCGGGTCCGCCGTCGAGCGCCTGCCGGTACTGGGCGAATTCGGTGCCGACATGATTGAACACCCCGTCGAGCAGGATGCGCAGCCCGCGCCCTCGGGCCTCGGCAACCAGGTGATCGAAGTCCTCGTCGTCACCCAGGCGCGGATCGATGCGGAAATGATCGGTGGTGTCGTAGCCGTGGGTGCGCGAGGAGAAGATCGGTCCGAGCGCGACGCCCGAGGCGCCGAGTTGCACGGCGTGATCCAGCCAGCCGACGATCCGGCGTAACCGGTGCTCGTCGGCCGACGGCGGCGGGTCCGCGGGGAACGCACCGACGAAACCCAGGGGATAGATCTGCCACCAGATGGCATGTGCGATCCACGCGGGCTCAGTCACGAAACTTCGCCGCGTACAGGTCTTTCATGGTCTCGGCCAGTTCGGTGGCCGGCCCGTCCACGTCTACACCAGGAGCCACGGTGGTGATGGGCAGTGGTGCCACCGGTCCGGCCGGGACGCCCCATTCGGCGAGCCAGCCGCTCAGCTGGGCCGAGGACGTGGCGTAGACGATGCGGCCGAGACCGACCCAGGCGTGCGCCGCCGAGCACATCGGGCAGTGTTCGCCGGAGGTGTACACCGTGGCGCGGGCCCGGTCCTCGGGTTTCAGATGCTCGACGGCCCAGCGGGCGATGGCGAACTCAGGGTGCTGGGTGGCATCCCCGTCCTTGACCCGGTTGCGGTCGGCGAACACCGTCGTCCCCGCCTCGTCGACCAGGATCGAGCCGAAGGGCTCGTCGCCGTCCTCGAGTGCTTCACGGGCCAAATCGACACATTTGCGCAGCTGACCGAGGTCGTTCTCGCTGATGGCCACGAGGCGAGTTTACGCCGGTGCCGACCTCGGGCAGCTCACGCGCCGCCACAGCAGGGATCTGCCACGTCGAGGCGGCAGGCGCAGGAGGCGCGCACGGCAACGTCGGCCCGTGCCCGCGCCAACTCCAGTTGTTGGCCGATGATGGCGGCCTCGGCGTCGCGGCCGAGCCGACGGAGGCACTCGTGGTAGCCGTGCAGGCTCCACACGTTGTTCGGATGGTGGCTGGACCGGCTGAGCGTCGGATCCAGGCCCAGGTCGGCGGCATAGACTCCGGCGGCCTCCTCGACGTGGCCCTGCTCGAGCAGCAGTGCGCCGTAGGCGTGCCTTGTCGGTTGCATCCAGCCCCACGGTTCGTCGTAGGGCAGCGCGTCGTCGAGTTCGATCGCCCGGCGCAGATAGCCGAAGGCAGTGTCGTAATCGCCGTCGCGATAGGCGATTTCGCCGTTGAGCATCTGTTCGGCGATGGCGAGGATGTCCAGGCTGGTGTTGTTGAACAGGTAGCGCGAGTCGGGAATGCGCGCGTAAGCCGCCACGAAGCTGTCCCGTTCCGCGCGGGCCTGCTCCACCTGCCCGGTCGCTGCGTAGGCGACGCCCCGGCCGTAGTGGATCGTCGCGGTGGTGGTGCAGTACAGCTCGAGATCGGCGGGAAGAGGTTCGGCGATCAGATCGTTCCAGCGGCCGAACCGCACCAGCACGTGCACGCGCAAGGGGACGAACGCCTCCAGCCAGTCGGCCATCGGAGGTGAGGCGACCGAGAGCACCTCGGGGGTCAGTTGGGCGGCCAGTTCCTCCGCCGCGTCCAGCGCGATCTGCGAACTGCCCTCGAACATGGCCGAATACACCACGAAATGCAGGTCGTGGGCACGGTAGAGCGAATAGAAGTTGAGTGCACCTTCGCGTTCGACGAACTTGCGGTCGGCGTGTACCGCGGCGAGGTTGGCCGTCACCGAACTGCGGTAGTCGCCGCACAGCACGTCGATGTGGCTGGCCATGTGTTGCAGGTGTCCGGCATCGGGCACCAATCCACGCAACAGATCGGCGGCCGGCAGCGCGGCCTGTGGTGTCGTCGACATCTCCATCGCGTGGATGTAGAGGTGCAGCACCCCTGGGTGTTGCCGCCCGGCCGCGGTCGCCAGCGCGACGTCGAGGATCCGTTTGGCCTCCACCACACGAGATCCCGGGGCGGGCTCACCGGTGCGGCCGTCCCACAGTGCCCATGCGGTCACGTTCAGTAGGGCATCGGCGGCCAGGGTCTGCACATCGATGTCGTCGGGATGGGCCACGGCCATGGCTGCCATCGCATCGGCGTAGTCGGCGTGCCCGGCCGCCAGGGCTTCATCGTCATCGGGGTCGGCGGTCGGAAATCGCTTCTGCAGCGCGGAGATCAGGTCGCGCTCCAGCGTCGATGCCCGGCCGGTCGCAGCGCGCTCGAGTTCGGCCCGGGCCCGGGTCAGCGACGTGCTCAGATCGGCGGGGTCGAATGCGTCCCAGGCCTTGTTGTAGTTGGGGCCGACGGCATAGGCGATACCCCACCGGGCGAGGGCGAACTCGGAGTCGAGTTGCAGGGCACGCTCGAAGCACCGGATCGCCTCTTCGTGGTTGAAGGCGTACGACCAGACCATGCCGCGGTCGAACCAGACCTGGGCCGGTGGCGAAGGGGTGTCCGTCGGCCGGTGATAGGTCCCGAGCCGGTAATACGGTTCGGTCTGGGCGGGATCCGTCACGAGGCTGACGCTACCCGGGTGGCTCGACACCGGCGTGCCGAACATGTTCTAGTGCTGGGATGCCGGGTTACACGCACGTCGAAGGTCTCAGTTCCGCGGACGTGCAGCGTCTGCGGGAGGTGTGGTCACCGCTGGCCGACTCGGTGCGTGCGCTCATCGATGCCTCGATCCGCTCGGAGGTGGATGCCGAGGAGGTCGCCGCGGTACGGGCCGAGATCGACGACGCGACCGCGCGCCTGCAGGCCAAACAGATCGACGGTCCCTTCGGTGTGCGCTTCACGTCCGATGGTGACCGGATGCCGTGGGGCAACCCGGCGATCGGCATCCGCAACCCGATCGCCCCGCCGCTGGTGATGGTCAAGGAGCCCGACGGCGGGGTACGAACCGACTTTCACCTCGGCGCGCCCTATGAAGGGCCGCCCGGCCATGTGCACGGCGGCATGGTGGCGATGGTGCTCGATCATGTGCTGGGGGAGGTGGCTGCCAGCGACTCCGATCGTCCGCGATTCACCGGAACCCTGACCATCCGGTATCTGCGGGCCACCCCGTTGGGTGATCTGCACGCCGAGGGGCGGATCACCCGCACGGACGGCATCAAAGCGTTTGCCTCCGGCCATGTTTCCGATGCTGAAGGAATCACCGCCGAGGCTGAAGGAGTGTTCATCCTGCCGAAATGGGCGCGCAGCTAGCGCGTATCACCCGCGGGTTCCACCCGGTCGATCGCGATCTCCTGCAGACTTCGGGTGATCGTGCTCAGTTCGCCGATCAGGATGCGCGCCGCACCGTTGTCGGCGGACAGCGTCGAAGCCACGTTGTGAACCCGTCGCAGTGCGGTGGACAGTTCGGCGGTGTCGAGGCTCCAGGGCACCGCGGGGCTCGGCGGCGCGCCGCGCAGTGCCTCGACGTAATCGTCCACCGCAGCGATGAACTCGCCGTGCAGGGCGGACGAAGGGTGCGTCGGCAGGCTGTTCTCCAGGGTGGTGCAGGCGCTGGTCACCGAATTCAGTGCGGTGCGGTAGGACCGCAGCCAACGCCGCAGGACCGGCGGCTCCAGGCTGGTGGCGCCCCACGCGGCCTCGAATGCGGCGCGGGCCCGGAAGGCCCGTTGCCAGGCCGCCGACAGGATCTCTGCCGGGTGGTCGATTTCGTGCACGAATGCCTTGATCACCAGTGCGGCGTAGTCGATCTCGGTCATCAACAGTTCCCCGGCGCGTTGGCGTAACCGGATGAGGGCGTGGTCGGGCAGGGCCACGTGGGCCATCACAGCCAGGGCGCCGCCGATCATCACGGCGAACAGTCGGTCCGTGTTGCCCGACCACGGCGCGGACGCGCTCACGCCGACCGCGAACATGACGATCGCGCCCACGGCCGCGCCGACCGCGAGATAACCGAACTGCGCGACGCCGTAGGCCAGTCCGACGAAAACCAGCGCGCACACGGCCGAACCGATCGGCCCGGGCTGCCACACGAACGTGAGGATCGAGGCGACGATGATGCCGACGCCGAGGCCGGCCATGCGCCCGGCGCACCGGGTGTAGGTGTGCGCCGTTTCCGGCCGCAGTACCACCACGGCGGTCAGTGGCATCCAGTAGCCGTGCTCCAGCCCGCCGTAGCGGGCCGCAGCAACCGCCAGCGCGGTGGTCACCGACAGCCGGATGGCGTGGCGCAGGATCGGCGAGGTCCAGGTCAGGTGTGATCGGACCACGGCGGGCGCCGAGGCCAGCGAGCCGATCAGGTCGGGCCGGTGCAGCTGCCCGAATCTCAGCACCGCGGCCTCGCGCAGCTGTTCGCAGAAGCGTTGTGCCAGCGCCGCTTCTGGCCCGGTGACGGCGGCGGCGGCGGTGTGGACGCGGACCAGTGCGTGCTCGGCATCGCGGCGCGCGGTGTGACCGTGGTCGGCGATCGCGTCGAGCAGCACCGCGGCGGCGGTCAGCAACTGGGGGAGTCCGCTGTCACCTGGGTTCTCGTCGTCGGTGGAGGTGTCGCGGTCCGCGGTGGAACGCAACGAGGCGAGGGTGCCGGCGAGGCGCTCCGGGAGCCGATAGCCGCCGTGGTAGGCGCGTGGCCGTTGACTCACCTGGCTGTCGGCGAACACCTCGCGCAACCACGTGAGCGGGGCGTCGTCGACGGTCGCGGTGCAGTCGGCGGCGACGTTGCGAGCGTCACCGGCCAACGACTGGTACGCCCGGGTGAGTCCGTCGCGCTGGGCGCGCCAGCGTCGGGGCGGCCATACCGCGATGAGCGCGGCCTGGACCACTCCGGCGACGATGACCAGAACAGGTGCCAGCAGTGACTGGCCCAATGTCGGTGCGACCGGCGGCGCCAGCACCAGCAGTGCGCTGGCCGCCGAGGCCACCAGCCCCGCGTTGGCTCCGAGTGACCACTGCATGCCCGCGGCGAAACACCACAGCGCAACCACCGCGATGAAGACGGGGCTGTACCCCCCGGCCAGGGTGCCCAGCAGTACTGCGATGGCCAGTTCGATCGAGCCGGTCACCACCAGCGGGACCCGGCCCCCGGGGCTGCGTTGCAGCGCGATGGCACTCGCGATCACGCCGCCGCCCAGCGTCCACATCGCTGTCGCGCCGGAACCCCACGCCAGGGCAACCCCAGTCACCGCCAGGACGCCGATCAGGCTTCGGGCCACCGCACCGGCGTCGGGGGTGTTGAGCCGGAGTGCGTCGGCTGCCTGTCCACCCGTGTGCACCCCACCATTCTCACTCGCGACGGGCTGCCGGTGGCACATCCGCCCGCGCGTGGCGCGGATCGGTCCGCCGGTAGGTTCTCCGTCTGTGGAGAAAGTCATCGTTCTGCTACGGGCCCCGCAATCGGATCAGCAGTGGTGTGAGCGGCTGCGAACTACCGTCGCCGGTCAGTTGCTGGCGCTCGGGTTGCCCGGCCTGACGATCAACGTCCGCGACGACGCAGTGCGGGATTCGTTGATGACACTGACCACGCTGGACCCTCCGGTGGTCGCAGTGGTCAGTCTGTGGGCCCGGCAGTATTACGGCGAGCAGATTTCTGAGGCGCTGGAAGTGCTTGCTGCCGAATGTGATTCACTTGCCGCCTACCTGGTGACCGAATCGGTCCCGATGCCTGCGCCGCCGACCGGGGTGGGCGAGCGCACCGATGGTCTGGCCAATATCGCGCTGCTGCGCCGGCCCGCCGACCTCGATCAGGCCACGTGGCTGCACCGCTGGCACGTCGACCACACCGCGGTGGCCATCGAAACCCAGGACACCTTCGGCTACACCCAGAACACCGTCGTGCGTGCCCTCACCGAGGGCGCCCCGGCGATCGACGGCATCGTGGAGGAACTGTTCCGGCAGCAGGCCGTGTCGGATCTGCACGCGTTCTTCGGCGCCGCCGACGACGACGATCTGGCCGATCGGATGCGCCGCATGGTCGCCAGCACCGATGCGTTCGGCGCCAGTAGCAACATCGACACCGTGCCGACCAGTCGGTACGTCTACTCCAGCCCGTTCGTCGGCTCACCGGACCCGGCCGACAAGAGTGGAACGTGTTCTAGTTAGGCTGCAGCGGCCACGGCGCGACGCGAGGAGACAGAGATGACCCTGCTGATCGAGGACAACAACCGGGTTCGCACGCTGACCCTCAACCGCCCCGACGCGCTCAATGCCTTCAACGAGGCGCTGTACGACGCGACGACCGTTGCCCTGCGTGCGGCGGCTGAGGATCCCGACGTGGCAGTGGTGCTGTTGACGGGCGCCGGCCGGGGATTCAGTGCGGGCAACGACCTCGTCGAGATGCAGGAGCGCATCACCAACCCGGAATCCACCCCGGGCGAGCACGGGTTCTACGGGATGCTCGAGGTTCTCGCGGATTTCCCGAAGCCGTTGATCTGTGCGGTGAACGGGGTAGGCGTGGGTATCGGCGCCACCATCCTCGGGTTCGCCGACCTCGTGTTCATGTCGTCGGCGGCGCGGCTGAAGTGCCCGTTCACCAGCCTGGGTGTGGCGCCCGAGGCGGCCTCGTCGTATCTGATGCCCCGGTTGCTCGGCAGGCAGAATGCCGCGTGGCTGCTGATGTCCTCGGAGTGGGTGAGCGCCACCGAGGCCCGCGAGATGGGTCTGGTGTGGAAGGTCTGCGAGCCCGACGCGCTGTTGACCGAGGCTCGGAAACACGCCGAAACCCTGTCGGCCAAACCTATTTCGAGCCTGGTGGCCGTCAAGCAGGCCATGGTGGCTCCGATCCGCGACCAGATCGCGGCGGCCGTGGAGCGCGAGAAGGCGTTCTTCGTCGAACTGGTGGGTGCGGCGGCCAACGTCGACGCGCTGGCTCAGTTCGCCGACCGCAAGCGCTAGTGGGTGGCCCGTGACGGGCAACCGTTGAACTGGGTGGGGCACCCCTCGGCCGCCTGATGGGCGGCGATGATGGCGCGGATGGTGCGTCGGCACCGGCCGCAGTCGGCACCGGCGCCGCACGCCTCGGCCACCTCTTTCGAGGTGGTGGCGCCGGACTCGATGATCTCGTTGACGACCTGACTGGTCGCCCCGGTACACAGGCAGACGAACATCAGTCGTCCTGCTCGTCGACGTTCATGATGTGGGTCAACTTGCCCACGAACAGGCTGGGGTAGGCACCGAAACCCGCCGTGGTCATCCACTCGGCCGCCGCATCCGGATGGTCGATCCATTGCCGGGCGCTGATCTCGTCGGCGACCTCCTGCAGGATCATCACTTCCTGGCCGTCGTCGAGTGCCTGGTAGACCCAGATCTTGCGGATGCCGCCCTGCTCGAAGCGTGCGAGGCCGTCGTGCACCTTGCGCATCAAGGTGGGTACGTCGTCGACGGTGGCCACCGCACCCACGATCACCCCGGCCACGTGGCCCTGCGGCGACGGGCCGGTCAGATCGATCTTCTCCACCACTTCGCCGCCGAATATCGGCGGAATATCTTCGACGCCGGAAATATCGAACCACTCGAAAATTGCGGGCGAACGCAGTACGTCGCGGATGGACCGCGCATGCCGAATGCCGATTGTCACCAATACCCGGCCCGGTTCCCAAATTGATTTGTAAAGCACGACATGATGCGCGCCGATCGACAATAGTCCCGAGCGATGTTTCCGCATCCATTTCCACATTTCGTCGACGTCGTCGACGCGGAAATCGCAGGACAGAATGAGCGAGTGTAAATCGTACTCACTCATTTGTTGCCGACCTTTCTTTCGGGGCGTGATCGCAGATTAGCGCAGTCTAACCTTAGTTAGGACAGCCAGTCCACTCCTCGTGGCCACGCTCGGGGCTCGGTGCCCCCATGGGTCCGGAGGCGTCGCACGAACACGCCGAATTCGTCGTTAATCATTGCGTCACACCGTGCTTCCTGGACTAGATTGGATGTGCACGGCAAACGGCAACACTTGACCAGCCCTCAAGGTGCTTAGGAGTGACGATGCAAGGCGATCCAGATGTTCTGAAATTGCTCAACGAGCAATTGACGAGCGAACTCACTGCGATTAACCAATATTTCTTGCACTCGAAGATGCAAGATAATTGGGGATTTACCGAACTGGCCGAACATACCCGTTCCGAGTCTTTCGAAGAGATGCGGCACGCGGAGACCATCACCGACCGAATCCTGCTCCTCGACGGCTTGCCCAACTATCAGCGGCTCTTTTCGCTGCGCGTGGGGCAGACACTTCGGGAACAGTTCGAGGCCGATCTTGCGATCGAGTACGAGGTGGTTGCCCGCCTCAAGCCCGGGATCATCATGTGCCGCGAAAAGCAGGACGCGACGTCGGCGCGGATCCTGGAAACGATCCTGGCGGACGAGGAAGGACACATCGACTACCTGGAAACCCAGCTCGAGTTGATGGAGAAGCTGGGTGACGCGCTCTACGCAGCGCAGTGCGTCTCCCGCCCGCCCCAATAAGCTCAGGTAGGTCGGTCCGTTTCAATCCAAGCCGCCCTGGGTAGCCGGTGAACCGCCGGCTGTTCGGGGCGGCTTTGTTCGTGCTGTAACTTTCATAGCCTGTCTAACGATATCGCTGGTGAACCGGCAGGCCGGCGAAAGGAAGTTATGACCACCCCGACAACATCCACCGGCGAGCAGCCGACCGGCGCCCCGATCCTCAGCGTGCGCAGGCGCAATCTGGTGTTCGTTGCCGTCATGCTCGGAATGCTGCTCGCCTCGCTCAACCAGACAATCGTCGCCACCGCGCTTCCCACTGTCGTGGCGGACCTCGGCGGTGCGGGCCATCAGGCGTGGGTGGTGACCAGCTATCTTCTGGCCTCCACCGTCGTCACCGCCGTGGTCGGGAAGGTCGGCGACATCTTCGGCCGAAAAGTGGTGTACCAGGCGGCGGTCCTGTGTTTTCTGATCGGATCGGTCCTCAGCGGCCTGTCGGGATCGATGGCGATGCTGGTGGCCTCGCGGGCGCTGCAGGGGATCGGCGGCGGCGCGATCATGGTGACGTCCTCGGCGCTGATCGCCGAGGTCATCCCATTGCGGGACCGCGGGCGCTACCAGGGTGCGCTGGGTGCGGTCTTCGGTGTCACCACCGTTGCCGGTCCGCTGTTGGGCGGCTTCGTCACCGATCATCTCGGCTGGCGGTGGGCGTTCTGGCTCAGCATCCCGGTGGGCGTCGTCGTGCTGATCGTCGCGGCCGCGACGATCCCGGCAGTGGCGTCCCGTGGCGCGCGCCCGGCGATCGATTACGCCGGAATCGTGTGGGTCGGAATCGGGGCATCCGGTCTCACGCTGGCCACCAGCCTGGGCGGCGAACTCGCGTGGACCTCGCCGACCATCATCGGACTGGTCATCGGTTCTGTCCTGGCGCTGGCGATGTTCGTCCGGGCGGAAACCCGGGCGGTCGAACCGATTCTGCCGATGCGGCTGTTCCGCAATCCGGTGTTCACCATGTGCTGCGTGCTGTCGCTGGTCGTCGGCTTCGCCATGCTGGGCGCCCTGACGTTCATGCCCACCTTCATGCAGTTCGTCGACGGCGTATCGCCGTCCGAATCCGGGCTGCGCACCATGCCCATGGTCATCGGGCTGCTCGTCACCTCGACCGTCAGCGGCAGTCTCGTGGGCCGCACCGGCCGGTACAAGATCTACCCGATCGCCGGCACCGCGATCATGCTCATCGGCTTCGTGCTGCTGTCGCGCATGAACGCCGCGACACCGATTCCGATCCAGTCGCTCTATCTACTCATCCTGGGCGCCGGAATCGGCATGTGTATGCAGGTGCTCGTCCTCATCGTCCAGAACACCTCCGACTTCAGCGATCTGGGCGTGGCGACCTCGGGGGTGACGTTCTTCCGGACCATCGGCAGTTCGTTCGGTGCGGCGATCTTCGGTTCGTTGTTCGTCGGCTTCCTGTCGGATCGCCTGCCCGGTGCACTCGCTGCCAGCGGTGCGCCGGCGGTGGCGGGTGCTTCACCCAAGGCGCTGCACGAACTGCCACCCGAGGTCGCCGCCCCGATCGTCAACGCCTATGCCGACGCACTGGACCTGGTGTTCCTCTGTGCCGCGCCGGTGGCGCTGATCGGCCTGATCGTGGCGCTGTTCCTCAAGGAGGTGCCCCTGCTGGAGGCCGAGGCGACCATGGCGGCGGATCTCGGCGAGGGCTTCGGCATGCCGAGCTCGGAATCGGCGGACCAGGTGCTCGAAACCGTGGTCAGCCGGCTGATGCGCAGTTCACCTGAGATCCGGTTGCGAAATGTGGCCGGAGGGCCGGGGTGCGAGCTGGATGTCGCGGGGTTGTGGGCGCTGCTCAAGATCTACCGACACGGTCAGGTGTTCGGCTCGGCTCGCCTGACCGAGATCGCCGACCGCCTGGTTGTGCCCTTCGAAGTGCTCGAGCCGACCTTCAACCGGTTGGTGCAGGACGGCTATGTGCTGCGTACCGGGGACAATCTGTGGCTGACCCAGGCCGGGGTGCGGCAGGTCGAGGGTGTCTCGGCGGCGCTGGTGGGTCGGATCGTCGACAAACTGGGGGAGTCGTCGACGTACGAGGGCCGCCCGGACCGGGCCCAGGTCGAGGCCGCGCTCGAGCGCATCGCGCACCGGATTGTGGTGCAGCGGGACTGGGGAGACGACGACCGCGCCACCGAGCTGACCGGCTCGGGAACCAAAAACTAGAACTTGTTCCAGAACTCCCGGAATCTGCGTACGATTCGGCCATGAGCCGAATCGGAGAATTTCCCGACGACGACGTGGCCGGCTGGATCTTGAAGTCTCCCGAGATCGGCACCGCGATGGCCAACTTCACCAACGCGGTGTACACCAAGGGCCGCTTGCCCCTCCGGGTGCGCGAACTCGCCCGGATGGTGATCGCACTCAACAACGAGTGCGTGGTGTGCCAGAACACCCGCGACTCCGACGGCGCCGCAGCGGGAGTGGACGAGGACCTCTACGACCACGCCGCCGAGTGGCGGACCTGGCCGGGCTACAGCGCGCAGGAGCGCATCGCCGCCGAGTTCGCCGAGCGCTTCGCGAGCGATCACACCGGACTGCGCGACGACGAGGACTTCTGGGATCGCGCCAATGAGCAGTTCGATGCCGAACTGCTCACCGACCTGGCACTGTCGTGTGCGATGTGGCTGGGCATGGGCCGGATGCTGCGGACCCTCGACATCGGTCAAACCTGCAGGATCACGCTGTAACCCGCGCGATCACGGCCCGGTTTACGCAGGCTTCGTGACGGCAATACCGCATGCCATGATCGGAAGCCTTCGCTCCATCGTGCTGGATTGCCGGGATCCTCGTGCGCTGGCGGCCTTTTACGCCGAAGTCCTCGGCGGCGACGTCGCCGCCGAGGACGACACGTGGGTGGTCGTCACCGACCCGGCGGGCCGGCGGCTCGCCTGCCAGTACTCACCGCAGCACGAGCCGCCGCTGTTTCCCGATCCGCGGGGATCGCAGCAGATTCACCTGGACATCCAGGTCGACGATCCGGATGTCGCCCAGCGCCAGGTGCTGGCGCTGGGCGCAACCCGCGTCACCGATGCCGTCGGGGAGACCTTGTTCCGGGTGTTCCGGGATCCGGCCGGCCACCCGTTCTGCCTGGTGTGGGGTATCGACTGAGCGGCTGCGGTCAGACCAGCCCGGTGGCGTCGAACACCCACGACATGTCGGCGGTGGCAAAGTTGTCCAGCCAGTCCGGCGGGGCGTGGTTGGCCAGGGCGCCCATGTCCCAGTAGTCCTTCCACAGCGTCACCTTGCCGTTCTCGACCCGGTGCACCGTGACGAACTTGAGGACAGCGGATTCGCCTGTGGCCCAGTGCCATTCCTCGTGGTGTTCGTACATGGCATCACGGCCGTTATCGACCAGCAGGCCCGGGAAGTTCTCGTAGGACGCAAGCGGTTCGAGGCCGATCTTGAGCCGCTTGACGATGTCCTCCGGGCCTCTGGCGGCAGCGGCTGCGCCTACCGGCATGTCCAGGTAGATGCAGTCGTCCGACAGGTATGTCTTGAGCAGGTCCCAGTCGCGTTCCGACAGGGCCTTCCACATGCCGTGGACGGTTTCCTCGATCGAGATGTCTTCAACGGACACTGGTCAACTTCCCATCCTCGGCGGAGATCGACGGGACGCGGTGCGCGGCCCGCAGGAACTGGCCGGTGCGCTGCTGGCCCACCAGGTCGGTCAGCGCACCGTCGGCGAACACGGTGCGTCCGCCGACGAGCACCGCGGTGACGGTGTCGTCGTTGCGGTTGACCATGCGCGACAGCCCGCCGTATTGGTCGACGGTCTCCTCGGCGTACGCATCGAGCGAGTCGTCGAGGTGCTCGGGATCGACGATCACCACATCGGCGCGGTCCCCGATGCGTAGATGGCCGGCGTCGATCCGGTACCAGTCGGCGAGTTCACCGGTCAGCCGGTGCACGGCCTGCTCGATCGACATGAACGGCGTACCGGCCTGCTCGGCGTCGCGGACGTGCCGCAGCAGGCGCAGTCCCATGTTGTAGAAGGCCATGTTCCGCAGGTGGGCGCCGGCATCGGAGAAGCCGAGCTGGATACCCGGATCCCGGGCGAGCTTCTTGAGCACCTCGGGACGGTGGTTGGAGATGGTGGTCCGCCAGCGGAGCGCGGTGCCGTGCTCGAGCACCAGATCCAGGAAGGCGTCGACCGGATGCAGTTCGCCGCGCTCCTGCCCGACCTGGCCGAACGTCTTGCCGACCACGGATTCGTCAGGGCAGGCGACGATCTCGGCGTCGAAGAAGTCCCGGTGCCAGACCCGCACGCCGAACTTGCTGTCGTAGTCCTTGCGGAACTTGCGCCGGTAGGACTCGTCGCGCAGCAGTTCGTTGCGCTCGACCTCGTCACGCAGATGCAGAGCCGCTGCGCCGGAACCGAATTCCTCGAACACCACCAGATCGATACCGTCGGCATACACCTCGAACGGCACCGGCAGATGCTGCCAGCGGAAGTTGCCGCCGAGCGCATTGGCAGCCTTGGCCAGTGGGCCCATCATCCAGATCGCATAAGGGTTGGCCTTGATGTCGGCAGCCGAGAGCAGGCTGGTCTTCAGTTGCTTGCGGAACAGGCCGAGTGACTGGGCCACCTGCGAGGCCAGGTTGAGCGGATTCTGGATATCGGGACCCGACTGCAGCACCCGGCCGGCGCGCCGCAGCATCGACTTGAGCCGGCGGAGCTCGCGGGACTTGGCGTAGGTGGACGGCAGCGTGCGGGATCGGCAGGTGTCGCCGTCGATCTTGTCGAAAAGCAGTTGCTGTGAGGACATCCCGACGAAGCCCGCGTCGATGGCCTCCTTGAGCATCTGCTCCATGCGGGCCTGTTCGGTTGCCGTCGGTCGCTGATCCTTGCGGGTCGCCCGGTCGAGTCCCATCACCGCGGTCCGCATGTCGGAGTGCCCGATGAAGGCGGCCAAGTTGGGGCCCAGCGGTAGTGATTCGAGTGCCGACACGTACTCGTCGCAGGTGGTCCACGTCTTCTTGTCGTCGACGGCGGCGATCACCTGGTCGCGCGGGATCGCCTCGACCCGGCCGAACAGGTCGCCCGCGTCGACGCCGCCGACGTGCACGGTCGACAGCGAGCAGGACCCGAGCATCGCGGTGGTCACGCCATGGCGCAGCGACTCCGACAACGACGGGCCGCCCAGGACCTCGACGTCGTAGTGCGTATGGATGTCCAACATGCCGGGCATGACCCACTTGCCGGTGGCGTCGATGACCTGAGGGCAGTCCGTGTCGTCGAGAAGGTCCGGGGAGATGGTGACCACGTGCCCGTCACGAATTCCGATGTTGCGCACCGCTGACGGGGCTCCGGTGCCGTCGAACCATCGGCCGTTGCGAATGATTGTGTCGAAGCTCACCCAGTCATAGAACAGTCCCGTTGGTGGCAGTGTCAATGAAAATGGTGAACAGATTTGAAAAAATGTCTACTGAACGCCGACGGCGCGGTCTGACCAGGGGTTATAGCGGTGCCCAGGCATCCGGTACCCGTCCGTCGAGATCGGTGAAGCCGTATTGGCGCGCCAGTGCGGCCGAGCTGACGGAACGTTGATTCCACTGCGCCCGGTGCGGGTCGGCCGCCACGGCGGCGACGCCGCGGCCGACGAAACGGGGGGACTCGGATTCGGCGAATCCCGGCGGTGCGGCCGGGTAACCGTCGGTGCGGGCGAGGTCGAGTGCGCACCGCCAGTTGGCCTCGTTGACGCCGTAGTTGTCGAGCATCATCTCCGAGCGCAACCATCCCGGCGTGACCGCGACCGCCGTGGCGCCGAACGCGGCGAGTTCGTGCCCGTGGCTGAACGCCAGTCGGTTCACCGCGTTCTTGACCAGGTCGTAGAACACCGACAGTCGTGGGTTCTCGGCATTGAATTCGGTTGTACCATCAGTGATTTCCACCAACAGCCCACCAGGACGGTCGGCGAGCAGCGGTAGTAGGCAGTGCGACGTGATCAGGTGCGTGTCCAGTCCGAGACGGAGCATCCGCAACCCGTCGTCGAGGTCGTGCTGCCACATCGGCCGGCCCCAGGTGTCCGGCGGTCCCTTGAGCACCTCGGCGCCCCAGATGTCGTTGACCAGGATGTCGATGTGGCCGTAGTCGGCCTTGAGCCGCCCGGCCAGCTTGCGTACTTGCGCCACGCTGAGGTGATCGACCTGTACTGGGACGCCCGAACCGCCCAGTTCCGTGACCAATTCGGCGGTTTCCTCGATGGTTTCGGGCCGGTCATAGTCGGAGTCGCGGCTACCGCATCTACTGCTGCGGCCGGTGCACACCACGGTCGCGCCGACCTCGCCCAGAGCCGCGGCGATGCCCCGACCCGCGCCACGGGTGGCCCCGGCGACGACGGCGATGCGTCCGCGCAGCGCCTCCGGGTCGGGTGTCCAGGCCATCCGATGAGTATCCCGCCGCGCGCAGTTCTATAGCTGCAGTTCGGCATTTCAGCCCATACTGGCTGAGGTGACTCCACTTCAGCGCTACATTGCCGAGGAAATCGCGACCGATCACCTCGACGGACTTTTGTCGCGTCGTGAGGCGCTGCGCCGGCTGGCGCTGCTGGGAATCGGTGCGGCCGCGGCAGCCTCGCTGATCGCCTCCTGCGGCGAGGCGAAGGAGCCGGCGCCCGCCACCGCCCCCAGCGCGCCACCGGGACCGGCACAGCCGCCGGGACTGCAAAATGCGCTGCCCACCACGCCCGTCAGTTGGTCGGGCCCGGCGGGGGAGTTGCAGGGAGCCTGGGCCGCCGCGCCGGAACCCAGAGGCGCGGTGTTGGTGATCCACGAGAACAAGGGGCTCACCGACCACATCCGTTCGGTGGCCGGAAGGTTCGCCGGTAGCGGGTACTCGGCACTGGCGATCGATCTGCTCTCGGGCCAGGGCGGCACGGCGGCGTTCGCCGACCCGGCGGGTGCCACCGCTGCGTTGAGTCGGATCGAGCCGCCGCAGTTGATTGCCGATCTGTTGTCCGGCATCGAAGAGGTACAACGCCGCGTGCCGGGCCACAAGGTCGCCGCTGTCGGTTTCTGCATGGGCGGCGGGCTGGTCTGGCGACTCCTGGCGGCCGGTACGCCGGCGCTGGCCGCCGCAGTGCCGTTCTACGGCCCGGCTCCCGACGATCCGGATTTCAGTGGTTCCCGTGATGCCGCGGTCCTCGCGTTCTACGGTGCCCTGGACCAGCGGGTGAACGCGAGTGAACCGACGGTACGCGCGGCGTTGGAACGCGCCGGCATGGTGCACGAGCTGATCACCGAACCCGACGCCAACCATGCGTTCTTCAACGACACCGGCGAGCGGTACAACCCCGCGGCCGCGACCGATGCCTGGCGCCGGATCCAGGACTGGTTCGGGGCGCATCTGGCCTGATCCCCGGGCTTGTTCAGCGGCTGTTCAGGCCCCGGTTGCGGCGTCGTTGTTGACCGCACACGCGGCCCGGTTCTCATCGTGACATGCGGGTTGTCCAGGTTGCCAACTTCTATGGCCCGCGATCGGGTGGTCTGCGCACCGCGGTCGACCGCCTCGGCGCGGAGTACTGCGCGCTGGGCCACGAGGTTTACCTCATCGTTCCGGGTTCACATCCGCAGCGGCACGTCCTCGGCAGCGGTGTCGTGCGAATTTCCCTGCCCGCCAGGCTCATCCCGTTTACCGCGGGCTACCGCGCGGTGCTGCCGGGCCCGGTGACCGCGTTGCTTCAACAGCTCGGTCCGGATGCGATCGAGGTTTCGGACCGGTTGACCCTGCGGTCGCTGGGACCGTGGGGCCGCAGGCATGGGGTGGCCACCGTGATGATTTCGCACGAACGCCTGGACCGGCTGGTCGGTCAGGTACTGCCGCGATCGGCGGCGGTCATGGTGGCGGACTTCGCCAACCGCCGCACCGCGGCGAACTACGACGCGGTCGTGTGCACGACGGGTTTTGCGCGGGAGGAGTTCGACCGCATCGGTGCGGACAATGTGGCGACCGTGCCACTCGGGGTGGACCTCGAGCAGTTCCACCCACGGCGCCGGTGCGCCGAGATGCGCAGGCGCTGGGCTGCGCCACAGCAGACCCTTCTGGTGCACTGCGGCAGGTTGTCGGTGGAGAAGCACGCTCATCGAAGCATCGATACCGTTGCCGCGCTCCGTGATTCGGGCGTAGACGCGCAATTGGTGGTCGTCGGGGAGGGTCCGTTGCGGGCCCGACTGGAGAGACAGGCCAGCGGGTTGCCGGTGGCCTTCACCGGATATGTCGGTTGCCGCGACACCGTCGCGACCATCCTGGCCTCGGCCGACGTCGCGCTGGCACCGGGCCCGCACGAAACGTTCGGTCTTGCCGCACTGGAAGCGCTGGCCTGCGGAACTCCCGCGGTGGTGTCACGGACGTCGGCGCTGGCCGAGATCCTCACCTGCGACAGCGGAGCGACCGCCGACAACGACCCACGTGCCATCGCACAGGCCGTCACCTCCGTGATCGGCCGGCCCGAACCGCTGCGGCGCAGCAGAGCGCGTCAGCGTGCCGAGCAGTTCACCTGGCCGCGGTCGGCGGCGGGAATGCTCGACGTGCTCGGGGCCGGGTAACAAGCCGGGTTTTGCGCACGCTGACGCCAGACCTGGTCTGCGGCACCGTGCCGGCCTATGTTCCGCGGGTCATATTTGCGCACGCTGCCTGAAGGACGGTCGAGCATGTCCGAAACCACCACAGCCCCAGAATCGTTGGACTATCCGCCGCCTGCGGCCGGGCGCCAACTGCGCGGCAACCTGGGAGTGGCCTCGATCGTTTTCATGGTGGTGGCCGCAGCCGCACCACTCGGTGTGATCGGCGGGGTGGTGCCCTTGGGTATCGCCTCGGGCAACGGAGCCGGATTCCCCGCCACGTTCATCGCAGCCACGCTGGTGTTGTTGCTGTTCGCGGTGGGTTTCACCGCGATGACTCCGTATGTCGACGAGGCGGGCGCCTTCTTCTCCTACGTTCGTCAGTCGCTCGGGCTGCCGGCCGGCATCGGTATCGCATTCGTGGCGCTGGTCAGCTACGTGGCGTTGGAGGCGGGTGTGTATGGGCTGCTCGGCCCGGCGGGGGCGAGCGTCGTCGAGCTGGCGGGTGGGCCGACGCTGCCCTGGTGGGCGTTCGCCGCGGTGGGTTTCGCCGTCACCACCTACCTCGGATACCGCAACATCGAGCTGTCCAGCCGCGTACTCGGCGTGCTGTTGACCGCCGAGATCGCGATCGTGCTGGTGCTGGACCTGGTGATCGTGGCCAACGGCGGCGAGCACGGCCTGTCCTCGGGCATCGTCAACCCGAGTGCGATCTTCTCCGGGTCGCTGGGCATCGGGTTGTTGTTCGCGATCATCAGCTATGTCGGATTCGAGGCGACCGCGATCTTCCGTGACGAGGCCCGCACTCCCGAGCGCACGATTCCCCGGGCCACCTACCTGGCGCTGATCCTCATCGGGGTGTTCTACGCGGTCACCAGCTGGGCATTGATCTCGGGCTGGGGCGACGAGCAGGCCGTCGCCCGCGCCACCGACTCAGGCTCCACCTTCCTGGGCGACACCGCGCACCGCTACATCGGCACGGCGGGCGCCGACATCATCACGGTCCTGTACTTCACCAGTCTGTTCGCCTGCATCCTCGCCTTCCACAACGTGGCCTCGCGCTACGTGTTCGCGCTGTCGCAGCGTGACGTGCTGCCCGCGCGGCTGAGCCGACCGCACGATCGGCACGGCTCACCGCATCAGGCCTCGCTGTGGATCTCCGGGGTCGTGGCGATCAGCGTCCTCGTGGCGGTGGTGTTCGGGCTGGACCCGGCCGCCCAGTTCTACACCTGGTTCGCCGGGGCGACAACGGTCGGTGTGGTGCTGCTGATGATCGCCACCAGCGTGGCGGTCCTGGTCTTCTTCGCACGCGACCGGCACGGCCATTCAGTGTGGCGGGTGCGTGTCGCCCCCGCGCTGGGTCTGGCCGGGCTGCTGGGCGCACTGGTGCTGATCCTGACCAACCTGAACGACCTGGTCGGCGGTTCCAGCGTGCTGGCCTGGGTGATCATCGGTGTCCTCGTCGCCGCGTTCACGGCCGGTGTGGCCGTGGGTCGCCGGGTCGGCTGAATCCGGCACATCGCACCCTCGGTGGGGCCGATAATTGTCTGCGGTCTCAGACGATTCCCAGGGGGTGCCGGATGTATCGACTCGCAGTGTTGGTCGTGTCGCTGTTCCTGCTCGCCGGCACGACTGTTGCCTGTGGGCAAGCCAATTCGCCATCCGATCACGGCCGGCATTCCGAGGCGGTCACCACCAGTCCGGGGACGGCCATGCCGACCGGCCCCGTCATCGCGATCGAAGGTATGGGATTCAGTGCACTGGGGCCGGTGGCGCCGGGAACCGAAATCACGATCCTCAACAAGGACGAGGTCGAGCATTCGGTGACGTCCAGGACCAAGGGCGCGTTCGACGTCCACGTCGACGGCAAGGGACGGGCGACGCTGACGGCTCCGCAGGAGCCGGGGGAGTACCCGTTCTACTGCCTCTATCACCCCGCGATGCTGGGCACTCTGACCGTCAAGTAGACGCTGCGCGGCTGGGCCAGGCCACCGGCATGCGCTTGATGCCGTGGATGAACGGCGACAGGAGTCGGTCGGGTTCCTCGGTCACGACGATGTCGGGCAACTGGCGGTGCAGCTCTTCGAACGCCACGGTGATCTCACGGCGCGCCAGATTTGCTCCGAGACAGAAATGCGCCCCACCGCCACCGAATCCGAGGTGAGGGTTGGGGTGGCGGGTGACGTCGAACATCCACGGATCGGCAAACTTCGACTCGTCGCGATTCGCCGATCCGTACCACAGCGTCACCTTTGCGCCGGCGGGCAGCGGTGTCCCGCCCAGCACGGTGTCCCGGGTGACTGTCCGGCGCATGTAGCTCACCGGCGACGCCCAGCGCACGATCTCCTCCACCGCTGTGGGGGCCAGCTCGTCGTACCGCGACCACCACTTCTGCCGCTGCTCCGGGTAGCGGGTGAGCGCGAGCACACCATGGCTGATGGCATTGCGGGTGGTTTCGTTGCCCGCGACCACCAGCAGGATGAAGAACGAGGCCACCTCGGCCGAGGTCAGCCGTTCCCCGTCGACCTCGGCCTGGACCAGGCTGGTCGTCAGATCCTCGGTGGGCGCCGCGCGTCGTTCGTCGGCCAGCGCGGTCGCATAGGCGCCGATGTCCGTCGCGACCGTGACGAACTCGTCGAAATCGGTGGTCAGGTCCGGGTCGCCGAATCCCAGGATCACGTTGGTCCAGTGGAAGATCCGTTGGTGGTCGTGTTCGGGGATACCCATCATGTCGCAGATGATCTGCAGCGGTAGGGGGCCGGCGAGCTCGGTGACCAGCTCGGCGGTCCCGTCGGGATTCCTGGCCACCATGTCACTGACCAGACGCCGGGCCCGGTCACGCACAGAATCCTCGATCAGCGCCACCACCCGCGGCGTGAACGCGCTGCGCACGATGTTGCGCAGCCGGGTGTGACGGGGATCGTCCAACGCGATCATCGAGCCGAAATACTCTGCCAGTTCCGGGGTTTGATCGCCGATGGTGATTCCGGAGGCGGAGCTGAAGATGTCGGGATGGCGACTGGCGTGGAAGACGTCGTCGTACCTGGTCACCGCCCAGTGCCCGGCGCTCTCCGGGGAACCGTCGAGGACGCAGGCCCGGTGGAAGGAGATCGGGTCCTCCCGGCGCAGCACACCGAATGCGCCGTCCCGGACATCGTCATCCTCCCGCCAGAACTGCCACGATCCGAGGTCGATCTCCGAGCGCGGCGCGTCGCCGGGACGCGCCCCATTGATCCGCGGTGCGATACCCACCCCGCCAGGGTAGGGCCGCGCGGACCCGGAAAACGGGTAACGCTCGGATCAGCCGTGGCGATACCCCTCTGGGGTGCACGTTTCGCCGCTCGCAGCCAGGTGAGTTGCAAGGCGTTGCGGCGCCGGGCCATTGGGGGATGGCCGGCGCCGGGGTCACGAGACTGTAGGAGGTTCAGGTATGAAACTGGCCAAGTTCGTGGCGGGAGCGCTGACAGCCGGCGCGTTCGCAATGGGCATCACCGGACTGGGGGTCCCGGTGGCGTCGGCGTCGCCCGCTGTGCCCGCTCCGCTCAAGCCGGGGCACGGTAACGACGACTGTTTCCCGTTCTGCAACGGTGGGCCGCCCGGGCATGATCGCGACTTCGACAGTCGCGGGCGTGGGCCCGATCGCGGCCCTGACTTCGACCGCCGCGACCATTGGGACGACAAGGGTCCGTGGTGGGCGAACAACCGGCACGACTGGTGGGACGACCGCCGGGGCGCGCCGCCGTGGGGGTGGGGCCCACCGCCGCCGTTCCAATGGCGGGGCGGCCCGCTTCCACCGACCATCAACTACTGGGGATACAACTTGAACCCAGTGTGGGACAACGGGTTCCGGCAGTGGGGTGTATGGCTGTTCGGCGTCTGGGTCCCAATCCTCGGCGTCGGCTGATGCGCCGTCGGTAGCGGTCAGCCGCTTTCGCGGGTGGGTCCCTCGTCACCGTCCTGATCGAAGTCATCCTGATCGTGACGGACGACGCGGACCCGCCCGTGGGGCAGGCACGCGGCGTAGCCGTGGTACTTCCCGTACAGCTCCCACGATGTCCGGTTCTCCTCGGGCCGGACATCGATGCGGTGGCCGTCGGAAAAGGTCAGGTGGAGGCTGCCGTTGTCCTCCCAGTCCGCATGTGTGCAACGCTGCCCCGCGAAATCGAAGAGCGGCCGAACCTCGTTACGCAGTGACCGCGGGTCCAGCGACACCACTTCCGAGGCGTCGGCACCGATGGCCGGCAGCGTCAGTTCCAGCGGGACCGAGATGACCAGTTCGTTGTAGTCATCGAGGTTGAGCACCAGGCCATCGCGAAATGCGATCCGCTGGACCAAGCACCCTTGAATCCATTGTTCGCTCATTGTCTTACTCTGTACCGCCGGACGACCGGGCACAAGAGGCGCTCGCTCGGTGTTGCGTCAATCATGGATGACATGGGAAACGTCCGATGAAGGTCCGGTTCGGTGTGGGAGTGGGCGCCGACACGGCCCCGGACGAATTGGGCGGCATCGTCGATCACCTGGAGAACTCCGGGGTCGACTCACTGTGGTTCTCCGAACTGGTCTACACCCCGGCGGTGGATCCGTTCATCGGCATGGCCTACTCGCTGGCGCGTACCCGGCGGTTGAAGGTCGGTACCTCGGTGGCCATCCTGCCGGGCCGTCATCCGGTGCTGGTGGCCAAACAACTGGCCTCGCTGGCGGCACTCGCGCCCAAGCGGGTCCTGCCCGTATTCGGGCTTCATTCGGCACTGCCCGCCGAGCGGGACATCTTCGTGGTTCCCGACCGCCGCCGGGCCGCGGTGTTCGACGAATCGCTCGAGCTCTTGAGATCCGTTTTGAGCGGCCACGACGTGTCGTTCGAGGGGGAGTACTTCACCGTCCGCTCCGCACAGGTGCAGCCCCTTCCCGCCAAACCCATCGACATCTGGCTGGGGGGATCGGCGCCGGCCGCACTGACCCGCATCGGCCGACTCGGCGACGGGTGGCTGGGCAGCTTCCTCACCCCGGACGAGGCGGGGGCAGCGCGCCGGGGCATCGAGTTCGCGGCGGAGGCCGCGGACCGGAACATCGAACCCGACCACTACGGCATCAGCCTCGCGGTGGGCGACGGCGAACTGCCGGCCGAACTGCTCGCCGCGGTGCGTCGCCGCAGGCCCGATGTCGACCCGGCCGAACTGGTGGCGGCGGACTGGCCCGACCTGCACCGCCAGATCGACGGCTATCTGGCCGCCGGCCTGACCAAGTTCGTGATCAGGGCGGCAGGCCCCACCGATCGCGCCGCGTTCCTGGACCGGTTCACCACCGAACTGTTGCCGCGGCAGGACTGAGGCCGGTCTGCTTTTGAACCGGAGAGTGTCAACAGTCGTGTCAGGGGGTATGTGCAGGCCGAGCGTGCGCTGCGCCCTGAGCGAAGGAGACTGTCATGAGGATGCGACTTCGATTTCCGCAGTTGCGCCCATCGGTCATATCCGTGCTGGCCGGCCTGCTGTCCACGATCGCGATGGTGTCGGCGCTGGTGCTCGCGCCGACCGCAGCCGCCGACGACCGGCTGCAGTTCACCGGCACCACCTTGTCGGGTGCCCCGTTCAACGGGTCGAGCCTGGCCGGGCGGCCGGCAGTGCTGTGGTTCTGGACGCCGTGGTGCCCGTTCTGCAATGCCGAGGCACCATCGGTGAGCCAGGTCGCGGCGGCCAATCCACAGGTCAGCTTCGTCGGTGTGGCGGCACATTCCGATGTCGGGGCCATGCAGGGGTTCGTCGGCAAGTACCACCTCAACTTCCCCAACCTCAATGACGCCGACGGGTCGATCTGGGCCCGCTACAACGTCCCGTGGCAGCCGGCCTACGTCTTCTACCGCGCCGACGGGTCGTCCACGTTCGTCAACAACCCCACGTCGGCGATGCCGCAGCAGGAACTGGCCGATCGGGTCGCGGCCCTGAAGAGCTAGCCGCCCGGCGTGCCAGACAACCTTGTGGGGTTGGCGTTCGGCGCCGGACTCGTCGCGGCACTCAATCCGTGCGGTTTTGCACTGCTGCCCGGGTACCTGGCGCTGGTGGTGCGGGGCGCCTCGCCGCGAGGGCCGGTGAACGCGCTGGGACGGGCGTTGGTCGCCACTATCGTGATGACCGCCGGATTCGTTGCCGTGTTCGGCACCTTCGGGCTGCTGACGGTCGCCGCCGCAAACACGGTGCAGCGCTACCTTCCGTACGTCACCTTGGTCATCGGGATCATCCTGCTCGGGCTGGGGGTCTGGTTGCTGGCCGGTCGCAGGCTCGGGTTGCTGTTGCCCGATGCGGTGGCGCGCCGCCCCGGCTGGGCGCCCACCGCACGGCTGGGCTCGATGGCCGGTTACGGCGTCGGCTATGCGCTGGCATCGCTGTCGTGCACGGTGGGCCCCTTCCTGGCGGTCACCGGCGCCACCCTCGAATCACACACCGCACTGCACCGGGTGGCGGTGTTCGGCGCCTACGCAGGGGGTTTCGCCCTCGTCGTCGGCGTGCTGGCCGTGGCCACGGCGCTGGCCGGCACCGTCGTGATCGACCGGTTGCGCAGCGTCGTCCCGTACATCAGCCGGATCAGCGGAGCCCTGCTGATCGCCGTCGGCGCCTATGTCGCCTACTACGGCTGGTATGAAATCCAATTGTTCGGCGCCGCAGGAAATCCCGCTGACCCTGTGATCGCAGCCGCCGGACGCGTCCAAGGCGCCCTGGCGGGATGGGTACATCGGCACGGCGCATGGCCTTGGGTGCTCGCCCTGCTGACACTGGTCGTGCTCGGACTCGGGTGGCGTACCCGGCGGGTCAGAGTCGCCGCGAGAACTCGCCACGCACGTCCGGCCACGGCGGACGACGCACCATAGCGGCCGTGGCCAAAGTCGCTGCCACCAACCCGATCAGTTCACCCAGCAAGGCGATTCGCGTGTTGTCGACGGCGGGCACCCAGGTGGGTTTCCCGTCCTTGACGACGAAAATCCCCAGCGGTCTTGAGCTGGTTCGCCCGCTGTCGGACCGGTGCCGGACCTTGCTGACCGGTATCACCGTCGCTCCATCGGGCGTCAGGTACGGGTCACCGAACACCCGCGAGGTGGTCGCGGTATCGGTGGAGATGCTGTCGAGGGCATCGGGCAGGCGCATGCCGGGGGATCCTTCCTGTCAGCGGTCGAAGTCGGACTCGTCGTCCAGTGGTACGGCGATCGCCTGATCGATCAGGTCGGCCTCGGTGGCATCGGCATCCGTCGAGATCCGCACCCGGGGCAGTTCCGACAGCGCGTCGTCCTCGTCGTCGACCCCGATCGGTATCAGTTGTTCCACGACGTCGGCCTCCGGGACGTCGTCGGCGAACTCACCACGCTCAGCGTGTGTCATGGCCTGACATTACCGCCGCGGGTATCCCGGCACAGCCCGGACGGAAGAATCATTGACCGGCAACGGAAGTGAGCGCGGCGCGAATGTCTTCGGGGACCGGCCGCTTGGCCCAGTCGTCGGTCGAGACCACCACATAGACGTTCCGTCCGCACACCCGGGCGTGCTCGTCGCCCGTGGCGTCGGTGCCCAGCACGGTGAAGCCGATGGTGAAACTGGTGGTGCCGATGCGCTCGCACCCGACGGCGATCCGCACCGGCTCCCGCCACCGGACCGGAGCCCGGAAATCGATCTCGGTGTGCACCACCTGCATGTCGATGCCGTTGGCGATCAGCTCGGTGAAGTTCACGCCGAGGTGGTCGAACAGCCCGGTGCATGCCTCGTCGAACCAGGTGAGGTAGTGGCCGTTGAACACCACACCCTGCTGGTCGATCTCGGCGTAACGAGGAACGATTCCGAAGCTGTACTGGGTCACGTCAGCACCGTAACCGACCGTCGGGAGACACTTGCCCGGTGAACCTGGTGACCCTCGACGACATCGACGCCGCCGCCCGGCGGATAGCCCCCGACATCGTGCGGACCCCGCTGCTGGCGGCCGGGTGGTCAGATGCTGACCGTCCGTTGTGGCTGAAGCCGGAGAATCTGCAACCGATCGGCGCCTTCAAGATCCGCGGCGCGTTCAACGCGCTGGGTCGGCTCGCTCCCGAGGTCCGGGCAGCCGGAGTGGTGGCCTACTCCAGCGGCAATCACGCCCAAGCTGTGGCGTATGCGGCTGCGGCGTTCGGTGTCACCGCCTACATCGTCATGCCCGAGGAGACCCCGGCCGTGAAGGTGGAGGCCACCCGGGGCCACGGGGCGCAGGTCGTGTTGTGCGGGGCGGGGGAGCGTGAATCGGTCGCCGCCGAACTGGTCGAGCGCACCGGCGGTGTTCTGGTGCCGCCGTTCGACCATCCCGACGTGATCGCGGGACAGGGCACGATCGGCCTGGAGATCGCGCAGGATCTGCCCGAGGTCGCGACAGTCCTGATCCCGATCAGTGGTGGTGGTCTGGCCTCCGGGGTGGGCACCGCGATCCGCGCGTTGTGCCCGCGGGCCAAGATATTCGGCGTGGAGCCCGAACTCGCCGCGGACGCCGCGGAGAGTCTGGCCGCCGGCCACCTGGTGGAATGGCCTGTAGCGCAGCGTAACCGGACCATCGCCGACGGCTTGCGTGCGACGCCGTCGGAGCTCACCTTCGCTCACCTGCAACGGGTACTCGACGGTGTGATCACGGTGAGCGAGGACGAGATCCGTTCGGCAGTACGGGAACTGGCGCGTGAAGCACATCTGGTGGCCGAACCCAGCGGTGCCGTGGCACTGGCCGGATATCGCACGGCGGCCACGCCGCCGGGGCCCACAGTCGCGATCGTCTCCGGTGGAAACATAGCGCTACCGTTGCTGGCAGAGATCCTCTCGGACAGTCAGTGAACACCTTCCATCAACCTGCTGATCCGCGGTGACACCAGCAGCACCACGACACCCGTGAGGATCGCCACCACCCCGAGCGTGCCGAAGTAGGCGAATTCGCGGGCCGGGTCGTAATGCTGGGCCAGCACCCCCGACATCGCCGTGCCGAGCCCTACCGAGAAGAAGAACAGCGCCATCATCTGGGCCCGAAACGCCTCTGGGGCAAGCTTTGTCGTGACCGACAGGCCGATCGGTGACACCAGCAGCTCGGACACCGCGAACACCACCATGATGCCTGCGACCAGTAGCGCGGGCACCACCTTGCCCTGGTGCGGCGCTGTCGGCAGAAACAGCAGGAATGCGGCGCCCATCCCGATCACCCCGTAGCCGAACTTGCGCGGTGTGGTCGGCGCCCGGTTGCCCAGCCGGGTCCACAAGACCGCGAACAGGGGCGAGAGCAGGATGATCCAGACGGGCTCGATCGACCCGATCCAGTTCGACGGCGCGGTCCAGCCGAAGAGAGACCAGTTGACCCGCTCGTCTGAGTAGACGGCCAACACCGTGAACGTCTGCTGGAACAGCGACCAGAACACCGCATTGGCGATGAACAGCGGGATGAAGGCCCGGACCCGGATCCGTTCGGTGTCTGACACTTTGGCGCTGGTCAGCATGACCGCGAAATACAGCACCGAGGCCACGGCGATCACCGCGGTGGTGATCTGCGACAGGTTCGCGAGTTTGACCAGGTGTGCCGAGAACAGCACGCCCACGGCCACAGCCGACGCCGCCACGACGGCGAGCACCTTTCGGATGGACCGCGCCGGCAACGGGTTCGCCACGACACGTCCGTGGCTTCCGAGGTTGCGCCGGAACATCACGTACTGCGCCAGCCCCAGCGCCATACCGACCGCCGCGGCGCCGAAGCCGTAGTGGAAGCCGACGTGTGTCTGTAACAATCCCGTGGCCAGCGGTCCGACGAAGGCGCCGAGATTGACGCCGAGGTAGAACAGCGTGAAGCCGCCGTCGGCGCGCGGGTCGTTCAAGGCGTAGAGCGTGCCCAACAGCGAGGATGCGTTGGCCTTGAGTGCGCCGGACCCGAGCGCGACGAGCACCAGGCCGACACCGACGCCGGCCAGATCCGGAATGACCGCGAGAGCGATATGGCCGGCCATGACGACCACTCCGCCGTAGAACACCGTGCGCTCCATGCCCAGGACGCGATCGGCGACCCAGCCACCCAGCACGGTGGACAGATAGACCAGACCGCCGTAGGCGCCGACGATCCCGGTGGCGGTGGTCTTGGGCAACCCGAGCCCGCCGTCGGCGGCCACGTAGTACAGGTAGTAGCCGAGGATGGTGAGCATCCCGTAGAAGGAGAAACGCTCCCACATTTCCACCCCGGACAGGTTGGCCAGTCCCAGCGGCTGGCCGAAGAACGTCCGGTGTCGCGGAGAATTCTGGACTTCCTGCATGCGTCACCACCTTGCCATGCCGACGGACCGGTCGACCGAAATTGACGGGCCGGACGGCAAACTATGACTGCGTTGTGTACTGGCGATTCTGCGGCACAGCACATTTCGTCGCACGTGGTGAAAGGTCACCGGTGGTGCAGGAGATGGGAATGAAGCTGCCACCGGGTAATGTCACCGTGAAACGTTTGGACGACGGCCACACTTTTCGGGGGTGCATGTGGACGCGGTGCTCGGTGTGTCGTTGACACCGTCCACCGTCGGTCTGGTCCTGGTCGAGGGCTGCGAGGCCGACGGAGCGACCGTTGACCACGAGGCGCTCGACATTCGCGGCCTTGCACCCGCGCGTACCGATGACATCTGCGCCGACGTCGTGAAGGCGGTTCGGCGTGTCGAAAGGGTTGCCGCAGAACGTGGTTTGCGGCTGGCAGCCATCGGCGTCACGTGGAGTTCGGGGGCGGCCGCCGAGGCCGCGGTGCTGCTGAAGAAGTTCACGGACGCCGGATTCGCCGATGTGATCCCGGTCCGGTTGCCGCACGCGACGGACGCGTTGGCTCGGCGCGTCGCCGGCATCGTCGGATTCGACACGACCGGCGTATGTGTGCTGGAACCCGATGTCGTACAGGCGATGACCGTCAGCGGCGACAGTCCGGTGCAGACCACGGTCAGCCGTGGCATCGAAACCGTGGCCGGCCTGACAACCTGGCTGTCAGACATGTTCGATGCGGCGGACCCGCGCCCTGATGCGCTGGTCGTCGTGGGGTCCGCCGTCGACCTGGACTCGGTTCTGCCGAAACTGGAGCAGGCACTGGCTGTGCCGGTTTTCACACCTGCCGAACCGGGGTTGCCGTTGGCCAGGGGAGCCGCGTTGGCTGCGGTACGCAGGAGCCGATGGGCATCCGACGACAGCGCGGCCAAGGCCGGATGGCGCTGGCCCCCAAAGCAATTGACGCCCCTGGCGATATTGGTCGGTGGAGTGCTGGCCTTCGCCGTGTCGCTCTCCCTCGCGATCGGCCAGCAGCTGTTGCCCGGTTCGGAGCCGACACCCCACAAGAGCACGCGTCCGGTGGTGAGCACATCGGGGGATTCGGCCTCCGTGCAGCAGACCTCGGCGGTCACGTCTCCGGTGCCCCCGGCCTCGCCCCTCGAAGCCCCGCCGGTGCTCGAACCGGTGGTAGAGGACGCCCCGCCAGAGCACGTCGTCGATCAATCCACCACGGCGCCACCCGAGAACACCGGCGAGCTGATGGCGCCTCCTGCGCCCGAGCTGGAGGCGGTGCCGCCGGAGCAGGCGCCACCGTTGCCCGAACAAGTCCCGGCTGTGCCACCGGCGGAACCGGGCCAACAGCCCGTGCCCGAGAGCCAGGTGCCGCCGCCACCGTCCTCGCCATCGGAGGTGACACCGCCCCCACCGCCGGCCCCCGAGGTGGCGCCCTCAGCGCCACCGGCGCCGCCAGAGGCGGCACCGGTGCAACAGACGGCAGCACAGGCTCCGGTGACCGAACCGGCACCGGCCGCGGCCGAGCCGGCCCCGGCCGCGACAGAAGTGGCGCCACCGGCACCTGAGCAGCTGCCGGCCCCGGCCGAGCCTCCGGTGCCGGTTCCCCCCGCGCCCTGAGCGCTGTGACGTTGCTGAGACTCATGCCGGGGCGCCGATAGGCGCGGTGAAACATTCTGAGTTGCCCGGCCGATGAGTTCACCATGGGCAACCCACTGCGCCACCGCCGACCTCGAATTGCCGTCGCCACGCTGCGCCTAAAAGGGGCACCATCGGCGCTCACCTACACTGGTGGAATGCTGACCGCCCCATCGTCGTCATTCGGAACCGTTCGAGCGTCGGTACTGAAAGTGTTTGCGGCGATCGGTGTCGCCACCTTGGCCGCTGCGAGCACAGTGAATGTGGCATCTGCTGCGGTGAGCACGCCCGCACCCGGTGTGAAGATCGAGCCCGCCTCCGGCTCGGTGGTCGGCGTCGCCATGCCGCTGACGGTGACTTTCGCCGATCCGGTGACCGATCGCGATGCGGCACAGAGCAGCCTGAAGATCAGCTCTCCCGAGACCCCCACTGGCACCTTCACCTGGCTGAGTGACGATGTCATGCAGTGGAAACCGGATCAGCTGTGGCCGGCTCATTCGAAGATCTCGGTCACTGCTGGCGGCGCGAAGACGAGTTTCGAGACGGGGGCCCAGGTACTCGGTGTCGCCGACATCGATGCGCACACCTTCACGGTCAGCATCGATGGCACGGTGGCCCGCACGATGCCTGCGTCGATGGGCAAGCCCAAGCACCCGACCCCGATCGGGACCTTCACCGCGCTGGCCAAAGAGCCTGTCGTGGTGATGGATTCGCGCACGATCGGTATTCCGCTGAGCGACCCGGAGGGGTACAAGCTCACCGTCTACGACGCGGTTCGCGTGACTTGGGGCGGTGTCTACGTGCACGGGGCGCCCTGGTCGGTGGGATCTCAGGGCTACGCCAACGTCAGCCACGGTTGCATCAACTTGAGCCCCGACAACGCCGACTGGTACTTCAACACGGTGCACCTGGGCGACCCTATTGTCGTGCAGGCATAGCCGCGTGCAGGTTCTTCGAGGTCGGTGAGGTGGATACCGTCGCCAGGTCGGGGTAGGTCCCCAGGACCCGGTCCGCGGTCCCCGCGGTGGTGACCGTGAACCAGTAGTGCTCGTTCTTGTAGTGGTGCTGGCGATGGTTGCGCCAAACCGCACGGTAGGCGCGGCTTTTCGGCTTGTAGTCACTGTGGATCAGGTAGTGACACCACTCGTAGGCCAGGCCGAGAACGGTCAGCAGGGACAGAAACGTCAGCCCCAGGCCGAGTCGTGGGAACACCAGGAGGGCTACGGCGACTGCGACGGGCAGAATCCACAGCAGTGCGCGCCACGGGATGAAGATCAACGGGATGTCACGTGGGTCGACGTGGTGCAGCCGGTGGTCGCGAGCCAACAGCGGATCCAGTGTGATCCGGCCCAATCGCCTTGGGCGCCAGTGCAGTACGAAGACGTGGACGATCCATTCGAAGAACGGGAACGTCACCAGCATCACCGCGGGTACGAGCGCGTCGGTGGGTTGCCAGTCGCCGACGGCACACCGCGCGGCGACGCTGACGATCAGCGCGGTGCCGATCATCCAGGGGGAGGGGTGCTTGACGAACTCCCGTGCTGCGTCGGCCAACGTGAAAGCATTGCGCGTCATCGGGTTTCCTCCAATGCCTCGAGTGCGCCCATGAGCGCGTTGGTGGCAGGCTCCAGCAGGTCCTGAGCCGCGAGCCGGGCTGCGGCGGGGTCGCCCGCTTCGATGGCCTCGACGATGCGGCGATACGCCTCGGGACGGCCGACCTCCGCGGCCATCATTGTGGCCAGCGCCGGCAGCGCGGGCTCGTAGGTCTGCCGAAGGGTGTTGTACATCAAGCGGAATGCGATCGAATCCGCACCGTCGACGATCAGATCCCAGAAGCCGAGTGCCTGACGTTGTTGCTCGACCGGGTCCGGTTCGGCCGCCAGGGCATCGACCGTGCGGCCGAGTTGCGCGATCACCTCGGACGGTGCCCGCTCGGCGGCCAACTCGGCAACCTTGGGTCCGTTGTGCAGCCGGGTTTCGAGGATGCTGCGAACCACGCCGACGTCGAGTTCGCCTGCGCGCAAGAGGAGCCGGGGCAACAGATCGAGGCCCGCATGCTTGCGGAAATCCCGCACCGTGGTCGAGTCGCCCTGCCGAACCTCGACCAGGCCCGCCTCGGTGAGCCGCTTGATCGCCTCGCGCACAGCCGGGCGGGACACGCCCAGCACCTCGGCGAGGCGGCGTTCACTGGGCAGGGGCTCGCCGGGCTGCATCTGCCCGCTGAGTACCTCCGCGACGATCTGCTCGAACACGTCCTCGGGTACGGAGCGACGGTTCACCGGTTGTAGCGCCATATGACCCACCTTGCCCGGCCTGGGGTCAGAGGTCAAGTGGTCAGACCACTAACTTTTCACCGCAGTGCGACCGCGGTCTCGGCGTCGGCCGGCAGAAACGCCTCGATGCTCAGTTCCGCGGCGGTCAGGTCCAGGGCCGTCCCGAAGGTGGTGACCGTGCTCAGGAAGGTCAGTACGGCGCCGTCGGGCGCGGTCAGTTCCAGTGGGACGACCACTCCGCCGAGATCTCGCACCGGTTCCATCCCGCCCGGGTAGGACTCGATCTCGGCAAGAAGGGCGGCCAGCTCGGCTGATCCGCTCACGGTGACCTCCCGGCGCAGCCGGCTGATCAGGTGGTGGCGCCACTCGGCCAGGTTCCGGATGCGCGGCGCCATGCCCTCGGGGTGCAGGGTGATCCGCAGCGCGTTGGGCCGGGCCAGCAGATGCGGCGCGACACCGTCCAGCATGACTGCGGTACCGGCGTTGGCCTGCAACAGATTCCAGGTGCGATCGACGACCACGCAGGGAAACGGGTTGTAGGCGTCCAACACTCGGGCCACACCGTCGCGCACACCCGTCATCTCAGGGTCCTCCAGAGTCCGCTCGGCGTAGACCGGTGCCAGCCCCGCAGCGAGGAGCAGCTGGTTCTGATCCCGCAGCGGCACCTCCAGTGCCTCGGCGAGCCGCAGCACCATGGCCCGGCTCGGTACCGACCGCCCGGTTTCGATGAAGCTGAGGTGACGCGCCGAAACGTCGGCCTCGATGGCCAGGTCCAGCTGACTGATGCGGCGGCGTAATCGCCAGTCGCGCATCAGCGATCCGATAGGTGTCTGGGTTGCCGCAGTCGTCACCATCCGAGTCTCACTCACACGCCGGGAGATAACCACTACCTGCGGGGTAATTGCAGTACTTACCCGGCCCGGGCCACTGTGGTCTCCAGACCCCACGAAGGAGGCGGCAGTGAGCGACAAACCTCAGTCCGACCAACCGATTCCACGCTGGCTGCACTTCGTCATGGCGGCCGACCGGGCCGGGTCGGCCGCCTACGTCGGCACCGGATTCTTCTTCGCGCCGGTGCTCGCGGTGGTATCGCCGTGGCCCGCCCTGACAACCGTGCTATGGATCGCGATCGCACTCGCCGGCCTGTGGCTCGGGCTTCTCGGCATCGCGATGGCAACCGGTCTGGCGATAGTGCTGCGGTCGAATACCGAAATCCCGGAGGACTATTGGCGATCCGTCATCGACTACCCGACTGGCCGCGGTAGTCCACCTGCCAATGTTTGATGCCGTTGAGCCAACCCGACCGGAGACGCTCGGGCGCCGCCAACGGCGTCAGGTCGGGCATCCCGTCGGCGATCGCGTTGAAGATCAGGTCGATGGTCATCCTGGCGAGGTTGGCGCCGATGCAGTAGTGCGCGCCCGTACCGCCGAACCCCACGTGCGGGTTGGGGTCCCGCAGGATGTTGAAGCTGTACGGGTCGTCGAACACATCCTCGTCGAAGTTCGCCGAGCGGTAGAACATCACCACCCGCTGACCCTTCTTGATGGGCACGCCGGCCAGCTCGGTGTCCTCCAGGGCGGTGCGCTGGAATGACGTGACGGGCGTGGCCCACCGGACGATCTCGTCGGCCGCGGTGCCGGGGCGCTCGCGTTTGAACAGCTCCCACTGGTCGGGGTGATCGGCGAAGGCCATCATGCCCTGGGTGATCGAGTTGCGGGTCGTCTCGTTTCCGGCCACGGCGAGCAGGATGACGAAGAAGCCGAACTCGTCGTCGGAGAGCTTGTGCCCCTCCACGTCGGCCTGCAGGAGTTTGGTGACCAGGTCGTCGCCGGGGTTCTTGGTCCGCTCGGCCGCCATCTGCATCCCGTACATGATCAACTCGACGGAGGCGCTGATCGCGTCGTTGGAGGCGAACTCCGGGTCCTGGTCGCCGACCATCTGATTGGACCAGTCGAACAACTTCATGCGGTCTTCCTGCGGCACGCCCATCAGCCCCGCGATTGCCTGCAGGGGTAGTTCGCACGAGACCTGCTCGACGAAATCTCCGGAACCCGCGGCAGCGGCGGCCGCGACGATGTCCCGGGCCCGGTCGGCCAGGTCGGCGCGCAGGCGCTCGATCGCCCGTGGTGTGAAGGCCCGCGAGATGATCTTGCGCAGGTGCGTGTGGTGTGGGGCGTCCATGTTGAGCATGACGAACTTGCCCTGCTCGATCTGCTGCTGGACGGTGCCGTCGCGGTAGCGCGGGAGGGCGGTCTTCTCCTGGCTGGAGAACACGTCACTGCGCAGCGAGACCTCTTTGACGTCCTTGTGCTTCGTGACGACCCAGAACCCGCCGTCGTCGAACCCCCCTTGTCCAAGCGGCTGTTCGTTCCACCAGATCGGAGCCAACTTGCGCATCTCGGCGAGTTCCTCGACGGGCAGCCGTTCGGCGTAGATGTCGGGATCGGTGAAGTCGAATCCGGGCGGGAGGTTCAGAGTCGGCATGGCGTTGGCGCTCCTCGCGACGACGTTGTGTAGTGGCGTAAACCCATTGCTACACCACAGGTGGGGCCCCTCGGAGCGGGTTTCGGAAACTCCCACATCGTGGGTATTGGAACGTGTTCCGATTCTTGCGTTGTAACGGTTGAACGAGCGCGACGATGCACTCAGCGTTACCATTCGTCCCTGGAGCAACAGCAGGAGGCCAACCAGTTATGCGAGTCGACGTCCGTAGGTTCGGGATCGTGTTGACGGGCTGTGTGTCGGGTCCTGTCGTCGCGTTGGCCATGGCCGCCGCGGCGGCCGCGGAGCCACCCAATCCGGCGCCTGCCCCCGCGCCGGCGCCCGCGCCCGGACCGGCGGCTCAGGCAGCGGTCGGAGATCCGACGGCACCGGTTGCCGCGGCCCCGGGTACCCCTCACCTGGCGAGCCCCGATGCCCTGCCGCCGGGGGCCACGATGGATCCCACGGGACAGGGAACCGAGACGCCCAACCTGAGCTACCTCAAGGATCTGTGGCACGCGGTGCAGAACCAGGAGATCAGCGGTAAGGAAGCCCTGGTACTCGGGCTCGCGCAGCGCGGCATGAACACGCCTGTCCCGGGCCAGGTACCCGGGCCGAACGTTCCGACCGCGCCTGCAGCCCCCGGTGCACCGACAGCACCTCTGCCCGGCGGGCCGGCCGTAACCGACCCAGGCGCTCCTGCCGGGCCCGCCGTGTTGCCCGCTGCTCCTGCCGGCCCAGCTGTCGCTGTGCCCGCCGGTCCAGCCGCCCCGGCAGCGCCCGCCCCGGCCCCGGCGCCCTGAGTGCCGGGAATCTGATCAGGCCGGCAGGGTTACGACCGGAAGGTCAACCCGGGCAGGCACGTGCTTGTGCCACGGTGTGCCCGCGTACTCATCGCGCCACTGCGACGACGTGAGCTCGTTGGGTGCGACGCCGGGCACGATCGACCGCCCTTGGCCGTCGGTGTAGTCGAGGCCGAATCCGTTGGGCAGCGAGATGTGCCCCGGCAGCATCGCGTCGTTGACCTCCACGGTCACCTCCGCGCTTCCCGTCGCGGTGGTCAGCCTGGCCCGGTCTCCGTCGCGTAGGCCGATGGACTCGGCGTCGTCGGCGCTGATCCGCAGGGCTCCCTCACTGTCGCGCTTGCGCCAGGCCGGGTCGCGGAATATGTCGTTGGCGGTGTAGGCCCGACGTTCGCCGGCCGAGAGCACCATCGGGAACTCCTCGGAGGTCAGCGCCGACGGCGTGGTCGGCAATGCTCGGACCGCGTCGAGCATCTCGGGCATCGCGAGTGCGATCTTGTGATCCGGGTGGCCGATCAGAGCGAAATCGTCCGGATATTCGTGCACGGTGAAGGTCAGCCCGGACCGGCCGGCCAAGATGGCCTCGAAGAGGGCGTTGCCGTCGGCGTGACCGGCGCGACGCACGGCATCGGGATAGGTCATGGCGGTCTTCTGCGCCAGCCCCCACAGCGCCGCGGCGCCGGCGAGGCCATCCGGAAGCACCGGTCCGAGCGTCTCGTACAGCACGTATGGCAGGACCCGTCCCAGGCCCGGGTTGGCGCCCACAGCGCCGAGAAACGCTGCGGCGTAGGCGTCCAGGCCGTCGCGGGCCGCGCGCCGTAACGGATCCAGTTCGGCATCGTCGACCGCACCGATGGCGCGCACCAGGCGGGCCCAGATCTCGGGCTCGGGCAGCGTGCCGGGCAAAGGTTCGAACAACGGGTGGCGCAGGTGGAAGCTGTTGTGCGGGAACTCGAGATTGAAGAACGTCGCCTCGGGCTTCTCGAACTGGTTGGCCGCAGGCAGCACATAATCTGCCAGCCGGGCGGTTTCGGTCATCGCGACGTCGATGACGACGAGGAGTTCGAGCGATTCCAGGGCGGCCCGCACGGCCGCCGAATCGGCGATCGAGTGCGCGGGGTTGCTGCTCTCGACGATCATCGCCCGGAAGCGGTCGGGATGGTCGGTGAGGATCTCCTGGGGCACCGCATTGGACGGCACCAGGCCGGCGATCACCGGGGCGCCGGTGACCGGGCTGCGGCCCACCCCGCCTGAACCGAACAATGGGGCGAACGACGAATGCAGATGTTGCCCACCGCGTTTGGCGAAGTTGCCGGTGAGAATCCACAGCATCTTGTTGAGGTATGAACACAGCGTGCTGTTGGGGGCCTGCTGGATGCCGAGATCCTCGAACACCGCGACGCTGCCGGCACCCGCGATGCGGCGCACCGCCTGGCGCAGCAGGGTCTCGTCGACGCCGCACCGTGCGGCATAGTCGCCGATCGGAACCTCACGAAGCACCTCACGGACCGGTTCGACGCCGTTGACGTGAGTGGCCAGGAACTCTTCGTCGCACAGGTTTTCCTGAACCAGCACCGCGCCCATCGCGGCCAGGCACCACGCATCGGTCCCCGGCCGCACGCGCAGGTGGAAGTCGGCGAGCTTGGCGGTGTCGGTGATCACCGGGTCGATCACGATCATCGCGCGGTCCGGATCCTTGGCGATCTCGTTGAGCACGACGCGGGCCCGTGGAAAACTCTGCGACATCCACGGGTTCTTGCCCACGAACACCGAGACCTCGGCGTGCTCGAACTCGCCGCGGGTGTGCCCGCCGTAGAGGTGGGCGTCGACCCACGCCTCGCCGGTCTTCTCCTGCGCCAGGGCGTTTGACCGGTACCGCGAACCGATCGCCTTGAGGAATGCGCCGCTGTACGCGCCGCCCAGGTGGTTGCCCTGGCCGCCGCCACCGTAGTAGAAGATCTTGTCCCCGCCGTGAACTTCCCTGACTGCCAGGAACTTCGCGGCGATCTCGGAAATCGCGGTGTCCCAGTCGATCTCCTCGTAGCTGCCGTCAGGTGTGCGGCGCAGTGGCGAGGTGAGGCGGTTGGTGCTGCTCTGGTAGTGGTCCAGCCGCAGCGCCTTGTTGCACGTGTAGCCCGCCGACGCCGGGTGGTCCTTGTCGCCGCGGATTTTCGTGATGGCCCGGCCTTCGGTCTGCACCACGATGCCGCAGTTGCACTCACACAGGATGCACGCGGTGGGCTGCCATTGATCGACGGTCATGACGGGATTCCTTCCGGCAGGAGTGCGCGAAGTTGACGGTGGATCAGATCGAGTGGTTTGACGTCACGGGTCGCCCGGGCCATCACCACGGCACCTTCGATCGCGGTCAGGATCAGCGTGGCGAGTTCCTCGGCGCGTTCGGTAGACACTCCGTCGCTCTGCAGGCGGCGGGTGATCTGTCCGGTCCAGCGGGTGAAGGCCACCCCAGCTCGGTCGAGGGGAGTGGGCTCGGCGGCCGTGGGTTCGCCGGCCTCGACCGTCACCGCCACAATCGGGCAACCGGCCCGGAAGTCGGTGGCGGACAGTTGTTTACGAAAGCCGGCGATCATCGCGTCGAGCAGTGCCGCGGCGCTGTCCGCCTGGTCGATCTGCGCGGCGATGTGATCGCTCGCGTAATCGATTGCCTCGCATAGGAGTTGGGTACGACCGCCGGGGAAGTAGTGGTACGCCGAGCCGCGTGGGGCGCCGCTGTGGGCCAATACATCGGCAATCGCGGTGGGGTGCGCGCCGCGTTCCCGGATCAACAGTGCGGCCGAAGCAACCATGCGTTCGCGAGGACTGGTCATCCGAAGCCCTTTCGCCATTTCTATGTATGCAACCATACATAACGGGCAGGCGCAGGTCTATCGCCCGTCGCCCACGACTTGAGCGGCGGATTCATGCTTGATGCTGGCTGCAATTCGCCGCGTTGATGCTCTAGGCGGCCGTCACCAGCCACAGCACGAGAAAAATGGACATGCTCGTCAGACAGAGCAGATGGTCGCTGCAGATGGCGCGGGCCAATCGCGTCTGCTGGGCCGGGCTGGCGGTGCGAGCGCCCAGGGCCACGGCGTTGGGGACGGTGCGCAGCACGGCCAGCAGCACGGGGCCGCCGGCGAGCAGCGCGAACATCGCGGTCAGCCAACGCGGGTCGGCACCGTCGACTGCGTGAAAAGTCAATGCCGCCAACAGCACCACCATGACGGCGGCGATCAGCAGGCTCATCGGGCGCGATGTGGTGGTCGCGCGGCGGTAGTAGCCGGCGATGGACGCCAGCACGGGTTCCGGCAATTCGGCCGACCTGCGGTGGGGTAGGACCTGAACGTCGAAGATCAGGTCCATCCACAGAACGGCGACGAGGAACCCGCTGCCGGCGGCCTCGATCACACCCCGGCGGCCTCGTTCAGCGCGTTGAGGTTGCCGGTCGCCTCCAGGTACTCCTGCACCCAGCGTTCGATCACGGCGGAGGTCTTCTCGACCTTCTTGAACTGGCCGACGACCTGGCCCACCGGGTTGAATGCGACGTCAACACTCTCGTTCGGGTACTTGTGCGTCGCCGCGACGGCCATTCCGGACACCATGTACTGAAGCGGCATGCCGAGCGGCTTCGGGTTGTCCGGGTTCTCCCAGGCGTCGGTCCAGTCGTTGCGGAGCATGCGGGCCGGCTTGCCGGTGAACGAGCGGCTGCGCACGGTGTCCTTACTGGTGGCCCTGGCGTACGCAGCGTGCTGCTGTTCGGTGTGCTCGGACTCCTCAACCATGACCCACTGCGAGCCGGTCCAGGCGCCCTGTGCGCCGAGAGCCAGGGCGGCGGCGATCTGCTGACCGCTGCCGATACCGCCGGCGGCCAAAACCGGAACCGGGGCGACTTCCTTGACCACCTGGGGCCACAGCACGATCGAGCCGATCTCGCCGCTGTGGCCGCCGGCCTCGCCGCCCTGGGCGATGATGATGTCGACGCCCGCGTCGGCGTGCTTGCGGGCCTGTGACGGCGAACCGCACAGCGCCGCGACCTTGCGCCCCTCGGCGTGGATGCGGTCGATCATGTCTTTGGGCGGCGTGCCCAGCGCGTTGGCGATCAGCGTCATCTTGGGGTGCTTCAGCGCGATCTCGACCTGAGGCGTCGCGGTGGCCTCGGTCCAGCCCAGCAGCTGCAGGGCGTCGTCGTCGCTGTGGTCGACCGGCACGCCATGGTCGGCGAGGATCTTCTTGGCGAAATCCAGATGCTCCTGAGGTACCAGGGACTGCAGCATGCCCTTGAGGTCGTCGGCGGACATGTTGGCGTCCATGCCCTCGTACTTGTTCGGGATGACGATGTCGACGCCGTACGGGTGGTCGCCGATGTGCTCGTCGATCCAGTTCAACTCGATCTCGAGCTGCTCGGGGGTGAATCCGACGGCGCCCAGCACGCCGAAACCACCGGCCTTGCTGACGGCGACGACAACGTCGCGACAGTGGGTAAATGCGAAGATCGGGACGTCGATCCCGAGCTCGTCGCAGAGTGCGGTGTGCATTCGGAGCTCCTTGTAGTGGCGGTGTAGTGGCGGTGCGGTTTGAGAGTCCTCGGCCGATACGGCCCGCATGGAAATGAAACGTGTTCTAGTTTAGTACGGCCTCGGGCTCGTTTGGGGAACGACCCGGAATTTTCATGCGAGTTCGGCGACGAACGAAACTTCATTTCCGTCGGGATCGGCAACGTCGATGACAGCGACCATGTCGGCGATGACCTGCGGTTCTCCGATCGTCACACCATCCTGGCGCAGGCCGGCGGCCGTGTGCTCCAGATCGTCGACGCCGAATCGCACAGCAGATCTCCCGGCCCGGACCGGATCGGTGACGACCTGTAGCCAGGCGGTTGCGGTCAGCTGCCATTCGGCGACCCCTGGAACAGGTTCCAGATCAGGTTCCCGGCCGAGCAGTCGCGCGTACCAGGCCCTCGCCTCCTGGAATCGACCCGTGGCGATGACGGCCGCGACGTCCTTGATCGCGATGGATTGCATTTGTGCGGACATCCCTCTGTTCTAGTCCCGGATCCGGTCTCGACTGGCCGATTGTCGTGGCGGCTTGGTGTACTAGGCCCATGGGCCGCATGCTCTCGCCACCCGAGTCACTTGAGGAGATCGGGGACGGTCCGGGCGGTGCGCAGGTGGGGGCCTTCTTCGACCTGGACGGCACGCTGGTGGACGGGTTCACCGCCACGGCGCACGCCGGTCATCGGATCCGCCGGCGCCAGGCCGCTGTCGGCGAGATCCTCGGAATCGTCGAAGCCTCGGTCAGGTACCGGATCGGCCGGATGCCGTTCGAGCGGTTGTTGGTCCGGGCCGCCGGATACCTTCGCGGCGAATCCCTGCTCGAGCTCGACGAGCTGGGGGAGTACCTGTTCGAGAGCCGCATCAACCAGCGGGTCTACCCGCACATGCGGGACGTGGTGCGCCGTCACCAGGACCGCGGCCACACCGTCGTGATGAGCTCCTCGGCCCTGACCATCCACGCCGAGCCGGTCGCGCGGCACCTGGGGATCGACCACGTGCTGTGCAATCACTTTCTGACCGACGACCAGGGCCGGCTCACCGGCGGGATCGTCGAACCGATCATCTGGGGGGCCCGCAAAGCCGATGCGGTGCAAGCCTTTTGCCGAACCGAGCAGGTCGATCTGGCCCACAGCTATTTCTACGCGGACGGCCCCGAGGACGGCGCACTGATGCGTTTGGTGGGCCATCCGCGGCCCGTGAATCCGCGGCCGGGTCTGGCCTCGGCTGCCACGGAACAGGACTGGCCGGTGCTCAGCTTGCCGCGTCCCGGTGGCCGGCGTCGTGGCGAACGCGGGCTCCGACCCGGCGCCTAGCCCAGCCTGTGCAGGCCCTTGCCCGTGACGAGCGGCATGTCCAGGGTGGTGTGGATGCCGGGCGCGGCGGCCACCACGTCGGGGATGGCGTTCACGATTCGCCCGGCCGCCGCGACGATCGCCGCGTGGTTGTGGTCGCCCTTGCGGCTGGTCGGGCAGATGTCGACCACGTACGAAGGTTCGCCGACGATCTCGACGCGGTAGGAGCCGCCGGGCTGGGCCGGTTGCGCCCAGTCCGGTCGCAGATCCGCCCGCACCCGGGTGACGTGTTCGACGACGATCACCGGCTCACCGCCGACCATGCCGTTGATCTGGAAGCGCATCGCCGCCACCGTGCCCTTGGCGATGACGCCGGTTGCGACCTCGATGTCCTCGGGTGCGGGCTCCAACTCGTAGTGCTCGGTGATGTCTTCGACTTCGACGCCGAGTCCGGCGGCGAGCATCCGGATCGCGGTCCCCCAAGCGGCGCTGAGGATTCCGGGGAGAAACAACATTCCGGGCTGGTCGATCGGATTGCCGAATCCCATGACGATCGACATCACCTCGGTGCCGTCATAGGTGGCGTAGTCGGCGATCTCCATGGTCTTGATCTGATCGATGCGCTGACAGGTACCGGCGATCGCGAACGGCAAAAGGTCGGTGGCGAACCCGGGGTCGACACCGGTGATGAACACGCTTGAATTACCCGCCTGGGCAGCTTCTTCCACCCGCGCGATGGCCTTCTCCGGCATGGCGCCCCAGGGGAACTGCAGGCCGCCCGGGGCCGAGCCGACCACATTGATCCCGGCGGCCAGTGTGGCCATCACATCGCGGGTGGCTTCCACGGGGCGGGTGTCACCCATCGCGCAGTACACCAGGCAGTCCGGTTCGGCGGCGATCGCGGCATCGATGCCCAGCGTGGCGGTGACCCCGGTGACGCCGCCCAGCCCGGCCAGTTCAGCGGCGTCCAGACCAACCTTCGTCTCGGTCGAGGTGCCCACCGCGACGAGTTCGAACCGAGGGTCGTCGATGAGCTGGATCAGGGCCAACCGGCCGCAGTTTCCGGTGCCGACGAGCGCCACGCGAATGGCCATACAGGTCTCCTCAAGTGTTCGGTCTGATCGCAGTATGCCGATCCCGCGTCAAAATTGGAACAGGTTCTAATTTGGCACTGCAGGCGGTAGCCTCACCCGTCATGGGACGGGTAGACGGAAAAGTGGCACTCATCAGTGGCGGGGCGCGGGGAATGGGCGCCGAGCACGCCCGGGCGCTGATCGCCGAAGGTGCCAAGGTGGTGATCGGTGACATCCTCGACGACGAGGGCAAGGCATTGGCCGCGGAGCTCGGTGACTCGGCCCGCTATGTGCACCTCGATGTCACCGAGGAAGACCAGTGGAACGCCGCCGTGGAAACGGCCACCTCGGAGTTCGGCTCGCTCACCGTGCTGGTGAACAATGCCGGGATCGTCGCGCTCGGCCAGATCGGCAAGTTCGACATGGCCCAGTGGCAGAAGGTGATCGACGTCAACCTGACCGGCACCTTCCTGGGGATGCAGGCGTGCGTCAAGGCGATGAAGGCCGCGGGAGGTGGCTCGATCATCAACGTCTCGTCGATCGAGGGCCTGCGCGGTGCGGCCATGGTGCACCCGTACGTGGCCTCCAAGTGGGCGGTGCGCGGCCTGACCAAGTCTGCGGCACTGGAGCTGGGACCCAAGCAGATCCGGGTCAACTCCATCCACCCCGGATTCATCCGGACCCCGATGACCGAGCATTTCCCCGAGGACATGCTGACCATTCCGCTGGGACGGTCAGGACAACCCGAGGAGGTCTCGACCTTCGTGGTGTTCCTGGCCAGCGACGAATCCCGCTACGCCACCGGCGCGGAGTTCGTGATGGACGGCGGCCTCGTCAACGACGTCCCGCACAAGCTCTGAGGACGCACCGGCCGCGCGCGGCGGTACCGGCCACGGCAGAATGACCCGGCAGGGCATCGACTCATCGCGGTGCCGTACCGGTCTGTGAGGAGCTGCCCATTTCCGCCCGGAGTCGCCGCGCAGGCCTGAGCCTCACGGGTTTCGTCGGCCTGGTCGTTGCCGCGGTGCTGGTGTTCTCGCTGTGCGCCGCCGATTTCCCGCCGTTCGCCACGCCGGAGCCCCCGTCGGGACGGGTGGAGCTGGCACAGGGCTGGCAGCTGGCCTCGGCGCGCACCGTGACGGCCGACGGCGCCGCGTTGTCGACCCCGGGCGCGGTCGAGGCCGACTGGCACGAGGTCAAGCACATGCCGTCGACGGTGCTGGCGGCGTTGCAGGACGACGGCACCTACCCGGACCTGTACGTCGGGGACAACCTGGCCGATGTGCCCGACGACCTGTTCCGCCAGGATTGGTGGTACCGGACGACCTTCACCGCGCCGCAGGGCAGCTCCAGCTACCGGCTCGATTTCCCCGGCATCAACTACCGCGCCGAGGTCTGGCTCAACGGCACCATGATCGCCGGTAGTTCCCTGCTCGTAGGGATGCACACGATCCACGAGATCGACGCCACGCCGTGGATCAACCCCGGCGGCGCCAACACGCTGGCGGTCCGGGTCACTCCCGAGCAGGCGTTGCAGGACATCGACGGGGTCGAGCTCGCCGACAGCTGGTGGGACTGGCTCAACTGGAACCGCATCGGCTACCAGGGCCCGGACAAGAATCCGCTGCGTGGCAATTCCTATGTGCCCGACCGTAACGCGGGCATCTTCAAACCCGTCTACCTCAGCTACTCGGGGCAGGTCGTGCTCAGCGACCCGCTGGTGACCACCGAGTTGCCGCTGCCTGACACCACGCAGGCGCGGCTCACCGTCTACTCCGACATCCGCAACACCGCCGACATTCCGATGCGTGGCGTGGTTCGGGCCCGGATCAGCCGGCCGGGAAAACCGACCATCTCGGTGGATCAAGCGGTCAGCCTGGCGCCGGGGGAGAAGCGGGAAATCCGGTTCGATCCGGACACTTTCGCGGCGTTGCAGGTGAGCAACCCGGACCTCTGGTGGCCCTACACCATGGGCCGGCCGGACCTCTATGACCTGCGGTTGGAGTTCGTGCGGTACGGCCGGCCGATCGACACCGTGGATTCCCGATTCGGTATCCGTACCGTCGCGCAGCATCGCGACAACGACGAGCAGTTTCCCGATCTGGGCCGCGGCGGCAGCTTCTACCTGACGGTCAACGGGCGCGACTTCCTGGTCCGGGGTGCGGCATACACACCCGATCTGCTGTTCCAGTACGACCCGCAGCGGGAGGATGCCATTCTCGGATACGTCCGGGACCTCGGGCTGAACATGGTGCGCCTGGAGGGAAAGTTCCCGGGCGACAACATCATCGAGCGGGCCGACGAACTGGGCATCCCGCTGATGTACGGGTGGATGTGCTGCAACCAGTGGGAGAAGTGGTGGCAGTGGGACGACGAGGATCGCCGGGTGGCCGACGAGAGCATGCGCTCGCAGATCCTGTCGCTGCGCGGGCACGCGTCGGCGTTCCTGTGGGCCAACGGCAGCGACGGCAAGCCCCCGGCGCCGGTGCTCGACGGTTACCGCCGCATCCTGGGTGAGCTGCACTGGCCCAACACCGTCGTCGACACGGTGTCGTCGCTGGCTCGCGACGCCAACGGCGAGCCGGACTGGGATGGGATCCACATGGCAGGCCCGTATACGTGGCGCCCGCCGAGCTACTGGTTCGACGGTCGCTATCAGGCCACCCGCGGTTCCAATGCCGAACAGGGCGACAACGAGCACATCCCGCCGTTCGCCAGCCTGCAGAAGTTCATCCCACCGGACAAACTCTGGCCGATCAACGAGGCCTGGTACTTCCACGCCGGGGCGAACCCCAGCAACGCCGCCCTGGAAAGCATCCGCACTGCGGTCATGCAGCGGTACGGATCATCGCGCGGCGCAGAGGAATTCGCCCGCAAAGCCCAGCTTGCCCACTACGAGTCGACCCGCGCCCAGTTCGAGGCGTTCGCCGCAGGCGGGTGGGATAACCACAAGATGACCATCTACTGGATGCTCAACAACCACTGGCCGTCGTTCTTCGGTCATCTCTTCGACTACTACCTGCGGCCCGGTGGCGCATATTTCGGCGCCAAGAAGGGGCTGCGCCCGCTGTCGGTGGTCTTCGACTCGTACGCGACCGGCGACCACGACACCGCCAACGTCAAGGTGGTCAACCAGTCGCCGCAGGAGCGGACGGGTCTACGGGTGCGGGTGCGCACCTACGACCTGACCGGCCGGATGCGCGACGACCGCAGTTCCGAGGTGCCGGCCGTGCCGTCGAACGGGGTGGCCTCCGGGCTGACGCTGCCCCGACTGGCCCTCGATTCACCGGTGGTGTTCATCCGCTGTGAACTGCTCGACGAGTCCGGCGCCGTGGTCGCCGACAACACGTACTGGCAGTCGCAGAAACTCGACGATGTCGGGCCCCCGGTCAACGACCAGGCCTTCGATCTGGTGCAGAGCAGCTGGGCCGACCTGACACCGCTCAACACCATGGGACCCGCACGGTTGGACGTGACCGCGCACCGAACCGAGTCGACCGACGGCAGCGCGAGCGTGGTGATCCGCTTGCACAACCCGGGACGTCAGATCGCCTTCTTCGAGCGGGCCGAGATCACGACGACCCGCGATGGTGACGAGATCCTGCCGATCGAATACTCCGACAACTACGTCACCGTGTACCCCGGGGAGACGACGGAGATCAGCGGCACGGTGACCGGATCGGAGCACGGACCGAACTGGGTCCGGGTCGGCGGGTACAACAGTGCACCGACGGTGGTACCGATCGACCAGCGGGCACGACGATAGGATCGGCTGATGACCACAACCGATGAGCGCCATGAGGTCGGCCGGCTGGCCGACAGCGGCGGCTGGCTGCACCGTGACCTCGACCGGGTGGACGTCTACCAGCGCGGTGCGAACCGGATCAGGGTGGTGTGGCAGGGGCCGACCACGATCAGCGGGGCGACGCTGTACCAGGACGACATCATGACCACCTACACCCGCGAACTCGCGACGCTGAACAACTGGCTCAAGCGCTGAGTCACCGGCCGTCCTGACCGGGCGGCCGGAAAATCGGTCGCCCCCGCCGGTGACGGTGTGGCACTGTCGGATTCTGTGATCGACAACGTGGCACCCTCGACAACACCGCTCGCGATACAGAGCATCACCGACGCTGACTGGGCGGGCATGGCGCTGCTCGGCAACACCGCGTTCGGTGAGGTCAACCACCCTGATTCGATGGCGGCATGGCGCGAGCTGGTGCCGGCCGACGGTGGCGTCGTGGCGCGGGACGGCGATGGCGACATCGTCGGACAGTCGATCTTCCTCGACCTCACCCTGACCGTTCCGGGCGGCGCAACGCTGCCCGCGGCGGGAATCAGCTATGTGGCCGTCGCTCCCACCCATCGACGCCGCGGCATCCTGCGCTCGATGTACACCGAACTGCACCAGCGGATCGCGGAGGCGCAATATCCGATCGCCGCACTCACCGCCAGTGAGGGTGGAATCTACGGCCGATTCGGTTACGGTCCCGCCACCACCGTGCACCTGATGACCGTCGACCGCAGGTTCGCCGAGTTCCATGCCTCCGTCCCCGACCCCGGTGGCGTCCGCATGGGCAAACCCGCCGAGCACCGCGACGACTTCTTCGCGATCTACGACCGCTGGCGGCGGCAGACCCCGGGCGGGCTGGCGTGTACGACGGCGCTGTGGGACGACGTGCTCGCCGACCGGGAGGACACCCGCGAGGGCGGTTCGGCATGGTTCGCGTTCCTGCACCCCGACGGCTACGCGCTGTATCGCGTTCACGGCGAGGAATCACGGACGCTGCGCGTCCGCGACGTCACCGCGGTGACCACCGACGCCTACATCGCCCTGTGGCGGGCCCTGCTCGGGATGGACCTCATGGAGAAGGTGAGCACCTGGACTCACCCCGGCGATCCGTTGCCCTACCTGCTGACCAATCCACGGCTGGCCCGCGTGACCTCGAGCAGTGACGACCTGTGGATCAGGATCATGAACATCCCGGTGGCCCTCGAGGCGCGGCGGTATCAAGCCGACCTCGACGTCGTCCTGGAGGTCGCGGACGGTTTCCGCGGCGACGGCGGACGCTTCGCCCTGCAGGTTCGCGACGGCCGCGCACGGTGTACGCCCACTGACGCGCCGGCGGACGTCGAACTCGACCTCGACGTGCTCGGAAGTCTCTATCTCGGCGCACATCGTCCGGAAGCGTTCGTTGCCGCAAACCGATTGCGCAGCAAGGACTCAGCCCTGGTGCAGCGGCTCGGTGCGGCTTTCGCGAGTGAAGTTCCGGCCGAGCTGGGCTACAGCTTCTAGGCCGTGTCCGACACGTGCTGCGTAGTGTTCACGGGGTGAGCACACGCGCAGGCATCGTCGTAACCGGAACCGAAGTTCTCACCGGCAGGATTGCCGACCGCAACGGTCCGTGGCTGGCCGATCAGCTTCTCGAGCTCGGGGTGGAACTCGCACACATCACCATCTGCGGTGACCGGCCCCGCGACATCGCGGCACAATTGCGGTTCCTCGCCGACGAGGGCGTGGACCTGATCGTGACGAGCGGCGGACTCGGACCGACCGCCGACGACCTCACCGTGGCGACGGTGGCCGAGTTCTGCGGTCGCGAACTCGTGCTCGACGAGGCGATGGAGGAGCGGATCGCCGCCATCCTGCGCAAGTTGATCGGTGACCGGCCCGGAGTGGATTTCGACTCGGTGCGCGCCGCCAACCGCAAGCAGGCCATGGTGCCGTTGGGCGCCGAGGTCCTGGCGCCCGTCGGCACCGCCCCCGGTGTGGTGGTTCCGGGCAGTCCGACGGTGGTGGTACTGCCCGGCCCGCCGCGCGAGCTGCAACCGATGTGGCATACCGCTGTCGCGACCGAGGCTGTGCAACAAGCGATTTCGGGGCGGACCGAGTACCGGCAGGAAATGATTCGGATGGTCGGCCTCGCCGAATCCGGCCTGGCCGAGACCCTGCGTGACGCCGAGGGATCCGTCTCGGGCTTCGACGCGCTGGAGATCACGACGTGCCTGCGCCGCGGCGAACTCGAGATCGTCACCCGCTACGAGCCCGACGCCACCGGCGCCTACCAGGCGCTGCTGGCCCTGCTGCGGGACCGGCACGGTGCCGCGCTGTACTCCGAGGACGGCGCGACGGTGGACCAGCAGGTGGCCGCCCTGCTGGCCGGTCACCGGATCGCCACCGCGGAATCCTGCACCGCCGGATTACTGGCCGCCCGGTTGGCCGACATCCCCGGCTGTTCGGATTACTTCGCCGGCGGGGTGGTCAGCTATTCGAACGAGGCCAAGGCCGAACTGTTGAACGTGGACCCGGTGCTGATCGCCGAGTACGGCGCGGTGTCGGAACCGGTGGTCGAATCCATGGTCACCGGCGCGCTGCACCATTTCGGTGCCGATACCGCGGTGGCCATCAGCGGGATCGCCGGCCCGGACGGCGGTACCCCGGAAAAGCCGGTCGGCACCGTGTGTTTCGCGGTGCGGGCCGGCTCGGTTTCGGTCACCCGCACGCTGCGGCTACCCGGCAACCGTTCCGACATCCGGGAGCGGGCCACCACGGTCGCGATGCACCTGCTGCGCCGGGCGCTCACGGGAGTCGGCGACTGACCTGTCCTCAGGCGCCGGCCGCCACCGGGGTTGCCGCGGGGGCGGCCCGCACCCCCCGGAGCCGACGCGGGGCGCCGCGGGCCACCACCCGCGCCAACATCGACGGGTGCAGCAGTCTGCTGGGTGGATCGATCAGGTTCATCACCCGGAAGAACGCCTCGGTCACCACTGGATCGGACTCGGCCGCCGCGAGCACGTGCCGGGTGTACCAGTTGGACACCCGTACCGAGACCGGGCGGTGGCCGGGTATCTGCGGCAGCGCCAGGTCGGCGCCGCTCGCCATCTGCCATGCCGTGTCGACGCAGCCGGCGGCCGCGCGCAGGAACCGGGGTCCCAGATCATCGGCACCTCGGGACAGGCAGTCGCGCAGCGCCAGCGCCTCCAGTGCGGCCACCGACATCCCTTGTCCGTACACCGGATTGAAGCTGCAGATGGCGTCGCCGAACACCAGGAGGCCATCGGGGAAACGGGTCATGCGCTCGTACCGTCTACGCACGCTCGCGGGATAACGGAAGGTGGCCACCGGCTCCAGCGGTTGGGCGCCGCGCAGGGCCGCGATCGCGTCGGCTGGGAACAGATCGTCGACGAAGTCGATCATGCCGGCCAGATCGGACGGTGGTTCATGACCGTTCATCCCCGCCGTGGTGAGCATCCAGGTGTCGTCTTCGTAGGCGAACAATGAACCGCCGTAAGGTCTTTCAGGTACGGCGCCGACCAGGATGAGCCGATCGCGGGGCGCGCTGCCGGTCAAGCGCAACAGTTGGCTGGAGTAAGCGACCTTCACCTCGACCCGGGATTCGGCCGGTCGCCCGAATCCCGCACTTTCGAGGAACGCCGGGGTCCGGCCGGCGCGTCCCATCGCGTCGACGATCAGATCGGCGGCTATCGCCTTGCCGGTACCACCGTCGTGGCCGGCCACCAGGACGCCCGTCACGCGCCGGGTGCCGGTCATCAGCAGCTCGACCGCGTCATGCCCGTCGAGGATGTCGACGTTGTCGATGGCGCGTACCCGGTCTCGCACATGTGCTTCCAGGAACGGTCGGCTGGCCAGATAGGAATCGATCGGTTGCTCCGGCGCCCGGCTGAGATTGAGCTTGTGGCCGTTGAATGTCAGCGAGATGAGGGACAGGTTCTCCCCGCCCAGCACCGTCGCGCCGTCGGCGGCCAGGTCTTCGGGGAGGCCGGGAAAGAGTTTCTCCAGTGTCCGGAGCCCACCGCTGAGCAGTCCGTGGGCATGCCGGCCCTGCGGCACCCCGCGCCGCTGGGCCGGACCGGCGGGGAGTACGTCGCGCTCCACGAGGGTGACCGTCTCGAAGAACTCGGCCAGCACCCGGGCTGCCAACAGCCCGCCCATGCTCGCACCCAGCACCACCGCGTGTTTGCCGATCGTTGCCATTGCCGACCTCCGGACCGCTGGCACATCACCAGTTGTTCGAAGTATCGAAGCGGGCCGGAGCCGGGCCTAGAGTAGTGCGCTACTCGAACGTCAGCTGGTTACCGGTATCGAGCGCCGCGCCTGCTCGACGCATGCCGGCCAGGCTCCCTCGTCGAGGACAGTGACCGCCCGCGCCCCGAACGCGCTGGAGATGACGACATCGGGTTGCAGGCTCGCCAGCAGATTCAGGCTGTCCGCCATGGCTGCGGCGTCACCGACGCCGGGGATCACGAACGTCGACCATCGACCGTCGCCGGCGACGAACATGGTGTCCCCGGTGAACAGGTACCGGCCCTGGGCGCCCTCGACCAGATAGCTCGTGCTGCCGGGAGTGTGCCCGGGGGTGGGGATCACCTCGACACCGCGGTCGTCGATGTGGCGGGATCCCAGCGGGACGTCGATCGGGCTGTGCCGCCCGATCGTCTCGCGTTCGGCGGCGGGCGCATGCAACCTTGAACCGAACCGCGCGGCGACGCGGGCCAGCATCGGTCCCGCCTCGTCCTGGTGGGAGAGGTAGTGGTCGTCGACCCCGCCGAGCGTGTCCAGCGCGGCGAAGTCGGCGTCAGTGGCCGGGCAGTAGAACAGTGCGTTGTGCCCGGCGGGTGTCCACAGATAGGCGTGGGTGGTCAATCCGGGAAACGGTGTGTCCGTGCGCGTTTCCCACAGATCGGTTCGGACGCGGGTCATCGAGGTAGCCATGACGACAGCCTCGACCCTAAACAATGGTTTAGGTCAACCCCGACGGGCTCTCAGTCGGTGCTCGCCTTGTCCCACATCGTGATCATGGTGCCCATGATCTCCTCGGCGCAGCCCAAACCACCGAGGTGGCTCTCATAGGGCAGCTCGGTCATCACCGCGTCGGGCAACCGGGAGACCACGTGTTGGCCGTGCGCGAACGGCACGATGTGGTCATGGTCGCCGTGCCACCAGCGCACCGGAACCTTGACCTCGTCGAGCCGGAAACCCCAGTCCCGCTCGAACACCACGATGTCGTAGAACGGGGCGGCCAGTTGCTTGCGGCTGCCGTTGAGCAGGTCGTCGAGGAACATGGCCTTGAACTCCGGCCGGCTCAGCATGCGCCGATCGCCCTCGGGGGAGATCCGGGCGTAGATCTCCAGGGCGGGGGAGGCGACCGGACGGATCAGCCGGATCAGTCCGGAGGCGGCCAACCGGATCGGCGCACCGGCCACCTCCAGGATGGGTGCGACCGCAGCGCCGAGCTGCATCAGCGGACTGCTGATCGCGTCGGGGCCGATCATCGGCGCCACGCCGCCGAGCACCCCGGCCGCCACCACCCGGTCAGGCATGGCGGCCGCGGTGGCCAGTGTGTAGGGACCACCACCGGACAGCCCGATGACGGCCATCTTGTCGATGCCGAGGGTGTCGGCGATGATGTGCAGGTCCTCACCGAAATCCAGCACGCGGTCGTACTGGTGCGGTGTCGACGATCCGATGCCGGGCCGGTCCACCCCGATCAACCGGATGTGGTTGCGCTCGGCGTAGATCCGGGCCTCGGTCGGGATCTGCCTACGCGCTCCCGGGGTGCCGTGCAGCCAGAAGACCGCACGGCCCTGCGGGTCACCGAATTCGGCGAAGCCGAGCTGACGGCCGTCGCCGACGGCGACATTGCCCTCCAGTTTGGGGCGATCGATCGGGATGACCATCTGTGTGCCTCGTCGGGTCCGCGTCTAGCCCGCGACCGAGGCGTCGTAGATGGACTGGATGGACTTGTCCAACGTGGCGTTGAACTCGTCGTCGCTCTGCTGCGCCGACAGCCCCTCGGTGAGCGCGCGGCTGAAGCTCGCGATCACGCCGGTGTTCTCGGCCAGCATCTTGTTGGCGTCATCGCGCGAGTAGCCGCCGGACAGCGCCACGACCCGCATCACCTTGGGATGTTCGACCAGCGACTGGTAGTGGTTGGCCTGAGTCGGCAGCGTCAGCTTGAGCATGACCTTCTGGTCGGCGGGCAGCGCGTCGAGGTTCTTGGTGATCTCGTCGCGGAGCAGGTCCTCGGCCTCGGCCTTGTCGGAGATCGAGATGGTGACCTCGGGTTCGATGATCGGGATCAGCCCGTGCGACAGCACCTGCTTGGCCACCTCGAACTGCTGGGCGACCACGGCGGCGATGCCGTCGGCGTCGGCCGCGCCGATCACCGAACGCTCCTTGGTGCCGAAGATGCCACCCTTGGCCGCGCGGGCGAGCAGATCGTCCAGGCCGGGCATCGGCTTCATCACCTGTACGCCGTTCTCGACGTCGGCCAGGCCCTTGTCGATCTTGAGCAGCGGCACCACGCCCTTGTCCTCCCACAGGTAGGTGGCTGTGGGCTTGCCCTCGATGGAGCGGTCCATGGTCTGCTCGAACAGGATCGCGGCGAGCACGCGGTCACCGTTGAACACCGGGGAGGTGATGATGCGTGACCGCATCTGGTGGATCAGGTCGAACATCTCCTCTTCGGAGGAGTAGGCGCTTTCCTCGACCCCGTAGAGACGCAGCGCCTTGGGGGTGGATCCACCGCTCTGGTCGAGCGCGGCGATGAAGCCCTTGCCCGTGGTCATCTTGTCGGCCTGCTGCTGGTTCACCATGAGGTTGTCTACTCCTTTGAAGACGGTGTCCTGATGTAGTTGTGCTGCTGAGGCGCACACCACAGTGGCGCACAGTTCGACTCAGAGGATAGGCGGCCAGCTCACAGCGGTAGCGCCCACCCATCGGGGCGGGGTACGGCCGGCCCACGGGGCCGCCTGCTCCAGTTGGCCGGCCAGGCTGAGCAGCACTGTTTCGTCGGGTGCCAGCAGCTGCACGCCGATCGGCAGGCCCTCGGCGGTCTGGCCCAGCGGCAGCGAAATCGCGGCCCAACCGGTGACGTTGGCCAAGGCGGTCCAACCGGTGGTGGCGAACTCGACGTCGAAGAAGGCCCGGGTGGTGCCCCGGGGCTGATTCAGCAGTCCGTACGGCGGCGGACCGGTCAGCAGCGTGGGCACCAGCAGCACGTCGTGACCGGCCATTTCCCGGGCGAATCGGCGGGTCTGGGCGTGGATGGCCGAGATCGCGTTCGCGTACGCCAGTCCCGTGGTGGTGAAGCCCTCCCGGATCATCACCCAGGTGCTCGCCTCGAATTCGTCCTCGAGGGGTGCTCGCCCCAGGTGGTCGGCGGTCAGGGCATGTAGTTCTGCGTTGCTGACGGTGTGCAGCACCGCGATGGCGTCGGCGACGGCATCCGGATCGATCATCGGGGCCCCGGGGGTGAGGTGGTGTCCGAGGCTTTCCAGCAGACGGCCGGTCGCTTCGACCGCAGCCACCACCTCCGGGTCGATCCGGTCGGTGGGAAACGGTGACGAGGTGGCGATCAGGATGCGCTGTGCCGACGGGGTCTGCGCGGCCGCCTGAAGGAAGGGGACGGCGGGAGCCGCGGCGCTGTACGGATCACCGGGTGCGGCGCCGGCGATGACGTCGAGCAGAGCCGCGCTGTCGCGCACCGTGCGGGTGAGGGCGTGGCCGTTCACGAGGCCTTCGAGGCCGTGGCCACCATCGGGGGCGAAGGACGATCGCCCGCGCCGCGGCTTGAGGCCGACGACGCCGCAGCAGGAGGCGGGCACCCGGATGGAACCGGTGCCGTCCCCGCCCGAGGCAGCGGGCACCACGCCGGCGGCGACGGCTGCGGCTGAACCTCCGCTGGACCCACCGGGGGTGACTGTGGGGGACCACGGGTTGAGCGTGGGACCGAACAACAACGGTTCGGTGGTGCAGTGGTTGCCCCACTCCGGGGTGTTGGTCTTGCCGAACACGACCAGGCCCGCGTCCAGGTAGCGGTCCACCGTCCACGCGTTTTCGGTTGCGACATGGTCGCGCAAGGCGCGCGAGCCCATCGCCTCGCGGGCACCGGCCAGCGCGGCACCCAGATCCTTGAGCAGGAACGGCACCCCGGCCAGCGGCCCGGCCTGCTCGTTGCGCAGTACGCCGGACTCGTCGAGTGCTGCGGCTTGGGCCCGCCCCCGGTCGAACAGGTCGGTGATCACGGCGTTCAGGGTGCGCGTCGCCTCGACTCGGATGATCGCAGCCTCGAGTAACTCGACGGCACTGACCTCACCAGAGGCGGCGAGTGCCGCCTGCCCGATGGCATCGGTGGCCGCAAGTTCGAATGCCGACGACGAATCCATGTCACCTCACTCCAGGAGTTCGACGGTGGTGTCCGACGGAGTACTGCGACGGGTCAGCTCGAGCGCGATGAGCACCTCGGCCCCGGTCAGGATCAGGCCCACGAAATACATCCACTTGAGTGTCGGATCGGGTTGCGCGGCAAAGTAAACGATGAGGAAGATCGGCCCGACGATACCGAAGACGAACACCATGACCTGGATGCGGACGTACCGCCAGAAAGTGGACATCGATCTCCCGCCGCACGGCCGATGAGCGGCCAGCTTAGCGCGGTTATCGCGGCGCGACGACCACCGGCGTGGACAGGATCTCGCGGTACTCGACCATCGGTTCGCGTTTGAGGACCGCGCTTCCCGAGGTGACCAGCAACTCGGTCGGTGAGACTGCGTAGTTCGCCTGGAAGTTGCGTGCGACGAACTTGCGGCCCGGTGTGAGGTCCGCCGACGCCGCCAGGGCAGCCCGGTCGGAAAGCCGTACACCGTGGTATTCCAGGCGTCCGGTGCGGTCCAGGCAGATCACTACGAGTGAACCTTCGGTGCGCCCGATGGCCCTGGCGGTCTGGGTGTCACGGCACCGCGCCTGGGAGTCGACGAAACCGGATCCGTCGGAGGCGAACGCCGCGGTGGCCGGAGCGGCGGCAGACCGTTCGGTGGCGACGGGTTCCGGTAGGCGGTTCGGTTTCACCTCATATGTTCTGGCGCCGACCGCGTACACCGAATCCCGGGCCGAGAATTTGGAAGCCAACGTGGTGATGATGACGAATGCGGTGAGCATGGAGCTGACCACTGCTGCGGCCGCGACCCCGATCCCGACGGGCAGCCACTGTCGTTGCGGCGCCTTCCGGTGACGTCCACGGCGAACCTGTTGATACGGCGGATGCGGTGTGGAGACTGGGAAGGTGACCAAGCTTGCTCCCGGGTAACGGCGGTGTATGGGCGTGGCACAGGCGACGGGCGCTGACGCGAGCTCATATTGTGCACGACGAGACCGGGCGCTGTGGGTGACACCCGGGAATTGGCCGAAATCCGCTCGCGGTGTGGGTCGGTCGTGCTCCTGTGTCAACACTGCGCTGAAAGTAGCTCGGCAACAGTGACATTCGCAGTCATATCCTCGCAAAGAGTCAGTGCGCCGCAGGCAGAAGCGATTTGGATGACCAACTCGGCCCGCAGCCGGCAACGACAAATCGGTCACCCGCTCCACGACGGCACTTCCCGTCACGTCGATTCAAACCGGTTGGCCCTGCGGGCATCCTCGTTAGCTTCGAATGGCCGATGTATGCAGCCGCTTTCGAGGGGAGTGTGGCCATGTCTTCCACGGGACTCACTATCAGTCCGCTGTCGGGATTCACCGGAGCGTTGATCGACGGGGCCGATTTGTCCGTGCCACTGCCGCCCGAACAGGTGGCGGCGATCCGCGAGGCCCTGCACCGGTGGAAGGTGGTGTTCTTCCGCGAGCAGGACCTCGACCACGCGTCGCAGATCGCGTTCGGTGCCCAGTTCGGCGAAGTCACCCCGGGCCATCCCTACGAGGGTGATTCTGCCCCAGCCGGATTCCCGCAGATACATACGGTGTCCCCGGCCGCCTACGACCATCGCTACGGCACCAGGTACCGCAAGCGGCAGAGTCCCAACGGTCCGGGTTGGCACGCCGATGTCACGCCGCTGGTCAACCCGCCGTCGCATTCGATCCTGCGAGCAGAGCAGGTGCCCGGTTACGGGGGTGACACTCAGTTCGCCAATGTGGCTGCGGTGTATGCGGGTCTGTCTCCGTCGGTGCAGGCGCTCGTCGACGAACTGCGTGCCGAGCACCGATTCGGTTCGACGGCATCGGCCGAACGCAGCACCGAGAAGATCGGTGATCTGGTGCGCAGCAATCCACTGGCGACGATCCACCCGGTGGTCCGGGTGCACCCGGAGACCGGGGAGAAGGTCCTCTACGTCAATCCGTCCTTCACCCGGGAGATCGTCAATCTCTCGCCCCGGGAGGGCAGGCACCTGCTCGATCTGTTGTTCGAGGAGATCGCGCGGCCCGAGTACTCGGTGCGGTTCAGGTGGGAGCCGGGCAGTGTGGCGTTCTGGGACAACCGCGCCGCCCTGCACCTGGCACCGCGGGACTTCGAACATGTCGAGGGTGATCGGGTGCTGCACCGCATCACCCTGGTGGGCGACGTTCCGGTGGGCCCCGATGGTGTTGCCTCGGAGTCGATTTCGGGCGACTACTTCGGCGCTGCCTGACATGGCCACCTTGCTGTCGCGACCGACCGGTGTCGCGCATGCCGACCCGCCCAGCGGACTGGTCGACCCGCGGGCGGCGGTCCGGCGGGCACAGCGCAAACCGCTGGTGCCGCGTTCGGTGCAGCGGCTACTGGGCCCGGCGCTGCTGGTCGGACTGTGGCAACTGCTCTCGACGGTCGGCATCTTCGACGAGCGCACCGTGCCGCCGCCGACGCGCGTGCTCGGTGCCGCGTGGGCGCTGATCGCCGATGGGACCTTTCAGGAGCACCTGACCGCCAGTCTGTTGCGCGTCGGATACGGCCTTGCGTTCGGTATCGTGCTCGGCCTCGGGCTGGCCCTCATCTCCGGGCTGTCCCGGATCGGGGAGAACTTCGTCGATGCCAACATGGAAGTGCTGCGCGCGGTTCCGAACTTCGCGCTGGTGCCGCTGCTGATCGTGTGGTTCGGCATCAGCGAGCTGCCGAAGATCCTGCTGATCACACTCGCCGTTGCCGTGGCGATCTACATCAACACGTTCAGCGCGATCCGCAGCGTCGATGCCACGCTGGTTGAGGCGGCGCGATCGTTCGGTGCCGGCCGGGCCGAAATGATCTACCGAGTCATCATTCCCGGCTCGCTTCCGGGATTCCTGGTCGGCCTGCGACTGGCGCTGACGGCGTCCTGGTTGTCATTGATCTTCGCCGAGACGATCAACGCCAAGAAGGGTCTGGGCCGGATGATGACCGACGCCCGCGAGTACTTCCAGATCGACATCGTCTTCGTGTTGATCGCCGTGTACGCGATTCTCGGTCTTGTCTCGATTCTGGTGGTCCGCTTCCTCGAAGGCCGGCTGCTCACCTGGAGGCGGGCCTATGACGGGGACTGACACGCTGCCCGCCGCTGTTGACGCGGAGGCGGTGGTGATCGCCCGCGACATCCGGAAGCGCTTCGGGGACAACGTCATCATCGACGGTCTCGATCTGGAGATCCGGGCCGGCGAGTTCGTCGCCCTGCTCGGCCGAAGTGGTTCCGGCAAGAGCACGTTCCTGCGGGCACTGGGCGCACTCGACAGTGACGTGGACGGCTACCTGCGGGTACCCGGGCGGCGGGCGATCGTCTTCCAGGATTCCCGATTACTGCCGTGGCAGCGGGTGCTGGCGAACGTGACGATCGGGTTGCCCGCCGGTGCCGCGGTACAACAGCGCGCGCTGGCGGCGCTGCGCGAGGTCAATCTGGCGGACAAGGCGAAGGCGTGGCCGCGCACATTGTCCGGCGGAGAGTCGCAGCGGGTTGCGCTGGCCCGGGCCCTGGTGCGTGAACCGCAGCTGCTGCTGCTCGACGAACCGTTCGGCGCACTCGACGCGCTCACGCGGATCAGGATGCACGGACTGCTGATGGATCTGTACCGCCGACACACCCCGGCGGTCCTGTTGGTCACCCACGACGTCGATGAGGCGATCCTGCTCGCCGACCGCGTGATCGTGCTGACCGACGGCGTCATCTCTCTCGATGTCGACGTCACGGTGCCCAAGCCCCGGGCCCGTGACACCCACGAATTCACTGCGCTGCGAAAGCGGTTGCTGTCCGAACTCGGCGTATCCGAAGACAAGGAATCATCAGATGCCATTTGACCGTCGAATTCGGTTGCGGTCCGCCGCATTGTTGTTGGTTCCGCTGTTGCTCAGCGCGTGCGGGTTGTCCGACGACGAGTCCGGCGGCGCCATCGATACGGTGAAGATCGCCGCCAAGAGCGAGGTACCGGCCGGCACCAAGCTCGTCGTCGCCGAGCAGAACGGGACACAGTCGCTGCCGTGGAACCTGGCCAATGCCGGCCAGGGAACACCTTATGAGGTGGATTTCGCTGATTTCAGCGGCGGCGCCGCGGTCATCGAGGCACTGCGGTCGGGCGCGGCCGACGTCGGATCCATCGGTGAGGCACCGGTACCGATCGCGGTGGACAGTGGCGTCACAGACCTGGTGACCATCGGGTTGCAGGCGAATCCGGGTACCAGCGGTGGCTACTACCTGGTGGCTCGCCCCGACAGCGGGGTCAGGACCATCGAGGATCTGCGCGGCAAGCGGGTCGCCTATCCGCCCGGGTCGGGCCGCCACATGGTGACCGCAGGGCTGCTCAAGCGCCACGGCCTCGACCTGCGAACCGATGTGCAGCCGGTGGAACTCGCTGGGGCAGAGGTGGTGCCGACGTTCGCCGCCGGCGCGGTCGATGCCGCCATCGTGCTGGGCAACCAGTACTACCAATTGGGTGAGCCGCCGATCCTCGGTGACGGCAAGGGCATCAACACCGGCATTCAGACCCTGATCGTGCGCCGCGATGTGCTCGATGATCCCGCCAAGGTGGCGGCGATCGGGGACTACCTAGGGCGCGCCGTCGCAGCCAACAACTGGAAGGACACGCACGCCGACCAATGGGTCGACCAGTACTACGTAAAGGTTCAGGGCATCACCTTCGAGCAGGGCAAGAAGCTGTACGAAGAGGACGGGATCGCCTCGTACTACCCGATCGACGAGCAGTCCACGGCGTTGTTCCAGACCGTCGCCGACGGTCTGCACGAGACCGGAACGATCAAGGGCCGCGTCGATGTGTCGCCCTTTGTGGACGGTCGCTACAACGACATCGTCACCGCGCAGAACGAACTCGACGGTGTCACACCGAAATCGCTGAAATCCTAACGGCTCCATATTGAATCGAGGGCAACACCGATGACACAACTGGCATCCGCACTGAGCGTCCGGCCACAATCCGGCTGGATCGGTGCCGAGATCCACGGAATCGATCTCACCGCACCGCTACTCGATGAGCACATCGCCGAAATCCGTGCCGCACTTCTCAAATGGAAGGTGGTGTTCTTCCGCGACCAGTTCATCGGCCACGACGATCACCTTCGGTTGGCCCGCGCCTTCGGCTCTCCGACCCCGGCGCATCCACTGTTCGATTCCATCCCGGATCCGGACTACCCGACGATCTATCCGATTTTCGCCGACCGGTTCAAGGCCCGGTACGGCAGCAGTCGCGGTTACGACAAGGCCAACTGGCATGCCGATGTCACCGCCGCGGTGAATCCGCCTGCCGCATCGATACTCCGGGCAGAGGTGATCCCGCCCTACGGCGGGGACACCCAGTGGGCGAACACCGTCGCGGCCTACGCCGGACTGTCCGCACCGCTGCAGCGGCTCGCCGACGGACTGCGGGCGGTGCACCGGTTCGCACCACCGGACGGCACGACCGCAACCGAGGACTATCAGCGCCGGGTGAATCGCCGTCCGCTGCTGACCGAGCATCCGGTGGTGCGGGTCCACCCGGAGACGGGGGAGCGTGCGCTCTACGTCAACCCGGGTTTCACCAGCCATATCGTTGACGTGTCACCGCACGAGAGTCGCCGCCTGCTCGGCCTGTTCTACGACGAGTTGGTGCGTCCCGAGTACACCGTGCGGTTCAAGTGGGAGCCGGGCAGCATCGCGTTCTGGGACAACCGCGCGACCGTGCACCTGGCACCGTCGGATCTCACGGGCGAGCACGACCGTCGGCTCTATCGCGTGACGTTGGTCGGGGATGTGCCCCAGGGTCCCGACGGCCGGCCATCGCAGGCCCTCGACGGCGAGCCGTTCGACGCAGCCTGAACGTCAGGCCGGGACCACGACGGTCAGCTCATCGCCGTCGCGTTCCACGTGCATGCCGGCGCGGCGGGCGACCGCCGCGACGCCGGCGGCGCTGTCGGGCTCGCTGCGGGAGCTGACCAAAGCGCGGGCCAGGTGGCCCTTGTGGGCTTTGTTGAAGTGGCTGACCACGGTGCGATGGCCGTCGGCATGTTCGGCGAGGACCTGCACGCGGACCGCACCGGGGATCCGGCCCAGACCGGCGTAGGAGCCGGACCGCAGATCGACGACCAGCTCGCCTGCGGCGATATCGGCGAGGACGGGTTCCAACAGCGGGCGCCAACGTTTGGCGAGGCCCGGTTGTCCGGGCAGTTTGGACGAGGCGGACAGCCGGTAGGCGGGCACCGGATCATCGGCGCGCAGGAGGCCGAACAGGGCGGATCCGACGGCCAGCCGCTGGCGGGCTCGTGCGACGGCCGCGCCGCGCAGCGACCCGACGTCGAGGGCGTCGTAGAGCACCCCGGTGTATCGCTCGATGGCCGGCATCGTCGGCGCCTGGCGGAGTGCGGCGTTGCGTTCGATCTCGGCGTCCTGGCCCGCGGAGATGCCCAGCGCTTTCCGGCAGGCCGGTGGGTCGGCGGCGAGGGTGACCAGTTCGTCGATCAGTGACTTGCGGAGCGGGGTGAGCTCTGGCGAGCTCAGAATGTCCAAACGCACCGGCGGGCCGTCCCCGCCGGTGCGTTTGGTCTCCGATGGTGGCAGGAGCACGAGCACATCCAGACGCTATCCGAATGCTCGCGGTTGGCCGGCCACCGACCGGTGTGATGTCAGACGGCCATCGGGGCCGGCTCGTCGGGCGCAGGAGGAGCCGGAGGGGGCGGAACGTCCAGCACGATCGGCGCGTCCATCGGAGCCGCAGGCGGGATCGCTTCGGCGGGAGGCGGCGGGGCGAACGGGTCCATCGGGGCCGGGGCCGCCATCGGGTCAACCGGCGGCGGGGGCGCGAAGGGGTCCATGGGCGCCGGAGCCGCCATGGGATCGATCGGCGGGGGCGGCGGGGGTGCGAACGGGTCCATCGGTGCGTCAGCAGGCGCCTCCTGCGGCGCTTCTGCCGCCATCGGCAGGTACATGTGGTGGCTGAACTGGCGCTGGTAGGCACCGCCGCCACCGATCCGGACTCCGTGGCCGCCCTCGCCCGAGGACACCGGGGTGCCGTCCGGCAGGGTCACGGCGGTGTGGCCGCCGTTCCAGCCGATCACCAGGGCACCGGGCTGGGTCCCGTACTTGAAGCCACGGGCCAGGAGCGCACGCTCCTGGTTTCCGGTGTTGAACCGGTCGCCGTAGACGGGACGGCCGGTTGCCATATTGCTGACCCAAGAAGCCAGCCCTGAGCAGTCGGTGCCGGCCGGCGAGTCTCCACCCGAGATGTACGGCGTGCCCGAAACCTGCTGGACAAGCGCCATAAGCGTCGCGATAGCAAACATGCGGCGGGACGCTAGCAGAGCCGTTTTCAGCCGGGCAAAATATGTGACTCCGTTCACAAGGGGTGCCTGATATGGACTGTTTCACGCATCTCCGGATTGAGTGCGGTTGCCTGCGCGTGCAATTCGGTTGCCAGCGGAATGCGTTTGCCCGAGGTCGGTGGACGTGTCAAACAATCACCAATAGTGCTGTGGCACTGGGCTTGTGCTGATCTGCGATGGGTCGATCAAAGGCTTGCGCAGCGCAAGAAGAAGCCGAATTACATTGATGGTAAGGATTTTTCGGTCCTAGGACGACTACCTGCGTGGCCGGAGGGTGTCCTGGGCGGCGGCGAGCGTCTCCGGGGACGCGAACACGGGCGGATGGACATGACGCGGTAAATCCGGCAACAGCGTCACCCCGTTGAATGGTGGCTGGCGAGCCCTGATCGGGCGCTCCGATTCGCGGTTGCGATGGCGATCCCCGGCGCCGGTGACGCTTGACATGCAGCCTAATGGCTGCATGATTGACCGAGAAAGCCCGGGCGCCCGGGCTGTGACGGGATGGCGAGGGTGGACGAGGTCTTCAAAGCGCTGGCCGACCCGAGTCGGCGGCTGCTGCTCGACAGCCTCAACGACAGCGACGGACAGAGCCTGCGGCAGCTCTGTAGCGGCTTGTCGATGGCTCGGCAGTCGGTCAGCAAGCATCTGGCGGTGCTGGAGGCGGCCAACCTCGTCACCACGCTGCGTCAAGGACGGGAGAAACTGCACTACCTCAACCCCGAACCGATCAATGCCATCGCCGACCGCTGGATCGACCGCTACGACTCCACGAGGGCAGAGGCACTGCAAGACCTCAAGACGGTCTTGGAGCACCCCGCTGTTCCGGGCGAGTTCGTGTACACCACCTATATCCGCACCACACCGGAAAGGCTGTGGCAGGCGCTCACCAACCCGGCATTCTCCGACAGCTACATGGGACACGCCATCGAATCCGAGTGGCAGAAGGGTTCGACCTACACCTGGGTCGAATTCGGGCTGCGGATCGACGACCCAGAGCAGGTCGTCGTCGAGTCCGATCCCTATCAGCGGCTCGCCTTCACATTCCACACCTTCACGCCCGAACTGACACAGGTCGCCTCCGATCTCAGCGAGGAGACTCTTGCCGAGGCGGCGGCCGAACCCCGGTCACGGGTGTCGTTCGACATCGAACCGGTCGGGGACCAGGTGAAGCTCACCGTGGTCCACGACGGTTTCGACCCGGCCGGCCCCGTGCGAGAGATGATCTCGCACGGCTGGCCGGTCAAACTGTCCGGCTTGAAGTCGGGACTGGAGCAGGCCGATTAGACCAGCGAGTCCTGCGGGTCGCGCTGGACGGGAGTGGGCCACGGCGCCGGCAGAGGACGCTGACGCACCCGTTGCGGCCACCAGAACCACTTGCCCATCAGGGCTGCGATCGACGGGGTCATGAAGGAACGGATGACCAGGGTGTCGAACAACAGACCCAAACCGATGGTGGTGCCCACCTGGCCGATCACGGCGAGCTCGCTGACTGCCATCGACATCATGGTGAACGCGAACACCAGTCCTGCCGAGGTGACCACCGACCCGGTGCCGCCCATGGCGCGGATGATGCCGGTGTTCAAACCTGCGTGGATCTCCTCTTTGAATCGGGAGACCAGTAGCAGGTTGTAGTCCGCACCCACCGCCAACAGCACGATGACCGCCATCGCGAGCACCATCCAGTGCAATTCCAGGCCGATCAGGTGCTGCCAGATGAGCACCGACAGACCGAAGGAGGCGCCCAGGGACAGCACCACGGTGCCGACGATCACCGCGGCGGCCACCACACTGCGCGTGAGGATCAACATGATGATGAAGATCAGGCACAGCGCGGCGATTCCGGCGATCATCAGGTCGTAGTTGGCGCCCTCCTGCATGTCCTTGAAGGTGGCCGCGGTGCCACCGAGGTAGATCTTCGAGCCCTCCAGCGGGGTGCCCTTGATGGCCTCCTTGGCGGCGTTCTTGATCGCATCGATGTGGGAAATTCCCTCGGGGCTCATCGGGTCGCCCTCGTGGCTGATGATGAACCGCACCGCATGCCCGTCCGGGGACAGGAACATCTTCATGCCGCGCTTGAAGTCCGGATTGTCGAAGGTCTCCGGTGGCAGATAGAACGAGTCGTCGTTCTTGGAAGCGTCGAACGCCTGGCCCATGGCCGTCTGGTTCTCCATCATCGCTTCCATCTGATCCTGCAGACCGCCCATCGTGGCCTGCATGGTCAGCATCATGTTCTTCATGTTCTTCATGGTCTGGATCATCGGCGGCATGATCGTGACCAGCTGCGGCATGAGCGCATCGAGACGATCCATGTCCGGCATCAACTTCTGGATGTCGTCGGTCATGGTGTCGATGCCGTCAAGGGTGTCGAAGATCGAACGCATCGACCAGCACATCGGGATGTCGAAGCAGTGCGGTTCCCAGTACAGGTAGTTACGGATCGGACGGAAGAAGTCGTCGAAATCGGCGATGTGGTCCCGCATTTCGGCGACATCGACGACCATGCCGTGCATCTTGCCCACCATGCTGTGGGTGGTGTCCGACATTTCCTTGGTCAACCCGAGCATCTTCTCCATCGTGTCGACCGTTTTTTGCATCTCGTCGGCCTGGACCAGCATGTCCTTCATGCGGTCCTGCATGTACTTCATGTTCATCATCTGCGTCGTGCCCTGCATGCTGATCTGGAACGGGATCGAGGTGTGCTCGATCGGCGTTCCCTGCGGGCGCGTGATGGCCTGGACCCGAGAAATGCCGGGCACCTGGAAGATTCGCTTGGCGATGCGGTCGACGACCAGGAAGTCCGCGGAGTTGCGCAGGTCGTGATCGCTCTCGATCAGCAGCAGCTCGGGGTTCATCCGGGCCTGCGAGAAGTGCCGGTCGGATGCGGCGTAGCCGGTGTTGGCGGGTAGATCCGCCGGGAGGTACTTGCGGTCGTTGTAGTTGGTCTTGTACCCGGGCAGGGTCAGCAGACCGATCAGCGACAGCGCGATGGTGGCGATCAGGATCGGTCCCGGCCAACGCACGACCGCGGCACCGATCTTGCGCCACCCGCGGGTGCGCATGGCCCGCTTGGGTTCCAGCGTCTTACCGAATCTACTGGCCACCGAGATGATCGCCGGTCCCAGCGTGAGGGCGGCGACGACGCCGGTGACCATGCCGATGGCCAACGGGATGCCCAGCGATCGGAAGTAGGGAAGGTTGGTGAAGTGCAGACACAGCGTGGCGCCGGCGATGGTCAGGCCCGAACCCAGCACCACGTGCGCGGTGCCGTGGAACATCGTGTAGTACGACTGTTCGCGATCCTCACCGACACTTCGGGCCTCTTGATATCGGCCTATCAGGAAGATCGCGTAATCGGTGGAGGCGGCGATGGCCAGCGTCACCAACAGGTTGGTGGCGAACGTCGAGAGCCCGATGATGTCGTAGTAGCCCAGGGCAGCGACGACACCGCGCGCTGCCGACAGCGAGAGCACCACCATGACCAGGGTCAGGATCACCGTGATGATGGAGCGGTAGACCAGCAGCAGCATGATGATGATGACCGTGAAGGTCAACGCCTCGATGATCTTCACACTGCGGTCACCGGCAATGTGCTGGTCGGCGGCCAACGCGGCCGGGCCGGTCACGTATGCCTTGACGCCCGGCGGCGGAGTGACGCTCTCGACGATCTTCTGGACCGCCTCGACCGATTCGTTGGCCAGCGCCTCGCCCTGGTTACCGGCGGTGTAGACCTGCACGTAAGAGGCCTTGCCGTCGGAGCTCTGCGCGCCTGACGCGGTCAGCGGGTCGCCCCAGAAATCCTGGACGTGCTCGACATGCTCCTTGTCGGCCTCGAGCTTGGCGACGACCTCGTCGTAGTAATCGTGCGCTTTGATGTCGAGCGGCTCGTCGCCCTCGAGCACCACCATGACCGAGCTGTTGGACTTGAACTCCTGGAACACCTCGCCGACACGCTTCATGGCGATCATCGATGGAGCCTGGTCGGGGCTCATCGAGACCGACCGCATCTTGCCCACCTCTTCGAGCTGGGGCACAACGGTGTTCAGGATGCCGATGAGAACGACCCAGCCGATGATGATCGGCACGGCCAGGCGCCGGATCCACTTGGCGATCCCGCCGTGGTGGGCCTTTTTCGGTTCGGTGACTCCGAAGGCGTCGGTCGGGGCGTCAGGGGTGCTCATGCAGATTTCACCAAGCAGAAGGTCTGGGCATTGACGCCGTTGGAGGTTCTCTCGTCCTTGAGCTCGTCATCGACGGTGATGCGGCAGCTGATGGAGTCGCCGTTGCCCTGCGCGACGATGTTGGGAAACACCGACGGAGCGGTGGACTCCAGACGCAGCGTCCACGGCAGGGTCACCCCGTCGATGCGCTGAGGCTGGGCGTCGAGATCGAGGTAGTTCACGTCCGCCGTCGCACCGGGCACGCCGTAGATCTCGTAGACCACGACCTTGGGGTCGAACGGCTTGGTGTCATCGACCTTCGCGCTGGAGATCCCCGAGCCATTGCCTGCGCCGAAGAACGTGCGCACCCGCATCACCGTGAACCCACCTACCAACACCACCACGACGATGATCAGGGGGATCCAGAACTTCTTGGCTAGGCCAGAAATCGAAAACTGTTTCCGGCGAGAGCTTTTCGTCGCGTTGGTCATCGTGAAATGGCACCGGTCCGTCGGTTGTGGGCAAAGTGGGCATTGGGGCGGCGAGGCGACATCGCCATGCTTGTGGCATGGCAGCCGATGGGGGAGCACCCGTGCACCATGTTCACCTCGTTACGCCTCGCTGTCTAGCCGAATGGCTAACTAAAAACTTAGCGAGATATTAGCCTATTTAAATGAGTGGCAAAACGGTGACACAGCTGTGATCGTGCGCCCAGGGTGCTGCCCGGCCACCGGTGGTGGGCCACCGTCGCGACCCGGCGCGTAGCCGCAGGTCAGGATGCATTTACGGGGCCGTCAGGCCGGAAGATGCCGAGGCATCGGAATGCTGATTGTGATGGAGCTAACGGAATCGGGCTGGGCCCGCTGCCGTGTCGGCGGCCGGACCCAGCCCGTTGGAAATCCTCGGA
>NZ_JBZDPT010000047.1:0-675522 GCF_058270035.1 Mycobacterium shunyiense | reverse complement strand
AGGCGTTGGTGGCCATGTTCTCGGAGTACTGGCGGCGGCCGGCGTAGTCCATGGAGAAGAACCAGTGGATGCGCTCCTGGGCGCCTTGCTGGTCGGCGACCGGCTTGTTGTTGTAGTCGATCATGTAGCGCTCGTAGTAGACCGGTTCGACGTCGCGGGCGGCGGCCATGATCTGTTCGGCGGTGCAGGGGGTGCGCAGGATCCGGTTGGGGATCGGGTAGTCGTCGGTGGCGTCGGCATTTGCGATGCCGGCGCCGGCCAGGCTGCCTGCGACGGCGCAGGTGGCCACGCCGGTGCGGATCAGGTTCTTGACGCTCGTGCGGTTCAACATGTCGCTCCCAAAGGTGTTGATCAGGCGGATCAGTGCGCGGCCTGCTCGTAGACTCCGCGCTGATCGGGGCAGTAGTAGTTGATGGCGGTGCCGGTGAACTGCCAGGACTGGGCGTCGGTGCTGTCCTTGGCCAGTTGCTTCTTCACGAAACCGACCGAGTCCTGGGCGGTGTGGTCGACGCCGTTGTGCAGCCGCTTGCACATGATCTTGGCGATCCAGGCGTTGTAGTCCCGCTGCCCGTAGATACCGAAGGTGTGCAGCTCATTGGCGAAATCAGTATCAATCTCGGCATGTGCGGGAGCGGCGAAGGCGATTGCCGCCGCGGCACCGATCACTGCCAGCCCTGCAAGCTTCATGCGGTGAATCTTAGCCCATCTAAGCCTGTTTCGGGTGCGCGGTTGGTTCAGCCGATCGCCGACAGCAGCGGGACATATTGCTCGGCGCTCGTCAGCGAACCGTGATGGCCGACCAATGCCGACTCCAGGGGTTCGACTCGGCGTCTCAGCAACGCCGCTGAGCTGCGCGCGGCGGCGACCACATCGCCGATGCGGGAACGGACGTCGTCACGTACCCGAGGGCCGAACCAGCCCGCTCCGATGGCCTCGTCCCGCGACATCACCCACGCCGAATCCGCCAGGGTGGTCCGCCATGCGGTGAGGACGTCGTCGGCCGCGCCCGCGGCGGTGTAGACGTGCCGGGCGCGGGCTTCACCACCGACCGCGACCACCCCGTTGCGAAGTGGTTCGCACTCGTCGACGTCGATCGCCGCCGCTGGGTCCACGGCGACCATTCCGTGGTCGGCCACCACTGTCAGCAGGCATTCCGACGGCAGAGCTTCCAGCACCGACTCCACCAGGCGGTCGACCTGGCGCAACTGCATCCGCCAGGCCGGCGACCCGGGCCCGTGTAGGTGGCCCACCAGGTCGAGGTCGGCGTGGTAGCCGTAACAGAAGCCGCCGCCTGCGACGGCCGCGATGCTCTCGGCGGCGAGATCGCCGAGAGCGTGCACGCCGACATAGCGTCCGCCGCGCAGCAGCGCCCGGGTCAAACCGGATCCGGCGTGCTCGGCGCCCGAGACGATCGAGACCTCGAATCCGGCCGCCGCGGCCCGTTCGAACGTGGTGGGCAGCGGTTGGATCTGTTCGGGCACCACGCGGTCGCGAAGGTCGGGCCCCCACGGATGGGGGCGCCACCTCAGCGCGTTCATCACATCGAATTCCGGACCGGCCTCTGGGACCCGGAAGGAGTAGCCGACAAATCCGTGCTCACCCGAGCGGCACCCGGTGCCGATCGCCGCCAGCCCCGCTGCCGTGGTGGACGGGAACCCGACGTGCAGGGTCCGGTGGGCGGCATCTGACATGGAGGTGAGTACGGGTGCGTCGGCGGCGTGGGCGGCGAGCAATTCGGCGCCGAGTCCGTCGATCAACAGAACGCATGCTCCGCGGATCGGACCGGGCCAGGCGATCCGCGCATCGAACCCGGGTATGCCCATCGCAGCGAGCACGGACGGGACCACGTCGGCCAGGTGGGGTGCATCGGGATCGGGACTTGCAGGCTCCACACCGCGAGCGTGCCACAGATCACGCCGGCGGGATTTGTCGACGCAGACCTCGGCCCAAGGGCGCCAGACCACCGCGCCGTACCCGGTACCCTGGGTTTTCATGAAGCCGATGAAAGCCGTGATCCTCGCTGCCGCCCTGGTGGTATCTGCAGGCGGGGCGTTCACTGGCATCGCCAGTGCCGATCCGGTCGTTCCGGCTCCAGGTCCCGCGCCGGGGCCCGTGCCCGCGCCGGGCCCGCCCCCCGGTCCCGTCGACGCGGCGCCGGCAGATCCCGCGGCCCCCCCAGCGGCCCCCGCGGCCGCGGCGGGCGGAAAAGCGATCGACCACGACGGCCTGTTCATGGTCGGTACCGATATTCAGCCGGGCAACTACGCCTCGGCCGGGCCGGTCGAGGGTGGCACCTGCTATTGGAAGCGCATGGCGGATCTGCACGGCGGCGACATCATCGACAACGCGTTCACGAAGAAGCCACAGGTCATCACGATCGAGGCGACCGACAAGGCGTTCAAGACGAGTGGTTGCCAGCCGTGGCAGCCAACCGACGCAGCCCCCGACACCCCGGCCAACGGCACCATCCCGGCCTTGGTGGGCGGCGCCAAACTGCGCGCGTGGATGGACAGCCTGAACAACAATGCCCGTAACTACGACGGTTCCTCGGTGCCGATGCCCTGACAGCTCGGGCTCGATGACCTGCCCGGCAGGATCAGCCCGGCGGAATCAGCGGCGGCCGACAGACATTGCCGGTCGGGTCCCACCACCAGCCGTTGTCGCACATCGGCGGTGGAGGAACCACGGGCGGGCGACACGTATTGGCCACCGGGTCCCACCAGGCGCCGTTCTCACATCCGAGCGGCACGACCGGCGGACGGCACACATTCGCCACCGGATCCCACCATTCTCCGGCACCGCAGTCGGCCCAGCTGACCGCTGGTGTGGCGACCGTAACCACTGCCATCAGACCGAACGGCGCCAGTACCGCGCCGATACCCGCAGCGCAGCGGCCGATGATGCTGGTCATCTCACACCTCCCCGAGAGATCACGTGATTCGAGCCTATCGGCGCACTGAGCGGACTGCCAGGAATCGGACACGCCGGGTCGGCGCCGGCCACGAGGATCCGCGAGGACGTCGACGCGGGCAATTGCTTTGCTGCACAAGATCACCCGAGCCGGTGTTCGGGCAGCCCGGCGTGTCGTCCAGCAGATGCACACCGCGCGGGAAGCGCAACCCGCACGGGCGCGCTGCTAGTCTGCGAGAGCTGCCGGTTGCGCGAATCGCGGGTCGATCCGCCCGGCCAGCCGCGGCGGGAACGTGACGAAACAGCTCGGTGGATACGGAAAAGGGTGTTGTGCGCGGCGCAGAGATCAAGGCCCTGACGGGTCTGCGCATCGTTGCAGCGGTGTGGGTGGTCCTGTTCCACTTCCGGCCCCTCCTCTACCAGGTGGCACCCGATGTCACCAAGGCCCTGGCCCCCGTACTCGACCGCGGCGCCCAGGGCGTCGACCTGTTCTTCATCCTCAGCGGATTCGTCCTGACCTGGAACTACATCGACCGGATGGGGCCGACGTGGTCCACCCGGGCCACGTTGCACTTCCTCTGGCTTCGGTTGTCGCGGGTGTGGCCGGTGTACCTCGTCACGCTGCACCTGGCAGCACTGTGGCTGATCTTCACCCTCAACGTCGGGCATATCCCGCCGGAGGACACGAGCGGTTACAACGCCGTCAGCTATGTGCGGCAGCTGTTCCTCGTCCAGCTGTGGTTCGAGCCGTACTTCGACGGCTCGAGCTGGGATGGGCCGGCGTGGTCGATCAGCGCCGAGTGGCTGGCTTACCTGCTGTTCGGTGCGCTGATCCTGGTCATCTTCCGGATCGCCCGCGCGACCCGGGCGCGCAGTCTGGTCCTACTGGCCATCGCCGCCGCGGTCCCACCGGTCGTGCTGTTGATGGCCACCGGCCACTTCTACACCCCGTGGAGTTGGCTGCCCCGCATCGTCATGCAGTTCACCGCCGGCGCACTGGCATGTGCGGCGGTGCGCAAGCTTCATCTGACAGATCGGACCCAGAAGGGTGCGGGCTATCTCTCGATCCTGTTGGGCGCCGCCATCGTCGGCGGACTGTACTTCTTCGACAAGCACCCGTTGAACACCGTCGGCGATGCGGGCGGCATGGTCGACATTCTCTTCGTCCCGCAGGTGGTCGCCCTGGCGGTCGGAGTCGGCAGCCTGCCGGCATTGTTGTCCACCCGACTGCTTGTCTACGGCGGACAAATCTCGTTCGGCCTGTACATGGTGCACGAGTTGGTCCATACCGCCTGGATCTGGACCACCCGGCAATTCGAGCTGACCTTGACACCCACGCTCTCGGGTAAGGCGACGCTGCTCGGCCTGTTCGTGATCTCGGTGATCGGCGCGATCGCGCTCTATCACCTCGTGGAGGAGCCTGCCAGACGCTGGATGCGCCGGATGGTCGACATCCGGCCGGTCGACTCGACGAACACGAAACTGCACCGTATCGACACGGATTCCGCAGACCGGTCCGACGAGGTTCCAGCCCGCGCCGGCTGACCGTTGTAACCATCCAAACCCGCTGCGCGACAGGATGTTATGCCCTTGTTATCGCTGTGTCACCAGCCGCCTATCTACGGCCCAGGTTCACACCTTAGGCTGTCTCGGTATCGCGGTCCGGGACGAATTGGGTCTCGCCGGCAGTGGAGGTTGCAGTGAGTCGTCTGACCACTTTCATCGTCTCGCTCGCCCTCCTGGTGGGGCTGTTCGCGCAGGCCCCTCAGCGGCGCTTTGTCACCTCCGGCCTGGATCCCCAGATCAGCCACATCGCGGTGATCGGAGACTCCTACACCACTGGCATGCCCGCCGAGGGTGGCATGGGGCCGAGGAACTGGGCTCCGCTGGCCTGGCAGAAATTGGCACAGCGCGGTGTGCAGGTCGACGCCGATGTGGTGGCCGAGGGCGGCGCCGGCTATGAGGCGCGCGGTAACCGCGGCAGCGTCTTCGCCGACCTGACCCCACGGGCGGTGCAGCCCGACGATGCATTGATCGTTTTCTTCGGGTCACGCAACGACAAGGATGCCGACCTGGGTGCGGTGACACGGTTGAGCCACGATGCGCTGACGATGGCCCGGCAGGCCGCTCCCACCGCTCGGATGCTGGTGATCGGGCCGCCATGGGTGAACGCCGATGTTCCGCCGAATCTGCTCGGCGTCCGCGACATCCTGCGCGATCAGGCCCGGCAGGTGGGAGCCATGTTCGTCGATCCGATCGCCGAACGCTGGTTCTTCGACAACCCGGAGCTGATCGGGGCGGACGGCATCCACCCGACCGACGCCGGCCACGCCTACATGGCGGACAAGATCGCTCCGCTGATCGGCAAGGAACTTCCGCGCTGGGTCTGAGCGCGGAGCTCAGCCGCCGGAGGTGGTGCGGAACCGGTCGCGGTAGGCCCGTGGTGACACCCCGAGGTGGTTGACGAACACCCGCCGTAGGGTCTCGGCACTCCCGAAACCGGCCAGGCGGGCGGTTTCTCCCACCTGGCGTCCCGCGTCGAGGGCTGCTCGTGCGACATCGACCCGCACAGTTTCGACGTAACGCGCCGGTGTGGTGCCCAGCTCCGCGTGAAACAGCCGGGTCAGCTGTCGGGTACTCAACGAAGCCAGTGCCGCAAGGCTTTTCACGCTGTGGTCGGCCGTCGGATCGGCCGCGATCGCGTCGGTGACCTGACGCAGCGCCGACTCTGCCGACGCGTCGGCCTCGACCAGCGTCGAGAACTGTGACTGGCCGCCGGCTCGCTTGAGATACACGACCAGTGACCGGGCGACGTCGCGCACCAGTTCAGCGCCGTAGTCCGACTCCACCAGTGCCAACGCCAGATCGATGCCCGCCGATACTCCCGCTGATGTGTAGACAGCCCCGTCCCGGACAAAGATGGCGTCGGGTTCGACCGAGATCGTGGGATAGGCACGCGCCAGTAGCCGCGCATGCCGCCAGTGCGTGGTGGCCCGGCGGCCGTCGAGCAGGCCGGCTTCGGCGAGTATGAAGGACCCGGTGCAGATCGACGCGAGCCGTCGGGCCCGTGCGGGCACCTCTCGCAGTGCTGCCACCAGGCTCGGATCGATCGGCCGGCCCACGAGGTTGTCTCCGCCGGAGACCAATACGGTGTCCACGCCATCGATCTGCGCGATTCGATCGGTCACCGCGAACCTCGTGCCGATCGAGGTGATGACGTCGGCGCCGTCGACCGACGCGAACCGCAGTCGGTAGTCGGCGCCGAACCGGTTGGCCTCGGCGAAGACCTCGGCGGGTCCGGCGGCATCCAGCAGTTTCATCCCGTCGAAGACGACGATCACGATCTTCCGTGGTTCCCCACCCTGTGCCATGCATCCATTGTGTCGCTTTTTGTGGGAAAGATGGCAGATCGGACATTCTCGAAGGGTTGGGTCGCGGCGCAGACTGGTTGCACGCCGACAAGGAGGTTCGCATGTCATTCACCGCAGGTGCAACCGTCACAGTGGTCCAGCCCGGGGCCGGGGATTCGGCTGAAATCCCTGGCTTCGGGGCGGTTTTCAAGCTCACCGGCCGAACCACCGGAGGCCTGGTCTCGATTGTCGAGCATCCTTTCGCGGTGGGCATGATCACCGCGGCGCACCGCCATACCAACGAGGACGAGCACTCGATCGTGTTGTCCGGCGAGATCGGGTTCCGGTCAGATGACAGTGAAGTGGTTCTGGGACCGGGCGGTTACATCACAAAGCCGCGCGGGCAGATGCACGCCATGTGGAACGCGGGTTCGACGCCGGGTCGCATCATCGAAGTCATCACGCCGGGAAACGGATTCGAGAACTACTTCCGCGAACTCGGTGAGCTACTGACCTCCGCCGGCGAACCCGGGCCGAACGGCCCACCCCTGCACACCACCGCCGAGTTCATCGAACTCTCGAACAAGTACGGCCTCACCTACGGGGTGCCGGAATGGTTCGACGACATCGTGGCCCGCTACCACCTCAACCCACCCACCCATTGAACCGAGTCCGAAGGAGACATCCATGACAACATCACTGACCGGCAACATCGGCGGGATCGAACTGCCGGACACCGCGCTGGTGCGCGAGGCCACCGAGTACATCCGCGACGTCGAGGACGACCTGCTGTTCCATCACTCCCGCCGGGTGTTCTACTTCGGTGCGCTACAGGGCCTGCGCCGAGGGCTGCAGCCAGATCTGGAGCTGCTGTACGTCGGTGCGATGTTCCACGACATCGGGCTGACCGACGGGTACCGCACGTCGTCACAATTGCGCTTCGAGGTCGACGGCGCCGACGCCGCACGGGACTTCCTGCTGCAGCGCGGGGTCGACGAGGCCGCCGCGCGCAAGGTCTGGCTGGGCATCGCGCTGCACACCACGCCGGGGGTGCCCGAGTTCCTCGAGCCTGAGATCGCGCTGGTGACAGCCGGTGTCGAAACCGATGTGCTCGGGATCGGCCTCGACAACCTGACACCGGAAGTTCTGAGTGCCGTCACCGCGGCGCATCCGCGGCCCGACTTCAAGAACCGCATCCTGCAGGCATTCACCGACGGGGTACGGCAGCGCCCCGGGTCGACCTTCGGCACTGTCAACGCCGACGTGCTGTCCCACTTCGACGACACTTTTGTGCGGGAGGACTTCGTCGAAGTGATCCTCGCCAACAAGTGGCCGGAATAGCCTGTCCCACAGGCAGACCCGAGTCGATCAGCTGGAGGAGGTGCGGCGTTCGGCGAGGTCCCGGAGGGGTTCCGGCAGAGCAGGAGCCTGCAGGATCGTGGGCAGATGCTGTGGCTCCAAGGTCAGCGCCCGGAACACGAACCCGACGGTGATGCCATGGTCAGGACGATCGGTCACCACGATCTCGTCGCCGGCAGATACCGGTCCCGGCGTCACCAGGCGCAGATACGCACCCGGGATCGCCGTCCTGGTAAAGGTTTTCACCCAACCGTTGATCTGCAACCAGTTTGCGAACGTCCGGCAGGGGATGCGCGGCCGGGACACCTCGAGCTCCAGCCCGTGGGAACCGACCCGCCACCGTTCACCGACGACGGCGTTGGTGACATCGATGCCCGCGGTCGTCAGGTTCTCGCCGAACACGCCGTTGGCGATCTCGCGGTCCAGCTCGGTCTGCCAGCTGTCGAGATCCTCGCGGGCGTAGGCGTACACCGCCTGGTCGTCGCCGCCGTGGAACTGTTGGTCGCCGATCGTGTCGCCGACGAGGCCGCTACCGAGCCCGCCGTGCATCGGGCCGGGCGCGCGTACCGCGACCGCCCCGTCGACGGGACGTTTGTCGATGCCGGTGACTGCCCGGCCCTCGGCGGTGTTGGGTCGTGGATGGGCCACGTTGACCGTCAGTACCTGCGCCATGACGCCCAGCGTATCGGCTTAGAAAAGCGGTGTCGCAACGCCATTCGAGGACGGCGGGGAGGGCGGCACGGGCAGGCACAGCCCGGTCGCGGTGTCGAGCTGTCTGCCCGGTATGCAGAAAGGCGAACAACCGTTGGTGACGCCGGTTTCCCCGGGCGGGCAGGCCGAGCTCGGGGCCGGCGTCACGATCGTGGCCACTGCCATCGAACCGGCCGACAGCACCGCGGCCGACACCACGGTGAACACCCCGCGCCACACTGCGCTCGTCATTGGCTGTCTCCTCATGAGCTGCACCTCTTTCGGACCTACGGGCGCAGTCTAAGCCGCGGGTTGTCTGCCCACGCCCGGTTCGGTCCGCTAGCGTCACGTGGTTGTGCAGACCCTCATCGACTTCGACCGTGCGCCGGTTTTCGCCATCCCGACCATCGAGCCGGTCGGTGGGCTCACCGTGCGCGAGGGAATGCTGATCGAAGGCCCGCAGGGGTGGGGGGAGTTCAGCCCGCTGCCGCACGAGGGCGCGCTGGGCCGGTGGCTGACGTCAGCCACCGAGCCGGGAACCGTCGGCTGGCCCGATCCGGTGCGCGGCCGAGTGCCCATCGCGATCACCATTCCCGCCGTGGACGCCGCACGGGCGCGCGAGATTGCCGCCGCATCGGGTTGTCGGACCGCGGCGGTCGAAGTGGGTGTCGGGGGATTGGCCGAGGACCTTGAGCGGGTCCGTGCCGTGCGCGACGGGCTCGGTGCGGGTGGCGTCCTGCGGTGCGACGCCAAGGGACGGTGGGATCCGGACACCGCGGTCAGCGCCATCGCCGCTCTCGATCGAGTGGCCGGCGGACTGGAGTTCGTCACGCAGCCGTGCCCGACGATCGACGAGCTGGCGCAGGTCAGAAGGAGGGTCGAGGTGCCGATCGCGGCCGGGGAGTCGATCCGCGAATCCGACGACCCGATGGGCCTGAGCCTCGGTGAGGCGGCCGATATCGCCGTGCTCGCCACCGGACCCTTGGGTGGGGCCCGGCGCGCGTTGCGCGTCGCTGAGGCGTGCGGGTTGCCGTGTGTGGTCACCTCGACGCTGGAGACCACCATCGGACTCGGGTCGGGGCTTGCGCTGGCGGGGGCGTTACCCGAGTTGGCGTTCGCGTGTGAGTTGGGCACCAGGGGCTTCCTCGCCGGCGATGTCGTCGCTGATTCGCGGTCCCTGGTCGCCGTCGATGGCTACCTGCCTGTGGCGCCGATGCCGCCCGCGCCGCAGCCCGACCGACTCGAGCAGTATGCGGTCACCGACCCAGCCCGGGTGGCGTGGTGGCGCGAGCGTCTGCAGTGTGCCATTTCCGCATCGTGAACTGCTCTGATACCACCCCGGATGGGGTATCGCGGGGCTGAGCGCAGCACCCTCCGCCGAACAGATTCAAGTAGCGCACTACGCATGTGTGCGGCGTGGCGGCGACTCGAGAATCGACGTGGTCAGCTACCGCTGGCGGGAAGATCCAACGGAGGATGCCATGTCGTTGTTCGCCAAGCTGTCGGAACTCCGGGCCGTGAAGACCCAGGACTCCGCGGGGACCGACGAGCTCAGTATCAGCAGAGCTGATGGGTTTCAGTTCAAGGCTGTGTCGATGTGCCAGGGGGATGTGGTGGATCTGGACCGACTGCTGCCGTTCGACGGTCAGTTGGAGATCGTGTTGAGGGAGGTGGACGTGCGTACCGACGAGATGCAGGACGTGGGCTCGATATTCATCCGCTCGGACGAGTTGGGTAGAGGCGAGCTCACCCAGCAGTTCAGCGGCGCCGGCGCACTCTACGACCTCACGTACAAGGTCATCTGACCACTCAATCCCGAACGTCAGTCCTGAACGGCCTTGGCGATCGCCACACATCGGGTCAGCTCGTCGATGTCGGGTGCCGGTGTCTCGGTCAGCTCCCACATCGCGTTCTGCATCACCCGCACGATGGTCCAGGCCCGGGCCCGGTCGGCATCCAGGCCGGCCGCGTCGACCAGGGCCGACAGCCGGCGCCGGACCCCGTCGCGGACGTAACCCGCCAGCTCGTCCCATCGGTTCCACAGCATCGGCGCAACCTCGTAGTGCGGGTCGCCGTTCATCGGCTTCGGGTCGATCGCCAGCCATCGCTCGCGGTCACCGGCGAGGACGTTCTCGTAGTGCAGGTCGCCGTGGATCACGGTGCCGGTGGCGCCGGAATCGGCGGTCAGGTCCCTGCCGAGGGTGATCGCCTGTTCCACGAGTCGTCGTGGAACGGGGGCGTTGCGGGGGAGACGTGCCAGGTCAGCTGTCGACCGGGACGTGTAGTCGGCCAGTGACCGCAGCTGGGGCAGTGGCGGTACATGGATCCGGCCGTAGATCCCGGCGACGATCTCACACGCCTCGATGTCCCAGAGCTCGTTGAGATTTCGGTGGTGTAACCGTTCCAGCAGCATCGTCCGCCGGTGCGGATCGGCCCGCAGCAACCGGACCGCGCCGGCTCCCGCCCACCGTCGTAACGCGAGGTGTTCGTGTTCGGACTCGTCATCCGGGAACGCGGCCTTGAGGACTGCGGGCACACCCTCGTCGGTGCGTACCGGTAGGACGATCGAGCAGTAGCCGTGATCGGCGGGCCCGTCGGCGTGCAGGTCCCATTCGTCGAACTGGGTCCGGATCAGTCGTGGCAGGCCATCGACCCATGATTGCCATTGCGGTCCCCGCGTGCCCATCGCACGCACGCCTCCTGGCAGATCGATCATCGTGGTCCATCGTCGCACCCCGGCCCGCCCGCTCGGCATACGGTTTTGACAGACTGTGCCCCATGGCACAGATCACCTTCAAAGGAAACCCCATCAACACGGTCGGCGACCTGCCGGCAGTCGGTAGCTCCGCCCCGAGCTTCTCGGTCACCGGTACCGACCTCGGTGCCGTCACCAACGACCAGTTCGCGGGCAAGTCGGTGCTGCTGAACATCTTCCCGTCGGTGGACACCGGGATTTGCGCCGCCAGCGTGCGCACCTTCAACGAACGGGCCGCTGCCGCCGGAGCCACGGTCTTGTGCGTGTCGAAGGACCTGCCCTTCGCGCTGAGCCGTTTCTGCGGGGCCGAAGGCATCGAGAACGTCATCACCGCGTCGGCTTTCCGGGACAGCTTCGGAGAGGATTACGGAGTCACCATGTCCGACGGTCCGATGGCCGGTCTGCTGGGACGCGCCGTCGTCGTCATCGGCGCCGACGGCAAGGTGGCCTACACCGAGCTGGTGCCGGAGATCGTTCAGGAACCCGACTACGACGCCGCGCTGGCCGCACTCTGATCGTCGTCATCCCTCCTCACCGGCGCGCCCCGCGCCGGTGAGGAACCGGCCGGCGCTCAGATCGGCCACTGCTCGCGGCGATACGCCGCGTCGAAGAACATCCATTCGTATTTGGCCGTGACCTCGAAATGGGCTCGTGCGGCGGCCTCGTCCGCCCCGCCCAGTGTCGGTCCCAGCCGATCGGTCAGCTCGAGCACCTCGGCAACAGTGGCGGCGAACTCGTCGCCCCCGTAGCTGTCGATCCAACGCTGATAACGCCGATCGGGCGAACCCCGATCCAGCAACGCCGCCCCGACGCGGGCGTAGATCCAGTAACAGGGCAGGACCGCCGCCAACCCCTCGGCGAAGGTGCCGCTGTAGGCAGCGGCCAGCAGATAACTCGTGTAGGCGCGTGTGGTCGGGGTGATCGGCGTCGCGTTCAGCGCCTCGACGTCCAGCCCCAATTCGGGAAGCAGCTCGCTGTGTAGGCCCAACTCGACATCGAAGACCTCGGCGGCGTGCCGGGAGAACATCGCGGTGTCGGCCAGCGTGGGGGCTTTGGCGGCGACGATGGCCAACGCGCGGGCATAGTCACGCAGATAGTGCACGTCCTGTGCCACGTAGTGGGCGAAGGCCGCGTCGTCCAGGCTGCCGTCGGTCAGGCCGGTCAGGAACGGGTGCGCGAGGATCGCGGTGAATGTCGGCTCGATCGGCTCCCAGAGCCGGGAAGACCAGGATTGCGGATACGCGTCGGAATGCATGCCACCATGGTGTCAGGTCATCCGCAAACGTGGTGCGCCCTCTCGGCCGGCCTGCACCACAACGATTTTCGCCCCGGTCATGGCCAAATCGGAACTCCCCCCGACCCTTTGCCGAGGGGGAGGGCACCCACCGCGGCGCGCGGTGCTCCCGGCGGTGCCGAAGTGGCCCGCACAACGGCCGCCCAGGACCGTTCCGGTAACTGTTGGGTCACGGTCCTGTATCTGATCGAGTCTGTGCCCCAATCTAATTGGGCAAACCTGTTACTGAGCGGTACAAATGGTTGACCCGGCTGACAGCGACCAGCAGTCGGTGTCACCCTCCGGTGGTCGAGAGAGTTGATGTTCGATGAGACGTACCTTTGCCCTGCTGTTCGGTCTGGCATTCCTGGTAGCGGCTCCCGGACTGGCCGGCGCCGCGCCGATCGAACGCCCGACCGGCAACCAACGCTATGTCGATCTGGTGATTGCCCGCGCGATGTCACAGCGCGGTGTGCCCTTCAGCTACGGCGGTGGCGACGTGAACGGGCCGACCCGTGGCGTCGCCCGCTCCCTGCCCGCCGCCGCGGGCCTGGCTCCTGCCACTCCGCCGCTGGTGGGTGGTGGACTGACACCGGGCCTTTCGACTCCGGCGGTGACCGCTCCGGTCGCTCCGGTTCTGACCCCGGGTCTCGGCCTGGCGCCGGACCCGTCGGCGAACGTGGTGGGATTCGACGCCTCTGGTCTGATCGTGTATGCCTTCGGCGGAGTCGGGGTGAAGATGCCACGGTCGTCCGGCGAGCAGTACAAGGTCGGACAGAAGGTGCTCCCGGCGCAGGCGTTACCCGGTGACCTGATCTTCTACGGCCCCGAGGGCACCCAGAGTGTGGCGCTCTACCTCGGCAACAACCAGATGATCCAGGGCACCGAGCCGGCTGTCGCGGTCACGCCGGTGCGCGCCCAGGGGATGACGCCCTATCTGGTCCGCATCATCGCCTGACACCTGAGATCTTGTGCGTCCGAGGCGGCTCAATCCTCCGTAGGCTCTGAGCTGACGACGAGGAAGGCGCACTGCATTGACAGACCAGACACCTGCGACCACGCGGACCGTATTTCCCGGTATCAGTTCCCGTGCCTGGGAGCATCCTGCGGACCGGACCGCGCTGACCGCCCTGCGTCGGCTGAAGGGATTCGATCAGGTCCTCAAGGTGCTGTCGGGGATGTTGCGCGAACGCAAGCACCGGCTGCTGTACCTGGCCAGTTCGGCACGGGTGGGTCCACGGCAGTTCGCCGACCTCGACGCGTTGCTCGACGAGTGTGTGCAGGTGCTCGACGCTCCGGTACGCCCGGAGATGTTCATCATCCAGTCGCCGGAAGCCAATGCGTACTGCATCGGCATGGAGGACCCGTTCATCGTCATCACCTCGGGCATGTACGAGCTGATGACACATGACGAGATGCGCTTCGTGATCGGTCACGAACTGGGACATGCGCTCAGCGGCCATGCCGTGTACCGCACGATGCTCCACCACCTGCTGCGGTTGGCCTCGTCGTTCGGCTTCGTCCCGATCGGTGGCTGGGCGCTGCGGGCCATCGTCGCGGCGTTGCAGGAATGGCAACGCAAATCCGAGCTTTCGGGCGATCGCGCGGGCCTGCTGTGCGGACAGGACTTCGACATGGCGATTCGGGTCGAGTTGAAGCTGGCGGCCGGCCGGCACCTCGACAAGCTCGACTCGCAGGCGTTCCTGGCCCAGGCCCGTGATTATGACGCGACCGGCGACATGCGCGACGGGGTGCTCAAACTGCTCAATCTGGAAATGCAGACGCATCCGTTCTCGGTGCTCCGGGCGGCGGCACTGACCAAGTGGGTCGACACCGGCGGATACGGCGCGATCATGGCCGGCAACTATCCGCTGCGGTCCGAGGATGCGAACGCGAGTTGGGCTGACGACGTCAGCGCGGCGGCACGCCACTACAAGGACGGTTTCGACCAGTCCAACGACCCGCTGATCCGGGGCATCCGGGATGGCTTGGGCGGGGTGGTCGACGGAGTGGGGCAGGCCGCGACGAATGCGGCAGACTCGATGGGCCGCAAGATCTCCGAATGGCGCCGCAACACCCGGCCGAGTGACGAACAGTCGACCGACGGGTAGTTGCCGTCGGAACAACGGTAAGCCCCTAGACTAGGCGCTCGTGGGCATCCTGTTTGGCTTCGCGCCGTGGATCATCTATTGGGTTCTCGTCGGCAACGTGCCGTTCCTGGTCGCCGTGCTGGTGGCGCTGGCCACGGCCATCGCGACATTCACGATCAGCCGGATCTCCGGGGCACCGGGGCGCACCTTGGAGGTCGGTGCACTCGCGACCTTCATCGTGCTGACGATCCTCACCCTGGTGCTGAGCCAGGATGTGATGGAGCGCTGGATACAGCCACTGAGTGCCGCGGGGATCTTCCTGGTCGCCCTGATCGGTCAGCTGATCGGCAAGCCGTTCGTGCTGGAGTTCGCCGCAGCGGGCCAGCCGCCCGGAGTTGTGGAAAGTGATCTGTTCCAACGGATTGTGAAGATCCTGACCTGGATCTGGGTGGGCGCGTTCGCCGGGATGACGATCTCCGCGGCGATACCGCCGTTGGTGCAGGGTGATGCCACGATCCTGGACACCAAGACGCCGTTGTCGTTCATCTGTTACTGGGTCATCCCGTTCACGCTGCTCGGGCTGGCGGCACTGGCCTCGCGGGTACTGCCCGACCGGATGACGGCGGGCATGAACGACATCGTGCGCAAAACCACTTTCGTGGCGTTCTCCGAGGCCGAGATCGACCAGCTCTACTATCTGGCGCAGGAGCACGCCAATCGCGAGGTCGGCGCCGGGCAGGAAGCCTACGACGTCCGGGTCGGTGGATCGGCGACGCCCTTGCTGGGCGATGAATCCAGAATGTCGTGGCCCTCGACGTACAAGGTGCGTGACCGCAAGAGGTAGTACCTCAGCGGTCCGGCATCATCCCCAGCAGTCCGAACATCATCACGAGGCCCGGCAGCAGGTTGGTCACCTGGTGGGCGACGATGCCGCCCCACAAACTTCCGGAGTAGAGCCGCGCCAACGCAATCGGGACGGCGACGACGAGCAGTAGCGGGGCCCGTTCGGGCTCCAGGTGGGCCAGTGCGAACACCAGGGTGGACACGATCACCGCGACGGTGCGTCCCCACCGTTGCTCGAGCGCACCCCACAGCAGTCCGCGGTACACCACCTCTTCGCAGATCGGTGCGACGAACGCGACCAGGAGCAGGACGGTAACTGCCAACGGCCAGCCGGTTCGAACGCCCTCGTAGACCCCGCCGACCGCGGAGGTCGCGTCGGGTCCGACGATCGCCTGGTACAGCAACGCGGCGGGCAGTGTGACGAACAGGCCCCCGATGCCGAACGCCAACCCGAGACCGGCGGCACGCCAGGACCACTGCCATCGAAAGTCGATGCGGGGGCCGTTGCCGCGCCATTTCGCGATGGCAACGGCCAGAGTCGCGGCGACGAGTGTCGGTACCCCGATCGCCAGGGTGATCAACCAGGGCGGCGGCGGCCCCGGGGGTGCGAAGATACCGAACGCGGCCGAGATGAGCAGATAGACGGCCTCGACGGCGATGAAGGCGCCGAGGCCCCAGCGATGTGCGGTCACTTGGTTCCGAAGATGCGGTCACCCGCGTCGCCGACGCCGGGAACGATGTAGCCCTGCTCGTCGAGTTCCCGGTCCAGTGCCGCGGCGTAGATGGGCACGTCCGGGTGTGCCTGCTGCATCGCGGCAACGCCTTCGGGACAGGTCAGCAGACAGACGAATTTGACGGAGCGCGGTGCGTACTCCTTGATGCGGTCGATCGCCGCGACCGCCGAATTGCCGGTGGCAAGCATCGGATCCACGACCACCACGTCACGTTCGTGCAGATCTCCCGGCAGCTTGAAGTAATACTCCACGGCCACGCGGGTCTTCGGATCCCGGTAGAGGCCGATATGGCCGACGCGGGCGCTGGGCATCACGCTGAGCATGCCGTCCAGGATGCCGCTTCCGGCCCGCAAAATGGACACGAACACCAGTTTCTTGCCGTCGATCACGGCTCCGGTAGTGGATTCCAGGGGTGTCTCGATGTCGACGTCGTGGACTGGGATGTCACGCAGCACCTCGTAGCTCATCAGCATCGAGATCTCGTTCAGCAATTGGCGAAATCCTTTGGTGGACACGTCCTTCTGTCGCATCAGCGACAGCTTGTGCTGCACCAACGGATGATCGATGACGTGCAGGTTGCCCATATCGCCGTTCCTAGAAGACCGTGCCGTCACTGATGATGGACAACGGCGGTGCGCCGTCGCGCAGGCGTGCGGCCAGCGCGCGGCCTGTCGCCCAGGTTCCGCCCTCCAGCACACACGCCAGCGGCAGTCGTGGAGCGCCGAGATGGTCGCGGATGAGCGGTGCCAGCTCATCGAGCAGCGCGACGGTCAGTGCCCGCCATTCGACGACGAGTTCGTCGCCCACCGCCCAGTTCTTCTCGGCGAGCGCGGCATCACGTAACCGCAGCACTCCGGTATCCAGCAGCAGACCGCCGTTGCGGTACTCGGGGAGGCCGGTGAGGGCATCGAGTTCGGTGACGGCGACGCCGGCTCGTTCGAACGGTTCCAGCAGGGAGTAGGTCAGCCACTGGGACAGTTTGTGAAACGGCATCCAGCCGCGTGACAGGCCGGGGCCCGGAGTCGCCTGATGCCGCCAGCAGTCGCCGAGTGGTTGACCGCCGATGGCGTTGTCGGTGAGCCACACTCCCGATAGTGCGTCCAACACCGCCGAGAGTAGGTCGTGTGCCGTGACCGTCGGGCCGGTCACCTTGTCGAACAGTCCGCCGGGACGGCCGTCCGGCCCGAATACATCAGGGCGAGCGGCCAATTGGGTGCCCAGGCGGCGGAGCAGCTGCACCCGGCCGGTGAGGCCGAGCAATGGATTTCCGAGATCCACCTGAAAAGCGGCCGCCAGGATTTCGTCGTCGAGGCCGCGAAGTGCGCCGGCATCTGCCTGCAGCGGATCGGCAGGATCGCTCGAGAACAATCCGCTGCCGAACGCGTGCCAGCTCGCGACCCCCAGGCCCTCGGAGCGGGTCAGGCGAAGGCCGGTGCCGGGCTCGGTGTAGTGCCAATCAGGTCCGGCGCCGGCGTCGAGCAACACGCTCACCACGGCCAGGTCGATCATCGATCGAGCACGCGACGCGGCATCTGAATCGGCTGTGCGCGAGTCCAACTCGGACCGACGATCCACACCTCCGGCCTCGAAATGACGCCACCTGCCGTGGTAGGGGATGGCGAGTGTCGGGTAGCGGCTGCGGGTGACGTCTGCGACCTCGGCGGCTGCCCGGTCCAGAGCATCGTCATCCACCAGGAACCAGGCGGAGTTGCCGACCCGGGCGCGCTGCAGAAGGTGCTGCGCCCGTTCGCGGATCGCGGTGGTTGTGCGCAGCGTGGCGACTGCGGCCGCGCCGGCCGTGGTCGTGGTCATGGCGTGAGTCCGCGGCCTTTGGCGATCTTCAGTTCGTCGGCGCCCGGCACCGGCCCGGGGGTGAAGTAGCCGGCGGCCATCTTGGCGTCGATCTCCACCCGGGCGTCGGCCGGGATCAGGTCGTCGGGGATGTTGACCCGCTCGCCGACCTCGATCCCGGAACCGGTGATGGCGTCGTATTTCATGTTGCTCATGGACACCAGGCGGTGGATCTTGCGGATTCCCAGCCAGTGCAGGACGTCGGGCATGAGCTCTTGGAACCGCATGTCCTGCACCCCCGCCACGCATTCGGTGCGGGCGAAGTACTGATCGGCGGTGTCGCCGCCGTCCTGGCGCTTGCGTGCGTTGTAGACCAGGAATTTCGTCACCTCGCCGAGTGCGCGGCCCTCCTTGCGTGAATAGGCGACCAAGCCGACCCCGCCACGCTGGGCACCGGCGATGCATTCCTCGATGGCGTGCGTGAGATAGGGCCGGCACGTGCAGATGTCGGAGCCGAAGACGTCCGAACCGTTGCACTCGTCGTGCACCCTGGCGGTCAGTTCCACGGTCGGATCGGCCAAATCGTGTGGTGCACCGAAGATGTACACGGTCTGCCCGCCGATCGGCGGCAGGAACACCTCGAGGTCACCACGGGTCACGAGTTCGGGGTACATCCCGCCGGTCTCCTCGAACAGCACCCGGCGCAGGGCGGTCTCGGTGCAGCCGAACCGGGCTGCGACGCCCGGCAGGAACCACACCGGCTCGATGGCTGCCTTCGTCACCAGGGCCGCACCGTTTTCCAGGAGTATCTGGCCGTCGGGATGCAGTCGGCCGGTGGTGATGGCGGTGGCGACCTCCGGCACCATCACATGGGCCTTGGTCACCGCGATGGTCGGCCGGATGTCATAGCCGGCGCCCAGTTCCGCGGCGAACGCGTCAGCGACCATCGCGCCCCACGGATCCAGGCTGACGATCGTCTCGGGTTGGCTCCACTGGGGGTAGGGCCCGATCACATCGGTGGGGGAGGTATTGGTGAGATCGGCACGGTGCTCCGGGGAGAGGGCGCCCGCGGCGACGGCCAGAGCCCGGTACACGCTGTAAGAGCCACTGTGGGTGCCGATCACGTTGCGGTGCGCGCGGGTGGTGGTGGTACCGATCACCGGACCCCGCTCGGCTGCAGTCGGCGCGGCCCAGTGAATGGTCGGGGTACCCGCGACGGCACTGTGTGACGTCAACCGGATATGTCTTGCCTTCGTCGGCTCCGCGGATGCACCACTTGATTCGACGACCATGTCGGTGCCCCTTCCTCCGCGCTCGACTGAGACCGTCCAGTCAACCCCGATTCGGCAGGTTCTGCATGCGGTGTGCCCGTAACGTCGATCGAATGCGGTGGATCGTGGACGCGATGAACGTGATCGGATCCAAGCCAGACGGCTGGTGGAAGGATCGCCGCAGCGCGATGGCCGGTCTGGTCGAGGTGCTCGAGCGCTGGGCCGTGGCCGGGGGACACCGGGTCACGGTGGTGTTCGAAGGGCCCACGTCGCCGCCGATGGAGTCTGCGGTGATCGAGATCGGCCATGCCCCACGGGCGCACGCGAACTCGGCGGACGACGAGATCGTGCGGTTGGTTCAGGCGGATTCGCGACGCGGTGAGATCACCGTCGTGACATCGGATGGCGGGCTGGCCGCGAGGGTCCGCGACGCGGGCGCGCTCGTGCGACCGGCCGCCGGTTTCCGGGACCAGATCGCCTCGTTCTGAATACCCGAGCGCCCTGCTGCATTACCGTCACCGGCATGGGCGACGATGCGGTCGGCATCAGCGGTGTTGACCTGACGGATCCTGCCGTCTACCAGGCCGGTATCCCGGTCGAGGCGTTCCGTGAACTTCGGCGGCGGGCCCCCGTCGCGTGGCACCCGTACGGTGATACGGGTTTCTGGGCGCTCACCGGCTATGACGAGATTCTCGCCGTGTCGCGCGACAGTGCAACGTGGTCCTCACAGCAGACCGGGGTCATGCTCGACGTTCCTCGGTCGGAGGAGGCCTATCAGCTCAGCTTGATGATGCTGACGATGGACCCGCCGCGACACACCGCCTTGCGGAAGCTGGTGAGCAAGGGGTTCACCCCGCGGCATGTGGCGCGACTGAATTCCCGAGTGACAAACCTGGCGGCCGAGATCGTCGACGGTGTTTTGGACCGCGGCGAATGTGATCTCGTGTCCGACGTCGCGGGCGCATTGCCGTCGTATGTGATCGCCGAACTGCTCGGGATCCCGCATGAGGACGGTCGCCGGCTTTATGAGCTGACCGAAATCATGAATACGGAGCGGGTCGGCACTCCCACGGAGTCGGCGATGCAGGCGTTGGGCGAAATGTTCGAATACGCGTCGGCACTTGCCGAACGCAAGCGTGCCGACCCGGCCGACGACATCGCGAGTGCGCTGCTGCAGGCCGAAGTGGATGGTCAACGCCTCACTGACCTGGAGTTCAACTTGTTCTTCCTGTTGCTGATCAACGCCGGTGGCGACACCACCCGCAACCTGGTCGCGGCGGGAACACTTGCCCTTATCGAGCATCCCGACGAACAAGTCCGGCTCGCGGCCGATCCGGAACTTCTCCCGACCGCAGTCGAAGAGATGCTGCGCTACGTCAGCCCGGTGAACGTATTCGCCCGCACCGCAACGAAAGACACCGAGTTGCGCGGTGTGCGCATCGCCGAAGGGGAGCGGGTGGCGATGTTCTTCCCCTCGGCCAATCGCGACGAGACGCGCTTCGGAGACCCGGACCGCCTCGACATCGGCCGCGACCCGAACCCGCATCTGGCCTTCGGCGGCGGGGGAACACATTTCTGCCTCGGCGCGAACCTGGCCCGGGTGGAGGCGGCAGCCATTTTTCCCGAGATCCTGTACCGGATGAAGGATCTTGAGGTCAGCGGGCCGGTGGAGCGGGTGCGTTCGAATCTGATGAACGGTATCCACTCGATGCCGGTGCGGTTCAGCGCGGCGTGAGGCGGGCGGACTCCAGTTCGCCGTCGACAACCAGCTGCCGCAGGGTTTTCCGGTCGAACTTGCCGCTGGGCAGGGTTGGTATCCGGTCGGCGGTGGTCAGCACCCACCTGGTCGGGACCTTGTAGGCCGACAATTGTTCCCGGGCATAGGCGGCCAGGGTTCCAAGGTCGAGGTTCGCGTTGCTCACCACCACCGCACAGACCTCTTCGCCGCGCTGCGGATCGTCGATGCCGACGACCACGCAGTGAGCCACGTCGGCCGACTCGGCGATGACGGCCTCGACCTCCAACGGAGAGACGTTGGCCCCGGCAGCCTTGATCAGATCGGTGGTTCGCCCGACGTAGAACAGTCGGGGGTCGCCGTCGCGCCGGTACACCTTGTCGCCGGTGTGGTACCAGCCGTCGGTGTCGAAGGTTTCCGACCGTTCGCGCTTGTTGTACCCGGCCATCACCCCGATTCCTCGGACCAGCAGTTCGCCGGTCTCCCCGGAAGCGACCGGGGAGCCGTCTTCGTCGACGATGGCCATGTCGGTGAAGGCAAACCCGCCCGCGGTCTCAGACATGGTGCGGTGCACCGGGAATCCGTCGGGCACGTCGGTCATGGCGATGTCCAGCGGGCCGTCGCGCAGCATCGGTGCACTGCTGAGGTCGCGCTGGGCGAACGACGGGTGGTCACGCAGCCGCTGGGTGAATGCCGGCCAGCCCACGATCCCGGTGATTCGTTCCCGCTCAGCAAGATCCAGTGCAGTCTCCGGATCGAGTTTCGGCATGACCACCAGGGTGACCGGCTCGTGTAGGGCGCCGGTGACAGCGAGCAGTCCGCCGATCCAGAAGAACGGCATGGCGCACAGGATTCGGGACCGGTCCTGCGACCCGGTGATCGCTCGGATGGCGGCGGTCCAGGTCGAGGTCTGCCGCACCAGCGTGCCGTGGGTGTGCAGGACGCCTTTGGGATCGGCCGTGGAGCCCGACGTGTGCACCATGATGGCGAGGTCGGCGGGGGATACCTCGGTCTCCGCGGCGGCGAGAACGTCGGCAGATACGACGTCGGCGGCGGCATCGCACCCGCTCGACGCCCACGGCCGGGGGCTGCCGCCGATCACCGCGATGTGACGCAGAAAGGGGGCGGCGGTCAGCGCGAGTCGACTGCCGGAGTGATCGACAAGCTCGGGCAGCGCGGCTTCCAACCGGTCGGCAACATCGATGTTCAGCACCGTGTTGGGGGCGATGAGAAGCCCGATGTCGGCGAGCCGCAACACCTTTGCGATCTCGGCGGGGGTGTAGAGGGTGCTGAGCGGCACGGCCACTGCGCCGATCCGGGATACGGCGAGCCACCACGTCACCCACTCGGCACCGTTGGGGAAGAACAGGCCGACGCGGCTGCCCTTGCCCACCCCTTGGTGCAGCAGCCACCGCGCCAGGCGCGCCGACCGTTGCTCGGCCTCGAGGTAGGTGAGCCGTTCGGTGGGGGTGGTCAGGTAGACGGACTCACCGAACTCGGCGACACTGTGCCGCAGGAGGGCGGGGACGGTCAGCGGGGGTTGCGTCACCCGCCCATCTTCTCAATGGCGGGCGATGGCCTGACCGCGGTGGGTCAGTGGCTTCCGCAGGCCGCGCAGTCGTCGCGCGGCGGGCGTGGATCGCGCGGGTTGTCTGGGTCGGGATCGCCGAACCACCGCGAGGGCTCATGCTCGGGGTAGGTGTCGTGCCATGACCACCACTCGTATGCCTTGGTCTGCGGGTATCCCGGTGGGGAATCCTCCCAGGTTTCCTGTCGGCCGAGTGCGGTCATGTCCAGGAAGTTCCATGTGTTGACGAAAGCCTCGTCGCCCCGGTTGTCGATAAAATAGGTGCGGAATATCCGGTCACCGTCGCGAATGAACGCGTTGGTGCCGTGCCACTCGTCGACCCCGAAGTCCACGTCGAACTCCGCGCCGGGCCTGGGGACCATGGTGTACCAGGGATGACTCCACCCCATGCGTGTCTTGATCCGGGCGATGTCGGCCTGGGACCCGCGCGAGGCGTAGACCAGAGTGGTGTCGCGCGCGTTGAGATGGGCCAGGTTGCCGATGTGGTCGGCCATCAACGAGCAGCCGACGCAACCGTGTTCCGGCCAATCGTCCACACCCGGATCGAGGAACGCCCGGTACACGATCAGCTGGCGTCGTCCGGCGAACAGGTCGAGCAGTGTGGCGCTGCCGTCGGGGCCTTCGAACGCGTAGTCCTTGTCCACCGGCGTCCATGGCATGCGTCGGCGCAACGCCGCGAGCCGGTCCCGTGCGTGGGTGAATTCTTTTTCCTTGACCAGCATTTCGTCGAGTGCGGTCTGCCAGTCGGCGGCCGGCACGATCGGTGGATTCTTCATGGTTGCTCCCGTCGTCAGTCCGTTGCAACGCTCTTCAATCGTTCAACAAATCAGTTGAATAATGTTCCTCGAGGTAACCACGGTCCGCGGCTATAGTCAACAAGGTGGTTGAAGATCAAGTTCTGGACCGCGCGTATTCGGCGCTGGCCGATCCGACCCGTCGCCGGCTGTTGGAGGCACTCCGTGCGGGCGACGCCCGCATCAGCGACCTGGCTGCCCCGTTGCCGATGACCTTCGCCGGTGTCTCGCGCCATATCGGGGTGTTGGAGGCCGCGGGTCTGGTACAGCGCGAGATCCGAGGTCGAGAGCACTGGGTCTCGCTCAAACAGGACGGGTTGACCATGGCTCAGCAGTGGATGACCGAGCAGACGGACTTCTGGTCGAGTCGCGCGGATGCGCTGGCCGCCCGGTTGCGGCGGAAGGCAGATTCCCGATGACCGACGCGCCGACGGTCCGTGTGCGGCGATTGATGCCCGCGGCGCCCGATGTGGTGTTCGACGAATGGCTCGACCCCGAGTCGCTGCGGGAATGGATGTGCCCGCGGCCGGTGTACTGCGTCGAAGTGGCGGTCGAGCCTCGCGTCGGTGGGATCGTGCGCTTCGACATCGACGATTCCGGTTCGAGCGTGCTGATCACCGGACAGTTCCTGACCATCGACCGGCCACGGGTGCTGCGATTCACCTGGAGCAACTCGGACTGGTCCGACCCGACCGTGGTCAGCATCGTCAACGTCGAATTCGAGCCGGCCGGCGACGGGCAGACGATGATGTCGATCGAGCATTCCCTTTTGCCGCCAGAGGAATTCGACAACTTCCACAGCGGGTGGACCCTCACGTTCGAGCAACTGGCGGCCCGCCTCGAAGGCGCCGCGACCTAGACTGCGGGCATGGACAGCGGCACTCAGGTTCAATACGAGGCCCCGGCAGGCCTGCTCCGCATCGAGGACTGCCTGGACGAGAACGGCGGCATCGTGCTGCCCCCGGGCACCACCCTGATATCGCTGATCGACCGCAACATCGCCCACGTTCCAGACCTGGTCGCCTACCGCTACCTCGATCACAGCCAGGCCGCCGAAGAGGTCATCGAGCTGACGTGGACGCAGCTGGGCGTGCGGCTGCGGGCCGTCGCAGCGCGGCTGCAGCAGGTGGCCGGCCGCGGTGAGCGTGTCGCCATCCTCGCGCCCCAAGGGCTGGACTATGTCGTCGGGTTCTTCGCGGCGATCAAGGCCGGCAACATTGCCGTGCCGCTGTTCGCACCGGAACTGCAGGGGCATGCCGAACGCCTCGAGACCGCGCTGCTGGACTCCCGGCCGACCACGGTACTCACCACCGCCGCGGGCGATGCCGCGGTACGGGAGTTCCTCGCGACGATGCCGGATACGCTGCGTCCCCGGGTCGAGCTCATCGACGAGATTCCCGATTCGGCGGGGGACACCTTCACCCCGATCTCGGTCGATCCCGACGACATCTCCCACCTGCAGTACACGTCGGGCTCGACGCGTCCGCCGGTCGGGGTGGAGATCACCCACCGCGCGGTCGGCACCAACCTGCTGCAGATGATCCTGTCCATCGATCTGTTGAACCGAAACACCCACGGCCTCAGCTGGTTACCGCTCTATCACGATATGGGCCTGTCGATGATCGGATTTCCCGCGGTCTACGGCGGACACTCGACGCTGATGTCACCCACAGCGTTCATCCGCCGGCCCCAGAGATGGATCCGTGCGATGTCCGACGCCTCGAAACACGGCCGCGTGATCACCGCCGCACCTAACTTCGCCTACGAATGGACCGCGCAGCGCGGCGTTCCCGCCGCGGGGGAGGACGTCGATCTGAGCAATGTGGTGCTCATCATCGGTTCCGAGCCCGTAATCCCTGAGGTCATCACGGCCTTCAACGAGGTGTTCGCGCCGTACGGGCTGCCGCCCACAGCGTTCAAGCCGTCCTACGGCATCGCCGAGGCGACGCTGCTGATCTCGACGATCGGTCCGGGCGAGCAGTCGTCGGTGGTCTACTTCGACCGCGAACAGCTGACCCTGGGTAGGGCCGTCCGCGTCAACGCCCACGCCGAGGGTGCCGTCCCACATGTGTCGTGCGGTCATCCGGCCCGCACCTTGTGGGCGGTGATCGTCGACCCCGCGACTGCCGACGGCCCCTCCGCGGAAGTTCCCGACGGTGCGGTCGGGGAGATCTGGTTGCACGGCAACAACATTGGCCGGGGTTACTGGGCCCGCCCCGAGGAGACGAGCAAGGTGTTCGGGGTGTCGTTGCATTCGCGTCTCGCCTCCGGCAGTCACGCCGCCGGGCTGCCGGAGGACGCCACCTGGCTGCGGACCGGCGATCTCGGGGTGTATTTCGAGGGGCAGTTCTATGTGACCGGGCGGATGGCCGACCTGGTGCGGATCGGCGGTCGCAGTCACTACCCGCAGGACATCGAGGCCACCGTGGCGGACGCGTCGCCACTGGTCCGGCGCGGTTATGTCACGGCGTTCACCGTCACTCCCGACGGCGACGGGGACGGTGCGCGGTTGGTGGTGATCGCCGAACGCGCCGCCCGCACCAAACAGGCCGATCCGGAGGAAGCCGGTGCGGCCATCCGCGCGGCAGTGGCCGACCGACACGGATTGACCGTCGCGGATCTGCGATTCCTGCCGGCAGGCGCGATTCCGAGGACCACCAGCGGCAAGCTGGCCCGCGTGGCTTGTCGCGGCGAGTATCTGGAAGGCACGTTGGGCGTGCGGTGACCGTTCGCCGCGGGCATGCTGGCTCGTATGAGCAGAGACGAGATCACCGCCGCGATCGTAGAAGCCCGTTTGACCAAGGGCCTGACGTGGCAGCAGCTGGCCGACGCCATCGACCGACCCGTGGTGTGGACGGTGTCCGCCCTGCTCGGGCAACATCCGGTACCGGCCGAGTCCGGCAGGATCATCGTGGATCTCCTCGGGCTGGACGAGTCGGTGATTCCGGTACTGGCTGCGGTCCCGATGCGAGGTGGACTGCCGACGGCCGTGCCCACCGATCCCACCATCTACCGGTTCTACGAGGCGCTCCAGGTCTACGGCGGAGCGCTCAAGGAAGTCATCCACGAACAGTTCGGTGACGGCATCATGAGCGCCATCAACTTCAGCGTCGATGTGCAGCGCAAGCCGCACCCTGCCGGAGACCGCGTGGTGGTGACGTTCGACGGCAAATTCTTGCCCTACGACTGGACTGCGGCCGAGCGAGTGGTCCGCTGCTAGTTTGCAGTCGTGGGCCAGTTCTCAGACTCGTGGGCGGCGCTGCGCGCTGCGGTGGCCGCGCTGGATCCCCAGGATTTCGCTCAGCCCTCCGGCTGTGCCGGTTGGCTGGTTCGAGATCTGGTGTGCCACCTCGTCATTGATGCCCAGGATGTGTTGATCACCCTGGTCACCCCGACCGATGCCGAATCGACCCGTAACGCGCTGACCTACTGGGAGGTCAGCAGAACGCCTCCGACGGGCAAGGATCCCTTGGACGCGCTGACCGTCAGGCTGGCGGCGGCATACGGGGATCCGGCCCTGCTCAAGTTTCATCTCGACGACGTGGGCTCGGCCGCGGAACGAGCCGCTGACCTTGCCGACCCGCACGCTCGGGTGGGCACGCAGGGACAGGTTCTCACCGTCGGCGACTACCTCGACGCCTACGTCCTGGAATGGACACTGCACCACCTTGATCTGGTCGCGCACCTGCCGGGGGTACCGAGCCCACCGGCGGCGGGGCTGGCCCGCTCACGCGCGATGTTGGGGGACATCACGGGCGCGCGGTTCCCCGCGGAGTTCTCCGATGACGACACCCTCCGGCTGGGGACCGGCAGGCGGGCGCCGACAGACCTGGAGCTGACCGCTCTCGGAGAGACGGCGGCACAGCTGCCGTTCATCCTGGGCTGAGCGCAGACCCTGGCCAAGCGGGCCGTCGACGGTCCATGATGGCGAGACATCCCGACGGTGACAGTAAGGATTCACATGGCCACTCATCGAGCTGTTCACGTCCAGTCAGCTGGCGGCACCCTGGAACTCGTTGACGCTCAGACCCTCTCGCCCGATCGGGGACAGGTCCGGGTCGCCGTGGCCGCCTGTGGGGTCTGTGGCACCGATCGAGCCATTCTCAACGGCGGATTCCCGGGCATCGCGTGGCCGGTGACGCCGGGCCATGAGATCGCCGGCACCATCGCCGAAGTGGGCGCGGGCGTCACCGATTTCGAGGTGGGGGACCGGGTGGCGATCGGCTGGTTCGGCGGGCACTGCGGAGTCTGTATTCCTTGCCGGAAGGGCGATTTCATCGTCTGCGAGAAGGGCCAGGTGCCGAGCCTGCACTATCCGGGCGGATACGCGGAATCCGTGACGGTGCCGGCCAACGCGCTCGCCCGGATCCCCGATGAACTGTCTTTCGCCGAGGCCGCTCCGATGGGGTGCGCCGGGGTGACGACATACAACGCGCTCCGACACACCCGGGCCCTGCCCGGCGACGTGGTCGCGGTGCTGGGTGTGGGCGGCCTGGGGCATCTCGGGCTCCAGTTCGCCAGCGCGATGGGCTTCGAGACCGTCGCGATCGCCCGCGGCCCCGGCAAAGAAGCCGATGCCCGTTCGCTGGGGGCCCGGCACTACATCGACTCGACCGCAGGCGACGTCAGCGCAGCTCTGCGAGACCTGGGCGGCGCGGCGGTGGTCCTGGCAACGGTGGGGAATTCGCAGGCCATGGCCGAGACGGTGGGCGGACTCGCGCCCCGCGGCGAGTTGGTGGCGATCGGGGTGTCCGCCGATCCGTTGCCCATCAGCCCGGTGCAACTGATCCAGCCCGCGCTGACCATCTCCGGGCACCCGTCTGGAACCGCACGTGACGTCGAAGAGACGATGCACTTCGCGGTGTTGTCGGGGGTGCGGGCCCGGATCGAGGAGCGCCCACTGGCTGAGGCGTCGAGCGCCTACACCGCCATGGAGCAGGGACAGGCGCGCTACCGCATGGTCCTGACCATCTGATCGACGGTCGAATCCGGTTTTCTCGCCCCACTGGTCACAGCGAACAGGTAGCGTCGGAACTTCGTTTGCTGGACGACGAATCGGTGGGGGCCGGAATGGCGTGGAAGCGGATGGCGACGGTTGCCGGCAGGGTTTTCTCCGGTAGGTCACCTGGCGTTGCCCAAGAGTTCGCCCGTGATATCTACTCTGCCCCGGTGCTTTTCACGCCGGGACGGCTCAGAACAGTGGTGTCCGTAGCGCTCGTTGCGCTCTTGGGATGTACGGCCGCGCCAACACCCGCGTGGGCTGCGCCCTTACCGTCGGCGCAGATCGACTTCGGCGGCACGCTGCGCACCTACCGGCTCCACCTACCGGCCGGGGGCCCACCGTCCGGGCTGGTGGTCAATCTGCACGCTGCCGGCGCGACCGGAGCCGATCAGGCGGCGCTCACCCATTACGACGGGGTGGCCGACGCCCACGGGTTCGCCGTGGTCTACCCCGATGGCATCGATTACAGCTGGGCCGACGGCCGCGGCGCCTCGGTGCCCGACCGTCAAGGGGTCGACGATGTCGGGTTCATCTCGACCCTTGTCGATCGCCTCGTCGCCGAGAACGGCATCCCGCGCGGCCGGGTATATGCCACGGGTTTGTCGGCAGGTGGATTCATGGCCAATCGACTGGCGTGTGATCGCGCCGACCTGTTCGCCGCGATCGCCCCGGTGGCCGGCACGCTGGGGACAAATGTCGGCTGCAATCCGTCCAGGCCCGTTTCGGTCCTCGCCACCTACGGGACGGCCGACCCTGTCGTGCCTTTCAACGGTGGGCCGATGACGGGGCGGGGCGGAGGCAGCACCGTGGTGTCGGGGCCGGCGATGGTGGACCGGTGGCGTCAGATCAACGGCTGCCCGGCTCCGTCGGACGAGGTGCTGCCCAGCACCGGCGACGGCACCGAAACCCACCGCATCGCCTCCGACGGGTGTGCCGGCGGAACATCGGTGGTGTTCATGCGGGTCGACGGGGGCGGGCACACCTGGCCGGGCGTACCCGAGATCCTTCCCGTGCAGTCTGTCGGGGCAGCCAGCCACGCCTTCGACGCCTCGGATGCGTCCGGGCAGTTCTTCGCCTCCCACGGCAGATGACCGCGGTTCTCCGTTTCGGGTAGTCCGCTACGCGTGTCCGCGCCACGCCGGGTCGATAGTTTCTGCGGGTGCAGGCACATGAAAGCCCTTGTGTCCGCATCGAAACGACAGGAGTCGATCATGGCGATCACCTATGGGGTTCTGCGCGCACGACCGGATCGGTTCGTCAGGGAAGACGGCCAGTCCACCCCGCACCTGCAGATCCGGGCGGTTGACGACTCCGGACAACCGTGGCGGGTCGCGGTCAACGTCGAATCCAACGACGGCAGCGAGGTCGTCTTCTGGGTGGTGGATCCGCTGGTCGGACATCCCGTCGTCAACGGACTGGCCGCGGTGGCGTCCGGCTTCTCTGTCACCCCCGGCACGTCAGCGTCCTCGTTGGACTACGTCAAGGCGCCGCTGTTCGATTTCACGCTCGGCCGGGCGCTTCCGCCCAGTGGCAACGCGAATGCCGATGACCTGCAGGATCTTTTGAGCCTGTACCTGACCCAGTGCCAGACCGCCGGCGGCGAACTCTATGCCTTCGGTGCGAAATTCGACCGCAACCTGCACAAGCCGATCGATGCCGACTTCGGTAACACCGACGGTTTGCATGGTGTTCACGACATCCACATGAACCAGGGCAATGTCGGTGCGCACGCGGGGGACAACGGGGCCTTCCACGACGGCGGTCTTCTGCTGGCCTTTCCCGATCGTGTCGTCGGCATCCTGCTCGCCTTCCAGACCCAGCGGGTACCTACCGACCCACAGGGCGACGCGGCACCGGGTGCACAGCCCCTCTCCCGGTTGGTGGGGGCGGCCGGGGGCGGTGGCGAGGTGACCCCGGGCCTGGCGTATCTGGAGCGGGCGCTGATCAATCCCACCGGCCCGGACCCCGGACACGAAGCGGTGGTGATCGGCAACTACGCCACCGAGGCAGTGTCACTGCACGGTTGGCGCCTGGTCGACCGCAACGGTCGGGAGAGCAAACTGGATGCCGACCTGGCCGGTGGTGCATCGGCAGTCGTCGTGCTCGACGGGTCAGGCGCACAGCTCGGCAACTCCGGGGGAAACCTTCTGCTGGTCGATGATCATGGCACCCAGGTGGACAGCGTCACGTACTCCCGAGGCGATGCGGCCGCCGTGGACCGCTACGTGCGGTTCCAGCGTTAGCCGCCAGTATTCATCACGCCGCGGTAAACCCTCGCCGCGCTCCGAAGGCACCCGCTCGTGTGACCGAATACCGTTCGTTACCTGCGTGATTCACCCTGCGCGAAGCAGGGCGCAGTCAAGCACGTTCGGATGGTGCCGCCCGCGGGCGGCGCCACCAACAGCACCGTGGCGTTACGGTTCGGTCGTGGATTGGCACAGCTGGCACGACGACTACGACCGGCCGGATTCGGCACTGGCACACCGGCTTCGCGCGGTGCAGACCTTGATCCGGCAGGCGCTGGACGAGGCTCCGGCAGGCCCGCTGCGGGTCGTCAGCCTGTGCGCCGGGCAGGGGCGCGATCTGCTCGACGTGTTGACCGACCATCCGCGACGCGACGACGTTCGGGCGCGCCTGGTCGAGTTGGATCCCCGCAACGCCGAGATCGCCGCCGAAACCGTGGACCGGTACGGGCTGACCGGGGTCGAGGTGGTAACGGGTGACGCCGCTCTGATCGACCAGTACCAGGACCTGGTCCCCGCCGACATCGTCGTGGCGTGCGGCATCTTCGGCAACATCACCGATGAGGACATCGAGCGGACCATCGGCTTCCTGCCTCAGCTGACCAGAACCGGCGGCACGGTGCTGTGGACTCGCGGCCGCACCGTTCCCGACCGGATTCCGTTGATCCTCAACTGGTTTGACGAGCGCGGTTTCGATCCGGTCTGGGTGTCGCAGCCGGATGTGAGTTACGGCGTCGGAGCCCACCGCTTCACCGGGTCACCCGAACCGGTGACACCGGCCGCCCAGATCTTCACCTTCGTCGGGTCCGACGTGATCCGGGCTGCCGACCGCGCCGGGTGACCTGAACCGACCGGCAGCCCGGCTTCCACCGGCCCGCGGCGGTTCATGACTACGCTGCACACAAATGGCTGAGGAAGGATTGAACGGCAGGGACCGCTTGCGTGGCGGGCTGCGCATGGCCCTGCGTGGGCGTCGTGATCCGGCACCGGTGGCCGGCCGGCGCAGTCGCGCGTCGGCCGGCATGGGTGATGTGCACACCCGCAAGGTTCTCGACCTGACCATTCGGCTCGCCGAGGTGATGCTCTCGTCGGGGTCGGGTACCGCCGACGTCGTCGCCACCACCCAGGACGTCGCGCAGGCGTACCGGCTGACCGACTGCGTCGTCGACATCACCGTCGCGACCATCATCGTGTCGGCACTGCCCACCACGGACAGTCCTCCGGTCACGATCATGCGGGCGGTGCGGACCAGGTCCACCGACTACACCAGGCTGGCCGAACTCGATCGTCTGGTCCGGCGCATCACCTCCGGCGGTATCACCGTCGACGAGGCGCACGAGGCCATGGACGAGCTGACCGAGAGCCCGCATCCGTTCCCTCGGTGGCTCGCGACCGCCGGATGGGCGGGGTTCGCGCTCGGTATCGCGATGCTGCTGGGCGGCAACTGGTTGACCTGCCTGCTGGCCACCGTGACGGCTGCGCTGATCGACCGGGTCGGCCGTCTGCTGAATCGGATCGGCACGCCGTTCTTCTTTCAGCACGCGGTCGGCGCGGCGATTGCGACATTGATCGCGTTGGCGGCCTACCGCTACACGGGGCAGGGTCTCAGCGCGCTCGTCGCCACCGGGATCGTGTTGTTGCTGTCCGGGATGACGCTGGTCGGTGCCGTGCAGGACGCGTTGACCGGTTACATGGTCACCGCGGTCGCGCGACTCGGTGACGCCGTGTTTCTCACCGCGGGAATCGTCGTGGGCATCACCGGTGCCCTGCAGGCCGCCACCCTGCTGGGGATCCAGATCGAACTGCACGTCAACACGGCAGGCACCTTCATCACGCCGAGAGGACCGCTGCCGATCGTCCTGGCGGTCGTGGGTGCGGCGCTGGCCGGGATCTGCCTGACCATGGCCAGCTATGCACCGCTGCGGTCATTGCCCACCGCCGGGTTGGCAGCGGGGCTGGCCGAGCTGACGTTGATCGGGCTCGGGACGGCCGGCTTCGGCCAGTGGGCGGCCACCGGGATCGCGGCCGTCGGTGTCGGTTTCCTGGCGACGCTGATCTCCATTCGCCGGCAGTCTCCCGCGCTCGTGACGGCGACCGCCGGCATCATGCCGATGCTGCCCGGCCTCTCGGTGTTCTGGGCGGTGTTCGCGTTCGCCGTGGACGAGAAGTTCGGAGAGGGGCTCGCACACCTGCTGAGCGCGGCAGCGACGGCGTTGGCACTCGGCAGCGGCGTAGTGATGGGTGAGCTGCTCGGCTCCCCGCTGCGGTACCGCGCCGGACGCATCGGTGAGTTCTTCCGGAAAGAAGGACCGCCCGGCCTGCGCCGGGCGGTGGGCCAGGTGGTCCGCCTCCAACCGGCCGAGAACACGTCGGCTGTCGGCACTCCGCGCGCGGAAAGCGTCCCCCTGGAAGCAGCCCCGGCAGAGGAGCCCGAGGACGACGAGACCGCAGAGCCCGACAGCTGAGTCAGGCGATCGGCGTACCGACCGTAACCGATCCCGTCGACGTCATCGGGCCGTCGGGCCCGGCGGGATCAGGTGAACGGAAGGAAGTCGCCGTTGACCCAGACACCCCAGTGACCGCCCGCGGGCAGGTTCCACCAGACCATCGGGTGACCCTGCCACGTCTCGGCCGGCTTCTTCGGCGCGTTCGGCGGCGGCGGGAGGCTCGGATCGGGATCGGCGCTCGCGGTGGCCACGCCGAGGCCGAGTGCGGCCCCGATCAGGCCTGCGGCCGCGAAGGTCGCCACGGCTGCCTTGCTCAGGAACATGAATGCCACCTCGGTGCTCGAATCTGAACTTGGATAGTCGAAGCTTAGCCAATCGAACTGATCGGTTGTGCACCTGAGGTCGGACGACGGGCCTATAGGTCATCCTGGACCCGTGTGACGTGGCCTGACATGAGATCAGAAATATTTCGGGCCTCGATGTCGAGAACATCGTGACGGCTCCGTCCCCGTTGTGAGCGACCAACCCGGGTTGCGAATCCGAAGGGAGAATCCCATGGCCAAGTACCTGTTCCTCAAGCACTACCGAGGTGCCCCCGCGTCGGTCAACGACATTCCGATGGACCAGTGGACCCCGGACGAGATCCAAGCCCACATCCAGTACATGAACGATTTCGCGGATCGGCTCAAGGACAGCGGTGAGTACGTCGACAGCCAGGCCCTGGCCCCGGAAGGCACGTGGGTCCAGTACGGCGGCGAGGGCAAGCCACCGGTGACCGACGGCCCCTTCGCCGAGACCAAGGACCTGATCGCAGGGTGGATGGTCGTCGACGTCGATTCCTACGACCGCGCGGTCGCATTGGCCGGAGAACTGTCCGCGGCACCGGGTGCGGGCGGGCGGCCCATCCACGAGTGGCTGGAGGTGCGCCCGTTCCTGACCGCCCCACCGACTGTCACCGACTGATGGCGCCCGGTGCGGTGGACGAGGCCAGGCTCCGGGATCTGATGCCCGGTGTCCTGGCCGCCCTCGTCCACCGTGGTGCGGACTTCGCGACGGCAGAGGACGCCGTGCAGGAGGCCTTGGTCCGGGCGTGGGAGACCTGGCCGCACGGGCGGCCCGACGATCCCAAGGGCTGGTTGATCACCACGGCGTGGCGCAGGTTCCTCGACCTCACCCGATCCGATGCTTCTCGGCGCAACCGTGAGGCCAGGGTTTCTGCGGAGCCGGCCGCCGGGCCGGCCGGCGCGGTGGACGACACCTTGCAGCTCTACTTCCTGTGTGCGCACACGAACCTGACCTCCTCGGCCGCTGTCGCCCTGACCCTGCGGGCTGTCGGAGGCCTGACCACCCGCCAGATCGCGCAGGCCTATCTGGTGCCGGAAGCGACGATGGCGCAACGGATCAGCCGTGCCAAGCGCACCGTGGCCGCCGTTCGGCTGGATCGTCCCGGCGACCTGCGCACCGTGCTGCGGGTGCTGTATCTGGTGTTCAACGAGGGCTACAGCGGCGATGTCGACCTGGCAGCCGAGGCGATCAGGCTCGCCCGTCAGCTGGCCCGAACCACCGACGATCCGGAAGTCGGCGGTCTGCTGGCGTTGTTCTTGCTGCACCACGCCAGGCGCCCGGCGCGTACCCGGTCCGACGGGACCCTGGTTCCTCTCGCGGAGCAGGACCGCACGTTGTGGCGGCGCGATCTGATCACCGAGGGCGTGTACGTCCTGCAAGCCGCCCTGGCACGCGACCGGCTCGGGGAGTATCAGGCCCAGGCGGCGGTGGCAGCGCTGCACGCCGACGCCCAGTCCGCCGAGGAGACAGACTGGGTGCAGATCGTCGAATGGTACGACGAACTCGTCGCACTCACCGACAGCCCGGTGGTACGCCTCAACCGCGCAGTCGCGTTAGGTGAAGCCGATGGGCCGCAGGCAGGTCTGGCCGCGCTCGCCGAACTGGACCCGGCGTTGCCGCGCCACACCGCTGCGGCGGCCTACCTTCACGAGCGGGCAGGGGACATCTCAACGGCGGCACGGCTGTACGTGCAGGCCGCGGCCGAGGCGCATTCGCTGGCCGAGCGCAACCACCTCACCTTGCGCGCATCCGTGCTGCACGGTCGCATTTCTGGCGACGACGGTTAACCTCCTAGTTGTGGGCAACAGTCGGAAGAGAGTGTTGATCATCGGTGGGGGATTCGGCGGGCTGTTCTGTGCGCGTCGATTGGGCGGAGTCGACGTCGACGTGACCCTGCTCGATCGGGCGGCGGGACACCTGTTCCAGCCGCTGCTCTACCAATGCGCCACCGGGACCTTGGGCTTCGGCCAGATCAGCCGACCGCTGCGCGAGGAGTTCGAGCGTCACCGCAACGTCACCACATTGCTCGGCGACGCGATCGACATCGACCCCGAGTTGCGCCGGGTTACGGCCCGCCGGCCGGATGAGACGACGTTCACCCTCGACTACGACGTCCTCGTCGTGGCCGCGGGCATGCAACAGTCCTACTTCGGCAAAGAACATTTCGCGGAGTGGGCGCCCGGAATGAAGACACTCGACGACGCACTCAACATCCGGCAACGGGTTTTCACGGCCTTCGAGATCGCCGAGACACTGCCAGCGGGTCCCGAGCGTGACGGTTGGCTCACGTTCGCTGTCGCCGGCGGCGGTCCGACCGGGGTCGAGCTGGCCGGGCAGATCCGCGAGATGGCCACGCGCACCTTGGCTCACGAGTTCCACAGCATCGAGCCCAAGGAAGCCCGGGTGCTGCTGTTCGACGGCGGGGAACGGGTGCTGAAGGCTTTCTGCTCCGAACTGGGGGAGAAGGCGACGAAGTCGCTGCAGAAACTGGGCGTGGAACTGCACATGGGAGTCCACGTGACCGACGTCAACCGGGACGGGGTGACCGTCACCCCGAAGTCCGGTGGGCCCGACGAGCAGTACGCGGCCCGAACCGTGTTGTGGACGGCCGGGGTCGAAGCCGTGCCATTTGCCCGGCACCTCGCCCAGGTGCTGGAAGTCGAGGCCGATCGCAGTGGGAGAATCACTGTGGGGCCTGATCTTTCGATCGACGGCCGTCCTGAGATCTTCGTGATCGGAGATCTGGCCGGCCGGGAGAACCTGCCGGGCGTCGCCGAGAACGCGATGCAGGGCGGGCTCCACGTGGCCTCGTGTGTCCGCCGGGAACTCGCCGGAAAACCCCGGCGGCCGTTCCGCTACCGAGACCTCGGCTCGGCGGCCTACATCGCGCGCCGACAGGCACTGCTGCAGGTCGGCCCGGTCAAGCTGGCCGGCTTTTTCGGTTGGCTGGCTTGGGGTTTCATCCATATCGCGTTCCTCACCGGCGTACGCAACCGCGTCAGCACGGTGACCACCTGGCTGACCACCATCGCCCGCGAGAACCGTGGGCACCGGGCGTTCATGCTCGGCGCGACCGGCCTGCCCGAGCAGCGCTATACGTGGACCACGTGGGACGCGCTGACACCGCCGCCTGCCGAGACGACGCCGGACGGAAACGACCGCTAGGACCTGCCGGGGCGGGCGTTACCCGCCTTTGGCCGGCCTGGTCTGAAGGTCGGGTGCGGCGGCTGCAAGCAGGGCCTGACGATCGCCCGTCAACGGCGGGTAGATCCGTTCGGTGTTGATGGTCTTCTTGGTGGCCTTGGCCACCGTGCCGGTTGCCACGACATGTCGGTCCCAGCCCTCGGTGTAGACCGCGCCGGCCGGACCGAGATCGAGAACGGTGACATACCAGGGGATTCGCAGCGCGCGCATGGGTTGGTCGAGGAGGTCGCCGATCACGTTGTACCCGGCGTAGCGCCCCATCGGCCTGCCGTGTTGGCACGACATCACCGACGGGTGACTGTCGTCGATCCGCGCGGCGGCCACATCGCCGGCCGCGAACACCGCGGGCACACCCTCGACGCGGAGGTACTCGTCGACGGGCAGTCGACCGAACCGGTCCAGCGTCACCGGCAGTTGGGCCGTCAATGGGTTGGCCCGCATTCCCGCACACCACACCACGGTTGCCGCCGGTACCACCGCGCCGGACGACAAGGTAACGGCACCGATGTCGACAGCGGACACGCCGACACCGGTCATCACCTGAACTCCGTTGTCGGACAATGCGGTTTCGATCACCGGACGCGCCGAGTCGCCCATATCCGAGCCGACCTGCGGGTTGTGATCGACGAGCACGACCTTCGGTGTGACGCGACCTTCGAACAGCGCGGAGAGCCGTGAGGGCAGCTCGCACGCGGTCTCGATACCGGTGAGCCCCGCTCCGACGACGACGACCGTGCCGGCGCCCGAGATCTGCGGATTGGCGGCCAACGTGTCGAGGTGATCGGCGAGGCGCCTGGCACCGTCGAATGTATCGACGTCGAAACCGAATTCGGCCAGCCCGGGAACATTCGGTCGTGCGACCCGGCTGCCGGCGGCCAGCACCAGCCGGTCATAGCCGATGACGCGTGTTCGGCCATCCTGCAGTGCGGTGACATTCCGGGCCTCGACGTCGACTGCCGTGACCTCGGCGACAACGTGATCCACACCGACGGGATCCAGCAGCTTGTGCAGAGGGATTCGGCAGTCGTCGAGATCGGTCTCGTAGTTGCGCACGCGAATGTCGTGAAAGGGACGCTCACTGACCACGGTGATCTGCACGCCCTGTGCCGCCGTTCCGAGTTCGTCGAGGCGTCTGGCGGCCCCGAGCGCTGCCCACAGCCCGGCGAAACCCGATCCGACGACCAGTACCCGAGACACGGATTCAGCCTGCCACGCGGGGCGCACCGGGGTCGTCCGGACGCCTCGAAGAAGTCCTGCCGGCGGCGCTCCAACCCAGCGCGCCACCGAGGCGGTATGCGACGATGCACGGACCGCCCTGACTCCCGAAGGAGTTTGGCGGGTGCATCGAGAGAGGACCACCGGATAGATGACCGAAGCGCACGGCGCCACGTTCGCCATCAAGGGGGCCAAGCTCGCGATCGCAGGACTGACCGCCGTCGGTGCCGTGCTGGCCGCGGCAGGACAGGCTGCAGCGGACCCCGTCGTGCCTGATCCAGCGCCCGCACCGGCGGATCCCGCCCTGGCAGCGCCCCCGCCGCCGGCACCGGCCGGTCCGCCGCAGGTGCCCGAGATCGCCAACCCGGTGTACGGCTCGGGCCAGTACGGCGGCGGCCCGGTCGGCACGCTCAGGGATCTCTGGCATCAGGCCCATGACCCGGGCGGCTTCCAGGGCGGTGGGGGAGCACCCGAAGGGGTCGCACCGCCTCCCGGCGCCGGCCCGGCGCCGCCGCTGCCGCCTGGTTACGTGTCGATCAACGCTCCCGGCTCCGAGACGCCGGTCACCGCTCCGGCTCCGGGTAGCGCACCCGCGGGCCCGGCGCTGCCACCCGGGTACTACTCGCTCAACGGCCCACCGCCGCCGGGATACGAGTACAACTCGCCCGGGCGCCAACCTGCTGCGCCGCCGGGGCCGGCCGCGCCGCCGGCGGCTCCTACGCCGTAGCCGGGCGTCCCAGTACGTGGCCCAGTGCCTGCTCCAGGCGCGGATGGCGGAAGCTGTGGTCGGCGGCCGTCAGGGCCGCGGGAACCGCCCGCTGGCTGGCGCAGGCGAGTTCGCGGGCACCTTGGTCGCCCAGCAGTAGCCGTGGTCCCAGGGTGGGCACCGGCAGAATCGTCGGTCGGCGCAGAACGTGGCCGAGCGTGTCGGTGTATTCGGCGTTGCGCACCGGCTCCGGTGCCACCGCGTTGACCGGGCCCGACAGCTGCTCGTCCCACAACGCGCGGTGATAGATGTCGACCAGGTCGTCGATACCGATCCAGGGCAACCACTGTTGCCCGTCGCCGATGCGGCCGCCGAGTCCGGCGGCGAACAGCGGACGCAGCAGCCGTAATGTGCCGCCGCTCGGGGACTGGACGATTCCGGTGCGGATGCGCACCACGCGGGTGCCTGATCGTTGCGCCGGGGCCAGGGCGTCCTCCCAGTCGGCCACCACATCGGCGAGGAAGCCGTCGCCGCGCTCGCTGGCCTCGGTGAGAACCTCGTCGCCGCGGTCGTATCCGTAGAAACCGACCGCCGAGGCACTGACGACCACTTGTGGACCAGGGTCGGTGTCGGCGATCAGTTCCGCGAGCCGGCGGGTGGGCCCGATGCGGCTGTCGCGGATCGCGCGGCGGTGTCCTTCGGTGAACCGGCCTGCGATCGACGCGCCGGCGAGGTGGATGACGGCGTCCACCCCGTCGAACAGCTGGGGGTCAGGGTTGTCTGGGTCCCATTGCCGCTCATCGGGTTTGGTTGTTGGTTGGCGCACCAGCCGGATGACCCGGTGGCCGCCGGTGCTCAGGAAAGCGGTCAACGCCGACCCCACCAGTCCGGACGCCCCGGTAATGGCAATCGTCAGCGGAGCCAGGTTCTGTGCGTGGGCCCTTTGGTGGGCGGCGAGGTCGTCGGCGAGTTGGCGGTGACGGTAGACGAACATCGGGCGAAGGAAACGGCCAGGCACCGGCGTCTCGACGCGGTCGGTCATCCGGGTATGGGTCGCATCGACCGCGTCGAATTCATGAATGTGCTTCCAGCGCACTGCCAACGCCGCGGGTAGCGAGGCGGGCCCGCCGCGGGCGATCTCGTCGACGAAGCGCCGGGGTGGGTCATAGCCGTCAGCCTCGTGCTGAGCCACCCACCGCAGACCGCCGGGCAGTGCGAGTTCGGCGCGGCCGTCACGCAGCGAGGTCGCCTCGGATCTGAGCGTCATGGCTTGCCACGGCGGTGACAGCCTGGCGAACGCGCCGGGGCGGCCGTGCCAGGCGAAGATTTCTTCCTGCGGGGCGTCGACGATGCTGGAGTACACCAATCCCATCGGCCGACGTTACCCGCAGAATCGCACCTATGCCGCGGCCCGCTTGGCCCGCATACCCGCGTAGGCGAACAACAGGCCGGTGCCGATCTCGGAAAGTGCTGTCACCCAGGAGAACCAGGTGACGTTGAGGCGGGGACCGCTGAGATAGCTGTCCTGGAAGTCCGGCCAGAAATTCGGTAGCAGGTGTGCGTAGGTGAATATGACGGCGCTGCCGACACCGGTGAAGATCGCGAGGTCGGGCGCCCGGGGATGTCCGCGCAGGGTCATGGCGATCGCGATGATGACGATCACGCCCTGAATCATGCCGCCGGCCATGACGAACATCGGTGACGCCGACATTCCCCGGAGCAGGTGGTCGATCACATGCAGGCCCCAGCCGAGCAGGAACGTGTAGGCCGTCAGGCGCAGAAAGCGTTGTGTCTGAACGATTGTCGGTGCCGTCATAGGACCCCCAAGTCGTCTACTACAACCGATAGTAGAACGATGGGGCGGTGGTGGCAATAGCCGGCCTGGGTTCGTGGCCGAGGGCTGACCTGGTCCCTCATGCCGGCGGCCGCTTATGGCACGCGAATCACTGGTCTGCGTGTCATGTATGGCCACTCGGCGGCGGTCGGTGTTCGACCTCTGACCCGGCAGCCCCATATCGTCATGCCAACTGTAGTCAACTCTGTAATAGAGTCCGTAGCGGTCGGATGGCCGGACGAGAGGTGTACGTGTGGAGCGCACTGCGATGACGCCGTTCTTTGTGAGCACTGACGACGGGTTCGTGCCCAACGAGATCGCCCACGGGGGATGGGGGCCGACGCTGGGCGGTCAGGTGGTCGGCGGTCTGCTGGCCCGGGCCGTGGAAGAACTCGTCAGCGACGCGGATCTGCAACCGGCGCGATTCACCGTGGAGATACTGCGTCGGGTCGCCAGCGCCGCGGTTCGTGTCTCTGCGTCGGTGGTGCGAGCGGGCTCGCGGATGCAAGCGGTCGATGCGGTGATGACCCAGGACGGTGACGTGGTGGCCCGGGCTTCGGCGCTGTATCTGAGACGCGGGGCCCAACCGGACGGCGACTTCTGGACCACCGCGATCGAGCTTCCGCCGTTACCCGTGGAACCGGCGGAATTCGACGACACCGTGCCCATGTTCATCCGGGCGCATGGACCGGACCCGGACTGGTCGGGTGAGGGGTTCCCGTGGCAGCAGTGTGGGCCTCGGTACGCGTGGCTGCGCGAAGTCCGTCAACTGGTCGACGGCGAAGAGCTCACGCCGTTCGTGCGCGCAGCGCTGGCGGTCGACGTCACCAGTTCGATGTGCAATTTCAGTTCGGCCGGTCTGGCTTTCATCAACGCCGACTACACACTGGCCCTCAGCAGGTTGCCGGTGGGCCCCTACATCGGCATGGCGGCGGTGACCCACACCAGTGCCGAGGGCGTGGCCACCGCCAGCGCGTGCCTGTACGACACGTCGGGCCCGATCGGCACCGGATTGTCCACTGCGATAGCTAATTTCAACTTCAGCCCGAACGGTTCCGGCTAGCCGCGGCGCAGGACGGCCACCAGGAAGTCCGAGTCATCGGTGAACGGGCGGAGATCCCAGGTGGACAACAACAGGTCGGTGGTGAACCCGGCCGCCCCCACATCGTCGAAGAACTGACCGAACTCGTAGTCGCGACCTGCCCCGAATCCGATCACCGCGCGGCCGTCGTCGGCGAGATGCGCGCGCAGCCGCGTCAGAACCTGAACCCGGGTGCTCGGGGCGAGGAAGGTCATCACGTTGCCCGCCGACACGATGATGTCGAACGGGTCGGCGATGCCGCGCGCCGGCAGGTCGAGCTCGGCGAGATCGCCGACGAGCCAACGCGGACCGGGATGGTCGTTCTCGGCCGCCTCGATCAGTACCGGGTCGACATCGACGCCGACCACCTGATGTCCGGCCTCGGCGAGGTATCCACCCACCCGGCCGGGGCCGCAGCCGGCGTCGAGGATGCGGGCATTACGCGATGCCATCGCGTCCACCAGACGTGCCTCGCCTGCCAGGTCCTGACCGGCGCGCTCCATGGCACGAAATCGTTCGACGTACCAATCCGAATGCCCGGGATCGGCTGCGACCTTCTGCATCCAGATGCTGCGCTCGACCATGGAGGCATTGTCGCAAGCCTGCCCGGGCCCCGGCCGGGCGGTGTGAGTCAGCCCTGGGCGTCGAGGATCTTGATCGCGAAGATCAGCGAGTCACCCGGCTGGATACCCGCGGCGGGCTGTCCCTGCGGGTAGCCGTCGGCAGAGGTCATCGCGACGGCCACCGTGGACCCGACCTTCTGCCCGGAGATGGCCTTCTGGAAGCCGGGCACGACACCGTTGAGGGGGAAATCGACCGCTTCGCCGCGTTCGTAGCTGCTGTCGAACACCGAACCGTCGCGCCCGTTGACACCCATGTAGCAGACCGAAACGTTCGCCGAGGGTGCGACGACCGGCCCGTCGCCCGCCTTCAGGGTGTGTACCTGGGTTTCGGCCACGCTGAACGGTCCGGTCACCTTCACCACAGGTGCGGCCGTGTCGGTGGACCCGGTCACCGCGACACTGCCGGTCGCCCCGGACACCGTCCATTCGGGGGCGCCGGCGTTCTGGGGTGCTGCCGTGGGACAGGTGCTGGCTTCGGTTGCCGTCTCGGCGATCGAGGGGGTGAGTACCTCAGCGACCGAGGGCGTGCTCGTCGAGGCCGACGACGCAGAAGTGTCCGTGTCGGAGCCGCATGCGGCAAGCGTCATGGTCAACGAAGCGGCACAGGCCACGAGCGCAACGGTGGAAGGCACACGAAAGGAGTTCATGCGCGTCACGCTACAGCGGCGCGGGGTTATGCCTGCCGATAGCCGCATGACGACGCCTCGGTGGACAAAGTCCCCGCGCCCAATCCTGTCTTCATCGTGAAAATTCAAATACCCGCTGCCGGGAGGAGCAAAGATTCTCCGATAGGCATCGGGTGGCGTTTGCCCGTGATAGCGTCGCCGCAGGCAGACCGTTTATCCATCTGAGGACACGGATTATGGCCAACAATTCCATGGGCGATTTTGTCAGCCAGTTGCGTCCGGCATTGCATCGGTTGCAGGACTGGCCCTATCCGGATCAGATCGATCGGACTCTGTTCAGCGCCTTCATGAAGAATCCGCACGATGTCGGCGGCGATCCCGACGCGCCGGCGATCTTCGAGGAGAAGCAAGAAGAGGCGTGGGAACTCAATACGTTCGTCACGTGTGAGGTTCTCGGCTGGCGCGGCATCTGGACGTCCGAAGAGCGACGGCGGCTCGGAAACGTCGATGTCGGCCGGACGATCTATCACGGCTTTCCCTATTACGGACGTTGGGTGTGGGCTATCGCCCGGTGCCTCGTCGAGAAGGATCACATCACGCTTCGCGAGCTGCTCGAGCGCGTCGACGAGGTGCGCGCACGGGTTGCCACCGGTGCTGCCGACGCCCTGTCGGCCGCACCGCGCGGGGTGGGCGATCCAGCGGCCGTCTCCAGGAACCGCCATCACATCGAGGCGCTCGGCAAGGGCGACCCCCAGCGGTTCGCCGGCCAGGCCGGCGCTCCTCGATTCGCCGTCGGTGATCGGGTGCAGGTGCGGGATCTCCCGACCATCTTCTACACGCGCACCCAGGAGTACCTGCGCGGGAAACCGGGGACCATCGCCGAGGTGTCCTACGAAAGTCTGGTTCCCGAGGACGAGGCATTCGACCGTGAAGAGCAGAAGCCTCAGTGGTTCTACATCGTGCGCTTCAACATGACCGACGTGTGGGAGCCGTATGCGGGCGCCGAGGGCGACACCCTTCAGGCCGAGATCTCCGAACTGTGGTTACGGCCGCTCGGTTAGACCGCTCATTCGACGGAACGAACAGGAAACCGACATGACGCACGACGACGCGGCGCACACGCATCACGAAGCACCGGAACGGCACGCGGCACCGATGGTCGAGGAAGTGACCGATTTCGAGGTCCTGGAAATCGCGCTCCGCGAATTGGCGATCGAGAAGGGCCTCTTCACCGCGGAAGACCACCGGCACTACACCGAGTTCGTCGAGCAGATCGGCCCGGCACCGGGCTCGCGACTCGTCGCGAAGGCATGGGTCGATCCGGACTACAAGCAGCTGGTGCTCAGGGATCCCATTGCCGCCAGTCGGGAAGTGGGGATCGACTGGTTGCACCCGACCGGTTTCGGTACACCCAGTGACTTCACGGCTCTGGAAGTACTGGAGAACACGCCGAGTTTGCACCACGTGATCGTCTGCACATTGTGTTCGTGTTATCCGCGGCCGTTGCTCGGGAATTCTCCCGAGTGGTACCGGACACCCAACTATCGACGCCGAATTGTGCGTTGGCCCCGTCAGGTTCTCGGTGAGTTCGGGCTTTTCCTGCCCGACGATGTCGAAATCCGCGTCGAGGATTCCAATTCCAAACGTCGATTCCTGGTGCTGCCGGTCCGGCCCGCCGGAACCGAGGACTGGACCGAGGAGCAGCTTGCCGAGATCGTCACCCGCGACTGCATGATCGGTGTCGCCCTACCCAAGCCCGGGGTGACCGTGAATGCGCCCCGGCCGGTGCATCCTGCCGTCCGCCCGGCTGAGGGGTACTGAGGGCAGCGCATGACCGACGACGATGACGTCACCGCAGTGAGGGTCCGGACGCTGGAACAGCTGGTCGGTCGGGGACAGTCGTGGCCCCGCATGGCGCAGAAGTATGGCGTCTCCAACCCGGTTCCGCCCTGGAAGTCGAGTCTGGACGGGATGTGCGACGCACTTGACCACGAAGGGGTCACACTGCCGCTGCTCACTCGTCGAACCGACGAGGACCGGCTGGTACAAGAGGTCTACGTGACGCTGCCGTATCCAGAGAACCAGCTTGTCGCACTTACGCATTCCCTGGTGGCCAGACATGTCATCGATGAAGAGACACTGGCCCAGCGGATGCGCGACGTCCGGACGCGCCTCGAGGGGGCCTGAGCCGGCCGGTAGGTCGTTTCGATACGGTCGGCTGATGAGCCGGAAGCTCTATGTGATCGCCCATCCCGAAGCCACACATCACGTCGATGGGCTGGTCGGGGGATGGTTCGACTCGGACTTGACCGCGAAGGGATTGCGAGACGCTCACACCCTCGCGGAGGCGTTGCGGGCACGAGTTCCCGGGACGACCACGGTGAAAGTCGTGTCCTCGGACTTGCTGCGGGCGCAGCGAACTGCCGCTGTGATCGCCGAAACCTTCCACACGGCCGAAGTTTTGGATCCGCGACTTCGGGAGAAGTCATACGGAGAAGCCGAAGGACGTCCGCAGCGCTGGCTCGATGAACGGTTCGTCGCTCCGCCGGCGCGCGGCGAGCGGCTGGCCCACAGCGAAGGCCTCCGAGGCGCAGAAACCAAAGAGGAGTTCGCACGCCGGATCTATGCGGCCATGGAGGCGATCACCGCCGCGGACGTGAGCCATCAGGTGATCGTCACGCACGGATTTGCGCTGACGTTCGTGATCGCGGCGTGGATCAAGATGCCCCTGGCGTCGGTCGGCTACGTCAACTTCGCGGGGAAAGCAGGCAGCATCACCACTTTGTACGAGGACGACCGCTTTCATAACCGCCAGGTGCTGGAACTCTCGGCAACCCAGCACCTCGCAGCCGTGGACTCGAGCTGAGGTCGCTACCGGTTCCATCGGGCATTGAGCGTCGGCGGCGTCCACGTCGGCCAGATGGGTGATCCGACGACGAACCCGCCGGCGATCTGAGCGACGATCCGCGGGCCGGTGACCGCGCTGTTGTCGTAGAACGTTGCCGAGTCCACCCGCGTCGCGGCGATTGCGACGAGATCCCAAAGCCGTTGGTAGCGTTCACGAATCTTCGCCTCGGGGACATGGTGGCCGCCCGCCTGCACGCGGTGGTGCACTCGCTGCACCGCCAGTTCTTCGGGTATCAGGATGCAATGCAGGATCACGGTGTACCCGGCGGCCTGCGCGTCGTCGACGAGTTCGAGTTTGGAGGGATGGGAGAACACTGTCTCGGCGATGAAGGACTCGCCGAGTTCGATGAGCTTGGTCCGGGTTTTGGCGGCGACCAGCGCGGCCTCATAGGAGTGCGGGGCCGGATCCGCGGGCCAGCGACGCTTGGCGATCTCGTCCGCGTTGACGAAGGGGCTGCCCGGAAGCAGACGGGAGAGGGTGAGTTCGACGAAGGTGGACTTGCCGGCGCCGTTACATCCGACGACGAGATCGAGACGCTTCACTGCGCGACGGTATGGCCCGGGTCAGCGTGAGTCGGGATCACTGCTGCGACGTCAGCACCGTGGTGCTGCCGTCCGGTTGGTACTGCACGATGTCGCCATGCTCGTCGAGCGCGACCGTGGTGATGCCGCGGGCGGCCAGCGTCGCACCGTAGTCGGCGCGGGCCAAACTCTCCTCGATGGAGGCCGCGATCTCGGCGTCGAACACCGCGCCTTCTTCGGCGGTCAGCTCCCGAAGCGGGATATCGCCCGCCAGGGCGGCCTCGACCTTCCGACGGGCGGCGCTGTGCCGGCTCGACACAGCGCGACCCACCCGCGCCCAGTGGTCGAGTTGCTGCTTGGCCGACCGGCTCTGACGTGCACCTTCTGCGGCCGCACTGTCGACGAGGTCTGCGGCGAAACGCGTCACCCGATCTGCGGTCTCGGTCATGAGAACCTCCTTGGTAGCACTCTGAAACAAGCGTAGCAGAGTGCTACGAGGTTGGCTCGGCGCATCATCCTGCCGACAACCGCTTGGCGATCTCGCCGTACCGCTCGAGCCGTCCGGGCCCGCTGAGCGCGTTGTAGAGCACGAGGCGGGTGGCGATTCCTCCGTATTTGGCGGTCAACGCATCCGCCAGTCCATCCCACGTGGATTCGGTGGCGAAGGCGGCAATGTGCTCATCGGTGATCTGGGCTGCCATGCCGGCGATATCACCGGCTTTCTGCTTCTCCCGAAGTCGGGCGGTCGTGCCCTCGAAGCCGGCCTCGTCCCAGATGAAGGCGTAGTTCGGTGTGCTCCCGTAGAAGCTCATGCTGGTCCGCACGAACTCGCGCTCGGTGGCGCGTTCCTCGTCGCTGTCGCCGACGATCGTCATGACGGGGATGATCTTGGCGATGTCGGCGGCGGAGCGGCCGGCCCTGGCCGCACCGGCGGCCAGGTTGGGAAGTACGTGCCGCGCGATGTAGCCGGGCTCACCGATCGGATGGACGTGCACGCCGTCGGCGACTTCACCGGCCATGCGAAGCATCCACGGATTCACCGCGGCGATGTCGACTTTGGGATCGGGAGCATCGATCGGCCCGGGGTTCCACTGCGGAGTGATGAAGTCGAGATCGTAGAACTCGCCGTGATGCTCGAGCTTGCCGGTGCGGAAAGCAGCGAAGCATGCCTTGACCGCCAACACGTAGTCGCGCAGGCGCGGACCCGGCTGTTCGAAGGCCATTCCGTAGCGGCGCACGACATGCGTGCGTACCTGGGTTCCGATACCGAGCCGGAATTTGCCGCCGGTGGCTTCCTGGAGCTCCCACGCCGACGCCGCCGTGACAAACGGGCTTCGCGGAAAGGCAACGGCCACACCGGTCGACAGCTCTAGGCCCGGTGCGGACTGCGAGGCGACTGCCGCGTTGAGATACGCGGTCCGGCCCGTCTCGGTGAGCAGGAGTCCGGAGAATCCGGCGGACTTGGTACGGCGGGCAAGGTCACCTATTCGAGACAGCGGCTGGGGAACGGTCATCACGTCGACGTACACGTGGGCAGCGTACGTGAGTATGCGTGCCGGGAACTCGTAATGCCTTAGAAGTCAACCATTTCACGCTGTCGGCCGCGGGCCTAGACTTGTTGACATCAGGGCAACCGGCGTCGTTACGACAAGCGCCAGGACCAGAGCTAGTTGCGACTGAAGGAGGGGAACCATGGTCAGGATTCATACGGTGGTGCCGGGGGAAACGCTGTCAGCGTTGGCATTGCGGTTCTACGGGGATGCCGAGCGGTACCGACTGATCGCCGCGGCCAGCGGGGTGCCGGATCCCAACGTCATCCAAGTGGGGCAACGGCTGCTCTTTCCCGACTATGCGCGATACACCGTGGCCGCGGGGGATACGTTGCCTGCTCTGGCGTCGCGCTTCTATGGGCAGGCCGATCTGTCGCGGTTGATCGCCGCCGCCAATGGCATCGCCCCGGATGCCGGTATCGATCCCGGCCGGCAACTGATCATCCCGGAACTCAGGAAGTACCAGGTTGCTCCGGGAGATACGTTGTCGGCGTTGGCATCACGCTTCTACGGGGACGCTACGTTCTATCCACCGATCGCCGGCGTGAACGGCATCTCCGACCCCGGCGCGATCAGCCCCGGGCAGACGCTGGTGATATTCACCGGGCGCGGCGACGGCTTCGGTCTGCGGATCGTGGATCGCAACGAGAACGATCCTCGCCTGTGGTACTACCGATTCCAGACCGCGGCCATCGGTTGGAACCCCGGCGTCAACGTCCTGCTTCCCGACGATTACCACACCAGCGGGCGGACCTATCCGGTGCTCTACATGTTCCACGGCGGCAACGACGATTTCCGCTCGTTCGACTTCATGGGCATCCGTGACTGGACCGCCGGAAAGCCGATCATCGTCGTGATGCCCGACGGTGGGCATGCCGGCTGGTACTCCAACCCGGTCACTTCATTCGTGGGACCGCGAAACTGGGAGACGTTCCACATCGCCCAGCTGTTGCCCTGGATCGAGGCGAACTTCCGGACGTACGCCGAGTACGACGGCCGAGCGGTCGGCGGATTCTCGATGGGCGGCTTCGGTGCGCTGAAGTACGCGGCCAAGTACTACGGCCACTTCGCCTCGGTCAGTGCCCATTCGGGCCCGGCGAGCCTGCGCCGCGATTTCGGCCTCGTCGTGCACTGGGCGAACATCACGTCGGCGGTTCTGGATCTGGCCGGTGGAACGGTGTACGGCGCGCCGCTCTGGGACCAGGCCAGGGTCAGCGCCGACAACCCGGTCGAGCGGATCGAGAGCTACCGCAACAAGCGGGTGTTCCTCGTCGCGGGCACCAGTCCGGACCCGATCAACTGGTTCGACAGCGCCAACGAGACGGAGGTGCTCGCCGGCCAGCGCGAGTTCCGGGGGCTGCTGGACCACGCCGGGATCCCGTACGAAGCGCACGAGGTGCCTGGGGGCCACGTCTTCCGCCCCGACATGTTCGCTGTCGACCTCGACGGCATCATCGCCCGGCTGCGGCCTGCTGCCGTCGCAGCCACCGCGATGTAACAACAGCCACATCAATCCCATCAGTCACATTTGCAACAGAATTCAATTCTTTCACTGCTATCGCATTGGAAACTGAACTCACAATGGGCTGCAAATTTCACACCGCCGATGGCCAACTCTGTGAGGCGGAACGCGAACCCGCGCGGGCTGCCGATCTTGCACGGAGATGCGTGTGAACTGCGGTTTCAGGGTCAGAAAGGGGGATCGGGTTGTTCCCATCGGCCACACACGGCCCATAACTATTAAATAAACTCAAAGAAGATAATTAGACTCTCTAGCACGGGTATTTTACTTTCGCCCCATCGGTAAACTCTGTATCACGATGGGCTGAAAATGGTCTGTCGCCCCGCCATTACCGGCGTGCACGCAGTGCACACCGCCATGAAGGGATCGACATGCGCGTGCGCAAGGTCGTCACCGTATTCGGGTTCGTCGGTGCGATCGCCCTGGCTCAATTAGTCGTCGCAGTTCCGAACGCCGGCGCCGAACCGAACTGGGACGCGATGGCTCAGTGCGAATCGGGCGGAAATTGGGCGGCGGACACCGGCAACGGCTTCTACGGAGGGTTGCAGTTCACCCCGGCCACATGGTCCTCGAACGGGGGAATCGGGTCGCCCGCCGCGGCGAGTCGCGAGGAGCAGATCCGGGTGGCACGCAACGTGATGCAGACCCAAGGCCTTGGCGCCTGGCCGGTGTGTGGCGGCCCGGTCGGCCAGGCCTCGGGGGCCTGTCGTCAGGTGATGGTCTGGATCCCCCTGAGGAACCTGCCGCGGTTGTGCACCTTGGTGCTCAATCCGCTGGGCTGAGGCCAATATCCGGGCAAATCTCGCGGCGCTCCGCCTCGCCGACCGGATCGGGTTCACCCGAGTCGGCGCATTCGAGCAATTCAAAGCCGAGCAGGTGCTGGCCACCGCTCGGCTGGGGGCCTTCCTGCGGCACTAGTGCTTTCACGCTTCGAGAAAGTCTTGGGCAGCACCGAGCCAACTCTCAGCAAAGCCTCAGTAGCGCACTGCACCATCTAGGTAGGCGCCGGCACGGCGCATGTATGTCGGTGTCGCAAAGGAAGAAGCATCACGAATGAATCAATGGTCTGGGATGTCACCGCAGAGTAGTAACCCTCAGTGGGACGCCAAACAGGCGGCAGATCAAAGAAATACAACTTCAAGCCCGTGGAGCCGGACCGGATATCAGCATCCGTCCCCGCCGTATGGCCTGCATCCCGAGATGACCAACAGTTTCGATGCCCCTCCGGTGCAAGACGTTTCGCAGCCAAAGAAGAAGTCCCGCGTCGGTGTACTGGTTGCCGGCACGGCCGCGGTGGCGATGGCCACCGGTGCCGTCGCAGCGGTCGCCGTGGTGGACCAGTCCGGAAAGCCCGCGACTGTCGCGCAGGCGCCGGCCGCTGACCACGCCCGCATCCCATCGCCTGCCGCCGGATCCGTTCCGGTGCAGCCGAAGGCATCCGCACCTGCCGGGTCGGTCGAACAGGTTTCCGCCAAGGTGCTGCCCAGCGTGGTGAAGCTGCAGATAGAGACCGGGCAGGGACGTGAGGAGGGATCCGGAATCGTCCTCAGCGAGGACGGCCTGATCCTCACCAACAACCATGTCGTGGCGGCCGCCGCCCGCGGCACCGGTAGCCAGGGGCCGTTGGCTGCCGAGGAGTCGCCGGGCGGGCAATTCCCCGGCTTGCCGCGTGGGATGTACCCGGGTGGACAGTTCCCCGGTGACGACCAGTATTCGCCGGATGGACCGTCGGCCAGGAATTCTGGTCGGGCCGGTGGCGCGATGCGGGCGACTGTCACCATGTCGGATGGACGCACGGTGCCGTTCACCGTCGTCGGGACAGACCCCGACGACGACATCGCGGTGGTGAAAGCGCAGAACGTGTCCGGGCTGACGCCGATTGCCATCGGTTCCTCGAAGGATCTGAAGGTGGGGCAGAATGTCGTCGCCGTGGGCTCGCCGTTGGGCCTGCAGGGGACGGTGACCACCGGCATCATCAGCGCGCTCGATCGTCCCGTTGCCACCGGCGATGAGCAGAGCGGCCAACACTCGGTGATGAGCGCCATCCAGACCGACGCTGCGATCAATCCGGGTAACTCGGGCGGTGCACTGGTCGACATGAACGGTGACCTGATCGGGGTCAACTCGGCGATCGCATCGTTGGGCGGCGGCCAGGGTTCGCAGGGCGGTGGACAGGCCGGTTCGATCGGTCTGGGCTTCGCGATCCCGGTGGATCAGGCCAAACGCATCGCCGACGAACTGGTTTCGACCGGAACTGTCCAGCACGCCTCGCTGGGTGTCCAGCTCTCCGGTAACGATTCGAACGGCGCAGCAGTCGCCGGTGTGGTCGCCGGGGGTCCGGCAGCCGTGGCCGGTCTGCCCGATGGTGCGGTGATCACCAAGGTCGACAATCAGGTGATCGACGGTGCCGATGCCCTGGTCGCTGCCGTGCGATCCAAGGCGCCGGGGGACACCGTGACCCTGACCTACGAGGACCCGTCGGGCGCTTCGCGCACCGTCGACGTCACCCTCGGGCAGGTCCAGGCATAGCGCAGAAGCAGTCAGTGGGCCCCAGCCGGATGTTTCCGGGCTGGGGCCCACTGCTGTGTCGGCTGTCAGTGCAGGTGAGGTGGACCGAGAAATTCGGATGACCGCGTCGCGGGCCGTGTGTGACGATTCCCGGATGCCCAGCACACTCATCGAGGTACGGCGGCCCTACTGCCAGTCCGAAGAGGTGGCGATCATCGACGCCGTGCACGACGCACTTGTGGTCGCCTTCCAGATCCCGGCGAGCGACAAGCATGTACGCCTGATAGCCCATGAGCCGCATCGGTTCTCGCATTCACCGGGCCTGGCGCAACCGGAGCTGTACACCTTGGTGACGATCGACTGTTTTTCTGGTCGGTCAGTGGACGCCAAACGAGATCTCTACCGGCAGATCGTCAATCGTCTGGAGGCGCTGGGCATCCCACCGAACCATGTCACCATCCTCGTACGCGACAGCCCGCTGCAGAACTGGGGTATTCGTGGCGGACAGGCCGCCTGCGATATCGACCTGGGTTTCAACGTGAACGTGTGATCGGCTCCTGGCGGCCCCCATCGCGTCCCACACCGGGCACGAATCGTCCGACGGCGACGCAGTAGTCACGATGGGCCTCACCGTGGGTCCGCCTCAGGTAGGGCTCTTCCACGACACGGACCTGCAGTTCGACGGTGGTCGACAACACGACGAAAGCCAAGAGCGCCACTGGGTTCGGTGTCATCAGCGTGACGCCGCCGGCGAAGACCAGCATGGCGGTGAAGATAGGGTTGCGGACCAATCCGAATACTCCGTTGCGCACGAGTGTTGTTGTCTCGCTGGGATCGACCCCGATACGCCAAAATTCACCCATGTCCAGTTGGGCGTAGACGGTGGCGACGATTCCGGCAACGGCGAGCACCGTACCCAGCGACTGGATCCATGAAGCCTGCAGGAAGGCGATCGGTGCGGTCAGTCCGAGATATTGCAGCACCGGCGCGGCCACGCCGACGATGATCGACAGGATGAAGCCGACACCGGCCAACCATTCCAGCGAGCCCGGCCGTCCGTCGATGCCACGAAATCCCGTCGACCCCGTGTGTCGGTACTGGACCCAACTACGCCAACCGAATCCCAATACCGCGAAGATCAGGTAGAGAATCAATGCGGTCACGGCCATGTTCATCTCCTCGGTTATCGGTCTCCACAGCAGGTTTCGCCGCGCCAGGCCTCGCGTCCTTCGTTGACGGCAACGCCGGCGAGTATGAGTGCGGCGATCGGATCGGCCCAGCTCCAGCCGAGCAGGCTGTTGAGGACCAGTCCGGCGAGGACCACCGCGGACAGATAGGTGCACAGCAGCGTCTGCTTGGAGTCGGCCACGGCTGAGCGGGAACCGAGTTCACGGCCGGTGCGGCGCTGGGCCCAGGACAGCAGCGGCATGATGACCAGGCTGGCGGTGGTCAATCCGATGCCGATCGCCGAATGTCCGGCTTCGGCTGCCCCGCTGAGCGATCGGATCGATTCGATGGTGACGTAGCCCGCGAGTGCGAAGAACGACACCGCAATGATCCGCAGTGCGGTCTTCTCGCGTGCCTCCGGTTCCGGGCCGGAGAACTGCCAGGCGACGGCGGCAGCCGAGGACACCTCGATCACGGAGTCGAGTCCGAAGCCGATCAGTGCGGTCGACGACACTCTGGTGCCCTCGCCGATCGCGACGATCGCCTCGATCACGTTGTAGGTGATGGTTGCGGCGACGAACCATCGGATCCGCCGGTGGAGCAACGCCCGTCTCGCGGGGGCCGGGGGAGCGGGAACCGGGGCATCGGCTGCCATCAGCAGCAACCATCCGAAGCCGCGTCGGGGCACTGCTCGGGGTCGCCGGCCAGCACCACGTTCAGCAGATCGTTCAGTGCGTGGGCGAGTTTGGGATCCGCGAGTTCATAGCGGGTTCGCCGGCCTTCCGGGACAGCCACGACCAGTCCGCAACCACGAAGGCAGGCAAGGTGATTGGACATGCTCTGCCGAGAGACGCCCGCCGCCTCGGCCAGGTCGGCCGGATATCCCGGGGCGTCCTTGAGTGCGAGCAGGATCTTGGACCGGGTCTGATCCGACAGGGCATGACCGAACCGGGCCAGCACCGCCACCTGCGTCAGCGTCTCCATGGGCCAACAGTACATCAGTTCCTGAATTCAGAAACTACTGAACTGAGAAGGTGGGGTAGCCACATACTCGTGGCGACGCCCGGCGCCCGGCGCATGCTGGCCCTGAATGGTTGACGCCGTTCATCGAAGGGAGCTTGCGATGCCGGTCAACGACTTGGATATGTTGCTCGTCCACCGCGTGTTTCGTCGCGAGCTCGATGACCTGTCGTGGCTGATCGCCAGGGTGCAGCCCGGCGACAACCGTCGTGCGCGGGTAGTCGGTAGGCACCTGCAATTCATGACAGAAGCACTGCATCACCACCACGCGGCCGAGGACGAGCTGGTCTGGCCGATCGTCTCGGCCAGGGCGTTGGATCGGAAATCGGACATCGAGCGGATGCAAGCGCAGCACGGGCAGATCGCAACGGCGCTGGAGGAGGTGCAAGCAGCTCGTGTGGCGTGGACGAAGTTCGTGCAGCGATCGACGACGGCCCGGATGAGGGAGGCCTTCGCCCAGCTGTCCGAACTGGTCTTGGTCCACCTGGACGATGAAGAACGTGACGCGTTGCCGGTGATCGTCGAGTATCTGACACCGAGGGAGTGGGGAATCGCAGTCAAGCGGGGAGCGTCGTTCTTGGCCAAGCATCCACGGTGGGGCGTCCTCCTCGGCGGTCTGGTGCTGGATTACGCCTCCCCCGAAGAGGGCCGCTCCTTCCTGATGGGAGTGCCACTGCCGCAAAGGTTTTTGGTCGAAGCGCTGGGACCGCGGTCACTGGCGGCATACCGCAGGAAGTTGTACGACGTGTGATGCGACTAGATGGCTCCGGGCGTGCCGGGCGGGCTCATCGACCCGTCGACGTTCGGCACCATTGCCGGGGCCGGAATGCCTCCCTCCGCGGCGTTGTCTCCTGGTATCCCGTCGTCTGGCGTCTGGTCGTACATGCCTCCCCAGCAGGCGGGATTCCATCCCTCGGTGGCGCACGCCGGATCATCCGGGTTGTTGGGGGAATCGAGAGCGGCGGGTGTGCGGGGTGCTGCCGAGGCGACCGACACCGGAGTGACCGCGCCCAGCACTGCAATCCCCGAGATTGCCGCCACCGCTGATCTCGTCAGCAGGCATCGCACCTCAGAAGTCATCAACGAACGCATCTTCCGCTCCTTCGTTCCGGCTGAACACGGCGGTTCGACGTTTGCCGACGTCGCGCCGTTACGGCCATGCTCGCAGTTCCGCACCTGCTGCGGGTGGAAACTGCGACTTCGCTGACAGAAACTTCAACGCCGCCTTGAAGTTTGACGTGCATGTCAAAAATTGGCAGGCAGCGGTACACGCCGTCCGGAACGTGGATGGCCGGCGCTCTCCGTGGAGAACGCCGGCCGATCACGACCGGTAGCCGGTGACTCGATCAGTAATCCCAGGCGGCAGGGACACACCGGAAGACGTCGCCGGCGGTCGCCACGTGGCACACGGACGGGAACGGCAGGTGGGTGGCCACCAGTGCTTCTCCGGTCGCTGCCAACTCGCGCAGCAGGTCGATTCGGACGCGGGCCGCCTCTTCGGGGTCGTGTTCGAATCCGTTCTGCCACTCGGGGTTGTCGAACCCGGGGGCGAACACCGCGTCGCCGGCGAATGTCAGTTTCTCGCCGCCGGAATCCAGACGGACCACACTGTGACCGGGGGTATGACCGCCGGTGCGGGTGACGAGTACGCCCGGTGCCACCTCGTATTCCGTCTCGAATGTGCGTAGCTGGCCCCGGTAGTCGTCCAAGAACTGCGAGGCGACCCGCCGGAGCACATCCGGTATCGGCTGCGGCATGACAGTGCGGGAGAAATCAGGCTTCTCCCAGAACTCGGCCTCGGCAGCCGCGGCGTGGATCCGCAGATCGGGCCGCAGCCGTTCCTTCACTCCTTCGGTGATCAGTCCACCCACGTGGTCCATGTGCATGTGGGTGAGCACGACGTCGGTCACCGAACCGAGATCCACACCGGCAGCCTCCAGTCGCTGGACCGTCTGGCCGGCCCGGGGGAAGTCCGGGAACTCCAGGCCGAGCCCGGCGTCGACGAGGATGGTCCGATCGCCACTACGGACGACCACGATGTTCAGTGGCCAGTCGATCACCTCGGGCGGCAGGAAATTGTCATCCAGCCAGACTGTCAGGTCGGTCGGGTCGGCGTTGGTGGCCAACGTCGAGGTCGTAATGGGCAGCACTCCGTCGCTGATCACCAGAACCTCGATGTCCCCGACCTGTACCGCGTAGCGCGACGGAACCAACTCGTCGACCGGACTGCCCACCCGTGCACTGCTGTCCAAACTCATACTGTTCCTCCTGAGGGCCGCACTGAAGACATGTCGAATGACCTGTCTTTCTCGTGGGAACGCCCTCGAGCCATCGGAACTATCCAGCGATCGAGCTCGGCAGGTGGCTAGGGTCGGTTGATGGCCTCCGTCAAGCAATTCCAAGTCACTTTCGATTGCGCAGATCCCGAGCGCGTAGGTCGCTTCTGGTGCCAGGTGCTGGGCTATGTGGTGCCGCCGGTGCCGCCGGGGTTCGACACCTGGGCGGATTTCGATCGATCCCTCAGTCCGGAGCGCCAGGGATCGGCGTTCGCCTGCATCGATCCCTCGGGTCTCGGCCCGAGACTGTATTTTCAGCGCGTACCGGAAGGCAAGGCCGTCAAGAATCGAGTGCACCTCGACGTCCGGGTGGGCGGCGAACTCGTCGGTTCAGAACGCCTCGCGACTCTGGAAGCCGAGTGTGCGCGCTTGGTGGCGCTCGGGGCCGTGCAGGTGCGGGTGTTGCCCGCGGACGGCATCGAGGAGTCCTGCATCGTGATGCAGGACATCGAGGGCAACGAGTTCTGCCTCGACTGAGGTACGCCGCCTGCAGGAACCCAACCCCGGTTCAGGTCAAGAAGTTTCGGTGGTGCCGCGGTCAGAGCGGGCCTGATCGATCTGCTCGCGAAGGATATCGCCGTGGCCGGCATGCCTGGCGAACTCTTCGATCATGGCGAGCAGGGTCCACCGCATGCTCACCTTTCCCTCTGCGGGTATGTCTATCGTGGCGTCGAGGTCGAAGCGGGAGGCGATCTCGCGGGATTGTTGACTGGCGCGCTCGAATTCGGCGATCACGTCGGCGAGCGACTCGTCATCGGCAACGGAGAACGTACCCTCGTCTCGCCTCGAGTATCCGTCGCATGCGGATTCATCGAGGCCGCCCCAGAACCGTTGGAACCAAATCCGTTCCGCGGCCGCTGCGTGCTTGATCAACGAGATCGGCGTCGTCAGCGATGTCACGAGGTGTCGGCGCGCGTCTGGCTCAGTCAGCCCGAGTACGGTCGCGATCAGTGCTTCACGGTTTCGGTCGAGTGTGTTCTCGATGAGTGTGCGCTCGGTTCCGTTGGTGATTCGGTTGGTGCCCATACGTTTACTCCGTTTCTGTGGTGCGGGTGCAGTCATGGTTCAAGTGCCGTTCGCCCAGGCAGGTGTCGAGCGTCCGCGACCGGGCGGACGGGAACGCCGAGCTTGTGCGAGGCACCACCGCACGAAACAGGGAGGATCAGCGGTGTGGTCGCTACAACCGGCTGACCGCAAACTGCGCGGCCTGGTCGACCATGCCGTTCGCGATGTACGAGTTGTGCGCGCCGGTGGGCGGTCCTGGCGCTGCACCATTACACACGCTGTCGCCGGTGGCGCACAGATCGATGGTCTTGGGTGCATACAGCGGTCCGATGGTGATTCGCGGCGCCCCGGCGTCGGTGAGGAACTCGTTTGACGGTTTCCCGAACAGCGCCACGGCGGCCACGTGCGAGGCAATCTCGGGTGGCATCGGCGGCGGCACGAAGGCGGCTGGGACGCCCTCGGGGATGTCGGCAGCTGTGGTGAATGCCGCCACTGCCGCGCCCTGGGAGAACCCGCCGAGCACCATCTTGGTGGTGGGGCAGTCGGCGGCGACGGCCTGAATGTGAGTGGTTGCGTCCCTGATGCCGTCGATCACAGTGAGGGCAAACTGAATGCCATCGGCGAAATCGGCACTGGCCTGGTAATTCACCGGGTACTCAGCGACCGACTTCGCGCCGGCCTTGGCGCGGAGGGCATCGACGAACGCCTGCCCGATGCCGCCGGCACCCGGCGGCTCTCCGGTCCCGCGGGCGAACACCACCTCGGCGTCCGGGCATGGGGCCGCGTTGGCAACGGGCGCGGCGGCGCTCACCAGTGCCAGCGCGGTGAATGTGGCCGTGACCAGCCCCGCGGGCCCGTAGATCTTCCGGCGGTTGCGCACCGCGGGAGTTCGGTGGCGATGGATTGCGTGCATAGGAGAACCTTCGCGTCGGGAGAGGACGGCCGATTGTCCGAACTCGATGGTACGTAACGCGGACGCGCGCGAAAACCGTTGGACGGGGTCGCCGTCGCATTGATAACGTGCCTGCGACCGTGACGGCACGCGAGGAGGTGAGACCCATGGACGCTGTAACCCTGTGGGTGCTCCCACTCGTGTTCACGGTCGGGCGATCGAGGTAGGTGTCGCCGGGAGCGCCTGAACATCGGCACTTCCGAAAGGGCATCACATCATGCATTTCACCTCTGAGACGTCGTCGAACGGCGTCATCGAACGCACCTTCACCCTGGGCGACATCACCGGTGTGCTCTGGTCACCGGAAACCGATTCCGACGGCGCTCCGGTACTGCTGGCCGGTCACCCCGGCGGCCTGGACAAGAGGGCCCCGGGGCACGTCGCCCGAGCCTACTCTTCGGTGCTCACGAATGGTTTTCACGTTGTCACGATCGACGCGCCCGGCCATGGCGAGCGGCCACGCAGCGCAGCAGATGTTCGTCTGGTCGACGCCTTCCAGCAGGCGCGGGCAGAACGCAGCCCGTCGTTCGGTCGGCACCTCGCGGACTACTGCCACTCGGTGGCCGAACGCGCCGTCTCCGAATGGCAGGCCACGATCGATGCAGTCCATACCCTTCCAGAGATCGACCCACGAGCGCCGATCGGCTATTCCGGCATGACACTGGCGAGCGCGGTCGGAATACCGCTGGTCGCGGTTGAATCCAGGATCACCGCCGCGCTCTTCGGCGCGGTAGTCGAACATCCTGAGCTACTGGAGGCGGCGAAGCAGGTGACCATCCCTGTCGAGTACCTGCTCCCGTGGGACGACGAGGAGATCCCACGCGGATTTGGACTCGAGCTGTTCGGTGCCTTCGCCTCGGAAGACAAAGTGCTGCATGCCTTTCCAGGGCGGCATCACCCGGTGCCCGCCGATGGCCGGATCGATACCCGGTTCTTTCCCAGGCATCTCGGGCGCGCGTCCAGCACCGTGCCGGGTTGACGGGGCGGCAGAAGATATGGTTCACGACGCATGAAACACAGGCGGTGAGTGAGAGGTTGGATATGTGGAGTACTCGAGTTGAGCAACCAGAGGATGTCGAGCGCATCCACGCCGTGAATGCGGCAGCTTTTCCCACCGAGCTGGAAGCGAACCTCGTCGACGCGCTCCGAGAAGACCCGACCGCCTGGATCGACGGACTGTCCGTCGTCAGCTGCGACGTGAACGGTGAGATTGCGGGATTTGCGTTGCTCACGCGATGTGCCGTCGACGGTCATCCCGCCCTCGCACTCGGGCCCTGCGCGGTCGTGCCCGATCTCCAGCGAAGTGGCGCTGGGTCGGCGGCGATTCGCGCAGGGTTGGAGCGGGCGCGCCAACTGGGGGAGAACCTGGTTGTTGTGCTGGGTCACGCTGAGTACTACCCGCGGTTCGGGTTCAGCCCGGCATCGCGGCTCGGTATCACTGCGCCGTTCGAGGCACCGGACGACAACTTCCTGGCCCTGACGCTCAATCCTGATGCGGCGGTACCCCGCGGTGAGGTTGCGTATGCGAAAGCTTTCGGCGTCTGACGCCCGACGGCCACTGTTACTCGCCCGTTAGTCGAATCAGCTGCGATTCTGCCTGCGCCACAGCTGCTTCGGCGTTTCGTACCCGATTCTGCAGCTCATCGGCGGATTGTTGCGCGAGGTCGAGTTGCGCTTCCGCTGCATCGAGGTCGCGCTGTGCGGCCGTGAGCGTCTCGAGGACTTTCTCGTAGCGCCGGCGTGCGGTTTCGACCTTGCGCCGGCGTTCCTTCAACGCTGCGAGAGCATCGTCGTTTGCGGCGCGGGCCTGGCCCAGTTCGGATGCGGTGGCGTCACGGCGGCGCCGGGCCGTCTCAACCGCAGCAGTGTCCTCGTCGGACTGCTTCTCGCGCGGCGTCGGTGGTGGTGGGGTGGGTCCCGGCGAGGATCCTGTGTCGGGCCGGGAACGCGTGATCACAACGGACGATGCTCCGAAGTCGCCGAATCCTGACCACTCTTCCGCTCTGGACAGCCGGCCCAGACGCGCAGCGACCTCGGGATCGGCGATCGCTGCCTGGAGTGTGCCGGTGACGTCGTCGCGCAATGCTGCTGTCGGATCGGGCAGTTCGGCCGCCGCGAATCCGGCGCGGGTCAGGTCCTGCACGAGGGTTCGCTGCGTCGCCGACAGCTCACGGATGCGTTGACCATCCATGGCCGCGTGTGCGGCGCGCAGCGCTTCGTGCAGGTTGGTCAATTTTGGGCGGACTGTCGCGTCGGTCAGTGCGAGCAGGTTCACCACCCACGCAGCCGTCGTCGGCCGACGGGCTGAGGCGATCGCCTTGGCCGCCGATGCATCTCCACGCTTCTTTGCCGCTGCCGCGAGCTCATTGCGCCGGGCGGTGAACTCTTCGGGCCGCATGCCGTAGAGCGAGTCGAGGTCGTCATCGACGGTCAACGCAGCCTCACAGCGGCGCAAGTCCATTGTCCGGCAGTCACACTCGCCCCCCGAATGCGCGGAGTTCCTGCACCGTTGCGCTGGGCCCGGCCATGGTGATCTCGCCTGCTGCTCGTCGACCCGACAGCCACCGGACCAGATCTGGGGCAGAGCCACCGAGGATCACTTCCGGTCCCGACGTCGGTCCGACTGACCACTGCCGGCGGCCGTCGCTCATGCTGACCGTTACTCGAACTCCCGCAGGCAGTTTCTTGACCTGGTACCGCAGTACCAGTGGAATGGCCTCCGTCAGCGTCACCGGCGCGGCGTGGGCGTCGTTGTCGAAACCGACGAGATCCTCGTGATGCGTCCAGTATTCGAACAGAGCCAGCGGCGCCACCGTCGGTTGCAGCAGCAGCCGCGGCATCGGCCGACGCAACCGATCGATCACTGCCGCGAAGCCGTGTCGCTGTTCCCGGCGAAGCGCAATGTCGACCATCTTCGGTGTACCGGACACCGAAACACCACGCGTCACCAGGGATCGAGCAATGAAGGTCGTCACACCTCCGTAGCGTTCTTCACCAGCCAGATGGGCCGCAAGGTGCAGCGCCGTCCACCCGCCACACGCGGTAGGGGCTGACGGGCCCAACTCGACCAACGACTTCGTCAATGCTGCGCGTTCGGCCTTGACGTCCTCTGCGATCGTCATGACCAAAAGTGTTACCGCAGGGCGACGTCGGCGGTCACCTTTCCGCCGATTTCACCGATGGGTGGTCAGCCTTTCCAAACCACCTTGTCGGTACCACCGGCGTCCCGATAGACCACGCTGTCGGGCGCGGTGCCACCGCGTACGTCAAAGTAGACCCGCCCGGTCGTTTGAGACCCCGGTGCGATCGGTTGGTTGGCAAGGCCGTCCGTCTGGTTGCCCTTCATGTCCGCGTAGGTGGAGCTGTTGACAGCCCGAGCGTTGAAATCGGAAATGTTCGGCGTCGGGGAGCCGCTGACGGCCTCGGCCGTCACATCGGCATACCAGATCCCGTCGTTATGACCGCTGGGCTGCAAGTTGCTCACGGTGTAGTCGATGGCGCCACCTGGACTGGGAACTTCTGCGGTTTGGCCGAACTGGAGCGTTTCCGGATCTGCGTATGCCGGAGTCGCTGCCACCATTCCGGCTGCCGCGATCCCGGCCGCAGCTGCCATCGTCTTCATTGCGATCTGCGAGAATGCCACGTTGGGCTCCCTCCGCCGTATTCCTGTTGTGTGCAGGAGTAATTACCTTCTTCTTCACCCGAGGGGTATCCAAACTCAGGTCCCTCAAACGTGCGACCTGCTACTGGTGGCTCGTGTTCGTGCGAAGGTACTGGTATGACAGCGTTTGTCATCGATGCCCCGGTCGCCGTCAAGCTCGCCGCTGATGGAGCCTCGATTCCGCCGGAGCACAGCCTGGTGGCGCCCACGCTCTTGCGTTCGCAGGCACTTGCCCTGGTGTACGAGTCGGTGCGACGCGGCGAGATCGACGACGCGGGCGCCCGCAAGGTCCTCGACGGTATTCGCGGGCTGCGGATCCGACTCCTGGGCGACCGGGTACTACAGGACCGCGCTTGGCGAATAGCCGCCCAGTTGGACTGGCCGGACACCTACGAGGCCGAGTACATCGCACTGACCCAACTGCAGGCGGACGCGCTGGCCACCGCGGACAGGAAACTCGCAGATGCGGCGCGCGCGTTCGTCGAAACCGTTTCTCCAGCAGAGATTTTGCGGCCATAGCGTGCGGTCCATGCCGCGTTTGTAACCGAGTGGCGGCGAAACTCGAATTTCTCCGCCACCACGTTACGTACGTGAGGGTTCGGTGGCCGGGAGGCGGGCAGGTCTCGCCTCTGGTCACTTGGTGATGTGCAGCCGGAGTTCACGTCTACTTCAGGACGATGACCACGGCGTAACCGTCATGGTCACCGGTTGTCGTGGTGGCGGTGTTGTACGAGTTGTCCAACGCCACCATCCCGCCATAGGTCGCCCGGCCGCTGGCGAGCAGCCGAAGCGCGAGCGCATTTCGGGCGAGGTTGGACGAGACGTACGCATGTCTGGGTAACAGGTCGTAGATGACGAACTGTTCGGTGCTGAACGAGCCACTCCAGACGTACCCCGCGCTGGTCTCCACGGGGTCGGGCCCGAAGATTCGGCCGTGGTTGTTGGGGAACAGGAAGAAGTTGTCCGAGTAGCCCAGCAAGGGGCCAGTGGGCTGCTGCCCATAGGTCACATCGTCGATCGTGCCTTGGAACCCGGTGCTGTGGATGGGCTGGGCGGGGTAGCCGGACCAGAACATCGCCGTGTTGAGCTTGTAGGCGGCCTCAGCTGCGGACGTCGACGTCGGGTCGACGATGATGACGTTGACCGGCTCCAGCACCGTCCTGCCCTGGTGCGGCAGTCCACCGTAATCGGATATCTGCCCGTTGGACTGCAGCATCCATTTGCCGATATCGCCGTAGACCGTGGGGACCTGATCAGCGGGGGTCGGGACCCCCGGTGCGATCGCCGGAACAGCGTTGACGCCGATCGGGGTGGAGCTGGCCGCCGGCCCGAAGTGGTTGGCGGCGAGGGTGAAGCGTTCGACTTCCCGGTGGACCAACTGCAGCACCGCCTGCACCATGGGAATCGGAACTGCCGGTGCACCACCGGTATTCGCCTCCGCCGGCAAGCCGACCGACGGTGCCGTGGCCGGAGAGCCGGTGCGAGTCGGGCCGGCGGTCGGCGTGGCGGCCAGACGCGAGCGGATCCGAGTGGCGTTGGGACGCACGCTCGTGGGTGAGGTCGAGGCCTCGGTCGCTCTGGCAGGTGCAGCGGAGCGCGCGGGAGCCGGGACCTTCCGCGAAATGCGAAGGGACAACCCCGGTATCGACGCTGGGCCGGCAGCGGCCGCCCGCTCGTCGCCGATCGGAGCCCGGCGGCTGTTGGCCGGTTTGATTCTTGGCGTGGGTGACAACCCGGGCTTGCGGGTCTTGGCGCCAGGCGATCCGACGGAGGGGGGACTCTTCACCGTGCCGGCGCCAGTCGATGAATCCGACGAATGTGCGGCGGAACCGCCGTTGTTGTCCGGGGTGCCTTGGGCATTGGCGATTCCGGCGCTGCCTGCTACCGCCGCGCCGATGCCCAAACCCAGCGCCAACAATCCGACGCGCCCAGCGTAGATTGCTGCTCCCGATCCGGTCGGTCCGGCGGAAGGTCGATGTTGCGCTGCGATATGCGAGGCACTGTGCCGACCCATGCTGTCCCGATCGTTTCCGGCGGATCACCACAACTGTCCGCATGTTCCCAGCCATCGTCGGCTGACGATGTTTATACCTGCGGTTTCCGGGCCGGGGTGCCGGTTTCAATCAGCGAATCGGGGAGACCGGAGATTTCGTGACGGTTTCAGTTGCGCAAAGGTACTGCAGCGGAGCCGCGATGCGAGGCGTCGACATCGCCCGGGTGGCTCTAACTTTGCCACCATGGCGGGATTGCGTTCATACGTGAAGCGCTGGCGCACAGCGGTTCAGGTAGCGGTGTCGGCGTTACTGGTCGCCATGCCCGGGCTTGTCATCACCCCCGTAGCTCAAGCGGCCGCGCCCGCGGCGAGATTGTGGGTGTCATCGACGTGGCAGACCGGCTTCATCGGCCACTTCACGATCACCAACCCGAGCGCCGTGCCGCTGTCCGATTGGAAGCTCGAATTCGACCTGCCGATGGGCGAATCCGTCTCGCACACGTGGAGCAGCAACATCACGCGGTATGGCACGCACTATGTGCTCACGCCCGCGAATTGGAATCGCATCATTGCACCTGGCGGTACCGCCACTGGGGGCCTCAGAGGCGTGTTGTCCGGGTCGTACGCGCCACCTTCGAATTGCGTGCTCAACGGACAATATTTGTGCATCTAGCGGCGGCTACGCAAAGCGTCGGGGTGCGCCTCGGCAAACGGGAAGCTGATCATTGACCAGGCTTCTACTGGCCGCCGTCGGACAGACCTGTACTGGGGTTTTGCCAGATTTCGGATGTTCTAATACAGTTCACGGCTAATTACTACACCTCTGTAGTGCCAGGTAGAGTGACACTGATCACATTGTGGCAATAAGGGTGGTAGTTGCCATAAATGTGACGTGTCGCCGGCGGGCTGACTCTTGCGTCGCCTCGGCCGAATCGCACATAGCAAACTTTTAGTCGCGTGCATCTGGTCGGATCGGCGCGTGACCGCCCCAGCGTGACCGATGCACGGTCCATCCCTGTCTTTTGGCGTCTGAATGGCGGTGGGAGCGGGCGGGCGCGTCGGACACGGCTCACAAATTTTCGCAGATCACAGAAGAGAGTACGACCATGCCGAAGTTCGGCGGACCAACCGAGGCGTTCGGAAAACAGAACCGCGCAAAGAAAATCATCACCACTGTTCTCGTCGCTACCGGCCTCGGCGGCGCCACCCTGCTGTCTGCTCCGACGCACCGGAACACCGTGGTGGCGGTGGAGCAACCGCCGGCGGTGGACCCAGTCACCAAGAACGCCGCAGCCGTGGTCCCCACGCCGCCACCGGTGGTGGTCGGCAAGGACTCCAGCGCGCAGGACATCGTCAAGGCCATCGTGAGCCAGGGCCACGCCGCCAGACTCAGCGAAGACCAGATCAAGACCGTCATCGCCACCGCGAAGATCGAGTCCACGTTCCGCCCGACCGCCTCTGGCGGTGTGCAGGCCTATGGCAGCTCAGGTGGCGCGGCTGATGAGGTCATCGGCCTGTTCCAGGAGAAGGCCAGTTTCGGCACCGTCGCCGAGCGTCAGGACCCCAACAAGGCGATCGCCCGGTTCATCGCTCGGTTCACTGAGGCGTCCAAGAAATACGCCATCAACGGCGACAGTGTGCTGGCAGCCACGCTGGCGCAGAACCCACAGCTGCTCAAGTTCCGCGGCGGCGGCGTCGGCACGCACTACTACAACACCATCAAGGCGGCGATGAGCGCGGCCGCGGACTTGTACAACCAGGCCGCCGGCCCGGTGCTGCAACCGGTTACCTGACGGTTCCCCTCAGACCGACTTGGTGAGGCCGTAGTAGGCGACCACATCGTCGGTGTCGGTGGTGGAACTGGTCAGGGTCGCGTAGGACCGCAGGAAGGACTGGCCGACGCAGCCGTCCACCTTGATGTGAACGTCCTTCAACGTGACGCGCACCGGCGCGGCCTTGAACGACTTCTTGTTCACCGAGACGTTGGTGACGGTGCCGGGCTTGGGGTGGACCTCCAGGGTGCCCGAGATCGGCATGCTCACCCCGGTCGGGATGATGCCGGCCAGCGTCGAGCCCGACGTGCTCAGACCGATGGACCCGATCAGACGGACCTGGCCCAGCTCGATTCCGCAGCCGATCTGGTAGCCCGTGTCCAGCGTGCCGCCGGTCAGCGAGGTGGATCCGCCGCCGGTGACGGTGCCGGTGAAGGTGGCTCCCACCATGTACTCACGTGACGATGCCGCGGTGGTCAGCGGCGCGACCGGCAGCTGGCTCTCGTCTTTGGCCGACACTGTGAGTTTCCAGCCGTCGGGGGTGGTGACCACGCCCGGCTCGGCGGAGGCGACCAGCCCGTTGTCCGGCGGTGGTCCGGCATCGACGGGTGCGGCGGGATCCGGCGGTGGTGGCGGCGGGTCGGCTGACGCGAGGGGCGCCAACGCAACCGGGGCCAACATACAGACAGCGGCCAATGTGGCGAAACGATTCAACATGCGGGAACTTGTGCCTCTCATGGGGTTCGAATCCGAGGTATCGGCGTCGTGATCGGGGCGAAAGATGGTCGGTGCCGTCGCGGGGCCGCGGTCAGACGGCCTTGGTGACGCCGAGGTAGGTGACGACGTCGTCGGTGTTGTCGGTGGAGCTGGTCAGCGTCGCGTAAGTGCGGATGAACGACTGACCGGCGCACTGATCGAACTTGATGCGCACGCCCGTGATCGTCACGCGAGTGCCCGTGCCCTTGAACGACTTCTTGTCGATCGGAACGATGGTCACGGTGCCGGGCTTGAGGTAGACCTTGCCCTGCAGGCTGACACCGGTACCGAGGCTGGCATCGCCGGCCGAACCGGTGAACGGGATCTTGATGCCTGGGGTGAAGCTGATGCCCGGGTTGATTTCCGTTTCGTCAGTGATGATGCCGCAACCGATCTGGGCGCCGGCTTCGAGCGTGCCGCCGGTCAGTTTGGTCTTGCCCCCGCCCGATACCTTTCCGTTGAAGGTGCCGCCGACGAGGTACTCACGTGACGACACCGCGGTGGTCAGTGGTGCGACCGGCAGCAGGGTTTCGTTGGATCCGGCGACCGTCACGTGCCAGCCGTCGGGGGTGTCGAGGACTCCGGGGGGCGAGGACGGCACTGCGCCCGTGTCCGGTGGGGGCGGGGCGGGCGCCGCCGCTGCGGCGGGCACCGCGGGGTCCGGCGGCGGCGGGGGATCTGCATATGCAAGGGGCGCAATCGCTACAGGGGCCAACATGCAGACTGCAGCCAGGGGGGCAAAACGACTCAACATGCGTGAACTTGCGCCTCTCGTGGTTTTGGGCCCTGCGTTATGCGACGCGCCGTGGTCGTCAAAAATCAAAGGGCCCAAGGAATCTGTCGCGACGAATCATGAACCGGTCGCGTTTCGGTTTGGTGAACAACGTCCCAACAGTTGCCACCTCATTTCCGTCGAGCTGGAATCGCCGAACCTGTGAGATTGCTGGGAAATAGCGTGTGCTGCAGCGCATTACATATATGAGGCATCGGCGGGTGCGGCCGGCGCACAATGGACGACCGTTAGGGGGAACGGGTTGGCCTGCAGTTCACCTTTTGGACATGTGGACCCTCGACGGTGAGGTGCATCCGGGGGGACGGCAGATGCGTCGATGAGGCGCGGACGTCAACTGTGGCGCCTTGGCGTCGAACTGCTATCCGACTGACGGAGGAATCGTTGAGGTCGTCTCAGGTGTACGAGCGAGGCGTGGCATCGTTGCTCATTGCCTTCAGCATTGGGTTTGGTTCCGCGCCCGCCGCGTTCGCGGAACCCGGCGATGAGGCGGGCGCACCGGGGCCGGGGGCGCCCGCGGTGCCCGAGTTGCCGCCGGTGACGGCGGGTGCGCCGGTTGCAGGTCCGGTGCCGGTGCCGGTCGCGAGTACGGATGACCCTGGCGTGCCTGCGGTTACGGCTTGCTCGACGTTCGCCAACGCGCTCGATTCGGCATCAACCTTCTACGGCGATTTCGCCGATTCGATCGAAGGTGTGGAGCGGCCCGACTACGGGGATCCGACCATCAGTACGACGAACACCAGTGGCCGGACGGCGCTGCGTGAAGCCGCCGCGTCGGCGATGAATGCCGCAGGCACACCGGGACTCTCGCCCGACATTGCCAACCCGATGCGCTCATGGTCTTTCGGTGCCACCAAGCTGCTGCTGAAGATGGGGCTGCGGACCGGCGGTCAATCGCTCAACGACACGGCGACCCAGCTCAACAACGATGCCAACAACGCGCAGATGGCCTGTGCCGCCGCGGGCACACACGCCTGACGAAGCGCCAATCACGTTGGAATGATCGGGTAATCGCGGCTCGGGCCGGCACCTGCGATCTTTGAACATTCACCCACCTGCGCGGTGCACCGTGCCTCCAGTAAAGGATTACCGTGATCCGGCTTGTGATCTCGTTGGTTGCGCTCGTGCTGATGGCCACCAGTTGTTCCGGCAACAGCGACACAGTCCCGGGGCCGCCGAAGGACGTGCCCAAGTCGGCACTCGAGGGTCTGCTGCTCAGCACCGAAGAGGTCAACACGCTGATGGGGGCCGACGGGATGACAGCGCACCCACCGGTCACGGAGATGAGCGACCATCGCAACCTGCTGCCCAACCTGAACTGCCTGGGCGCCTGGCAGGTAAACGAGTCCGCCATCTACGGGGATCACTGGGCCGCGATGCGCCAGGTGCTGCTGCGGGCACCGGACAATGACAACTGGGAGAACCTTCTGGTGCAGTCGGTGGTGATCTTTCCGTCTGCGCAGGACGCCGACGACTTCCTTGCTCAGTCGGCGGAACGCTGGTCCAAGTGCACCGACCACAAGGTGAACATCACGCTCAACGGTGAACCGCTGCCCAAGTGGAAGAGCGGCACGCTCACCAGAACCGAAGACGAACTCACCCTGCCGTTCACCCGCGTCGACGGTGACCAGACCCGCGACTGCCAGCGCGCGCTGGCCGCCGCCGCGAACCTCGTCATGGACATCCAAGCGTGCAAGCCGGCGGGATCCTCAGTGACCCAGGCAGCCGACGTGGTGGACAAGATCAAGGCCGCGATGCCTCGATGAGGAGTGCTGACCACGGGGTAGTCTGAGCCACGCAGCTGGTTTGTCGGCGCCGGGACGTTTACGGTGCCGACATCGAGCGTCGCAGGCTGATCGAGATGCGACGTGAGAGGGAACCCGGTGAGAATCCGGGACTGTCCCGCAGCGGTATGCAGGAACGACCGCCGTCATCAGCACTGGCCCGCAGAAATCTGCGGCTGGGAAGCGACGGCCAGTAGGAGCACGGTCCACGTGCGTGCCTGTGAGTCCGAAGACCTGCCAGCCGTACCGGGCGCGCCGCGTCCGGTGGTTCATCGCCTCGCGGAATGGGCAGTGGCCGAAAGCGGTTCACTCGTGGCGGGTGGCTGCGTTCGGCTCGGTGTCTCCTAGCGGTGGCCATCCTCTTCGTACGTTGAAGGACCTCGTCATGAGCACAACCGCAACACCGTTTTCCGCCACCATTCTGGGGTCACCCCGAATCGGGCCCAATCGTGAACTCAAGCGTGCCGTCGAGAAGTACTGGGCCGGGCGGATCGATCGCGCCGAACTGGAGTCCGTCGCCGCTACTTTGCGCCGCGACACCTGGAAGGCGCTGGTCGCGGCCGGGCTGGATTCGGTCCCGGTCAACGATTTCTCCTATTACGACCAGGTGCTCGACACAGCGGTCCTGGTCGGTGCCCTGCCGTCCCGGGTCGACGGCATCGCCGATGACCTCGACCGCTACTTCGCCGCGGCTCGCGGGAACGACGACATCGCGCCGCTGGAGATGACCAAGTGGTTCGACACCAACTACCACTACATCGTGCCCGAGATCGGGCCGGGCACCACCTTCGCGCTCAACCCGGCGAAGATACTCGGTGAGCTGGAAGAGGCGGCAGCCCAAGGTGTTCCGGCTCGCCCGGTGGTGGTCGGCCCGATCACGTTCCTGGCCCTGTCCAAGGCGGTCGAGGGCGCCGACGCTCCCACGGCCAGGCTGGACGAGCTCGTCGGTGTGTACGCCGAACTGCTCGCGGTGCTCGCGGACAAGGGCGTCACGTGGGTACAGATCGACGAACCCGTCCTGGTGACCGACATCCTCGACAATGCTGCCGAGCTGGCTGAGCGCACATACACCCGGCTGGCTGAGCTGGCGAAGCGGCCGGCGATCTTCGTCGCGACCTACTTCGGTGCACTCACCGACGCATTGCCCGCTCTGGCGCGGACGCCGGTCGAAGCGATTGGCATCGATTTGGTGGCCGGATCTGCCTCGGCGCTGTCAGCGGTTCCCGAGCTTGCGGGCAAGCTGCTGGTGGCGGGCGTGGTCGACGGGCGCAACATCTGGCGTACCAATCTTGAAAGCGCGCTGCACACCCTGACGGCACTCCCCGGAAATGCCAATGCAGTTGCAGTTTCGACGTCATGCTCGACTCTGCATGTGCCGTACACGCTCGACCCGGAAGACGGTCTCGATGGCGCGCTGCGCAGCTGGTTGGCGTTCGGCGCCGAGAAGGTCTTCGAGGTGGCGACTCTGGCGGTAGCGCTGCGCGACGGCGAAGAGAAGGTGGCCGCCGAGATCGAGTCGTCCAACGCGGCGGCCGCGTCGAGAGCCGGCGATCCCCGGCTTCACAACGACAGCGTGCGGGCTCGGCTGGAGTCCGTCCTGGCGGGCGGCATCAGCCGCGGTGCCGCCACCGAACGTCGCAGGGCGCAGGATGAGCGGCTCAGCCTGCCGTCGCTGCCGACCACCACAATCGGCTCGTTCCCGCAGACCGTTGACATCCGCAAGGCGCGGGCGGCGCTGGTGGCCGGCGAGATCGACGAGGCCGAGTACCGCAACCGGATGCAGGCGGAGATTGAATCGGTGATCCGGCTGCAGGAGCAGCTTGGGTTGGACGTGCTCGTGCACGGTGAACCCGAACGCAACGACATGGTGCAGTATTTCGCCGAGCAGCTCGACGGCTTCTTCGCCACCAAGAACGGGTGGGTCCAGTCGTATGGCAGCCGTTGTGTGCGTCCGCCGGTGTTGTTCGGTGACGTCACTCGTCAGCAGCCGATGACGGTTGACTGGGCTACGTACGCGCAGTCGCTCACCGACAAGCCGGTCAAGGGCATGCTCACCGGGCCGGTGACCATCTTGGCTTGGTCTTTCGTCCGCGATGACCAGCCGTTGGCCGACACCGCTTTTCAGGTCGCCCTGGCAATCCGGGACGAGACGGTGGACCTGCAGTCGGCAGGTATCGCGATCATCCAGGTCGACGAGCCCGCGCTACGCGAACTGCTGCCGCTACGCACCAAGGACAAGGAGGCCTATCTGAGTTGGGCGGTCGACGCGTTCCGGCTGTCCACCTCCGGGGTTGCCGACTCCACGCAGATCCACACCCACCTGTGCTATTCGGAGTTCGGTGAGGTGATTGGGGCCATCGCCGACCTGGATGCCGATGTGACGTCGATCGAGGCGGCCCGATCGCATATGGAGGTGCTCGATGACCTCAACGGCATCGGCTTCTCCAACAGCGTCGGCCCGGGTGTGTACGACATCCACTCGCCCCGGGTGCCCGGGGTCGACGAGATCGTCACATCATTGCGGGAGGCGCTCAAAGCCGTTCCGGCCGAGCGGCTCTGGGTCAATCCCGACTGCGGTTTGAAGACCCGGACCACTGATGAGGTGACCGAGTCGCTCAAGCATCTGGTCACCGCTACCGCGAAGGTGCGCGCGGGGTAGCCCGGTGTCGGGGTCAGCTCGTGGCGGTCTGAGCGTTGAGCCAGGCCGCCAACGAGCGCCCGGCCTCCAGAACGTGGCGCTCGGCGATGGTGCGGGCGGCCTCGGCGTCCTTGGCCTCCAGGGCGTCCAGCAGCTGCTCGTGCTCGTCGAGCGAGTGTTTCTCATGCTCGGGAAACACCGTCAGGAAGTTCGACGGCACCACCCGTGCGGCCTGTCGGATCTGGGTCAGCAAGCGAGGGGAGTGGGCGGCGCGGTGAATCTCCTGGTGGAACAGCCAGTTTGCCTCGCCGATGCTGTCCTCGCCCGACCGCCGGGCAACGTCGGCGGCCAGTTCGCGTAGCCGGGCGAGTTCGTCAGGTGTGATTCGTTCGGCCGCCCAGGCGGCGGCCTGCCCGGTGAGGACACCGAGGATGGTGAAGCTGTCGGTCACGTCTTCGGACTTGACGCCGATGACGGTGATCCCGCTGCGGGGAGCCACCCGCACCAGCCCTTCGAAGGACAGTTCCAGCAGCGCCTCCCGTACCGGGGTGCGGCTGGTCGCGAACTCTTCGGTGATGGCATCGAGGTCGATGCGTGACCCGGGCGCGAGCACGCCGGTGATGATCCGGTCGCGCAGTTCGCGAGCCGCGCGCTCGCGAACGGTGCCTGAGATGTCAAGCGGGGTCATCCGTGCAGCGTACCGATCCGTCAAACATCATCCTTGATATCTGATATATCAGATGTTAGATTCCGAACATGCGGACAGATCAGATGGCGCTCGTGGCATTCATGCAGGCAGGAAGCACCTCGGTATACGCGGGTTCGTGGCGTCACCCAGCGACCGAGCACGGCTATCTCGACGCGTCGTATTACGCGAAGGTCGGCCGGCAGCTCGAAGAAGGTTGCTTCGACCTGATGTTCTTCGACGACCGCCTGGCGATGCCCGGGATCTACGGCGGCTCGGTGGACGAGGCGGTCCGCTATGGGGCACGGCCGGTCAAGCTGGATCTGAGTGTCATCCTCGGAGTGCTCGCGCAGACGACGTCCCACATCGGACTCGGTGCCACCTACTCGACTACCTATTACGCCCCATTCCACGTCGCCCGCACCTTCGCGACGCTGGACCATCTGTCCCGCGGGCGAGCGGCGTGGAACGTCGTCACCTCGGTCAACGACAGCGAGGCGCAGAACTTCGGTCTGGAATCCCACCTCGGTCACGACGAGCGCTACGACCGCGCCGACGAGTTCCTCGACGTGGTCGCGGGACTCTGGGACACCTGGGAGGACGGCGCGATCCAGCACGATCGGGCATCTGGCTACTACGCCGATCCGGGCAAGGTGCACGAACTCGGCCACGTCGGCCGTTACTTCTCCTCGCGTGGCCCGCTGACCGTGCCGCGCACGCCGCAGGGGCGTCCGGTCATTCTCCAGGCCGGTTCGTCGGGCCGGGGGCGTGAATTCGCCTCACGCTGGGCAGATCTCATCTTCACCGGCGATCCTGGCATCGATGTGGCACGCGAGCATTACGGCGATCAGAAAGCGCGAATCGCCGCGACCGGGCGGGATCCCTCATCGGTGCGGATCTGTCCGATGGCGTACGCGGTGGTAGGCGAGTCCGAATCCCACGCCAAGGAACGTGAGGACATGTTCCTCAACGACCTGGTGGATCCGATGGCGTCGCTGACCCTGCTGTCGGAGTTGATGAACTACGACTTCGCCCAGCACGATCTCGACGACCCGGTGACCGATGAGCTGATCGCCTCGGTCTCGGGCATCCGGGGCCTGGTGCAGAACCTGCGCGCACATATCGGCGGGGACAAGGTGACGGTGCGCGACCTGGCGGGACATCGTGCCACCCTGCTGCAAGGCCCACGCTTCGTCGGCACCGGAACGCAGGTGGCGGACCAGATGGAGGAGTGGTTCACCAGCGGCGCCTGCGACGGATTCGTCATGGCCGCAACGCATTCCCCGGGATCCTACGAGGACTTCGTCCGGATGGTGGTGCCAGAGCTGCAGCATCGGGGATTGTTCCGCACCCAATACAGCGGGTCCACTCTGCGTGACCACCTGGGTCTGGATCGGCCCGCCGGCGCACTCACCAGGTCCGCGTCGTAGATGGGCGGCATGCTCAGCGGGATTCGGGTGCTCGACCTCGCCACGCTCGCGGCGGCCCCCCTGGCCGCGACGTATCTGGGCGAGTTCGGAGCTGATGTCATCAAGGTTGAACAGCCCGGGCAGGGTGACCCCATCCGCACCTGGGGCAACCAACGTGACGGTGTCGGGTTGATGTGGAAGTCAGTGTCCCGCAACAAGAAATCGGTGACCGCCAATCTGCGGGTGACCGAAGGCCAGGATCTGGTGCGGCGCCTGGTCGAGAAGTCGGACGTCGTGATCGTCAACACCCGGCCGCAGACACTGGCCAAATGGGGTCTGGATTACGAGTCGTTGCGGTTGGTCAACAATCGTGTCGTGATGCTGCACATCACCGGGTACGGACTGTCCGGGCCCAAGAGCGAGCGCCCCGGGTTCGGCACACTGGGCGAGGCGATGAGCGGATTCGCCCATGTGACAGGCGAAGCCGAAGGTCCGCCGACTCTGCCCCCATTCATGCTCGCCGACGGGGTGGCGTCGCTGAACGCCGCCTATGCCGTGATGATGGCGCTCTATCACCGCGACGTGCACGGCGCCGGTGGTCAATTGATCGACATCAATCTCGTCGACCCGCTGGCTCGACTGCTGGAGCAGAACCTGTTGGGGTATGACCAGCTCGGTATCGTTCCGCGCCGCGCAGGCAATCGCTGGGACATATCAGCGCCCCGCAACACCTATCGCACGTCCGATGGGCGTTGGCTGGCCATGTCCGGAAGTTCGCCGAGCCTGGCATTGAGGGTATTCCGCGCCATCGGACGCGATGACCTGGTGTCCGACGACGATTTCTCGGATCCTCAGCGTCGGTTGGCGCGCGCCGCCGAAGTTGACTCGGTTGTCGCGGAATGGGTTGCCGCGCATACCTTGTCGGAGGCAATGGCGGTGTTCGACGCTGCCGAAGTGGCCGCCGCGCCAGTGTACGAGATCGCCGATCTGGTGGCTGACGAGCAACTGCAGCATCGTGGAGTGTTCGTATCGGTCGCCGACGACGAACTCGGCGCCATGACGGTGCAGGCGCCGGTCCCGAGATTCTCGGGGAACGCCGGGAGGGTGGACTCGCTGGGCCCCCGACTCGGTGAACACAACGCCGAGGTCTACCACGAGCTGTTGGGTCTGACAGCTGAAGAAATCGATCACTTGCACACCGTTGGTGTGCTCTGACACTCAGTTATGCAAAGGAATTCACATCTCATGACCAATCTGGTTCGCCGTTCTGAGCTCGCCCTGCCTGCCTGCAATGACCACATGTTCATCAAGGGAGTCACCTGCGGTGCCGACTTGGTGTTCCTTGATCTGGAGGACGCGACTCCGGTGGGGCTCAAGGTGGAGTCGCGGGCCAAGGCCATCCGGGCGCTGACCGAGCTCGACTGGGGCCGGACCGCACGCGCGATCCGGATCAACGGTCTCGACACCCCGTGGTGCCACGACGACATCATCGAGGTCGTCACTCATGCCGGTGCCCAACTCGACACCATCGTCATTCCCAAGGCCCGCACCGCCAAGGACGTCTGGTGGGTCGACCTGCTGCTGACCCAGCTGGAAGAAAAGCTGGCCTTGGAGAAGAAGATTCGGCTTGAGGTACTGATCGAGGAGGTCGAAGGACTGGCCAACGCCGAGGAGATCGTACGGGCGAGCCCGCGACTGGACGCGGTGATCTTCGGCGTCGGCGACTTCTCGCTGTCCCAGGGTGCACGGGTGGACACCAATTTCGTGCCGATGGGTGAGTACCCCGGTGACTTCTGGGCGTATGCGCGCAACAAGATCATGGTCGCGGCGCGAATCGCCGGAATCGACGCCATCGACTCTCCGTACCCCGACTACGCCGACGTTGCCGGCTACGAGGCCGAGGCGCGTCGATCGTCGCTATACGGCTACACCGGAAAATGGGCCATCCACCCCAGCCAGGTGCCGATCGCCAATGAGGTGTTCGCCCCGTCGGCCGAGGAGGTCGCATTGGCGCACCGCAACGTCGCGGCGTACCGGGAGGCCGAGGCGGCGGGTCGTGGAGCGGTCGGAGTCGAGGGTGTTCTCGTCGACGCCGCTCATGTGAAGAAGGCCGAAGAGGTGTTGGCCCGCGCCGCGCTGATCGGCGTCGCGTAGGCCCACTACTGCGATGTATCAACCGAACTCGATGACGTTGGTAGGCGCTCGGAAGCGCCGGAGCGAGCGGGTTCGGTAGACGAGTGCCGCGGCGCGCGACAGGACCTTGCCGCGTCCCGCCGGCATCTCGAGTTCGTGTACGGCACGAACGCCGCGGATGGCACGCAGCTCGTCATACCGGTCGGCGGTCAACGAGAACGGCATCGGCGGCGCGGTGTACTCCTTGCTGAGTTTGATGCCGCGTCGCTGCGAGTACCAGCTCAGAAATCGAGGGACGCTGTCGAAGATCAGCTGTCCTCCGGGGAATCTGGCGGCACATGCCGCGATGAGATTCAACACCGCGTCGCGCTCCAGGTATTGGAATAAGCCCTCGGCGGTGATCAGCACACCGTTGGCGGGGTCAACCTGGTCCATCCAGGAGTAGTCGAACGCGGACTGTGCCAGGTTGCGGAGTCGGTCCGAGGGCGGAAGCAATTGCTGACGCAGCCGCACAATCGGCTCCAGATCGACAGAGAGCCAATTCATCTCGCCATTGTCGAGGCGCCAGAAGCTGGTCTGCAGGCCCTCGGCCAGGGCAACCACGGTGGCCCGCGGCTGCATCTGCAGATAACGGCGGGTGGCGTTGTCGAACGCGACGGCCCGCAGGGCGGTGGCCTGGTGCGTACGGCCGAAATGCTGGTAGTCGTACCCGAGGCTATCGCGCAGCGCGATCGCCAGCGGGTCCTCGATGATGCCGTCGGGACGCGCCGCCTCGGCTGCTCTCTGGTGCAGGGTCAGGAGCGCGGTCTCTGAGATCGCGGTCAGGTGACGAGCATCGATGACTGGCATGGGCCGACCGTACCCGTGAACGCACAAGCAGCGGCACACGTGTCACACCATCGAGAGTCATTGCCCCGGTTGACCGGTCAATACCGACTTCTCGGGAACTTTCTGGCGCACGGGCCCGACTAGCTGAATTACGAGGCAACGCGTACCGGGCTGTGTGGTCGCAATCAACGCTCATGCGAGGAGGTGATGACGTGACCGCACCGCTCTGGTTTGCGGTGCCTCCTGAGGTGCATTCGGCTTTGTTGACCGCCGGACCCGGTCCAGGATCCCTGGTTGCGGCAGCTGCCCAGTGGCAGGGCTTGAGTGCGCAATACAGCGCAGCGGCGGTGGAACTCACGCAGATCCTGGCCGACGTGCAGACCAGCAGTTGGGAAGGGCCCAGCGCCGCACAGTATGTGGCTGCCCACGGCCCTTACCTGGCGTGGCTGGAGCAGGCTTCAGCCGACAGTGCCGTCACCGCCGCGCAGCATGAGGCGGTCGCTGCGGCGTACAGCAGCGCGCTGGCAACCATGCCGACCCTGGCGGAACTCGCGGTGAACCATGTCACCCACGGCGTGCTGCTGGCCACCAACTTCTTCGGTATCAACACCATTCCGATCGCACTCAACGAGGCCGATTACGTGCGGATGTGGTTTCAGGCGGCCGAATCGATGGCCACCTACGAAGCGGCGGCCGCGAGCGCGTACTCGGTGGTTCCGCAGACCCGGCCGGCTCCGTCGATCCTGGCGCCGGGGGGAGAAGCGCCGAGCGAGCAGCAGAACACGTCGAGCACAACCTCAGGCGACCTGCCGCTGAACGACATCTGGAAGCTGATCTCGGACCTCATCTCGGGAGCCGGCAATCCCCAACAGCTCCTTGAAACGTTCCAACAGTTCTTCGCGCAACTGGGTTTCAACCCGGCCGAGACCGCCATCCTCGCCGCCATCGCGTTGGTGCTCTACGACATGCTCTGGTACCCGTACTACGCCTCGTACTCGCTACTGCTCTTGCCGTTCTTCGCGCCGGCGCTCAGTGCCCTCAGCGCGTTGAGCGCACTGACGCTGCTGCAGAACCGGGTTCCGGTACCTGGCTCGATGCCAGGACCCGCCGATGTCGACGCCGGCCATCGCGCCGGCGGGTCGGTCGATGTCCGAATGCCGCTGCCCCTGTCCACGGGGCCAACAGCACTTCCGCAGCCCACTACGGGGTCAGGTGTACCCGCCCCGAGCAGTCCTGGTGCCGCGGGCGGACCGGCAGGCCCGTCCCTCGCTGGCTACGCCGTACCGGGTCTGGATCCGCCGGCAGTGGCGGCAGGTCCGAGGGCCGGTGCGAAATCCCCTGGAGAAATGGCGGATACCTTGGCCACCGTCGCGGCGGCCAGGGCAGCGGTCATCGCGCGTACTCGTCGAAAGCAGTCTGGTCGCGACCGAGACCGCGCCCGGAGCTACCGCCACGAATTTCTGGAGGACACCGAGGCAGCGGAGGTCCCTGATAGCGGCCGACCCGCGTCACCGCTCTCCAGTGCCCAGGGGGTGACCACTCTCGGGTTCTCCGGCGCCGCTGCGGTCGCCGCGAATGCAACCGCGGCGGGAATGGTTCGGTCTGAAAGCTCCGGAGAATCCGTCCCGATGCTGCCGGCCACCTGGACAGGTAGTTCACAGAAAAATCCCGAATAGCCGGAACTTTCAACGAGTTTGATTCGACCAATCCGGTAGTCGCACAACTGTGCCGAACGAGGAGAAGAGTTGACGCTGAATGTGTTGGGGGAGGGGCTCGGGGCGCACGTCACGGGAATCGACCCCAAAAATCTCGACGGCATCACCAGGGACGAGATCAGGGAGATCGTCTATCAGAACAAGCTGGTGATTCTGAAAGACGTTCATCCGACGCCCGAGGAATTCCTCCGGTTGGGCCGCATCGTCGGCGACGTCGTCACGTACTACGAGCCGATCTATCACCACAAAGACCACCCGGAGATCTTCGTTTCCTCCACCGAGGAGGGGCTCGGCGTCCCGAGGACCGGTGCGTTCTGGCACATCGACTACATGTTCATGCCCGAGCCGTTCGCGTTCTCGATGGTGGTACCTCTCGCCGTGCCGGGGACTGACCGAGGGACCTACTTCATCGATCTGAACAAGGTGTGGGAATCCCTGCCCGATGCCGTGCGCGACCCCGTCCGTGGCACCTTCGCCACGCATGATCCGCGGCGGCACATCAAGATTCGCCCGCATGACGTGTACAAGCCGATCGGCGAGGTATGGGATGAGATCTCCAGGACCACGCCTCCGATCGCCTGGCCGACGGTGATCAGACACCCGAAGACCGGGCAGGAGATCCTGTACATCTGCGCATCCGGCACCACGAAGATCGAGGACGAGAACGGAAGTGTTCTGGATCCCACTGTGCTGCAGGATCTCATGACCGCCACCGGGCAGCTCGATCCGGATTTCACCTCGCCGTTCATCCATGCCCAGCACTACGAAGTGGGCGATGTCGTGTTGTGGGACAACCGGGTTCTGATGCACCGGGCGAAACACGGAACGACGCCAGGAACTCTGACGACACATCGGCTGACCATGCTGGACGGCCTCACAACACCGGGATATGGGGTATGAGAATGAGCACCGCCGAAACACTGTCCGTGGTCACGAGTGGGTACGACATCACCCACATGGCGCCGATCCCCGAGGATCTGCTGGTCAAGGTGTTGGAACCCTATTCCTACAAAGGGTGTCGGTACCTTCTCGATGCGGAATACGAGGCCACCGAGACCTCGGTATCCGCCGTGGGGAACTTCAGCATCAAAGAGCCCGCATACATCCGGGACACCGGTCACTTCAACGCCGCCGAATGGGTCCTGTGCTTCAACCAACTCGCGTACAGCGCATTTGCGCCGGCCATCCTCAACGAGGTGATACCCGAATTCCGGGGTTGGTCGATCGAGGACTACTTCAACTATCAACTCCCCAGCATGTTGATCAAGACGACCAAATCACGGTTCAAGCGTCCGATCAAGTCCCAGAAGTTCTCGGCGCGGTTGCTGTGCAAGGACTTCGAGGTGGTCGACCGGACGATCCGCTATCTCAAGATTCCGTGCACGGTCGAATTCTGGGATGAGGACGGGGGCGCCGCATCCGGCGAAGTCGAACTGGCCGCACTCAACATCCCCTGACCTTCTACGAGAGCAAGATGGCTATGACACCCCCACCATCCACGGTGCTGGAACGCATCGCCGAGCGGGCGCGACAACGTCCCGAGGCGATCGCCCTCCGTCGCTGCGACGGATCCAGCTCGATTCGGTACCGGGACCTGATGGCCGAAGTGGACAGGATGGCAGCCGATCTCGCCTCCCGATCGGTCGCTCGGGGACACCGTGTGTTCGTCGTCTCGGACAATGGACCCGAGACCTACCTGTCGGTGCTGGCCTGTGCTGCAGTGGGCGCCATCGCGGTCATGGTGGACGGCGGACTGCCTCCGGCAACCGTTGACCGTTTCGGCGAAATCACCAACCCCGCTGCGATTTTGACCGCACCGGGCTGCCGGCTGCAAACGTCCGACCTCTCGAGTTCGCTCCAGGCAATCCCTGCCTTCGATGTCAACATCGCCGCAGGCGCGGCCGACCGCGCTGACCAACCGGTGTCAGACCCATCGCCCCGCGATCTCGTCGATGGAGCAGATCACCCGCTGGCGATGATCTTCACCAGTGGCACGACCGGCGCGCCGAAAGCCGTGCTGTTGCCCAACCGGACTTTCTACTCCATCGCCGACATCCTGCAGCGAGCGGAGTTGACCTGGGTTCACTGGGTCGTCGGCGAAACGACCTACTCACCGTTGCCAGCGACGCACATCGGCGGTCTCTGGTGGATCCTCAATTGCCTGATGCAGGGCGGCCTCTGCATCACCGGCGGTGAGACTTCCGCGTCGATCGCCGAGATCCTCACCGCGAACGACGTCGCGACGACGTGCCTGGTGCCCACGCTCCTGACCCGCCTCGTTGCCGAACTGCGGGCCGCCGGAAAACCGGTCCCGCCAGCACTGCGCATGGTGGGTTACGGCGGATCCCGCGCGGTTGCCTCCGATGTCAGCTTTGTCGAAGCTGCCGGGGTTCATACCGCTCAGGTCTACGGGCTCAGCGAAACCGGCTGCACCGCATTGTGTCTTCCCACCGAGGAAGGGTCGGTCGCCAGGATCGAAGCCGGGGCGGTCGGGCGGCCGTATCCCGGCGTGGAGGTCCATCTGGACGGTGACGGCGGCGGTCCACCCACCAGGTCCTCCTCCGGTTCGGCGTCTTCGGGCACGCTGTGGATCAAGTCCCCGGCGAACATGTTGGGGTATTGGGAAGACGCCGATCGCACCGCCGAAGCTCTGGTCGACGGGTGGGTGAACACGGGAGACCTTCTCGATCGTCACGACGACGGCTTCTTCTACATCAGGGGGCGGTCATCGGAGATGATCATCTCCGGAGGTGTCAACATCGCGCCCGATGAGGTCGATCGAATCGCCGAGCGGGTAGCGGGCGTCGAGGAGGCAGCCTGCTTCGAGATCCCCGACGAGGAGTTCGGCGCGCTGGTGGGTTTGGCCGTGGTCACGTCGATGGGCATGGACGATTCCGGGGCCAGGAAGCTCAAGCACGCCATTGCGGCCCGCTTCCGAGAGGAATCTGAGCCGATGGCCAGGCCGTCGACAATCAGGTTCGTGCAGGAGATTCCCCGCACCCAGTCCGGCAAGATCATGCGGGCGGCCTTGGGCCTGGTAACCGGTGGGTGAGACGTCGAGAAGCAGAATCCTCGCTGCACTCGCTGAGGTGCTCTACGTCGACGAGTCAGATCTCATCGACGGTGACGCCACCGACCTACGAGATCTCGGGCTGGACTCCGTTCGCTTCGTGCTGTTGATGAAGCAGCTCGGCATCGATCGGGAATCGGATGTTCCGCGGCGGCTGGCGGACAACCTGTCGCTCGCGGGATGGGTCCAGGAGTTGGAGAAGCTGGGTGAACCTGCCTGAAGATTCTCATTTGCAACGCATTCCGCTGAGTCGATCACAGCAGAACATCTTCAACGGGCTGCTGCAGGATGATGATCCGCACCTGTACCTGATCGGAAGGCACTACCGGTTGCGTCCGACGCCGCAGCCGGAGTTCCTGGCCGCTCTACGGAAGACCATCTGCGCCAACCCGGTTCAGCTGTGTGTGCTGTCGGCGCCGTCCGATCCCGGCGGTTATCCCGAGCTCGTGCCGCGGCTGGCCGCCGACGATATCGTGCAGGTGTCCGGTAGTGACGCCTACGCCGCGCTGTCGCACGAGTGGGAATCGGGTATCTTCGCAACGCCATTGGTGCGCTATACCGTGCATCTCGACAGCAGTGGCCTCGTTGTCGGCCTTGCTGCCCACGCGCATCACATTCTGCTCGACGGGGGAGCGATCGGCATCATCGAAGCCGACCTGGGGCGCTTCCTTTCCGGCGCCGACCCTGGTGACACCACCTGCGTTCGTGCCGGTCTGACCGGTGTCGCCACCGCTCACCGCCGAGAGGCGACCCGGATCGACAAATCTCTCACCGGGCTCACCACCGTTGTGCAGCGGGAGCTCGCCGCGGCTGCCGAGGAGGGGGGTCACGGACCTGCGGCCGCTGGCGGCCCCGCCACCGCGGCCAGAGGGGTTCTCGTCGAAACTGTGGTGGTCCGCGGCGAAGACTACGACCAGATCGTTGATCTGGCCGCCCGGGAGAACATCCCGCTCAACATCCTCGTCGCGGCGGCGGCAACGGCGGTGGACGCGAGCCTTCGTCACACCACCGAGAGCCTGCTGGTACATGCGGTCGACAACCGCTTCGGTGATCCTGACCTCGATGTCGCGACGTGCTTGGTCAACTCGTTGGCGCAGCCGGTCCGATTTTCTCCGTACGCCTCGGTGGCTGACCTGGTGCGCGTGGTGGACCGGGGCTATGTCAAGGCCGGCAGGCGCCGTTGGCTGCGCGAAGAGCAGTACCGCCGAATGTATCTGGCGATCAATCGGACCACCTCCGTGGAGACGTTGACGCTCAATTTTCTGCGTGAGCCCTGTGCGCCTGAGCTGGCGCCGTTCTTGTCGGACGCACCGGTGACGTCGGATATCGGACCGGTCGAGGGCATCACGGTGGCGGCCGTGCTCGACGAGCACCACCACACATTGACCCTCAACATGTGGAATCGGCCCGATCTGCCCCGGGAGACTGTCTCGAACGTGGCGACCCGGATCGCGGCCGCCCTGAAATCGATGCCGGCGATGTGGGATTCCCCGATCGCGATGACGGTCGGCGCCTGGCGACCGGTCGCCACGGACGGGTCGTTGTGTCCGGATTCGGAAGAATCTGAGCCTGCGGCATCGCCGGCGCCCGCGTGGTTTCTCAACTGTCCCGAGACCATCGCTGAATGTCGTCGTCGCCACGCCCACGTCGATTCCTCGATCGCCTCGCTGCTCGAAATCGGTGCGGCGCCGGGCGATGTGGTGGTGTTCGCCGATGACGGCACCGACAAGACAATCGGCCTCTTGATCGGGTGTCACTTCGCGGGCTGCGGGTACAGCGTCTGCGACCGCGATGATCAGCTGAAATCGCGGGCCGAACGAATCAACCAATCCGGCAACGGGATCTCGGCGCACATCGTCGATGTCGCGTCGGCGACCATCCTGCCGCATCTCGACGGGGACCTTCGCCGCCTGGTGGAGGCCCGTGTCGAGCAGACGGCGACGGACCCGTGCCTGGCCATCAGGACCGCCTACGTCATGCCCACGTCGGGGTCGACCGGGGAACCCAAACTCGTGCACGTCAGCCACGGTGCACTCGCGACGTTCTGCGTCGGCGCGACCCGGGCATATGGCTGGGGACCGGATGACACGATCCTCCAATGTGCGCCGCTGACATCGGATATCAGCGTCGAAGAAGTGTTCGGTGCCGCACTGGCCGGGGCAGGGATCGTCCGTTCAGCCGCAGTGAAAGACACTGATCTGCAGGCCCTTACCCATGATCTGGTGGAAAGTGGAGCCACCATCGTCGATCTGCCCACCGCGCTGTGGCAGCTCTGGGGTGAGGATCTCGACGCGATCTCCGGAGTCGGCCGCTCTCGACTCCGACAGATTGTGATCGGTGGCGAGCCGGTCCGCCCGACCGTTGTCGACAAGTGGATCGACACCGTGGGCACCGAGGATATTTCGCTGGTGTCGAGCTATGGCCCGACAGAGACCACCGTCGTGGTGACCTACTTGCCGATCATCGACGGTGGCCAGGTGATCGAGTACGGCGGGCGCCTTCGACTGGGTCGACCACTCGTTCCGAACGCGGTGGTGGTCGCGTTCGGCGAAGTCGTGGTGATGGGGGAGATGGTGGCCTGCGGCTACCTCGGCGTGGACAGCGCCAGTTTCGGCTGGGTCGTGACGCCCGACGGCCGGCGACAGCGAGCCTTTTCGACTGCCGACCGGGTGACGATCGACGGTGACGGATACCCGATGTTCGCGGGACGTAAGGACGCGATCGTCAAGATCGCGGGCAAGCGCGTCGACACCGCCGAGATCACCCGACGTATCGGGACCGACCCGACCGTGGTCGACGTTGCGGTCGAGCTTCACAACGGCGGTCTGGGGGTGTGGTTCGAAACCCAGCGAACCCGCGACGGTGATGAAGACCCTGCTGCGGCAGCACGTATCAGGAACATCCTGGTGGACTCGCGGGTGCCGTCGTTCTCTGTTTCCAGCGTCGCGAGCATTCCGCGTAAGCCCGGTGGGAAGGTCGACACGGCGAGGCTGCCGGGACCTGCCGCGTCTGGATCAGGAACCCACACCGCCGAAGCAGGAGAGCGGCCCGACGGTCTCGCCGCACTCTGGAGCGTCTGCCTCGAGAGGTCGATCACACCGCATGCGTCGCTCTTGCACGAAGGCATCGGGTCATTGGACCTCGTGCGAATCCTGCCCGCTACCCGGAGGTATCTCGATCGACAGGTGTCGATCCTGGACCTCATCAGTGCCGACACCGCGGCGAACCTGGTGGACGACATGTCGTTCACCGGCAGCTGGATGGATACCGACGCCGCGATGGAGATCGAGCGTGACTTCACGGGACTTTCGACGCGGGACGCCCCGACAGCGCCGAGACGACGGGGACCGTCCGCCCACGGTGCAGAGCCCGTGCTGGTGCTCGGTTCCTCCGGAGTGCTGGGGACCGGATTCGCCGAGGCGATTCTGGAGCTGACCCGCTCGGATGTGCTGCGCCCCGACCTGGTGCTGGCCACCCGATCGGACCTCCCCGACAACCGGGTCTGGACGGAGCTTCGCGGCACGCCAGGCGTCCGCATCGAGACCCTCGTCGCCGGTTTCGGTCCGGTCGAGTTGGAGGCGCTGATCCGCGAGACCGGTGCCCAGACTGTCGTCAACTGCATCGGGAACACCAACGTGGTGGTTCCTTACCGCGAACTCCGTTCGGCCAATGTGGAATTGGTGAAGACCATGGCCGATTCGTGTGCGGCGACCGGTGCCCGGCTGGTGCACCTTTCGTCCTATGTCGTCAATGCGGATGTTTCCTCGCCACACGTCGTTGACCCGTGTCAGGCTCCGTACCCCTACGCAGCCTCGAAGGCACTCGCAGAACTGGCAGTGGCCGGGGCCGGTCGAGACCTCGACTTCACCATCGTGCGCCTGCCCCGGGTCCTGGGAACAACCGAACAACTGCGCGGGTCCGCCGACATCCTGGTGGCCGTTGCCGATGCCTGCCGTGCGCTACAGGCCTACCCGGCGGTGGAGTTGATCGAGGAAGTGACGACCGGCCGCGCGGCGGCGGAGAGCATTCTTCGCCGATTGCCCGAGTTCGGTGGACCGGACGAGCTGGGTTCCGGGATCGAGGTGATGCGCGGGCAGACGGTGGCATACCGGCAGTTGCTCGGCACGATTGCCTTCGAAGAGGTCGGCAGCCACGAGTGGAAGCGCCGGTTGGACGAAAGTGATTGGGCAAGAGCCAATCCGCGGCGTTGGTCGGTGATCGACGCGTGGATCGGGTTGGGCCTGCAGCTCGACGGACGCACCTACGCGGAGTACCTGGCTGGGTACCCCGCCTTACCGCTGGACGTGCGATTCGTCGGCGAGTTCGTGGCGGAGCCGACCTCGGTGCGGGCACTGCTCACCCAAGGCTCGGGAACTCAACCCGCCTGTGCAACGACTCATCAATCAGACGCCGTTAGACAGTGAGGGATGGCAGTGACAGACGTGGTCGCACACGAGACATCAGGTACCCGACGGATCCGACTCGACGTGACAGGAATGTCCTGCGGAGCGTGTTCGCGCCGGGTCGAGAACGCGCTGAACAAGATCGACGGGGTGCAGGCCTCGGTCGCCATCTCCACCAAGATCGCGACCATCGATGCCGGCCCCGACATCAGTGTGGCCGACCTCTGCGATGCCGTTGAGCAGGCCGGCTACCACGCCGAAGAGCGCACCGCCCTCGACGCCCCCGAAACCGCGCCCGAGGGGCCGTCCTCGAAACCCTCCTTGGTGGCGAGGGCCATCCGGTGGGTGACCATCGGGCACATGGGTGGCTGAATATTTGTCGGGAACTGTCGGCGCGGCGCGAACGACCACTCTTATCGAGGAACCGTTCGACCGCTGAGGAGCCATGGGCGAGAACCCGTCGACAGCCACAGATGAAACCACGCCTCCGGAATCGTCGATCTCGCCACCGGCGGGGACAGCGCATTACCGCGCGTTCCTGCTGCGTCTGCACTTCTATGCCGGGATCTTCGTCGGGCCCTTCCTGCTGATCGCCGCGATCAGCGGCGGCCTGTACGCGATCGCACCCACCATCGAGCAGTTCGTCTATCGGGATCAACTTCAATCCCACAGCAGCGGTGACCTGCTGCCGGTTGCCGAACAGATCCGCGCGGCCCAAACCGTGCGACGCGATCTGGCGGTCGCCGCGGTTCGCCCGGCCACCGGGCCGGGTGAGACCACGCGCGTCATGTTCGACGATCCGTCATTGGGTGAGTCCGAACGTAATGCTGTGTTCATCGACCCGGTGACGGGCGCCTCGCACGGGGAGCTCACGGTGTACGGCAGCAGTGGCGCACTGCCACTGCGGACCTGGATCGATCAGATGCACCGCAGCCTGCATCTGGGCGAGCCGGGCCGCATGTACAGCGAACTTGCGGCGTCGTGGCTGTGGCTGATCGCGCTGGCCGGGGTGTTCCTGTGGTGGGGCAGATACCGTCGTGTGTCGCGGCGCGGCGGTGCAGAGCCCCGGTTGTTGACGCTCGACCGCGCCCTCCGGGGTCGAGCGCGCGCATTGAACTGGCATGGGGCGGTGGGGATCTGGATCGCCGTCGGATTGCTGTTCCTGTCGGCGACAGGGCTCACCTGGTCGCGGTTCGCCGGCGACAACATCACCGCTGTCCGTGCCGCGCTGTCGTGGACGACGCCGACCGTTTCGACGGCGCTCGACGGCGCAGCGGAAGATATGCCCGGCCTCATGTCCGGTCACGAGGGGCATCACGGTGTTGCGGCCCCCTCCGCCGCACACGTGGCCAACGCGTCGCTGGTGGGCGACATCGACGGGGTGCTGAAGGCAGCGCGCGATGCCGGGGTCGGCGGCAGGGTCGAGGTCGGGATTCCCGCGAACTCGCACACCGCGTTCACCGTGGCGCAGACCCGGCAGCCCTGGGTGATGTCGAACAACGCGGTGGCTGTGGACGGAACCTCCGCGAAGGTGACCGACATCGCGTGGTTCGCCGACTGGCCCTTGGCGGCAAAGCTTTCCGCATGGGGCATCCAACTGCACATGGGACTGCTGTTCGGGGTCGCCAACCAGCTCGTGTTGTTGGGCCTTGCGGTCGCGTTGGTCACCGTGATCGTGCGCGGCTACCTGCTGTGGTGGCACCGTCGCCCCACGGCGAGCCGTGCCCTGGTGGGTAGTGCACCCCGTCGCGGTGTCCTCACCGGCCTACCGCCCGGCGCGGCGGTCGCGGTGGTCCTGGTGGCCACCGCCGTGGGCTGGTTCATCCCGTTGCTGGGGGTCAGCCTGGTGGTGTTCGTGGCCGTGGACGTCGTTATGGGATGGCGACAGCACCGCCGGCAACGCTAGCCGGTCAGATCGTCGCGTTCGGCCGCCGCGATGAGGTCTTCGCGGGCGCGCGCGACCCGTGAACGGATGGTGCCGACCGGGCAGCCGCATACCTCGGCCGCTTCCGCGTAGGACAAGCCGAGGACCTGGGTCAGCAACAGCGCGTGCCGCCGGTCGGGATCGAGTCCGTCCAACAGGAGGCGAATCTCGACCATCTTCTCGAACCCACCCACCGGGCGGTAGCTCTCGAGAACCTGCTCGACGTCCACACCGTGCTGGGTCCGCGGCCGGCTCTGCTTGTGCCGAATCTGGTCGACCACAACTCGCCGAGCGATCGACAGCAGCCAGGTGCGGGCCGAGGACCGGCCACTGAACCGGGGCAGCGCGGTGATGGCGCGCATGAACGTCTCTTGGGTCAGGTCGTCGGCAGACCCGGAATCGCCCAGGTAGGCGACCGTTCGCCAGACATCGGTCTGGGTGGCCCGGATGAATTGCTCGAGCGCCGCCGAATCACCGCGGCCGGCGGCGAAGGCCAGCCGCGTAACGTGATCCTCGCTGCGTTCGGTAGTCACAGCCATCGACATTATTCGATGACGCCCGGGAACTCGGCATCGGGCTGGACCGACTATGTAATCGGTGACGTATGCCACCGACGTGGTGAGTGAGCAATGGGAGTGGTGGTGACAACAGCAACTGTCCCCGACAAAGAGGTGACTCAGCGCATTGCGCTCGACGTCACAGGAATGTCGTGCGGGGCCTGCGCTGCCCGCGTGGAGAACAAACTCAACAAGGTCGACGGGGTACGGGCGTCAGTGAACTTCGCCACACGCGTCGCCACGGTGGAAGCCGATCCCGACATCGGTGTCGAGCAGCTCTGTGCGGTCATCGAGCGGGCCGGTTACCAGGCGGCGCCCCGGACCGAGCGCTCCACGACCGACGTCGACCCCGATGCCGACCATGCCCACAGCCTGCTCCGGCGCCTCGCGATTTCCGCAGTGTTGTTCATTCCCCTGGCCGATCTGTCGGTGATGTTTGCCGTGGTGCCCGACACCCGATTCGCCGGATGGCAGTGGGTGCTCACCGCGTTGGCGGCGCCGATCGTGACGTGGGCGGCGTGGCCGTTCCACCGCACTGCGCTGCGCAACGCCCGGCACGGAACCTCGACCATGGAGACCTTGATCTCCATCGGCGTGACCGCGGCCACCGTGTGGTCGATGTACACGATCTTCTTCGATCATCAGACCTACCACGCTGCGGGGATCTGGCAGGCGCTGCTCGGCAGCGATGCGATCTACCTCGAGGTCGCCGCGGGCGTAACGGTTTTCGTGCTCGCCGGCCGTTACTTCGAAGCCCGGGCACGCTCGCGCGCCGGGGGAGCGCTGCGCGCGCTTGCCGCGCTGGGCGCCAAGTCGGTCACGGTGTTGCTTGCCGATGGCGGCGAACTGGTGTTGCCCGCGGACGAGCTCAAAGAGGGCCAGCGGTTCGTCGTGCGTCCCGGCGAGGCCATCGCGGCTGACGGTCTCGTGGTGAGCGGGGCGGCCGCGGTCGACGTCAGCGCCATGACCGGAGAGTCGAAACCGGTGCAGACCCACGAAGGTTCGAGCGTGGTGGGTGGCACCGTCGTCCTCGATGGTCGCTTGGTCGTCGAGGCCGCCGCGGTGGGGCCCGATACCCGGTTCGCCGGGATGGTCCGCCTCGTGGAGCAGGCGCAGGCCCAGAAGGCCGACGCGCAGAGACTGGCTGACCGCATCGCCGCGGTGTTCGTGCCCTGCGTGCTCGTGATCGCGGCGGCCACCGCGATCTGCTGGCTGCTGATCGATGGAGATGTCAACCGAGCCGTATCGGCTGCCCTGGCAGTGCTGGTGATCGCCTGCCCGTGCGCGCTGGGGTTGGCGACCCCGACGGCGATGATGGTGGCCTCGGGGCGGGGCGCTCAACTCGGCATCTTCCTCAAGGGCCATCGCGCACTGGAGGCCATCCGCGCCGTCGACACGGTCGTCTTCGACAAGACCGGCACCCTGACCACCGGGCAGCCTCAGGTCATCACCGTCGTCGTCGCAGAGGGCGACGGATGGGACGAGGACGAAGTTCTCGCGTATGCGGCAGCGGTCGAGTCGGCGTCCGAGCATCCGGTGGCCCATGCGATCGTCACCGCCCGAGCGGGTCGGGATATCGCCGCAGTGGAGGATTTCCAGGCGTTCGCCGGCCACGGTGTGACCGGTTCGGTGGACGGGGTCGCCGTGGCGGTCGGGCGTCCGGCCTGGGTCACCCGGGACCGGGTGGTGCCCGCCGATCTGGCGGCTGCCCGCAAGTTCGGCGAGTCACGGGGCCAGACAGTGGTATTCGTCGCCTGCGGCGATGCCGTGCGCGGCGCCATCTGTGTCGCCGACGCCGTCAAGGATTCGGCGGCCGGTGCGATCGCCCAGCTCCACGCCGAGGGCATGAAGACCATGCTGCTCACGGGTGACAACGCCGCCACGGCAGCCGCGATCGGCGCGGCCGTGGGCATCGACGACGTCGTCGCCGAGGTGCTGCCGGAGGACAAGGTCGGCGCGATCGAGAAGCTGCGCGACCAGGGCCGGGTGGTGGCCATGGTCGGCGACGGGATCAACGACGGCCCCGCGTTGGCCTGCGCAGACCTGGGCCTGGCCATCGGTCGGGGGACCGACGTAGCCATCGGCGCGGCCGACATCATCCTGGTTCGCGACAACCTCGATTCGGTCCCGCAGGCGTTGGGGCTGGCCCGGGCGACGATGCGGACCATCCGGGTCAACATGATCTGGGCCTTCGGGTACAACATCGCGGCCATCCCGATCGCTGCGGCGGGCCTGCTGAACCCGTTGATCGCCGGTGCGGCGATGGCGGTGTCGTCTTTCCTGGTGGTCTCGAACAGCCTGCGGTTGCGCAATTACGGTACGGTGCAACCGAATACGTTCGGTGACGCTCAGTTGCCGGCAGCGCGCATATCCGGCTGAGACGAGGCCAGCGGGGCCAGGCACACACCAAGCCATGCTGCGGTCAGTGCCGCAACGAAGAGTGTGCCCAGTGCCGCCGGAATCCAGGAAGCGGTATGTGTGGTGTGATGCCACCAGAACGCCCCGGCGCCAACAACAGTGGCGACAGCCGACGCGCACATCGCCATGCAGCACCATCGAAAACGGCGGCGCAGCAGAGCGAATGCCGATCCGGATGCCGCGAAGGCGAACAGGGAGAACGCCACCAGGGATATCCAGTGCCCGTTGCGCGTAACGCCGGCAGGTGTCGCGCCGGTCGCCTGCAGTGCCACGGCGGACACCGTCAATGCGGTGGCGAGTGCGGCCAGAGCACGGGCGCGCGTGGCGCTGATCCAGACGTCTTCGAAGACCCGACGCTCGATCGCCCGTAGTTCGGCCTCGACCGTGTTGCTGGTCTGCCTCGTCGTCACCGAGATACCTCGCTCATCAATGTGTCTGACTACCTGACCTGGACTATAGGGGCGTGGCGGGGCGGCGAATTCTCGAGAATCGCGTCACGTTCGCTTGGGGTCAGGCCGCCCAGATACCGTGCTGCTCGGCCGCGACGAGTGCGTGGTCACGACATGTCGACTGTACCGGGCAGTCTGCGCACACCCGCTTGGCCTGCTGAACCCGTCGGTTGCGGGTGCGCCGATCTTCCCCGTCCGGGCCGAAGAAGAACATCGCCTGCCCGGAATCTCGACACCGTCCCAGCCGCTGCCACTCCCACAGCTCCACCCGGGGCGCGGGCAATCGATGCGACTGCTGCATGGTTGTGGTTCCCCCCACGGCTCGTAGAGCTACGCCTTCAATGCGGGCACGAGAGGCAGTTGCGCACTGCGGTTCTCGATGGCCCTGCTGATTGGTCGGGAGCACGACGTGATTAGTTCCGTTGTGGCGTGATCGGCACCCCTGGGGCGTAACCTCATATGCATGACCAGCAATGAAACCGTGGAGTCGACCAAGTGCGACAACCCGAACTGTACGTGTGAAAACTGCACCTGCGGGAGCAACTGCACGTGCGGTTCCGACGCGGCCGAATGACCTAGGAGTCAACGCCGGTTGCGGGCCAGCTCGCTCAGCATGGCGTTGTAGGCGTCGAGTTCGTCGTCGTACCCGCGATCGCTGTGGCGGTCCTCGCGTGCACCCGCCCGGCGGTCCTGACGTGCCCACTGGGCCACCAGGGCAATCACCACGATGACGACCGGCAGCTCACTCGAACCCCAAGCGATGGCGCCGCCCATATGTTGGTCATCCGAAATGCTCTGCAACCAAGGCAGATTGACGGACCTGTAGAAGCTATCGCCCAGGGACGAGGTCATCGTCATCGTGGCGATACCGAAGAAGGCATGGAACGGCATCACCGCGAACAGGAGCCCGAGCCGCCCCAGGAAGGGGAGTCGCCGCGGACCGGGGTCGATGCCGATGATCCCCCAGTAATACAGGTAGCCGGTCAGCAGGAAATGCACGCTCATGAACTCGTGGCCCCAGTGATACCGGATCAAGGTGTCGAACAGGGGCGTGAAGTACACGAGGTACAGCGATCCGACGAACAGGAGGAACGCCGTCACGGGGTGCGACAGGAATCGCGTCACCGGGGCGTGCACGAACCACACCAGCCACTCGCGGGGACCAGGCGTTTCACCTTTCGGCGCGGAGGGCAGCACCCGCAGCGCGAGCGTGACAGGTGCGCCGAGCACCAGGAGTACCGGGACGAACATGTTCAGCGCCATGTGTTCGCCCATGTGCACGCTGAACATCGCTGATCCGTAGGCCCGCACTCCGGAGCTCGTGGTGATCAGCAAGGCGAGGCAACCCAGAGACCAGGCGATCGTGCGTCCCACCGGCCACTGGTCACCGCGTCGCCGCAGCCGAACCACCGCGACGAGGTAGCCGAGTGCAAGCACGATGGCTGCGGTCCCGATCAGGGGGTCGAACCGCCACTCGGTGATCAGGCTGACCGGACTCGGCGGCGCATCGAGCTGATAGCCCAAAAAGACGTCCCACGTGGTGAACTCGTGGACCGTGAATCGGGGAGGCACACTGTTCGCGGCGAGCGCCACCGCGGCGGTGACGATGATCATGGCCGCCGCGGACACACTGTTGACCAGTCGCGACGGCGTGCGCCGAGCCAACAGAAGTACGCCGTCGCCGGCCCACACCAGTACCAGCAGCACCCCGGCGACCACCACGGCCCGCCCGTAGGCCGACCCCAGGATCGGCAACCCGCCCAACATCAGCGTGGCCAGGAGGGCGCCGTAGACGATCGTGACCGCACCGCACGCCAGTTGCAACGCCTGGATCCGGCGTCGGAACACGACGTCCTGCAGTACCGCGGAGACGATCTTCGTTCCGGCCCACACCGCCATCGCCACCGAGAACACGATGACGGCGCTCGTGGCGATGTCGTGATCCGGTCCCTGCCCGGCATTCCCGGTCACCGGTACCGCGATCACGCCGATCAACGCAGGCAGCAGTGCCACGCAATGACCCATCCAGCGGAGGGTGAACCGCACGCCGACCGCCAACACCAGCGCACATATCGCTGTCACGCACCAGCCGCGGGCGACCTCGGAGGCCGCGATGGTGCTTCCGAGCCCGGGCCCGGCGACAAGCCGGCCGATGGGAATCCCCGCGTCGGCGGACGCCGAGATGACGATCATCGCGGTGGCGCAGCAGGCCCAGAAAATGGCGATGCGTTCGACAAGCAGATGCACCGGAAAGGATGCCGCGTCGATCCGCCCGTCGTCGCGAGGTGTCGCGGTCGTCACAATCCAGACAAGTGCTCCGACGCAAAGCACAGCAGCCAAAGTGCCGGCCCAGTGCCCGAGCAGCCGAGCTGCACTGGTGGCCGTTCCCGGGTCAGCGATGCCTGCAGCGGCCAGCCGCTGCGCGCCCAGGTGCGCGCCGCTCATGGACAACACCACAGTGCAACCTGCGACGATGCCGAGCAGTGTCAGGCGTTCCCGCCACACCCCGGCCGCAGTGGACATGCGCACTCGCGCCATAGTCGAACCGGCCTTCCGCCGCGGAAACGAACCGAACGTCGCGGCCATGCGATTCTACGACAACGTGTCGTAGTGCTGATGGGTGCGGGAACTCTGGCACTCTCGTCTGCGACCAAGAGACGAAGCCGCCCGACACTCTTGTAGACAGGACCCGGAATGATCGCCGATCTTGCACTCCGCTGGGTTGTGACGGGGTTGTTCGCGTTGAGCGCGGTCGAGTGCGCCTACGCGTTGGTGGGCTCGCGTGGCCGGCCGAGCGCTGTGATGAGCCAGCTGCTGCATCTGGCGATGGCCGTCGCGATGATGGTGATGGCCTGGCCGCGAGGGGCCGAACTGCCCACACTCGGCCCGATGTTTTTCTTCCTGGTCGCCGCGGCCTGGTTCCTGGCCGGTGTGCTGAGGTCCGCAACGACCCAGGGGCGGGTGATCGACGGCTATCACGCCGCAATGATGCTGGCGATGGCCTGGATGTACGCCGCCATGAACGGCAATGTGCTTGGGCGCCATACCGAAACGGTCGCCGCGGGCGGTCAGGACATGCACGCCATGCACATGACCGGACACCATGGCAGCACGACGATGGCCATGGAACACGTCTCGGCGCAGCCGCCGCTCTGGATCCCTGCCGTCAACTGGCTGCTGACCATTGGTTTCACGATTGCCGCCGCGGTGTGGCTGCACCGCTACTTCGCGGCACGTCAGCAGTCCGACACTTCGCCGTTCTCGCATTTCGGCACACTGTGCCGGACGATGATGGCCGCCGGTATGGCGATCATGTTCGGCGTGATGGTGTAAGCGGCTCAGGCGGCCGGGTCGTCCGCGGCACGGAGATGACGACGGGTCGGTGCGGCCGGGCCCGATTCGTCATCTTCACCGTGTGCCCTGGGCGACGGGTCGTTCGGTCGCTTGGTGCGCGACGCCCACATCGAGACGATCGCCGCCAGAGCCACCGGGACATGACTCAGGACCCGGACCGGGGTGACGAGTCCCGCCAGCGCATCCGACACCACGTAATAGGTGAGGAATCCGCAGTAGATCACCAGCACGCACGCCAGACCGGGCGCGATTCGACGGCGGAAGGCCATCGCGATCGTCGCGATTCCCAGCGCCGCGGACCACGCCGTGGACTCGTTCAGCAGGTGGGCTCCGCTGGCCGAGCCATGGTGGGCTGCAACCATCCCGAAATTGATGCCTGCCGCCTGCGCGACCGCCAAGCCCAGCTGGACGATCCCGATGGTGATGATTGCGGTGGTCAGCAGGTGTGGGCTCAGCCGGTGCCAGAGTCCGCTCAGCGCGCCGGCCCCGCGGTCCGGGCGTCCGCTGACTGCGCCGATCAGTCCGGTGTCGGCCAGGTCGCGCAATTGCAGCCCCAGCGCTCCGGCCCGGTCGTACCAGTTGGCACACTCCTGGCAGTCACGCAGATGCTCGTCGACGCGCGCAGAGGGGACCGGCTCACGCTCCCCATCCAGGCGCGCCGAAAGCGCCTCTCGTGCCACCACGCAGTCCACCGGGCCATTCTCTCGCATTGAACTCGCGGATTGCACATCTGCTCGGCTCTGCCGCCCGAACGTCGACAGCGCCGGTCACACCGTCGGTGAGTAGGGCAGATTGCTGCTGGTCTGCGGGTCGACCTGCACCGGTCGGCCCACGTAGGGGAACGCCCGTTGCGGGCAGGCCGGGCGGTCGCAGATCCGGCAACCCGCGCCGATGGGCACCGTGGCCTCGGGATCGCTCAGATCGATGCCCGCCGAATAGACGAGCTTGTCGGCATGGCTCAGGTCGCAGCCGAGCCCGATGGCGAAACTCTTGGGTGTACCCAGATATCGGCTCGGTGCCGACGCCGAGGTTCTCGCGATCCAGAAATAGCTCCGGCCGTCAGGCATCTGAGCGACCTGGGTCAAGAACTCGCCGGGACGGGAGAAAGCGTGGTGCACCACCCACAGCGGACAGTTTCCGCCCACCCGGGAGAAGTGAAAGGCGGTGGCGGACTGCCGCTTCGAGATGTTTCCCGCGCTGTCGGTGCGAACGAAGATGAACGGTACGCCACGCGCATCCGGCCGCTGAAGAGTGGACAGCCGATGACAGATCGTCTCGAATCCCATCTCGAACCGCCGGGCGAGCTGATCGATGTCGTAACGCAGATCCTCGGCGGCGGACAGGAACATCCGGTAGGGGAGTAACAGGGCGCCGGCGAAGTAGTTGGCCAGCCCGATCCGCGCGACATCCCTTGCCTCCGAGCTCAACTGGTCGTCGGTGGCCACGATGGAGTTGATCAGCTCAGAGTGCAGCAGCAAGGCAATCTGGGTGGCGAGCTGGAATGCGCGCTGGCCCGGCAGCAGCCATCGCGCCACGTGGAGTGTGCCGGCTTCGGGCTGGTACCGGCGTTTGACGCTGGACCCCAGGACATCTCCGTTGTCCACGATCACCGAGATGCCGAACTCCGTGGACAACAGATCGGCCAGTTGCCGGTCGAGGCCGCCGATCTGGAGACGGTGACGGGTGAACAGGTCTTCGGCGGCGCGGTCGAGTGCATCGATGTAATTGCGCCGGTCGTAGAAGAAATCACGTACCTCTTCGAACGGCATCGGCTGTTGGGTACCGGTTTGCGCATCCAAGTTGGTCCGGCCGTGGACAGCCTCCAGCTCGGCGGTGGCGTCGTGCAACCGGCGGTGCATGGTGACCATTGCCTGGCCCACCTCGGGCATGCGCGCGACGAGCTCTTCGATCTGGGCCGAGGTGGTCGGGCCGTCGGCCAGAATCTCGCGCAGATCCGACACCAGCCGGGCATCGGCATCGGGGGTGAAGTACTGAGTCGGCAGGTCGAAGCGGTCAGCCAGGGCGAGCAACACCGGGACCGTGATCGGACGCTGATCGTTCTCGAGTTGGTTGACGTAGCTCGTCGACAGTCCCAGCGCGCGCGCCAGCGCGACCTGTGTCAGGCCCCTCTCGTCGCGTAGCCGTCGCAGACGGGCGCCGGCGAATGTCTTCGTCACGCTGCCGACGCTACCCCGATCGGGTTTCGCAACGTTCGCAAAAATGGTCATCCAAGGACACAAAAGTACGCATTTACAGGTACTTCCGCTGGTCATCGCCTCTGCGTACCGTGCGGAACATGCTTGAACACGACGTCAGAACCCGACGCAGCGCCGAGGACTTCCCCCGCACCGAGCACTTGGCTTGGAAGATCGCCGAGATCGCGGCAGACCCGGTGGACGTACTGCCTGAGACCGAGGCGATGGTGATCAACCGCATCATCGACAACGCCGCGGTATCGGCCGCGTCGGTGATCCGCCGGCCGGTGACGGTGGCCCGTGCGCAGGCACTCGCCCACAAGACCCCGCGGGGAGCCACGGTGTTCGGAGTCGACGGCACGGTTTCGCCCGAGTGGGCGGCGTGGGCCAACGGCGTCGCCGTTCGCGAGCTGGACTTCCACGACACTTTCCTGGCCGCCGAATACTCGCACCCAGGCGACAACATCCCGGCGTTGGTCGCGGTGGCACAGCAGCTCGGCGTGGGCGGATCGGACCTGATCCGCGGGATCGCCACGGCCTACGAGGTGCAGGTCGACCTGGTCAAGGGCATCTGCCTGCACCAGCACAAGATCGATCATGTCGCGCATCTGGGCCCGTCGGTCGCCGCCGGCCTGGGCACCATGTTGCGACTCGATCCCGAAACCATCTACGCCGCAATCGGTCAGGCGCTACATCTCACCACTGCCACCCGCCAGTCCCGCAAGGGGCTGATCTCCAGCTGGAAGGCCTACGCACCGGCGTGGGCCGGCAAGGTCGCGGTCGAGGCCGTGGACCGGGCGATGCGCGGCGAGGGCTCGCCCGCCCCGATCTGGGAGGGCGAGGACGGTGTGATCGCCTGGATGCTGTCCGGCCCGAACCACACCTACCAGGTTCCGCTGCCCGGCCCGGGCGAACCCAAGCGCGCCATCCTGGACACCTACACCAAGGAGCATTCGGCGGAGTATCAGAGCCAGGCGCCGATCGACCTGGCCCGCCGGATGCGCGAGCGCATCGGCGATTTGGATCAGATCGCCACGATCGTGCTGCACACCAGCAACCACACTCACGTCGTGATCGGCACCGGCTCCAATGATCCGCAGAAGTTCGACCCCGACGCGTCGCGGGAAACGCTCGACCACTCGGTGATGTACATCTTCGCGGTCGCGCTGCAGGACGGTACCTGGCACCACGAGCGGTCCTACGCCCCCGAGCGCGCGCACCGGCCCGACACCATCGAGTTGTGGCGCAAGATCTCCACGGTCGAAGACCCGGAGTGGACCCGGCGTTATCACTCCAACGATCCGGCCGAGAAGGCATTCGGCGCCAAGGCCGTCGTCACGCTCAAGAGCGGCGAGACCATCGTCGACGAGCTCGCGGTCGCCGATGCCCACCCGCTCGGCGCACGGCCTTTCGAGCGCGAGCAGTACGTCGCCAAGTTCGCCGAATTGGCGGAGGGCGTCGTCGAAGCCGAGGAGCAGAAGCGCTTCCTGTCTGCCGTCGAGAATGTCTCGGCGACCAAGTCCGGTGGACTCGGTGCCCTGAATGTCCGCGTCGATCCACGGGTGTTGGACAAGGCGCCGACGATTCCCTCGGGGATTTTCCGATGAGCGCTTGCGCGGAGAGTAGCGGGCTTGAGATGAGCGCGGGCGGGCTGCTCGGCTCTGCGGTCCCTGCCTCGGAGAAGCGCCGAAAGTTCCGCCGCGGGTTGGAATCGGGTCGGCTCCTGCGCTTTCCGGGGGCATTCTCGCCGCTGGCGGCCAAGCTCGTCGCCGAGATCGGCTTCGACGGCGTCTATGTCTCCGGCGCGGTCTTGTCCGCAGACCTGGGCCTGCCCGACATCGGGTTGACGACGCTGACCGAGGTGACAGGCCGTGGTGCCCAGATCGCTTCGGCCACCGACCTTCCGACGCTCATCGATGCCGACACCGGCTTCGGGGAACCGATGAGCGCGGCCCGCACCGTGACACTGCTCGAAGATGCGGGCCTGGCCGGGCTGCACCTGGAAGACCAGGTGAACCCGAAGCGGTGCGGACACCTCGACGGCAAGGCCGTGGTGGAGACCGCGGAGATGGTCAAGCGGTTGCGTGCTGCCGTCTCGGCACGGCGCGATCCCAACTTCATCGTCTGTGCCCGTACCGACGCCGCGGGGATCGAGGGGATTCCCGCGGCGATCGACCGGGCCAAGGCCTACGCCGACGCCGGCGCCGACCTGATCTTCACCGAGGCTCTGCACACCCCGGCGGATTTCGAACAGTTCCGTGAGGCAGTGGACGTTCCACTGCTGGCCAACATGACCGAGTTCGGCAAGTCCGAACTGCTGACTACTCGGCAGCTGTCGGAGATCGGTTACAACATGGTGATCTACCCGGTTACCACGCTGCGCCTGGCGATGCAGGCCGTCGAGGTCGGGTTGCGCGAGATCGACTCGGCAGGAACACAATCCGGACTTCTCGACCAGATGCAGCATCGGAGCCGGCTCTACGAGCTCCTGCGTTACAACGACTACAACCAGTTCGACTCGGATATCTACAACTTCTCGCTGCAAGGGGCGACACGATGACCGCTACCGCGAACGACACAGTCAAGCCGAACATCCACAAGGGCCTGGCCGGCGTGGTAGTCGACACCACCGCGATCTCCAAGGTGGTCCCGGAAACCAACTCCCTGACCTACCGGGGCTACGCCGTGCAGGATCTTGCCGCGCACTGCAGCTTCGAGCAGGTCGCCTACCTGCTGTGGCACGGTGAACTCCCCACGGATCAGGAGCTGGCCCTGTTCTCCCAGCGTGAACGGGCCTCGCGCCGCATCGACCGCTCGATGCAGTCGCTGCTCGCCAAGATTCCCGACACCTGCCATCCGATGGACGTGGTCCGGACCGCGATCAGCTATCTCGGTGCGGAAGACCCGGAGGAGGACGACAGCGCCCCTTCGGCCAACTTCGCGAAGTCGTTGCGGATGTTCGCGGTGCTGCCAACCATCGTCGCCGCCGATATGCGCCGGCGTCGCGGCCTGGAACCGATTGCCCCGCACAGCCACATGGACTACTCGGAGAACTTCCTCAACATGTGCTTCGGCGAGGTGCCGGATCCGGTGATCGTCAAGGCGTTCGAGCAGTCGATGGTCCTCTACGCCGAGCACAGTTTCAACGCCTCGACGTTCGCGGCGCGGGTGGTCACCTCGACGCAGTCCGATATCTACAGCGCGGTGACAGCGGCGATCGGTGCGCTGAAGGGCTCATTGCACGGCGGGGCCAACGAGGCTGTCATGCACGACATGCTGGAGATCGGCGGCGCCGAGAACGCCGCGGAATGGTTGCACGGCAAGCTGTCCCGCAAGGACAAGGTGATGGGATTCGGGCACCGGGTCTACAAGAACGGCGATTCCCGGGTACCGACCATGAAGGCCGCACTCCAGCAGGTCGCTGCGGTGCGCGACGGTCAGCGTTGGCTCGACCTCTACGAGCGCCTGGAGCAGAACATGCTCGCCGCCACTGGGATCAAGCCCAACCTGGACTTCCCGACCGGCCCGGCGTACTACCTGATGGGGTTCGACATTCCCAGCTTCACACCGCTTTTCGTGATGAGCCGGATCACCGGTTGGACGGCCCACATCATGGAACAGGCGGCCTCCAACGCGCTCATCCGGCCACTCAGCGAATACAGCGGGCACCCGCAACGGGTCCTGGCTTAGTTCGCCCGTTTTCCGGCGAGCAGACGTGTAGGTACCCGGAAAGCACTCCCTACGGGTACCTACACGTCTGCTCGCGGGATAGGAAAGGAAACAGTGGTCGACAAGGTTCTGGTCGCCAACCGGGGAGAGATCGCGATCCGTGCGTTTCGCGCGGCCTATGAGCTCGGTCTCGCAACGGTCGCGGTCTATCCGTACGAGGACCGTAATTCTCAGCACCGGCTGAAAGCCGACGAGTCGTATCAGATAGGCGAGGAAGGACATCCGGTCCGGGCCTATCTTTCGGTCGATGAGGTCATCCGGGTCGCTCTCCATGCGGGCGCCGATGCGATCTATCCCGGCTATGGGTTTCTCTCTGAGAACCCTGAGCTGGCCCGGGCATGCGATCAGGCCGGTATCGCGTTCGTGGGGCCTTCGGCCGACGTGCTGGAGCTGACTGGCAACAAGGCCCGGGCCATCGCCGAGGCCCGCAGGGCCGGACTCCCGGTGCTGGCGTCGTCTGCGCCGTCGAGTTCGATCTCGGAACTGCTGGCAGCCGCCGAATCGATGAGTTTCCCGGTGTTTGTCAAAGCGGTTGCCGGTGGCGGGGGCCGGGGGATGCGGAAGGTCAACGACCCGGCCGACCTGAAGGACGCGATCGAGGCCGCGAGCCGGGAGGCACAGTCGGCGTTCGGGGATCCCACGGTGTTCCTCGAGCAGGCGGTGATCAACCCGCGCCACATCGAGGTACAGATCCTGGCCGACACGCAGGGCAACGTGATCCACCTCTTCGAGCGTGACTGCAGTGTGCAACGGCGTCACCAGAAAGTCATCGAGCTGGCGCCCGCCCCAAATCTGGATCCCGAACTGCGGGAAAGGATCTGTGCCGACGCGGTGGCGTTCGCTCGTCAGATCGGGTACTCGTGCGCCGGTACGGTGGAATTCCTGCTCGATGAGCAGGGGCGCCACGTGTTCATCGAGTGCAATCCCCGGATTCAGGTCGAGCACACGGTGACCGAGGAGATCACCGATGTCGACCTGGTGTCGAGTCAGCTGCGCATCGCGGGCGGGGAGTCCCTGGCTGATCTCGGACTCACTCAGGACGCGTTGAAGATTCGCGGTGCGGCCCTGCAGTGCAGGATCACCACCGAAGACCCCTCGAACGGTTTTCGTCCTGACACCGGACGCATCACCGGATACCGCTCACCGGGCGGCGCCGGCGTCCGGTTGGATGGCGGCACCAACCTCGGCGCTGAGGTCGCCGCGCATTTCGATTCCATGCTGGTGAAGCTGACCTGTCGGGGACGAGACTTTTCGACGGCAGTGGCGCGGGCCCGACGCGCGGTCGCGGAGTTCCGGATTCGTGGAGTATCGACCAACATCCCGTTACTGGCCGCGGTCCTGGAGGACCCCGACTTCGTGGCCGGGCGGGTGACGACGTCCTTCATCGAGGAACGACCCGAACTGCTGACTGCACGCGGCAGTGCCGACCGGGGCACCAGGATCCTCAACTATCTGGCCGATGTGACGGTCAACCAGCCTCACGGTCCGCGACCCTCGGCGGTGTATCCGCGCGACAAGCTCCCCGCGTGTGATTTGAGCGTGGCCCCGCCGTCGGGATCCAAGCAGCGCCTGACCGAGCTGGGGCCGGAAGGGTTCGCCTCCTGGCTGCGCGACAGTCGTGCTGTCGGCATCACCGACACCACCTTTCGCGATGCCCATCAATCGCTGCTGGCGACCCGGGTGCGCACCAGCGGCCTGCTGCGGGTCGCGCCGTACATCGCCCGGACCATGCCGCAGCTGCTGTCCGTCGAGTGCTGGGGCGGTGCCACCTATGACGTCTCACTCCGGTTCCTCAAGCAGGATCCGTGGGAGCGGCTGGCGGCGCTGCGCGAAGCGCTGCCCAACATTTGTCTGCAGATGTTGTTGCGGGGCCGAAACACCGTGGGGTACACGCCGTACCCGGAGACCGTGACGCGTGCGTTCATCGATGAGGCGGCCGCCACCGGGGTGGACATCTTCCGGATCTTCGACGCGCTGAACAACCTGGACTCGATGCGTCCGGCCATCGACGCGGTCCGCAACACCGGAACCACGGTCGCCGAAGTTGCGATGTCCTACACCGGCGACCTGTCCGATCCGCGTGAGTCGCTGTACACCTTGGATTACTACCTGCGTCTGGCCGAGCAGATCGTCGAGGCCGGCGCGCACGTTCTGGCCATCAAGGACATGGCGGGCTTGCTGCGGGCGCCGGCGGCCGCGACGCTGGTGTCGGCTCTGAAATCGCGGTTCGACCTTCCGGTGCACGTACACACCCACGACAGTCCGGGTGGGCAGTTGGCCACCTATGTGGCGGCCTGGATGGCCGGCGCCGATGCTGTCGACGGTGCCGCAGCTCCATTGGCGGGCACGACAAGTCAGCCGGCGTTGTCCTCGATCGTGGCCGCCGCCGCGCACACCGAGTACGACACCGGCGTCTCGCTCGACGCAGTGTGCGACCTGGAGCCCTACTGGGAGGCGTTGCGGAAGGTATATGCGCCATTTGATGTCGCGGCCTCGGGCCCTCCTTCTCCGACGGGCCGGGTGTATACGCACGAGATCCCGGGCGGACAGTTGAGCAATCTCCGTCAGCAGGCCATCGCGCTCGGTCTGGGCGGCCGCTTCGAGGACATCGAGGCGAACTACGCCGCCGCGGACCGAATGTTGGGACGGCTGGTGAAGGTCACCCCATCGAGCAAGGTCGTGGGCGATTTGGCACTGGCGATGGTGGGCGCGGGTATCGACGCCGACGACTTCGCCGCCGACCCGGCTCGATACGACATCCCGGACAGCGTGATCGGTTTTCTGCGAGGCGAACTCGGAGAGCCCCCGGGCGGCTGGCCGGAACCGCTGAGGACCAAGGCGCTGAACGGCCGGAGCCCGGCCAAGTCGATCCAGGAATTGTCCGCCGAGGACGAAACGGTGCTGGCTGCGCCGGGGCCGAAGCGTCAGGCCGCCTTGAATCGGCTGCTGTTCCCGGGCCCTACAGCGGAGTTCGAGGCGCATCGCGACGAGTACGGCGATACCTCACGTCTGAGCGCCAACCAGTTCTTCTACGGTCTGCGTCACGGTGAGGAGCACCGGGTCAAACTCGAACCCGGCGTCGAACTGCTGATCGGGCTGGAGGCAATCTCCGAACCCGATGAGCGAGGAATGCGGACAGTGATGTGCATCCTCAACGGACAATTACGACCGATTGTGGTGCGGGACCGCAGTATTGCCAGCGAGGTCCCGGTAGCCGAGAAGGTCGATCGGGCCAACCCAGCCCACATCGGTGCGCCGTTCGCCGGGGTGGTCACAGTCAATGTCACCGAAGGGGACGCGGTCGAGGCCGGCCAGTCCATCGCCACCATCGAGGCGATGAAGATGGAAGCGGCGATCACGGCACCGGAATCCGGCACCGTCACCAGAATCGCGGTCGCCCCGACCGCGCAAGTCGAAGGCGGCGACCTCCTGGTCGTCGTGGGTCAGTAGGTACTTGTGTCCATGAGAACCGTCGCGCTCGAGTTGGTGCCACCCAATCTCGATCGGGCAACGGGCGATGCCGTAGCCGAAGCGCAGAAGGTGGCGCGGCTCTCCGCCGAGTTCGGCGTGGGAGGACGTCTCGGTCACGTCATGATCCCGGGAATGATCGCCGAAGACGACGACCGACCCATCGAGATGAAACCCAAGATGGACGTCCTCGACTACTGGTCGATCCTGCAACCCGAGCTGCCGGGTGTCCGTGGCCTGTGCACGCAGGTCACCTCGTTCTCCGACGAAACGGCGCTACGTCAGCGGTTGACCGGCCTCGGCGAGTCCGGGTTCGACGGCGTGATCTTCGTCGGCGTGCCCCGCTCCATGAACGACGGCGACGGCACGGGTGTCGCACCGGCCGACGCCTTGGCCAAATTCGACGGCCTGGTCGCCAACCGTGGCGTGATCCTCATCCCCACCCGCGCCGGCGAAGAGAGCCGGTTCTCGTTCAAATGCGACAAGGGCGCCACCTTCGCCATGACCCAGTTGCTGTACTCGGACGCGGTGGTCGGTTTCCTCGGCGATTTCGCGCGGTCGAGCGATCACCGGCCAGAGGTGCTGTTGTCGTTCGGTTTCGTGCCGAAGGTCGAGACCAGAGTCGGCCTCATCGACTGGCTGATCCAGGACCCGGGCAATGAAGCCGTCGCGCAGGAACAGGACTTCGTCAGATCGTTGGCAGCCGGTGAACCCGCAGCCAAACGGCGACAATTGGTTGACCTCTACAAGCGGGTCATCGATGGAGTGGTCGACCTGGGTTACCCGGTGAGTCTGCATTTCGAAGCGCCATACGGCGTTTCGAGACCCGCGTTCGAAACGTTCGCCGAGATGCTGGCTTACTGGTCGCCCAGGCAGTCCTCCTGAGCAGACCGGGATGAACGCACGATCCTGTCCCACCCCGATGCGGGTGATGGGCGTCTTGGATGCCACGCCCGATTCATTCTGGGTCGACAGCAGATTCGATGTCTCCGCACTCGCGGTGGCGGCCGGACGGCGCATGTTCGAAGCCGGTGCGTGGGCGGTGGATGTCGGGGGTGAATCGACGAGACCGGGTGCGGTGCCGGTTTCAGTCGACGAGGAACTCGCTCGTGTGCTGCCCGTCGTCGCCGGGTTGTCGGATCTGGGCACGGTGTCGGTGGACACCCGCAATCGTGAAGTGGCCGAGGCAGCGGTGCGGGCGGGGGCAGGCATCATCAACGACGTCTCGGGCAAACTCTATGACCTTGCCGGGAGGCTCGGCGTCGGGTACGTGAGCATGCACTCGCACACGGTGCCCGTCCTCGCCGGAGTGTTCCCCGAGTATGAGGATGTGGTCAGTGAGGTGGCGAGCCTGGTCACCGGGGTCGCACAAACGGCCACCGCCGGTGGTGCCGGGCCGGTGTGGATCGACCCGGGCATCGGATTCGGGAAATCGACCGAGCACAGTCTGGAATTGCTGCGGCGGCTCCCTGAACTGTGCACCTACGGATTTCCGGTGCTGCTCGGTGTCAGTCGAAAAACATTCATCGGCCGCGTCACCAGCCGCGAAGTCGTTGATCGGCTGGCCGGCTCGCTGGCCGTGATCGCGCCGGCCTGGGCCGCCGGCGTCGATGTCATCCGGGTGCACGACGTCGTCGAGACACTGGACACCATCACGATGCTGCAGGCGATCTGGGGTTGACCGCCGCCACCGAACGGGCCCACAACGGTTGTTTTCTGGATTTCGGCTGTGTTCGGTGCTGGCCGGCGACGCGCAGACTTGGCTGCGATGAGCCCGGCGATGAGGAAAGTCGACCATAACCACTCCGGCCACGTGGCAGCGCTGTTCGCCGTGACGGACCGATCGGGTCGCAGCGGCCCGTATCGTCAACGTCAAATTACTCGCCGCGCCTGGAGGCAGTGCACCGGTTGCTGAGAGCGCGAAAAATACTGTTGCTCGGCACTTTTGAAGTTCGCGCCGAATATTGACGGCTGTTTCAGGCCGCCGATGAGGGGGTGCACGCTCCGAAAAGGGGAGGCCCCATCATAGGAAATTCATTGGTTAGGCTCGCCTCGCTGATCGAAGGAGGCTGCGGGTTTGAGCGTGGCGCCCCACTGACGTGGCGCCCCCGACCTGCGCCCGAGACAGGGGGATGGGCTTTGACGTGTGATGAAGTGCTGCAGCACAGCGCAACTGGTATTTCATTGACTCGGCCACGGCGAACGGCGTGACCAACGCGTCGCGGCTGGATGACTACCCGGTGCTGCCAAGGGAACTCAAGAATGTTTCCGAGGCGGTGCGGCGCGCACCGGGACCGCCGGTTCCGCGGCTGTTGCCACCGAGCAAGATTCGGGTAGCTACCGGTGACGATGCCGGAATGATCGCAGAGTGGATGAACCGTCCGCACCTGGCGAAGACCTGGGAATATGACTGGCCGGTGCAGCGCTGGCGTAAACATCTGAAAGCCCAACTAGAGGGCGATTATTCACTGCCGCTCGTCCTGAGCATCGGCGGCGTGGCGCGTGGATATCTCGAAATCTATCGTGCTGCCAAGGATTCCATTGCCGACCGATATGATAGTGAACCGCACGATCTCGGCCTGCACGGGGCGATAGCCGACGAAGAGCTTGTCAACCGGGGCCTCGGCCCGATGCTGCTGCCCAAGATTGTCACCAGTGTCCTGGCCGCCGATCCCGATTGTGAGCGGATCATGTTCGACCCTGACCACCGCAACACCACCGTGCGTGGGTTGTGCGAGTTCGCCGGTTGTCGGTTCCTCGGAGAACACGAGATGTCCAACCGCAGGATGGCGCTCTACCAACTTGACCGGGACACTGCCCGCACGCGCTGGCCCGCACCGAGTTTTGTCAAACCGACTGACTGACAGTCGATTCCATCCGAATCTACCGCTCCAGTACGCAAACGAAAGGTGAGGCCGGCCGCTTCGGCCGGCCGGGTATCACACATGACCACTACCGATTCATCCGCATCGACCGCCGTATCCGACGGGCTGGTCTCGATTCTGCGCGACGATCTCGAACTCCCATGTCAAACACTTAGTGCCAGTACGCGTCTCGTCGACGACCTCGGCATGGATTCGGTTTCTTTCGCGGTGGGACTGGTGACCATCGAGGAGAAGTTCGGTGTGCAGCTCAGCGAGGAGGACCTCATCACCTGCAGCACCGTGGGCGATCTGCAGTCGGTGATCGACCAGAGGAGTGCAGCGTGAACCCGCTCGCAGGTGCTCTGCGGGAGGCGATGGTCGGCTCACCGCATGATCTGGTGGTCCTGGATCGCGACACCGATACCTGGCAGCGCCGCCCCTGGCCGGAAGTACACGGGCTCGCCGAGCACATTGCGGCCTACCTGCTGGGCCGTGACCAGCCGGGCGCGGTTGGTCTCGTGGGCGAACCGACGGTGGAATTGATTGCCGCCATACAGGGCTCGTGGCTGGCGGGTTCGGGTGTATCGCTGCTGCCCCGTCCCCAGCGTGGTGCCGAACCGTCCGAGTGGGCACGAGCCACGATGTCCCGGTTCAGCAGCATCGGCGTGACGACGGTGTTCAGTTACGGCACCACCCTGCAGCTGTTGCGGGATGCCGGCTCACCGCTGACCGTGTGCGATGTCGCCGATGCCGCACGGACATCGACATCGGGACAGCTTCGGTATCCCGATAACGCGGAGGTGGCGATCCTGCAGGGCACAGCCGGGTCCACCGGCACGCCGCGGACTGCGATGCTGGCGCCCGAGGCGGTGCTCAACAACATTCTGGCCGTCACGCAGCGATTGTCGTTGAGCCGCAACGATGTCGGATGTTCCTGGCTGCCGGTCTATCACGACATGGGCCTGGCGATGGTGTTGGCGTCGACGATGTCGGGTATGCCGCTGTGGCTGGCGCCCACGGGCGCCTTCTCGGCTGCGCCACTGCGGTGGGCGGAATGGCTGTCCGAATCGTGCGCGACGTTCACCGCCGGACCGAACTTCGGCTACTCGGTACTCGGCCGTTTCGCCAACCGCGTCTCCGACGTCGACCTCGGTGCGGTGCGCATCGCGATCAACGGTGGTGAGCCCGTCGACTGTGCCGGTGTCGATCGGTTTGCCGTCGGAATGAGCAGGTTCGGATTCGACGCGCGAGCCATGGCGCCCGCGTACGGGATGGCCGAGGCAACCTGTGCGGTGACCATTCCCGCGCCCGGGGAAGGCCTGCGCATCAGTGCCCCCGTGGCCCAAGACACCCCTGCCACCGGCCGACGCTACGCGTTGCTGGGGCGTCCGGTGCCGGGCATGGAGATCCGCATCGTCCCGTCTGCGCACGATGAGACCGGCGCGTCTGGCGAGGTCGAGATCCGTGGTTCCTCGATGATGACGTCCTATTTGGGGAACACACCGGTCGATGCCGGGAGCAGCGGCCAGTGGTTCCCGACCGGCGACATCGGCTACCTCGTTGACGGTGCATTGGTGATCTGTGGACGCTCCAAGGAGGTCATCACGATCGCCGGGCGCAACATTTTTCCCACCGAGATCGAACAGGTCGTCGGCGAGGTGGACGGTGTCCGCGAAGGGGCGGTCGTCGCCGTCGGCACGGAATCCGGCGCCGCGCAATCGCGTCTGCTGGTGGCTGCGGAGTTCATCGGGACCGAACAGGACACCACCCGCAGCGCCGTGATCCGGCGCGTGGTGTCCGTGTGCGGTGTCACGCCCGCAGACGTGGTGTTGATGTCACCGGGGTCGTTGCCACGCACCTCGTCGGGGAAACTGCGTCGCCTCGAAGTCCGTCGTCAATTGGAGGCCACGCGGTAGCGTCCGCCGCGTGCGATGAGTTCTACTCTCTTCTCAAGTCCAATCAGCATCCATTGTTGACTGAACGGGAGAGAACGCGTGGCCCAGCTGCTCAAGGTCCAGAACTTCAACGTCTCCGGCGACGGGTTCGGCGCCGGCGAGAACCAGAGTTTCGAGCGACCGTTCGGTCATGCCGAACCGGGCGAGATGTTCGCCTGGGCCGGTGCCACGGCGAGCTGGCCCAACCGGACGGAGCCGGGCGGCAGTCGCGGCCTGGACGACTACCTCACGAGGGACTTCCACCACAACATCGGCGCCGAGATCATGGGCCGCAACAAGTTCAGTCCGTACCGCGGTCCGTGGGAGGATCACGCCGACTGGCAGGGCTGGTGGGGCGGGGAGCCGCCGTTCCACACTCCGGTGTTCGTCATGACCCACTACGAGCGGCCGTCGTTGACCCTGTCCGACACCACCTTCCATTTCGTAGACGCGGATCCGGCGACGGTTCTGGAGCAGGCCCGCAGCGCCGCGCAGGGCAAGGACGTCCGATTGGGCGGGGGAGCGAGCACCATCCGGGAGTTCCTCGACGCCGACCTGATCGACACCCTGCATGTGGCGGTGTCGCCGATCGAGTTGGGCAGCGGGTCGCGGCTGTGGGAGTCGCCCGATGAGCTGAACGACCGGTTCCACCATGACGTGGTGCCGAGCCCCGGCGGCGCGGTCACCCATCATCTGTTCTGGCGGCGGTGACCGCTCAGCGAAGCCGGTAGTCCGAGCAGGTTTCGGCCGGAGGTGTCTGGGTAATGCACTGAGCTGACCGGATACCGACACGGCTGGAGGGATGCTGCCCATGACGGCGATCACCGCATATCGCGGTCTGCTTCGATCGATCGATCTGCACGTCGAGGACACCGGTGGTGACGGACGGCCCGTGGTGTTGATCCATGGCTGGCCGCTCACCGGGGAGTCCTGGGCTCCACAGGTCGAGGCGCTGACAGCCGCCGGCTACCGGGTGATCACCTATGACCGCCGAGGCTTCGGTCGCAGCGACACATCGTTGGTGGGATACACCTACGAATCCCTGTCGGATGACCTGTCGGCATTGATGGAGGAAATGGACCTGCATGATGCGACACTGGTCGGCTTCTCGATGGGTGGGGGAGAAGTGGCCAGTTATTGCGCCCGCAAAGGCACCGCACGGGTCCGCAGCGCGGTGTTTGCGTCGTCGGTGACTCCCTGCATGCTGCATTCTCGCGACAATCCCGCCGGGCCGCTGGGTAAGGCGGAGGCGGCCCAGATGGCGATGTCGCTGACGAAGAATCAGGATGGGTTCTACGACCAGTTGATGACCGATGTCTTCTCGGTCAACGGAGAACTGGTGATCAGCGAGGATCGGCGCCGGGAGACGCTGGCGATGTGTGGCCAGGCCAACAAGCACGCCGCGCTCGCCTGTCTCACCGCCTTCGGCAATACCGACTTCCGCGAGGACCTGCCACGAGTCACGGTGCCCAGTCTGGTGATTCACGGGGATGCCGACACGACTGTGCCGTTCGAGGGGTCCGGGCTACGCACCCACGAGGCGTTGCGCGACAGCCGCCTACACGTCATCGCCGGTGGGCCCCACGGAATCCCGATCAGCCATGCCGGCGAGTTCAACGACGTGCTGCTGGCGTTCCTCGCCGAGGAGTTCGGGGCGCATCGAGGGGTGCGCTGAGTCAGTCGCGGCAACGCACGCCGCGCTCGAAGGTGCGGATGACGGCGGGTGCGGCCGCGTGTTGCGGCATGAGGCCGTCCTTGGAGTCCTGACAGGCCCACATCACCAGACCGTAGAGCGCGTGTTCGAGCCACTGGGTGCTCGACTCCGGATCGAACACGCCCTCGGCCTGGCCGCGTTCGATCAGGCTGGTGAGATATCTGTTGTCCGGCACCGCCTCGGGTGGCAGGCCGCGGAGAACATTCGGGTCGTCGAACAGGAACAGCAGTCGGTTGCCGACGGAGATCATCGCGTTGATGACGCGCCGCATGGCCTCGACCGCGCAGCCGTCCTCAGGTGCGGCAGCGGCCACGGCGTTGGTCACGACCTGTACCGAGTCGACAATCGTCGCGTTGATCAGAGATTCCCGGTCGGGGAAGTAGCGGTGCACGGTGGTGCGGCCGACCCCGGCCGCGTTGGCGATATCGGGCAACGTCGCGGTCCGGTCGTCAGCTAGGACCGCGGCGGCGGCCTCGATGATCGCACCACGGGTGCGCGCCTGGGTGGCCGAGAGCTCGCCTGTGCTCATGCGTCGATGGTATCGACGCGGGTCACGACATTCTCGCCACCGGTATCGGTGTGGTCCGATCGGAGAGAAAACGCGCCGGCCGCTGGCGTATCGGTAGCGGCCACCAGAACCAGCGGCCCAGGATCGCGGCAATTGTGGGAGTCATCAGCGAGCGAACGACAAGGGTGTCGAACAGCAGGCCCAGGCCGATGGTGGTGCCGCCCTGGCCGATCGCGATCAGATCACTGGTGGCCATCGAAGCCATGGTGAAGGCGAACACGAGGCCGGCCGCGGTGACCACGCCACCCGTGGCTCCCATGGCCCGGATGATGCCGGTGTTGATGCCAGCGCTGACCTCTTCCTTCATCCGTGAGACCACCAGCAGGTTGTAGTCGGATCCGACCGCCAGCAGGATGATGACCGAGAACGCCAGCGTCATCCAGTGCAGGTCGATTCCGAGCAGGTACTGCCACACCAGGACCGACAGGCCGAACGATGCTGCCAGAGAAAGGATCACGGTGCCGACGATCACGAATGACGCGATCAGGGCGCGGGTGATCAACAGCATCACGATGAAGATCAACGTGATTGCGCCGCAGGCCGAGATCAGCAGATCCCACTGGGCGCCGACCTGGATGTCCTTGTAGGTGGCCGCGGTGCCGCCGAGGTAGATCTTGGCGTCGGCCAGCGGCGTCGTCTTGATGGCCTCGCGCGCCGTCTTCAGGATCGGGTCGACGTGCGAAATTCCTTCGGAGGTGGCCGGATCCACGTCGTGGGTGATGATGAACTGCGCGGCCTGACCATCCGGCGAGACCATCAGGTCAAGCCCGCGCTTGAAGTCCGGGTTGTCGAACGCCTCGGGCGGCAGGTAGAACGAGTCGTCGTTGCGTGCGTCGTCGAATGCCTGGCCCATCACCGATGCCGTGTCGGTCATCTTGCCGATCTGGTCGACCAGCCCGTTGAACGTGCTGAACATCGTCTTCATGGTGCCCTGCATGGACTTCGAGATGGCGATCATCGGTGGTAGCTGCGCCACCAGCTGAGGCATCAGCTGGTCCATCTCGTTCATGTTCTTCACCGATTCCGAGAGGGTCTCGGTCATGGTGTCGATGCCGTCGAGCCCGTCGAACAGTGAGCGCATGGATTGGCACATCGGGATGTCGTAGCAGTGCGGTTCCCAGTACAGGTAGTTCCGCATCGGCCGCATGAAATCATCGAAATCAGCCATGTGATCCCGCATTTCGTTGGTGCTGGCCTGCATGTCGTTCATGCTCGCGGTGAGTTCGTGGGTGATACCGGTCATCCGGTTCATCAGACCCAGCATGTTCTCCATGATCACGATCATCCGGCCGAGATCATCGGTCAGCGTGTTCATGTCGCCCATGCGCTCGCGGAGGAACTGCAGGTTCTCGGTCATCGACACCGATTGCATGCTCACCTGGAAGGGCACCGAGCTGTGCGCGATGGGACGGCCCAGCGGCCGGGTGATGCTCTGCACGCGGGCGACGCCGGGTACGCGGATCAGCTCACGGGCGATCTTGTCCAGCACGATCATGTCGGCTGGGTTGCGCAGGTCCCGTCCCGCATCGACGAGCAGCAGATCTGGATTCATCCGGGCAGCCGTGAAATGGCGTTCCGCGGCGGCATATCCGACGTTGGACGGCAGATCCTTGGGGATGTAGAGCCGCTCGTTGTAGGACGTCTTGTAGCCGGGCAGCGCCAGCAGCCCGACGAGCGCCACGGCGATGGCGGCGGCGAGGATCGGCACCGGCCAGCGCACCACCGAGGTGCCGAGCCTGCGCCAACCCCGCGAGCGGATCTCGCGCTTGGCGTCGAGCAAGCCGAACCGGCTACCGACCACCAGCATCGCCGGCGCGAGCGTGAGAGAAGCCAGCACCACCACGGACATGCCGATGGCGCTGGGGACACCCATGGAGCTGAAGTAGTTCAAGCGGGTGAAGTGCAGGCAGAGCATGGCGCCGGCAACGGTGAGACCGGAACCGAGGATGACATGGCCGACACCGTGAAATGCCGTGTAATAGGCATTTTCTCGCTCTTGGCCCTTTTGTCTGGCCTCCTGATAACGGCCGACGAGGAAGATGGCGTAGTCGGTTCCCGCCGCGATGGCCAACGAGGTCAGCAAGCTCACCGAGAACGTCGACAAACCGAGCATCCCGGCGTGGCCGATCGCGGCCACCACACCACGCGCGGCGGACATCTCCAACAGCACCACGATCAGCATCAGCAGCATGGTGGCGAACGACCGGTAGACGACGATCAGCATCACCGCGATCACTGCGATGGTGACGAAGGTGATCTTGACCATGCTCTTGTCGCCGGCCTCGTTCATGTCCGTGGTGAGCGGACCTTGGCCGGTGACATAGGCTTTCACCCCCGCAGGCGGGTGCGAGTCGTCGATGATCTTGCGTACTGCAGCCACCGATTCGTTGGCCAGCGTCTCACCCTGGTTGCCGGCGAGGTTGACCTGGACGTAGGCGGCCTTGCCGTCGGTGCTCTGCGAGCCGGCAGCGGTGATCAGGTCGCCCCAGTAGTTCTGTACGTGCTGAACGTGTTCGGTATCGGCCTGAAGCGTGCGGACCAGCTCATCGTAGTAGTGATGGGCTTCGGTGCCCAGCGGCTGGTCGCCCTCCAGCACCACCATCGCGATGGTGTCCGAGTCGAATTGGTCGAAGCGCTCGCCGATCTTCTTCATCGCCACCAACGCCGGTGCGTCCTGTGGCGAAAGCGACACGGCGTGCTCGTGTCCGACGACCTCGAGCTGGGGGACCAGTGCGTTCAGGACGACGACGAGGATGATCCACGCCAGGATGATGGGGATCGCAGCCACGCGGATGACGCGGGCGACTCCCTTGTGGTTGGTGTCCTTGAGTTCGGAGCCGTTGTGCTCGTGGTTGCCCATCAGGCGGCCTTGTCCAGGCAGAAGGCCTGCGCGTCATGCTGGTTCACGGTCTGCTCGTCTCGGACTTCGCCGTTGACGACGATCCGGCAGCTGATCACTTCGCTATCTCCTTGGGCAACGACATTGGCGAACACCGTCGGCAGGGTGGTGACAACCTCGTGTCGCCATGGCAGCGACGTGAAGCTCTCGGTGTGCGGCTGGGCGTCGGCGTCGAGGTAGCTGACATGACCGCTGGTGCCGCTGGGCCCCTCGATCTCATAGACGACGCGCTTGGGGTTGAACTCGACGATGTCGTCCCCGGCCGACTGGCCCGGATCGGTGTTGATGTGGGTCCCGAAGATGCCGTGCATCCGGTTCATCGCGAAGCCGCTGACGGCAAGCGCCGCCACCAACACCAAAGGAATCCAGAAGCGTTTGGCGAGCCGAAACAGCGTAGCCACGGCAAAATCCACCTCTCCGGTTCGGCGCATGCCGACGGAAAACCCCATCCGACCGCGTTTGATCGGCTGAACGTAACAGGCCCTTAGTGGATCGACAACGTTCCATTAAGGAATGTTGATCTTCCTCACAGTTACTTCCCAAACGGAATTTTTAGCTCCCCGCGAGTCAGTGTGCAGCGCACACGGCCACTGGGATCTGGCTCCAGCGAACAAGTTTGGGCATCGAAGTCTGCGGCCCCGGGAACACGTCGACACTGTTCGCGGTTTGCCACCGCAATCGAGAGCCGCCTCGGACCTGTGCTACCCCTACGCGGTGACCAGGCGCACCGGTGCGCCGGCACAGTAGGCGGCGATGTCCTCGACGATGTCGCGGTAGAAGATGGACATGACGGTCTGGGTGACGTAGCCGAGGTGCGGTGTCAGCAGCGTGTTGGGCAGGGATGCCAGTGGGTTGCCCGCCGGCAGTGGCTCGTGCTGGTAGACGTCGAGCGCCGCACCGCGAATCTGGTTGCTGCGCAGGGCTTCGACGAGGGCCGGCTCATCGATGAGGCCGCCTCGCGAGGTGTTCACCAGGATCGCCGTCGGCTTCATCGCGGCCAGCTCGGCGCTGCCCACCAGTCCACGCGTCGAATCGGCCAGCACCATGTGCAGCGACACTACGTCGGCGCCGGTGAACAGGGTGTCGCGATCCACCCGCGCGACACCGGCCTTGGCGGCGCGCTCGTCGGTGAGGTTGGGGCTCCATGCGATGACGTCCATGCCGAAGGCCTTGCCGATCGCGGCGACCCGGCTGCCGATCCGGCCCACCCCGACCAGGCCGAGGGTGGCCCCGTGCAGGTCGGTGCCGATGGTGCTCTGCCACCGCCCGTCACGGATGCGCTGATCCTCGGTGGTCAGGTGGCGCTGCAGCCCCAGGATCAGCGCCCAGGTGTGTTCGACGGTCGGAGTGACGGCACCGCCGGTGCCCGAGACGGTGATGCCGAGGCGCTGTGCCGCGGCGACGTCGATGGCGGCGTTGAAGGGCCCGGTCGTCACGAGCAGTTTCAGCGCGGGCAGCTCGGCGAGCAGTGCTCCGTCGAGCGGGGTGCGTTCCCGCATCGCGACGACGACCTCGTGTCCGGCCAGGGTCTCGACCAGTGCCGGACCGGGTGCGATGTGTTCCCTGAGGGCGGTGATCTGCACGGGACCAGGTATCGGTGACCAGTCGACGGTGTCGGCGATGCCCTGGTAGTCGTCGAGGACGGCGACGCGCAGCGGTTCGGTCATGGATCAGTAGGCGTTCGGATCGTTCTGCACGGCCGACGGCACCGGATGCTGGTAGAGCTGGGAGGCGTTCTCCCAGGTGATCTTCCGGATCACCTCGGCGGGCAGGCCCTGGATCTGTTCGTGGATGATGCGTTGGGTGTGTGGCCAGGTTGAATCACAGTGCGGGTAGTCGGCTTCGAGCAGGATGTTGCCGGTGCCGATCCGTTCGTGCTGGATGAACGACGACTGGTCCTCGACCGCGCAGAACCAGAAGTTCCTGGTGAACACCTCGGCGGGGGAGAGGGTTTCGCCCAGCGCTTTCCATGTTCCGTACATCTGGTGGTAGCTGAGCATGTGGTCGAGCCGGTCGAGTAGCCCTGCGACCCAGCCGATTCCGCCCTCCGACAGGCAGATCTTGAGATCGGGGTACCGGCTGGGCAGACCTGAGTACAACCAGTCCACCGCGGCGGTGATGGCGTAGGCGAAGAACAGCACACCCTGCACGTCCGGTGGGGCGTCGTCGGTGGTGGACGGCGCCGAACCGGAGGAGCCGATGTGCAGGTTGACCACGGTGCCCGTCTCGGCGCACGCCGCCATCATCGGTTCCCAGTACCCGGAGTGGATGGTCGGCAGGCCGAGCATGGCTGGGTTCTCGCTGAAGGTCACGGCGTGGAAGCCGCGTTCGGCGTTCTCGTAGATCATCTGCGCGCCGACCTCGGGGTCGAGCAGCCACGGTAGCTGGCACGGGATGATCCGCTCGGGATATGCCCCCGCCCACGCTTCGAGGTGCCAGTCGTTCCAGGCCCGCACGGCCGCCATCGCCAGGTCCCGGTCCTTGGTCACCTGCTGCAGCCGTTGGCCGGCGAACCCGGGCAGGAACGACGGGAAGTTGAGCGAGGCGTACACGCCGTTGAGGTCCATGTCCCTGACGCGTTCGTGAATGTCCCAGGCGCCGCGGCGCATCTCGTCGAAACGGGCGGGCTCGAAACCGTATTCGTCCACGGGCCGTCCTACAACGGCGTTGAATCCCACGTTGGGCAGCGACTGCCCGTCGTACATCCAGGTCTGCCCCCCGTTCTCGGTATCGACCACCTTCGGGGCACGGTCGGCGAACTTGCGGGGCACGCGGCCGGTGAAGGTGTCGGGCGGCTCGACGATGTGATCGTCGACCGAGATCACGGTGTAGAGGCGTTCGGCCCGTTCGGGTTCCGGAAGAAATGTGACCGTGCGCTCGGCACCCTTCTGGGCGGTGGTGAAGTCGAGATTGCCTGCGAGTTCGTCGATGGACTTCATGGGCTGAATCTCCTTGCTGCCTCAGGTCAGGACTTCTGGGTCGGCCTTGATGGTCATGCGGGCCGCTCCAGCCCAGTACACGTCGGCGGCCCGCTCGATGAGCGAGGCCTGCATGCCGTACATGTCGGAGCGATTCATCGCGGTGGGCTGGCGGCCGGTCAGCATCACCTGGTAGGCCAGCTTGCACACCCGATCGATCGATGCGGCCCGGTACACCGCCTCGGCCACGGTGCCTCCCGTGGTGATGACGCCGTGGTTGGCCAGGATGGTGAGGTTGGCCGCGCCGATCCGCTCGGCGAGTTCACTGGCCCGCGGTGCCGAATCGACCTCACCGTCATAGGTTTCGACCAGACACATGTCGTCGAGGAACAGCGAGCCGGTCTGGTGCACCAGGTCCGGCAGCTTGCCCAAAGCGGCGATGAGGCTCACGTAATAGGGATGGTTGTGGATGACGACGCGGGCGTCGTCGCGTCTGCGGTGCAGTTCGGTGTGGATGTGGATGGCCGGGGTGACATCCCAGCGTCCCCGCACCACGTGCGCGTCCTCGTCGACGACGCAGATGTCGGATGCGGTGAGCTCCTGCCACCATAGGCCCCATGGATTGACCAGCATCTCGGTGCGCTCTTCGGGCTGCCAGGTGATGTGGCCTGCCATGTTCTCGGCGAATCCGATGCCGGCAAGGTGCCGGAACGCCACGGCCAGCGTCTGCTTCTCGGTCAGGTCGACCCCGATCGGCGGGGTCACCGACGGAGACCATACTTTCAGCCCGCCCTCGCGCATCTCACCGACGCTCATAGCCGTCTCCCAACCGCGTCCGGATATCTTCGCGGAGTTGTCCTTTGGCGATCTTTCCGCCCGATGACCGGGGCAGCTCATCGAGCACGATGAGCTGCTCGGGAAGCAGTTCCTTCGACATGCCCTCGGCCAGGAGGTACTCGACGAGTCCAGGGAGATCGATCGCCTGCCCATTGGCAGGTTCTACGTAGATGCAGACCTTCTCGCCGAAGACCGGGTCGGGCATGGCCACCGCGGCTGCGACTGCCACGGCCGGATGCGTCGTCACCGCATCCTCGACCTCACCCGCACTGATGTTCTTGCCGCCGCGCACGATGAAATCCGAGGTGCGGCCGGTGACCGACAGATAGCCTTCGGCGTCGACCTCACAGACGTCGCCCATCCGCATCCAGCCGTCCGGGGTGTAGAGCTTGTCGTGGTCCACCCCGCCCAGATAACCGAGGCTGGTGGCCGGTCCGCGGCACGCCGGTTGCCCACGCCCGGTCGAGGTCACGTCGTCGTCGCCGTCGAACAGGCGCACCGCCATCTCGGGCACCAGTCGGCCGGCGGTGCGCAGCCTGCGTTCCCGGGAATCCTGCAGTGTCGTCCCGCTGAGCAGACCGGTTTCGTTGGAGCCGTAGAACTGCAGGATGGTGGCGCCGGTGAGTTCCTCGAAGTCGGCGGCGCGCCGGTACGGCAGTGCCTCGCCGCCGGTGAAGACCACGCGCAGCGAGCTCAGGTCGTTCTCTCGGGCTGCCGGGTCGGCCATGATCATCATCAATTGGGTACTGACACAGCACAACACGCTGACCCGGTGGCGTGCGATCGCCTCACACGCGGCCTTCGCGTCGAACTTTTCCAGCAGGATCGTGGTGGCGCCGAGGTAGATCGGGGTGGTGTGGGCGGTCCAGATGCCGAACCCGAACGGTGCCGGGATGACGGGCAGAAAGATGTCATCCGATGTCAGGGCGCCGTTGGCGACCGCCTGCTGGTGGAAGTAGTGCCACCGGTTCTGGGTGTGCACAACGCATTTGGGTAGGCCCGTGGTGCCCGAGGTGGAGTTGATCAGGAATACGTCGTCGGCGCCGACACCCGCGGCGGGTGGTCGAGGTGGGGTGTCGGTGTCGAGGGACAAACCGTCCAACACCAGCGCGCTGATCTCATCGGTCAGTCCGGACACGGTGCTTTGCGCCGACGCGTGCCGCCTTGCGTCACTGATCAGCAGACGCGGCTCGGTGGTCCGCAGGATCTGGGTGGCCTCGCGGGTCCCGGCGCGGGCGCCGATCCCCACGACGACCGCGCCGCACCGTTCGATCGCCACGAACAACACATGGATGGCTGTGGTGTCGCCATGCCAGACCGCGACGCGATCACCGAGCGTGACACCAAGGCCGGCCAGCTGGGCAGCGAGTAGCGATGCGGCACGGTCGAATTCGCGCCAGGTGAACGTGGTGTTGGGGTAGTCGACATAGGCCGGCTTGTCAGGTTGGGCCAGGGCGTGTTCGCGCACGGTCTGCGAGAGTGTGCGGTCCGACCACCAACCGGCTGTGCGGTAGTGGGCTGCGTCGGCAGCATGGGCGGCGTCGCCAGCCTTCATCACCAAATCATATGAAAATAAGACCCTCTGTCAACGGTCGCATCGAGGCGCCCCCGTTCACGGTCGCCGTGGGCTCGACTGTGCCCAGCTGCGCACCATGGTCGGGTCGACGATGCCGTCGACGCCGGGGTACTGCTGGGCACTGACCAGATGCGCCGCGGCAAGATCGCGGGCCCGTTGGGCGTCGCCCATGTCGATCGCGTCGATCACCTGCCGGTGATCTTCCAGGACCGCTCTGCGTTCCTCGACCGGCACGGTCGAGTGATCCGTCACCTGGGCCGACCAGTTTTGCTCGTGGGCGGACCACAATGCCTCCAGCGCGCCGGCGAGGATGATCATCGTCTCGTTGCCGCAGTGGCGCACCAGCGCCTCGTGATACCGCCGACTTGCCGAGGTGGCCTGCAGCAGATCCGATACGGACCGGACCGATTCTTCGTGTAGCTCACGCAGAATCGGGACGACGGTGCGTTTGCGGTCGGCGCGCTGGGCGCAGAGTGCGGCGCAGGCCGGCTCGACCTGCAGCAGCGCGGTACCCACGTCGGCGAGTCCGACCTGCCCGGCGCCCAGCACCAGTCCCATGGTGTAGGCGAGGTTTGCGGAATCGGGTCGGTGAACCACTGCGCCGCCGAGCTTGCCGCGTCGTACCGTCAGCAGCCCCTCGGCCTCGAGGATGCGCATCGCCTCGCGCAGGGACGGCTTGCTGACCGGGTACTCGACAAGAAGTTCGTCCTCCTTGGGCAGGATGCTGCCGTCGGCGAGTTCCCCGGTGAGGATCTGGCGCCGCAACTGGTCGGCGACCTGTTCGGCGAGTCGCTGGAACCGGACGTTTGGCTGCGCCACGCATCCGAGTGTGCCAGATGGCCGACGGTTCAGGAGGTCACGCCGAGCCTTGTATCCAAATGATTTGTCTCATACGGTGAGCCATGCAGAAGTGGACCATCGGCACGCTGACAGTTCATTCCGTCCTGGAGACGGTGGTGCCGACCCGGCCTGACCGGGTGTTTCGCGGGCTGCCGTCGGAGCTTCCGCGCTGGTTGTATCCGCACTACGTCGATGACGCCGGCAATCTGCTGGTGGCCATCCAGTCGTTCTTCATCGAATCCGGTGATGATCTCGTCGTGGTCGACTGCTGCTTCGGCGAAGGGCACGACCTGCCGTACCAAATCCCCATGGACCCCGACCAGTACCGACAGTCGCTGGCCGCAGCAGGATTCACCCCCGACGACGTGACCACCGTCGTCTGCACCCATCTGCACCTCGACCATGCCGGACGCCACACGACCCGGCGCGACGGCGCCTGGGTCCCCACTTATCCGAACGCAACCTACCTGCTCACCGCCGACGAGTACACGTCGTGGCGGCAGTCCTCGGCGCCGAACCGCGCGGCCGACGAGACCGTCGAACCGCTTGTCGCACACGATGTTCTGCGGCTCACCGAGATGGACCACGTGATCACCGACGAGATCCGGCTGATCGCGACGCCCGGTCACACACCGGGGCACACCGCGGTGCGGCTCGAGTCCGGCGGCGAGGTGGCGGTGATCAGCGGGGATGTCATTCACCATCCACTGCAGATCACCCATCCGGACGTACAGGCGCTGCCCGACGACGATCCGGACGCGGCTGCGGTGACCCGCGCCCGGCTGCTGCAGAGCGTCGCCGACGAACAGGCTCTGCTGCTCGGCACCCACTTCGCCGCCCCGACCGCAGGCACCGTCGTCGCCGATGACGACCAGCTGATGTGGGTGGCGATGTAGGCGACGCGTCCTAGGTCGCGGTGTGGACGATGAGGATGTCGATCTTCACTCGACGGGCGATGGTCGCGGGCACCGAACCCAACAGGCGCCCGGCGACCGAGTCCAGCCCGATGTCACCGACGACGATCAGATCCGCGTCGACCTCTTTGGCGAGTTTCACCAGGGCATCGACCGGGGCACCTTCGACCGCCCGCTCGACGATATCCCCGGCACCGGCGGCCTTCGCCCGGTCGCGCGCCACCTGGAGGATCTCGTAGACCGGGGCAGCGCCGTGCATCCGGTAGCCCTCGCTCTTGAGGCTGTCTTCCGCACGGGTATCGACCACATGATCGGGCGACGGTGGTCGCGACCAGCCGCCCTTTTCGGCCACGGGTTGATGAGCGCTCGCGATGATCAGTTTCGCGTTCTCCTGCGCGGCGATCTCGGCGGCGCGGTGGACCGCGCGTAGCGACGAGTCGGAGCCGTCGGTCCCGACAACGATCGTCCGATAGGTGCTCATGTTGTCTCCGAACTGTCGGGTACCAGGACAGACAGACCTTAATGCACGTCAATCTTCAGCTTGTGGAGATTGGGCTTCGTGCCGCGTCAAGGATCAACCGACACAGGTGTGAAGCATCGCCCGACGTCTGACACGGAAAGCGCCCTCGGCAGGAATCGAACCTGCGACCGAGGGATTAGGAATCGGCTCCTGGCTGTTTCCAGCCTCAAGCTGGCCGAATCCGGTCGATTCGTGGTCGTAAGCGGCGAATAAGCAGCACGCGAACGTCGCCACCTACGACGCTTCCATGGCTGCAGCGATACGTTGCGGGCTGACGGGTGAGGGCCACGCGAAGTGATAACAAAGATCTCCTTATTATCAGTTAATAATCTAAGTGATGATACTCTGATCGGGTGTCATCACATGGCGCTACAACCGCCGTCGGGTACGAGACCCTGACATGGGGTATGCCGACCGAGGCTGGATACGGGCGCCAGAATGTGCGGGCAGCGCTGCGGCAGTCTGGTGATTACCAGGCAGCGATTCCTGCCGAGGTCGAAAATCTTGAAGTCTCCCTTCCCTCTCGCATCCTTGCCGATGCAGAGGAGGCCAGCCAGGAGATCGCCCGCTTCGACGCGGAACTCGGTGACGAGATTGCACCCTTCGCCTCGGTGCTGCTCCGGTCAGAATCGGCTGCCAGCTCCAAGATCGAGAATCTGACCGCTTCAGCGCGCGCCATCGCCGAAGCCGAGACTCTCGGACATTCCCGCCGTCGCAATGCCTCGGTGATCGTCGCAAACACCGAGGCCATGCAGGCCGCCGTCGCACTAGCCGATCGCATCGACGGTACCGCCATCCTTGCGATGCATGCTGCGCTAATGAACGCCAGCAATCCGGACATCGCCGGCAGGTGGCGAACCGAGCAGGTATGGATTGGTGGCGGCGACTTCGGTCCGCGTGGCGCAGACTTCATCGCACCGCAGCACAGTCGGGTCCCAGGCGCCATCGACGACTTGATCCGGTTCGCCGGGCGCGACGATATCCCCGTTCTTCCTCAGATCGCTATCGCGCACGCGCAGTTCGAGACTATTCACCCGTTTCCGGACGGAAATGGCCGCACCGGCAGAGCGCTCATCCAGGCGATGTTGCGCAACAAGCGGCTGACTCGTCAGGTCACGGTCCCAGTCTCGGCGGGCCTGCTTACTGATACCGATTCCTATTTCCAAGCGCTGACCGCATACCGCGAGGGTGACCCTACCCCGATCGTCGAAAGGCTCTCTGCTGCATCGATACTCGCAGTCGACAACGGCCGCCACCTCGTGAGCGACTTACGAACCATCAGGGAATTCTGGGCATCCAAAATCACCGCTCGCCGGGATTCCGCTGTACACCGTATTGCCGACCTGCTGATCAAACGTCCTGTCATCAACGCAAAACTATTGACCCGTGAACTGAACATCCCGATGAGCAACGTCTACCGCTATCTGGACCCATTGATCAAGGCAGGGATCATCGTCGAATTCACAGACCAGTCGCGAAATCGCGCCTGGCGCGCACCTGAAGTGCTTGCTGCGCTTGATGCTTTCGCCGAACGCGCCGGGCGGCGAAGCTGAGTTCAGCTTGCCGCCACCGTCGGGCGGAGCCCACAGGCCCATCCCGGCAGCCGGAGATTGGGCGGGGGCGGTTGCCAAAGTCTGCGATCTACTCGACGCGGTTGTTGACATCGGCTGACTGTTGATCCGGCCACGACCCAGCGGGAGGCTCAACTCACAGGCGCGAGATTGGGCTGACAGCAGGATGGTGGAACAAAGAAATCCAACGCCGACACAACTCGAGGAGCGCAGGGCTAGCTTGATTTGAGCCGGCACATATTGAACAGGATCGGAGTTTCTGGATGACGCGAAGCGCTCACCGCGCACTGCCTGATATCGACTTCCATCAGATTCGGCCTTACGGATCGCCGCCATCCCGAGCGGATGCGTTCGAAGAACTGGCGTCGCTGCTCATGCGGGATCAATTGGTCGAATGGCCCGAAGGCGTCGCCTTCCTCAGGTTCGGAAATCCTGATGGCGGAAGAGAGGGAAAGGGCATCCTGCCAAACGGCGATGTGTGGGCATGGCAGGCAAAGTATTTGTTTGCGTTTCGCGACAACGAGATTGGCCAGATTCAAGAGTCAGTCATGCGTGTCCTTGAAACTGAGCCGAACTTGAAGCGGTATTTCATCGCGCTGCCCTACGATCTGCCGGCCGGCGATACCAGCGGTCCGAGACCTAGGAGGTCCGCGTCTACGAAGTGGGCAGAGAAGAAGATTGAATGGGAGAGCGCCGCAGCCGATAAGGGCATGACGGTTGAATTTGTCTACGTGGGCCTACACGACCTTACAAGCGAGTTGACGAAGCCGCAGCATGCGGGTCGGGTGCGGTACTGGTTCAACGCCTCGGCTCTTTCGCCTGACGATCTCAAGCGTCGACTCGACGACGTCATCGCTAAAGCTGGTCGTCGATATAGTCCTTCCCTGCATGTAGAAGTCGATGCCGTGAGCGCATTGCAGGGGCTCGGGCGTACTTCGGAATACGTTCGCAAAGTCCAGGTAACTCTCGCTGAAATTCGGAAGGCCCGATGCAGCTGGTGGCCTGCACCCGAGGGCGATGAGGCTACATTCAGGGCTTCTATCGAAGCCTCGGTCGAGAAGTTGATGCAGGCTGAAGTCGCCGTTCAGAGGTACTTAGAAGCGGTCCGGACAACTAGCGACCTGCCGACGATTGTCGACGATCTCAGGAGTCCTGAGGCCGGCCTTGATGCAATTGGCGAACTATTGCGGGAGCGCCACCTGAAGGCTAGCCACGGTAATGGCGACGAGCCCGACTACCGGTATTACATCGGAAATTCTGGAACTTTGCACAGTAACGTTCAAAAAGCGCGCGAAGCACTGTACCGTGCTCGTTCGCTGCTTCGTTCCCCGGCGGCGCAAGCCGCCGACTCGGGTCGACTTCTCATGACGGGTCGAGCTGGTGTTGGGAAAACACATCTGTTCTGCGACATCGCAAAGCGGCGGATCGAGGACGGCTTGCCGACACTCATCGCACTCGGGCAGGACTTTGACGCGAGGAATCTGCAACTTCAGATCGGGCAGCTTGTCGAGGTCGACGGCTCACTTGACGAGGTCCTCGCACTTCTCAACGCGGCAGGTGAGGCATCAGGTCACCTTGCGCTATTGATGCTCGATGCTCTTAATGAGGGCACTAACGCTGAGCGATGGATCGATGAGCTACCAGCTCTTGCCGCAGCAGTCGATCGATACCCGAACGTTGGTCTGGTGGTGTCTTGCCGAACCGAATTCGTCGGGCCTGTGGTCGGTAATGCAACCAGGTTCCCCCAAGTCGAGCATTACGGGTTCGCCGAAGCCACGAGCGATGCGATCGACCGCTATACAAGCGAATACAACCTCGAGCGATTGACATTTCCCACACTCAATCCCGAGTTTGAAAATCCACTCTTTCTCAAACTCGCCTGCGAGGCACTCGCCACCCTAGGCGAGGATCGCTTCATCTTGGGAACTGCAGGACTCGCTACCGTGTGTAACGCATTTATGGACACGGTCAATAAGCGCCTCAGCGCGCCAACGCGTTGCGACTACGACGAGACGTCGAACCTGGTGCAGCGATTAGCGCGTGAACTCGCAATCCTCGGCCCAGGCCCCTACGAACGCGCCGATGTTGACAGGATTTCTGAGCTGCTACTACCAGGCCGGCCTTGGTCCACAAGCCTCCTGCTTGGGCTGTTCCGCGAGGGCGTCCTGATACAGACCTACGACACCCAAATCGCATTCGGATATCAACGCCTTGGGGACGTTCTGCGTGCTGTCCTCCTCGCGGAGCAGTCTTGCAAGGATCTCACCGGGTGGTATGCGGCACTTGGCGATGACTGCTGGGAAGAAGCTGGCACTATCGGTGCACTCGCTGTCGTTGCACCCGAGAAATTGGGCATCGAGATCATTGATCTGTTCAAGGACGACGAGAATCGCGTTGACCGCGCGGTGATCGACGCTTTCGTGCAGAGCATCGCGTTACGAGCTCCAAATCACACGAGTGATCGGACCATTCGCATCGTTGAGCAGCTCGCCAACTACGAAGACTGGACTGACGACCTATGGGAGAACCTTATTCGCGTGTCCTGCATACCCGGGCACGCGGTCAACGCAGAGTGGATCCATCGGCGGCTGTCGTCGAAAGCGTTGCCGGACCGAGAAATCAGCTGGTCTGAGTGGCTCGTCAGGTCTACCGCATATGAGAATGACAACGCTATTATGGCTCTACTCGACTGGGGCTGGAACCCTCGCCGAAGAGCCCGAGATACCTCGCCGCTGTCGCCGGACGTTGCTCACCTGGCTACCCTGGTGCTGGGATGGATGCTAACCACCCCGGACCGCCGTGTGCGTGACCGTGCCACGAAGGCGCTCGTAAGCATCGGAGAACGTGGACCGGAAGGCTTCACATCTGGCGTGAAGCTATTCCGAGGCTGTGACGATCCCTATGTCGTGGAACGGCTTTCGGCCGCACTTTGCGCCGTTGCCCTTCGCGCTTCCGACGCCGCTGTAATACTCGAAATTGCGGATGCTGCTGTCGAATTGGTCGCTGACGGGTGGCCCCTGCATTTGTTGACGCGTGACTGTCTGCGGCGCACGTCTGCAGTGGCGCGTCAACGCGGCTGGAGTGGACCTGCCTGGCAGCCTCCATACGGGGCGAAGTGGCCCATAAAAGCTCTGTCCGTCAAAACCATTGAAGGCATGGTCAAGCCGCCGGATTACGACTATTCATCGATTTGGTTCTCGCTGAACGGCATGACGGGCGACTTCGGCCGTTATGTGCTTGAGCCGGCCTTAGATCATTTCGAGCATTCAGACCATCAAAAGCTCCGTGCGTTGGCCGAGCGAGTCATCTTCGCCCGTGTACTCGAGCTTGGCTGGACACCTGAACGATTCAAGCGCATCGAACGTGGGCGGCGGGGCAACGATGGCGCAGTTGAGCGCTACGGCAAGAAGTATCAATGGATCGGCCTCTACGAGACTCTTGGCCGCATCGCTGACAACCTCGACCTGCGAGATCGATGGGGTGATGACGAGCCCTTCACTTACGAGTATGCCGAGCAACTCGTGTACAGGGATATCGACCCATGTGTTCTGGTACCGGGTGGGGTCGAGGATCCCAAGGGTGAAGAAAGGGCTTGGTTCGCCCCGGTTCAAGCAATCTTCCCCGATGCGCCGGCGGATTACCCCGTTGATCTTGACGGCGTGCCAGACCCGCTGGACCTTATCAGCCTGAAGTCGCCAGACGGCATCGAGTGGCTGTCGCTCATACGGCACGCAGGCTGGACCCAGGAGCTTCCGCCCGAGATAGCTGCGCTCGACGCGCCCAGCCTCCATGCATGGATGCAAGTCCGCGGTTACCTAATACCTGTAGCGAAAGCAGAAGCGATTCGAACCTGGGCGGTAGGGAAGAACTGGGACGGTCGTTGGATGCCTGAAAACGCCGAGGTACACAACAGATTGCTTGCCGCGCACCCGAGATCGCCGGATTGGGACTGGGCCGACGGCAATGCCGAGCCGCGTGGGCCTCTCGATGAGGAGTTGCCAGCAAATTTTTACCAGCCAATCGCGTGGTACGGCGGGACTGGCACCTCGCGTGGGCGCGCTGGCATCGACGAACCAACAGGCTATGTCCCCAGCCGGATGTTGATCGACCTCCTTGACCTACGTCGTGAGGATGATTTCCGATGGATCGATGCCGAAGGGTTGGCCGTCCAAGATCCCACCGCTGGCATGGACGAGGCCTCAACGCTGGTTATGCGCCGGGACTTAGGCCACCGACTCGGCGAGGCGGGCTACACCCTCTTCTGGACAGTGCTGCTCAACAAGCTCCGGCACGATCACACCTTCAGCGCACCTGGACCGAACTACAAGTGGATGAGTGCCAGTGCGTCGTATCTGATGACCATTGAGACAGTTGAACAAATTTCGGCAAACGCGTGGAAGTGCCGACGTTATCCCGGTGGGGATCCTAAACCCGTCGAATGGGATGTCCGTCAAACGGGCTAAGCGCATGTATGGGGCAACACTGCTGATCCTCGTCTGGGTCGGTTCGTACCGCGCCGCGTTCCCAGTGTTGCCACTTGCGATAACGCCGGTCCCGCACCGTCGGATCGATCAACCCGGCCCGCAACAACGCTCGACACACTGCCGAGGCCGAGGGCACCGGGGCCACCCGGCGTTTGGCCAGTTCGAACACCAATCGCCGCGGCCCGTAGTACGGCCGAGGCCGCCGTAGCTCCAGCGCCACCGCTTCCACCTGCGCAAGCATCTGATGCGGACACAACACCGGCCGATGCGATCGATCCGCCAAACCCTCCAGACCCTGGGCCTCATACCGAGTCAACCAGGCATGCAGCGTCTGCCGCGACACCCCAACTTTGCCGGCACGTGCGATACCGACAGACCGTTACTGACCACCGCCAGCACGGCCTGATACCTCTGCTCGACCACGCTCAAGCAAGTCCCTCATACAGGGAGTGTCAAGGATCAACCGAAGTAGCTGTTAAGCATCAGCCGAAACGTCACCCATCAACCGGAGACAAACGTCAAGCATCACTCGACGTCATACAAACAAGAGCGCCCCCGGCAGGAATCGAACCTGCGACCTAGAGATTAGAAGGCTCTTGCTCTATCCAACTGAGCTACGGAGGCAACGCGCGGACAGTCTATCTTGCCTGTGCCCAACACCACGCAAACCGTGTCAGCGGCAAAGCGGACCCGAGGGGCCGGTGGCGGACTAGCGTGGACGCTGCACTGGCGGCCATGGGGAGGGGAGAGGGACCACGCTATGAGCGACGTGCCCGAGTTGGACGCGGCGGGACTACCCGAAGAACTGAGCGCAGTCGATCAGCTGTTGCATCGGGGAGAGGCAAACCCGCGCACCCGGTCCGGGATCCTCGGCGTCGAGATCCTCGACACCACACCGGATTGGGACCGATTCCGGGCCCGTCTGGATCACGCGTCGCGCAAGGTTCTGCGGCTGCGCCAGAAGGTCGTCATGCCCACCCTGCCGACGGCAGCTCCGCGTTGGGTCGTCGACCCCGACTTCAATCTCGACTACCACGTGCGACGGGTGCGGGTTCCTGCGCCCGGCACGTTGCGCGACGTGTTCGATCTGGCCGAGGTCGCGCTGCAGTCGCCGATGGACATCAACCGGCCGTTGTGGAACGCCACCTTGGTCGAGGGGCTGGCCGACGGCCGGGCGGCGACCATTCTCCATCTGAGCCACGCGGTCTCCGACGGCGTCGGGATGGTCGAGATGTTCGCCAACATCTACGACCTCGAGCGTGATCCCGAACCGGCCGCCGCTGCACCGTTACCCATCCCGCAGGACCTCTCGCCCAACGACCTGATGCGGGAGGGCATCAACCGGCTCCCCGGATCGATTGCCGGCGGCGTGCTGGGTGCGCTCGGACAGGCGGCCCGGACGGTGACCAAGGTGGTGCGCGACCCGGTGTCGGCGGTCAGCGGGGTGGTCGACTACGCGATGTCCGGTGCCCGGGTGATGGGTCCGGCTGCGCACCCCTCGCCGCTGCTGCGCCGCCGAAGCCTGTCGTCGCGCACGGAGGCGATCGACATTCCGTTCTCCGACCTGCACCGGGCAGCCAAGGCCGCCGGCGGTTCGATCAACGATGCCTACCTGGCCGGGCTGTGCGGCGCCCTGCGGCTCTACCACGAAGCCAAAGGCATCTCGATCGAGACGTTGCCCATGGCCGTACCGGTCAACCTGCGCTCACAGGACGACCCGGCCGGCGGCAACCGCTTCGCCGGGATCAACCTCGCCGCGCCCGTCGGAATCGTCGACCCGGAGACCCGGATCAAGGCCGTCCGGTCGCAGATGACGAGCAAGCGCGAGGAACGCGCCATCGACGTGGTCGGCTCGATCGCGCCCGTGCTGAGCCTGCTGCCAGATGCCGTACTGGAGACGGTGGCCGGTTCGGTGGTGAACTCCGACGTGCAGGCCAGCAATGTCCCGGTCTGGCCGGGGGACACCTTCATCGCCGGGGCAAAGATATTGCGCCACTACGGAATAGGTCCGTTGCCCGGCGTTGCGATGATGGTGGTGTTGATCTCGAGATCGGGATATATCACGGTAACCACCCGCTACGACCGCGCCGCCATCACCGACGATCAGCTGTTCGCCCGGTGTCTGCTCGCGGGATTCGACGAGGTGCTGGCGCTCGGTGGCGACGGCCGCGCGGAGCCGGCCTCGTTCAGCGATGACACTTCGGCGACGAACGGGAGTGCTGCACAGTGACTTCGAAAGACCCGTCCCCGAAACCCCGCGGCACCAGGCAGATGCGGCTGCCCGGCACCCTGGCAGAGATCGAGGGCAGCCCCGAGGGCCCGGAGATCGGCGCGTTCTTCGACCTGGACGGGACCCTGGTGGCCGGCTTCACCGGAGTGATCATGACCCGGGACCGGTTGCGTCGCGGTCAGATGGGTGTCGGCGAGTTCATCGGGATGGTGCAGGCCGGGCTCAACCACCAGTTGGGGCGTTCGGAGTTCGAGGACTTGATCGGTAAGGGCGCCCGGATGCTGCGGGGCAACTCGCTCAGCGATCTCGACGAGCTCGGCGAGCGGTTGTTCGTCCAGCATGTGCAGGGACGCATGTACCCGGAGATGCGGGCCATGGTGCGTGCGCACATGGCCCGCGGCCACACCGTGGTGCTGAGTTCCTCGGCGCTGACGGTTCAAGTCGAGCCGGTAGCCCGCTTTCTCGGCATCGACAACGTGCTGTGCAACAAGTTCGAGACGGACGAGGACGGCCTGATCACCGGCGAAGTCGAGAGACCGGTCATCTGGGGTGCCGGCAAAGCCCGTGCGGTGCAGAACTTCTCGTCCGCCAACGGGGTGGACCTGGCGAAAAGTTACTTCTACGCCGACGGCGACGAGGACGTCGCCCTGATGTATCTGGTGGGCCATCCGCGGCCGACGAATCCGGCAGGCAAGCTGGCCGCCGTCGCCGCCAAGCGTGGCTGGCCGGTGCTGAAGTTCAGCAGCCGCAGCGGCAGCAGCCCGGTCTCGCAACTGCGTACGCTGGCCAGTCTGGCCACCATCCCGACCGTCGCCGCCGGCGCGATCGGCCTCGGGTTGTTGACTCGCAACAAGCGCACCGGGGTCAACTTCTTCACCTCGAACTGGAGCAAGCTGCTCATGCTCACGACGGGCATCGAGCTCAACGTCCTCGGCGAGGAGAATCTGACCGCGCAACGCCCCGCGGTCTTCATCTTCAATCACCGCAATCAGGCCGACCCGATGATCGCGGGCCGGCTGGTCGGGGTCGACTTCACCGGCGTCGGGAAGAAGGAGCTGGAGCGCAACCCGCTGATGGGTCCGCTCGGGAAGGTCATGGATGCGGCATTCATCGACCGCGATGACCCGGAGAAGGCCGTCGAAAGCCTGCACCGCGTGGAAGAGCTTGCCCGCAAGGGTCTGTCGATCCTGATCGCCCCCGAGGGCACCCGGCTGGACACCACCGAGGTGGGACCGTTCAAGAAGGGGCCGTTCCGCATCGCCATGGCCGCAGGTGTGCCGATCGTGCCGATCGTGATCCGCAACGCCGAGGTGATCGCGGCCCGCGATTCCAGCACGTTCAACCCGGGCAAGGTGGACATCGCGGTGTATCCACCGATTTCGGTGGACGACTGGACCGTCGAGAACATCTCCGACCGCATCGCCGAGGTCCGCCAGATCTATCTCGACACCCTGAGATCCTGGCCGGAGGACGAGTTGCCCACCTTCGACATCTACACCCGCGCGCCGGCGGAGCAGGCCGCTCCGCGCCGGGCGGCCAAGAAGGCACCCGCCAAGAAGGCTCCCGCGAAGAAAGCCCCGGCGAAAAAGGCTGCCCCCGAACCGGATACCGCACCCTCCGGCTCATCCTCGCGGTCGACCCCCAAGGGCCGACCGTGACCACAGGTATCGACGATTACCCCAGCTTCAGCACCACCGACGACGCGCTGGTGCTCGCATCGGCCTCGTCACCGGCCGAGCTCGAGCTGCTCAACGACTGGCTCAAGACGCAGCGGCGTGAACATCCCGACACGACCGTCGAGGTACTGCAGCTGCCGGCCACCGACGAACCCGCCCCCGGGGCGGTGGCCCGGTTGGTCGAGGAACTGGAATCGGACGAGGACCGGCTGGTCGTTCCGGTCCGGGTGTTCTGGGTGCCCGGCGGGTTACCCACCCGGTTGAAAGTGGTGGGGTTGATCTCCGGCCGCGACACCTACCGGCCGCCGGAGATCCTGCAGCGACGCATCCTGCGCAAGGACCCGTCGCGCGCCCGGATCGTCGCCGGTGAACCGGCCAAGGTATCGGAACTGCGTAAGCAGTGGAGTGAGACCACGGTCGCGGAAAACCCCAGGGAATTCGCCCGATTCGTCCTTCGGCGGGCGGTACTGGCCATCGAGCGGGTGGAGCTTCGGCTGCTGGGCCCCGAGTACAAGTCGCCGCGGCTGGTCAAGCCGGAGATGCTGGACTCGGCACGATTCCGCCAAGGCCTGGAGCAGATTCCGGGGGCGACGGTGGAGAAGGCCGGGGAGATGCTCGACGAGCTCTCCACGGGGTGGAGCCGGTTCTCGGTGGACCTGATCCCCACAATGGGCCGGGCCATCTTCAGTCGTGGCTTCGATCCGCGTATCGACTACGACCGCTCCGAGATCGAGTCGATGCGCCATGCCCTGGAACAGCATCCGGCGGTGTTGCTGTTCTCCCACCGGTCGTATCTCGACGGGGTCATCGTCCCGGTGGCCATGCAGGAGAACCGACTTCCCCCGGTGTACACGTTCGCCGGGATAAACCTCTCGTTCGGCCTGATGGGTCCGTTGTTCCGGCATTCCGGTGTCATCTTCCTGCGCCGCAAGCTTGACGACCCGCTGTACAAGTACGTGCTGCGGCAGTACGTCGGCTACATCGTGGAGAAGCGGTTCAACCTGAACTGGTCCATCGAGGGCACCCGGTCCCGGACCGGAAAGATGTTGCCGCCCAAGCTCGGGTTGCTCGCCTACGTCGCCAACGCCTATCTCGACGGCCGCAGTGAGGACATCCTGCTGCAGCCGGTGTCGATCAGCTTCGACCAGCTGCACGAGACCGCCGAGTACGCCGCGTACGCCCGGGGTGGCGAGAAGACCCCGGAGGGTCTGAGCTGGCTGTACAACTTCATCAAGGCGCAGGGCGAACGCAACTACGGCAAGATCTATGTCCGCTTCCCAGAAGCGGTTTCGATGCGCGAACATCTCGGTGAGCCGAACGGTGAGATGGCCTACGACGAGGCAGCCAAACGCCTGGCGATGCAGAAGATGGCCTTCGAGGTGGCCTGGCGGATCCTGCGGGTCACCCCGGTCAACGCGACCAACCTGGTCTCGGCGTTGCTGCTGGGCGCCCGTGGCGTCGCCCTGACGCTCGATCAACTGCACCACACTCTGCAGGACTCGCTGGACTACCTGGAGCGTAAGAACACCCCGATGACCAACAGTGCGCTGCGGCTACGGACCGCCGAGGGCGTGCGTTCGGCCGTCGATGCGCTCTCCGGCGGGCACCCGGTGACGCTGGTGGACAGCGGGCGCGAGCCCGTGTGGCGGATCGCCCCCGAGGATGAACTGGAGGCGGCGTTCTACCGCAACTCCCTGATCCACGCCTTCCAGGAGACCTCGATCGTGGAGCTGGCCCTGGCGTATTCCGCCCGTGCGGCGACCGATCCGCTGCAGGCGTTCTGGGACCAGGTGATGCGGCTGCGTGACCTGCTCAAGTTCGATTTCTACTTCGCCGATTCGGCGGCCTTCCGCGACAACGTCGCCGAGGAGCTGTCGTGGTACGACCGCACGCCCGAAGGGCAGGCGGCCGGAGGCTGGGAAGCGAAGGTCTCCGCCGGGGGCGACGAGATCTATCAGATGTTGCGCAGCAAGCGACCGCTGTTGGTGGGCGCGATGCTCCGTCCGTTCTTCGAGGCCTACGGGATCGTCGCCGACGTGCTGCGCGACGCACCGGCCGAGATCAGTGAGCGAGATCTGACCAAGCGGGCGCTGGGCGTGGGACGGCAGTACGTCGCCCAGGGCCGGGTGGGCAGCAACGAGTCCGTGTCGGCGTTGCTGTTCGCCACGGCGCGACAGGTGGCAGCCGATCAGAACCTGCTGGTCAGCGGTCCGGATCTGCAAGAGCGTCGCAACGCTTTCCGCGATGAACTGCGCGGGATCGTCGCCGATATGGACAAGGTCGACGAGATCGCACGCGAGCAGTTCTACTACCGGGACAAGCAGCGCCGCGCCGAGTCGGACCAGTCGGACTAGCCGCCGGACTCACCTTTCGTCTGGCAGCCGGGATGTGGTGGCGCCCACGCCATACCCTTGGACCATGACTTCTGCCGGCCAGGTGACCGCGTCCAGCGTGCGCAGCAGCGTGGTGTGGCCTGTGCTGGTGGGCGTGGGGCTGCTGGCGGGGGCAGTGGCCGCAGGCATCGGGGCGTTGTCGCTGGCCGACGCCCTGACCGCCACCGGACTGCCCGACCCCGGCCCCGTGACCACCTACGGCCTGCCGTTCGTCCGGGCCGCCGGCGAGATCGCCGCCGTCGTCGCAGTCGGGTCCTTCCTGTTCGCCGCGTTCCTGGTGGCACCCCAGACCAACGGCGTGCTCGACGTGGCCGGATACCGGGCACTGCGGCTCGGTACGGCCGCCTCGGGCGTGTGGACGGTGTGCGCCGCGCTGCTGGTCCCGCTGACGATCTCCGACGTGTCCGGCCAGCCGCTGCTCGATCATCTCGGCCCGGTGGACGTGTGGTCGGCTGCGAGCCTGGTCGAGGTCTCGGCGGCCTGGCGCTGGACGGCGATCCTGGCCGCCGGTGTCACCATCGCGAGCCTGCCGGTGCTCCGGTGGGGGTGGACGCCGGTGCTGCTGGCCGGATCACTGCTCACACTGATGCCGCTGGTACTGACCGGACACTCGTCGGCCGGCGGAGCTCACGATCTGGCCACCAACAGCCTCTTCATCCATCTGGTGGCGGCGGCGCTGTGGGCCGGCGGACTGCTGGCGTTGTTGGCTCACGCCATCCGGGCCGGGGGCGGGGGCGCCTCTGACGGCGCCAACACCGCCCTGGCCGCGCGACGCTTCTCGGCACTGGCGCTGTGGTGTTTCGTCGCGATGGCCATCAGCGGGGTGCTCAACGCCCTGGTGCGGATCCAGCTTCCCGATCTGGTGCGCACGAACTACGGCTGGCTGCTGGTCGGCAAGGTCATCGCGCTGAGCCTGCTCGGTGTGCTGGGTTGGCGACAGCGCCGGGTCAGCCTGACCGCCCTGGCCGGCGATCCCGGTGCACGCACACCGTTGATCCGGTTGGCTCTGACCGAGGCTGCGCTGTTCGGCGTCACGTTCGGTATCGCCGTCGGCCTGGGCCGTACCCCACCGCCGCCGGAACCGCGGATCCCGAGCCCCACCGAGGTCGCGATCGGATACGACTTCGCCGGGCCGCCGACGGTCGCCCGGGTGTTGTTCGACTGGCGGTTCGACCTGCTGTTCGGGACCGCGGCGATCATCGCTGCGGCGGCGTACCTGGCCGCGGTGTACCGGCTGCGGAGACGCGGTGACGCCTGGCCGGTGGGCCGCACGTTCGCCTGGCTGCTGGGCTGTGCGGCGCTGCTGTTCACCACCTCGTCGGGGCTCGGTCGCTACATGCCGGCGATGTTCAGCATGCACATGATCGCCCACATGCTGCTGTCGATGCTGGTGCCCGTTCTGCTGGTGCTCGGCGCCCCGGTGACCCTGGCGCTACGGGCGCTACCCGCGGTGGGCCGAGGATCGCCGCCAGGCCCGCGGGAATGGCTGCTCGCGGCGCTGCATTCCAGGGTGTCGCAGTTCCTGACCCAGCCCATCGTCGCGACCGTGCTGTTCGTGGCGGGGTTCTACGGTCTGTACTTCGGCGGCATCTTCGACGCCGCGGTCAGCAACCATGCCGCGCACATCCTGATGAACGTGCACTTCCTGCTGTCGGGCTACCTCTTCTACTGGGTGGTCATCGGCGTAGACCCCACCCCGAGGCCGGTCCCGCACCTGGTCAAGATCGGGATGGTGTTCGCCTCGCTGCCGCTGCACGCATTCTTCGGTGTGGTGATGATGGGCATGCAGACCGTGCTGGGCGAAAGCTTCTACCGGTCACTGCAGTTGCCGTGGCATACCGACCTGATCGGAGACCAGCACCTCGGCGGCGGCATCGCCTGGGCGGCCGGGGAAGTCCCGCTGGTGATCGTGATGCTGGCGCTGCTGATCCAGTGGCGGCGCAGCGATCAACGCACCGCCAAGCGGTTGGACCGGGCCGCGGATCGCGATGACGACGCCGATCTGGCGGCCTACAACGCGATGCTGGCCGAGATGGCGCGTCGCGACCACCCTTCCGGATAGGACTTTCGGGGATTCATCCCCAGCCCGCGTTTCATCCACAGCCGACGGCGTCGTCGGGTCCGCATACCGGCCGCGCGTCGGGGTTCTGGCGGTCAATGGCTGCGTAAGGCGGCCGCGCTGCTCGGTGTCGGCCACCGGAATGGATGAAGCGAAAGGAATCAGAAATGTTCGAGACCCCGTTCACGATCGTGGGCAACATCATCACCGACCCGGTCCGGCGGCGATTCGGCGATCAGGAGCTGTACAAGTTCCGGGTGGCCAGCAATTCGCGGCGCCGCACGCCTGAGGGCAACTGGGAGCACGGCAACTCGCTCTACGTCACGGTCAACTGCTGGGGAAATCTCGCCACGGGTACCAGCGCCTCTCTGATGAAGGGCGACGCAGTGATCGTGGTGGGGCATGTCCACACCGACGAGTACGAGGACAAAGAGGGTGTACGCAGGTCGTCGGTCGAGGTGCGTGCCACCGCGGTCGGGCCCGACCTGTCCCGCTGCACCGCCAGGGTCGCGCCCCTGCCCAAACCTGCGGCCGGCCCGGCGCCCGAGCCCGAATCCGTCGACTCCCACGACGCGGAAACCGAGCCCGACGAGGGTGAGCTGCCACTGTCGGCTTAGCGGGTTTCGGGCGCGCATAGGATGGGCGCGAGTGAGTTGGGCTTGACGCAACCTTTCGCGCGAGCGCCCATCCGATATCCCCGAAGAGTTTCAGAAAGGCACATCACGGCATGGCCGAATTCATCTACACGATGCGCAAGGTTCGCAAGGCGCACGGCGACAAGGTCATCCTTGACGACGTCAGCCTGAACTTCCTGCCCGGCGCGAAGATCGGCGTCGTCGGTCCCAACGGGGCTGGTAAGTCGAGTGTGCTGAAGATCATGGCCGGCATCGACCATGCCAACAACGGCGACGCGCTGCTCGCACCCGGCGCCTCCGTCGGCATCCTGATGCAGGAGCCGCAGCTCGACGAGACCAAGACCGTCCGCGAGAACGTCGAGGCCGGCGTGGCCATCAAGGGCAAGCTCAACCGGTACAACGAGGTCGCCGAGTTGATGGCCACCGACTACTCCGATGAGCTCATGGAGGAAATGGGCCATCTGCAGGAAGAACTGGACGCGGCCGACGCGTGGGACATCGACTCCCAGCTCGAGCAGGCCATGGACGCGCTGCGCTGCCCGCCGCCGGACGAACCGGTCACCCACCTCTCGGGTGGTGAGCGTCGCCGCGTGGCCCTGTGCAAGCTGCTGCTGTCCAAGCCTGACCTGCTGCTGCTCGACGAGCCCACCAACCACCTCGACGCCGAGAGCGTGCTGTGGCTGGAGCAGCACCTGGCCAGCTACAAGGGCGCCATCCTGGCCGTCACCCACGACCGGTACTTCCTGGACAACGTCGCCGAGTGGATCCTCGAACTCGACCGCGGCCGCGCCTACCCGTACGAGGGCAACTACTCGACCTACCTGGAGAAGAAGGCCGAGCGCCTCGAAGTCCAGGGCAAGAAGGACCAGAAGCTGCAGAAGCGGCTCAAGGACGAGCTGGCCTGGGTCCGCTCGGGGGCCAAGGCCCGGCAGGCCAAGAACAAGGCCCGCCTCGGCCGCTACGAGGAGATGGTCGCCGAAGCCGAGAAGACCCGGAAGCTCGACTTCGAGGAGATCCAGATCCCGACCCCGCCGCGGCTGGGCAACGTGGTTGTCGAGGTCGAGCACCTCGACAAGGGTTTCGAAGGCCGCACGCTGATCAAGGACCTCTCCTTCACGCTGCCGCGCAACGGCATCGTCGGCGTCATCGGCCCCAACGGCGTCGGCAAGACGACACTGTTCAAGACCATCGTCGGGCTGGAACAGCCCGACAGCGGCACCGTCAAGGTCGGCGACACGGTCAAGCTGTCCTATGTCGACCAGAGCCGTGCCGGCATCGACCCCAAGAAGACGGTCTGGGAGGTCGTCTCCGACAAGCTCGACTACATCGAGGTCGGCCAGAACGAGATCCCGTCGCGGGCCTACGTGTCCGCGTTCGGGTTCAAGGGACCGGATCAGCAGAAGCCGGCGGGCGTGCTGTCCGGCGGTGAGCGCAACCGGCTCAACCTCGCCCTGACCCTCAAAGAGGGCGGCAACCTGATCCTGCTCGACGAGCCGACCAACGACCTCGACGTCGAGACGCTGTCCTCACTGGAGAACGCGCTGGAGCAGTTCCCCGGCTGCGCCGTGGTGATCAGCCACGACCGCTGGTTCCTGGATCGCACCTGCACGCACATCCTGGCGTGGGAGGGCGACGACGACAACGAGGCCAAGTGGTTCTGGTTCGAGGGCAACTTCGGTGCCTACGAGGAGAACAAGATCCAACGTCTCGGTGCCGAAGCGGCACGTCCGCACCGGGTGACCCACCGGAGACTGACCCGGGACTGACCCGTGACGGGATAAACAGCGCAGCGGGCTCGGTGGCGCCACTAATGTCGCAGCTATGCACCAATGCCGGTGCGTGGGCGTGAGTAGGGAGTGATCCGTATGACGGCCGAACCGGGAGCTCTTCGGGGACAGGGAATTAGCGACCGGGATCGCTCACAGGCGCCGCCTGAGGTGATCCACCGGCTCGCGAAAGCCTTCCTGTCCACCTACCGGGCTCCGCAGGCCGGCGCGCCGGGAGTGGCCGCCACCGGCCCTCAGGCCGCGGTGGCCGAGCGCCTCGTTTCCGATGCCACGGTGGCCGCCCACTACGCGTTGGGCGGTCAGCGGGCGCCGGGGGAGACCAAGGTCATGGTCTACCCGGGAGACAGCGACTCCGGTCCGGCCCTGCAGATCGTCACCGAGCAGGCGGCGATGCTGGTCGATTCGGTGACGGTGTTGTTGCACCGGCACGGCATCGCGTATCCGGCCATCATGAACCCGGTCTTCCGGGTGCACCGCGACGCGGACGGGGTACTGCAGGATTTCCAACCCGCCGCCGAGGCCACCGGCGTCGACGGCGTCGACGAGTGCTGGATCCTGGTGCCGGTCCACGGCGCGGCTGACGGTCCGGCACTGACCGAAGTGGTCGGCCTGGTACCGGATGTCCTGGCCCAGGCGCGACAGATCGGTCTGGACGCCGCTGCCATGGGCGCCGCGCTGCACGCCCTGGCCAACGACGTCGCCACCGATGTCGAGGGCCGGTTTCCCAACACCGACCGCAAGGACGTCGCCGCGCTGTTGCGCTGGCTCTCCGACGGGCATTTCGTGCTGCTGGGTTACCAGCAGTGCGCGATCGGCGACGGGCAGGCCACGGTCGATCCGTCGAGTCGCCTCGGTGTGCTCAAGCTACGCGAGGATGTGCTGCCGCCGCTGACCGCCTCCGACGATCTGATGGTGCTGGCTCAGGCCACCATGCCGAGCTATGTGCGCTACGGCGCCAACCCGTACATCGTCGTGGTCCGCGACAGCGGCGAGCAGGTCATCGAGCACCGGTTTGTCGGCCTGTTCACCGTGGCCGCGATGAACGCCAACGTGCTGGAGATCCCGTTGATCTCGCGGCGTGTCGAGGAGGCGTTGGCCATGGCCCGGCGCGACCCCAGCCACCCGGCGCAGCTGCTGCGTGACATCGTCCAGACCATCCCGCGCCCAGAACTGTTCGCGTTGAGTTCCAAACAGCTGTTGGACATGGCGCTGACCGTGGTGGACCTCGGGTCGCGCCGCCGTACCCTGCTGTTTCTGCGCGCGGATCAGTTGGCGCACTTCGTATCCTGCCTGGTGTACCTGCCCCGCGACCGCTACACCACCGCGGTGCGGCTGGAGATGCAGGACATCCTGGTGCGCGAACTCGGCGGGGAGAGCATCGACTACTCGGCCAGGGTCAGTGAATCACCTTGGGCAGTAGTCCATTTCATCGTGCGCCTGCCCGACGGTGCGGTCTCGCACGCCGTGGACACCTCCACGGAGAACGAGAACCGGATCCAGAACCTGCTGACTGAGGCCACTCGCAACTGGGGTGACCGCATGACCAGTGCGGCAGCAAACGCGGAGCTCACCCCGGCAGCCGTCGAGCACTATGCCTCGGCCTTTCCGGAGGACTACAAGCAAGCCGTGGCTCCAGCGGATGCCATCGCCGACATCGCGATCATCGAAGCGCTGCAGGACAATTCAGTAAAGCTGGTGTTCAGGGAAGGTCAGGACGACGGCCTCGCCCAGCTCACCTGGTACCTGGGCGGCCAGTCGGCGTCGCTGAGCGAACTCCTGCCGATGCTGCAGTCGATGGGCGTGGTGGTGCTCGAAGAACGCCCCTACACGGTGACCAGGGCCGACGGCCTGCCGGTCTGGATCTACCAGTTCAAGGTCGTCCGCCAGCGCAGCATCCCCGACGCGCCCGACGCGGCGTCGCGGGAGGCCACCGCCCAACGGTTCGCCGACGCGGTGACCGCGATCTGGCACGGATGGGTCGAAGTCGACCGGTTCAACGAACTGGTGTTGCGCGCGGGCCTGACCTGGCAGCAGGTCGTGATCCTGCGCGCCTACGCGAAATACCTACGGCAGGCCGGTTTCCCGTACAGCCAGTCGCACATCGAATCGGTGGTCAACGAGAATCCGCACACCACACAGTCGCTGCTGCAGCTGTTCGAGGCGCTGTTCGACCCGTCCGAGGACACCTCGGGAACTCGCGACGCACAGGGAGCCGCCGCGGCGGTGGCCGAAGACATCGATGCCCTGGTGAGTCTGGACACCGACCGGGTACTGCGTGCCTTCGCGACCCTCATCCAGGCCACGCTGCGCACCAACTATTTTGTGCAGGACCCGAAGTCAGCGCGGCAACGCGGGGTCGTGGCGATGAAGCTCAACCCCGGCCTGATCAACGAACTGCCGCTGCCACGGCCCAAGTTCGAGATCTTTGTCTACTCGCCCCGGGTGGAGGGCGTGCACCTGCGGTTCGGGTTCGTGGCACGCGGCGGGTTGCGCTGGTCGGACCGTCGCGAAGACTTCCGCACCGAGATCCTCGGCCTGGTCAAGGCGCAGGCCGTGAAGAACGCCGTCATCGTGCCGGTCGGCGCCAAGGGCGGGTTCGTGGTCAAACGGCCGCCCGAGCCGACCGGCGACGCCGCCGTCGACCGCGAAGCCACCCGCGCCGAAGGCGTTGCCTGCTACCAACTTTTCATCTCCGGGCTGCTCGACGTGACAGACAACGTCGACAAGGGAACCGGCGCCGTCGTCACCCCACCGCAGGTGGTGCGCCGCGACGGGGAGGACGCCTATCTGGTGGTGGCGGCCGACAAGGGCACGGCCACGTTCTCCGACATCGCCAACGAAGTCGCCAAGTCCTACGGGTTCTGGCTGGGTGACGCGTTCGCCTCCGGCGGGTCCATCGGCTACGACCACAAGGCCATGGGCATCACCGCCAAGGGCGCCTGGGAGTCGGTGAAACGGCACTTCCGCGAGATGGGGGTGGACACCCAGAGCCAGGACTTCACCGTCGTCGGCGTCGGCGACATGAGCGGCGATGTGTTCGGCAACGGCATGCTCCTCTCGAAGCACATCCGGCTGATCGCGGCCTTCGACCACCGGCACATCTTCGTCGATCCCAACCCTGACGCCGCCGCATCCTGGGTGGAACGCAAGCGCCTGTTCGAACTGCCGCGATCCAGCTGGGAAGACTACGACGCCACGCTGATCAGCGAGGGCGGCGGTGTCTACAGCCGTCAGCAGAAGTCCATCCCGATCAGCCCGCAGGCCCGGGCGGCACTCGGGATCGACGACGACATCGAGGAACTCACGCCGCCAGCGCTGATGAAGTCCATCCTCAAGGCTCCGGTGGACCTGCTGTGGAACGGCGGCATCGGCACGTATGTGAAAGCCGAGACCGAGGCCGACGTCGGTGATCGTGCCAACGACCAGATCCGGGTGTGCGGTAACGAGGTGCGCGCCAAGGTGATCGGCGAGGGCGGCAACCTCGGCGTGACATCGCTGGGGCGGATCGAATTCGATCTGGCCGGCGGACGGATCAACACCGATGCGTTGGACAACTCCGCGGGCGTCGACTGCTCGGACCACGAGGTCAACATCAAGATCCTGATCGACTCACTGGTGACCGCCGAGAAGGTCAGTGCGCAGGAACGAACGGGTCTGTTGCTGTCGATGACCGACGAGGTCGGCGCGCTGGTGCTGACCGACAACAAGCACCAGAACGATCTGATGGGCACCAGCCGGGCCAACGCCGCGAGCATGCTTTCGGTGCACGCCCGGATGATCAAGGAGTTCGTGGCCAACCGCGGGCTCAACCGCGAGCTGGAGGCGTTGCCCTCGGAGAAGGAGATCCGACGCCGAGCCGACGCCGGAATCGGTTTGACCTCACCGGAATTGGCCACGCTGATGGCGCACGTCAAGCTCGAGCTCAAAGCCGACGTGCTGGCCAGTGATCTGCCCGATCAGGAGGTGTTCGCCGCCCGGCTGCCGCAGTACTTCCCGGAGAAGCTGCGCGAACAGTTCCCCGGCGAGATCCGGTCGCACCAGCTGCGGCGGGAGATCACCACCACCATGCTGGTCAACGATCTCGTCGACACGAGCGGGATCAGCTACGCCTACCGAATCACCGAGGACGTCGGCGTCGGTCCGGTCGACGCGGTGCGCAGCTATGTCGCCACCGACGCCATCTTCGGGATCGGCAACGTGTGGCGCCAGATCCAGGCTGCCGGAGAAGCCGGGGTGCCGGTGTCCGTCACCGACCGGATGACCCTGGATCTGCGCCGCCTGGTCGACCGGGCCGGGCGCTGGCTGCTCAACTACCGGCCGCAGCCGTTGGCCGTCGGCGCCGAGATCAACCGGTTCGCCGCGAAGGTGGCCGCTCTGCGTCCCGACATGGCGCAGTGGCTGCGCGGGGATGACAAGGCGATCGTGGCCAAAGAAGCCGGCGAGTTCGCCGCACAGGGCGTGCCCAACGACTTGGCCTATGCGGTGGCGACCGGGCTCTACCAGTACAGCCTGCTCGACGTGATCGACATCTCCGACATCGTGGACCGTGAGCCCACCGAAGTGGCCGACACCTACTTCGCGTTGATGGACCACCTCAGCTCCGACGGGCTGCTCACTGCGGTCTCCCGGCTGAGCCGCGACGATCGCTGGCATTCGTTGGCGCGGCTGGCTATTCGTGACGACATCTACGGTTCACTGCGGGCCCTGTGCTTCGATGTGCTCGCCGTCGGCGAACCCAACGAGACCGGTGAGGAGAAGATCGCCGAGTGGGAGCTGACCAACAGCTCCCGGGTGACCCGCGCTCGTCGCACGCTGGCCGAGATATACGAAGATGGTGAGCAGGACCTGGCGACGCTGTCTGTGGCGGCGCGGCAGATCCGCAGCATGACACGAACGAGTGGAACGGGAACGACTGCGTGAGTTTTACAACGCCGGTGCACGTGCGCTGGTCGGACATCGACATGTACCAGCACATCAATCACGCCACGATGGTGACGCTGCTCGAAGAGGCCCGGATTCCGTTTCTGCGTGAACCGTTCGGCGCCACGATCGAGACCATCGGCCTGCTGATCGCCGACGTCAGCATCGCCTATAAGGGCCAGTTGCGGCTCGTGGACTCACCCCTGCAGGTGACCATGTGGTCCAAACGGGTGCGGGCCGTGGATTTCACCATCGGCTACGAGGTGCGCTCGCTGCACGCCGCCCCTGACTCCAAGCCGTCGGTGATCGGCGAGACCCAGCTGGCCGCGGTGCACATCGCCGAGCAACGGCTGGAGCGCCTGACGCCCGAGCAGCGCAGCTATCTGGAGAGCCACCTGCGATGACCGCACCCGAGCGCGGTCTGTGGATCGACGATCCGCGTGACCGTGAGGATCTCGCGACGTTCCTCGACCGTGCCCTGCGGTTGGACGATGCCGCGGTGGTCCGATTGCGGGAGCGATCCGGTACCCATGCGGCCGTGGCCTGGGTGGCCACCGGGCTGGAGGTGCTGGCCAGCCGGGTGGTGACCGGTCAGGTGCGGCCGTCGGATCTGTCCGCGGGAGCCGACGCTCTGGTGGCCGGGTTGTCCTCTGCCGCAGACGGATACGTGGACCCAGGCTTCCCGATGGACTCGGCCTGGCGCGGTGGTCTGCCGCCCGAGGACGGATTCGTCCACCTCGACGACGTCCCGGCGCGGGTGATGCTCGACCTGGCTCAGCAAGGTGGTGCGCTGGCCCGCGAACACGGCAGTGCACACGGGCCGCCGGCGTCCCTGATGGACCAAGAGGTCATCGCGGTCAGCTCCGGTGACGAGGCTGTCGGAGTGCCCATGCGATGTGTATTCGCATTGACCGCCATGGGTTTTCTGCCGCAGACCGGCAACGAGGTGAGCGAAGAGGAGATCGTCCGGGTCCGCGCACACCCGTCGTGGCTGCGCATCGACGCCCGGTTCGGTTCGGTGTACCGCCGCCGCGAGAGCGCCGCCCTGATCCTGGGCTGAGCGCGCCCTAGGGGTTGGCCGGTTGCAACGGTGCCGCGGGCCGGAACGTCGCGGCCTGCAGTTCGGCCGGGGTGTTGACAGGTGTCGCGAACAGCTGGAAGTTCTGGTGCCGGATGTAAAGGTCCGGGAACTTCACCGACCGGAACGAGAACTGATTGGGATCGATGACGCCCTTCTCCAGCACGAACGTCGAATCCTCCCGGACCTCTGCCGCGACGTCAGGGTCGATGATGCCGTCGAAGTACTTGCCGTGAATGCGGTAGTCGTCGAACGTCGCGATCTGCAGGACGAAGCCGAGAGGTGCGGCGGCCCGGCGTAGTTGGCCGGTTTCGCCGATGCGCAGATGGGGCCCGGTCCATTCGAAGGTCGCGTCGCCGCGGTCGGTGTCGGTCTCTATCTTGGCGATATCGGCGAGCCCGCTCCGTTCGACGATGTAGAAGTCAGGAAGATTGTTGGAATACAGCGAGAGTAAAGGCATGATGAATCCTTCTGTTGTACTTGTGTTTTGATTCTGATCCGGTCGTGGACCGGACGTCAGATCACCTTGTAGGTGAGGGAGTACACGGATCCGGCGCCGGCGATTCGCTGAGTGCGCTCGCCCCGGCCCAGCTCGGCGGCGGTGATCCTCGCCGCCCCGATTCTGCGGTCGTCCGGTCCGGTCTCATCCACCTCGAACAATTCGATGTCGATGGGAGCCTGGGATCTGTTGAATGGCAGCAGGCGGTCATCGTCGAACGAATAGACGTCACCGGGCCTCATCCGGAGCCGTTCGAAGATGACGCCGTCGGCCCTGCTGACTTGAATTTCGTCGGCGCCGTCGTGGTCCCGCACCGTGTTCGCCTGCAGCCACAGCATTTTGGCGTAGTTGGCATCGCCCATGTCGTCCTCCGGAGGTATCGAGTTCGGTTCGGTGACTGTCTCGATACTGCGATGACGACGTGGCGCTGCACATGAGTAGTTCGCTACTCGACTTTCGGTCAGCTCCCGGAAATCCAGACGGCGGCGTCCGGCGGCAGGCTGCCGGCGATCAACTCTGCGCTGCTCAGCAGAACTTCACCAGGTGGCAATGGCGCCGCAGCGGTGCCCGTGTTGAGCACGCATGTCAAGCCACCTTCGCGCCGCAATGTCAGCAGGCCATCGGCGGTAGTCAGCCCGATTCCGTCGGTGAATTCCGCACGGCTGGAACGTAATTGGATGGCCTGCCGGTAGAACTCCAGCGTCGACGCCGGATCGGCCTGCTGGCACTCCACCGTCAACGGTGTCCACTCGTCAGGCATCGGCAGCCAAGTGTCGGCGCTGGAGGAGAACCCGAACGGCGGTGTGTCACCCGACCACGGCATCGGCACCCGGCACCCGTCACGTCCCCGTTCGGTGTGACCGGAGCGCTCCCACACCGGATCCTGGAGCACGTCATCGGGCAGATCGACATTGGGCAGCCCGAGTTCCTCGCCGTTGTAGACGAACACCGCGCCCGGCAGGGCCAGCATCACCAGGGCCATTGCCCGGGCCCGCGCCAACCCGCGGGCACCGCCGCCGTATCGGGTGACCTCGCGTTCGACGTCGTGGTTGGACAGTGTCCACGTCGGTGTCGCCCCGGCGAGGTTGGCCGCTGCCATCGCGTTGTCGATCGCGTCGTGTACGTCGCGGGCGTCGAAATCGGCTTGCACCAGACGGAAATTGAAGCCCAGGTGCAACTCATCGGGGCGCAGATACCTGGCGAAGCGTTCGTTGCCGTGCACCCACACCTCGCCGATGGCCACGGCGTCGGGATAGTCGTCCAACACCGTGCGGATGAACCGGTGGATGTCATGCACGCTGTCGTTGTCGAATCGCGGGTCGTCCTCACTGTTGCGTAGTAGCGCTGTGTCGGTGACCGCCATGTCGGGCAGTTCGGGTGGTTTGGCCATGCCGTGGGCCACATCGATGCGGAACCCGTCGACTCCGCGGTCGAGCCAGAACCGCAGTGTCTTCTCCAGATCCTCGAACACCTCGGGGTGGTTCCAGTTCAGGTCGGGCTGGGCCGGATCGAACAGGTGCAGATACCACTGACCCGGTGTGCCGTCGGGCTCGGTGACGCGGGTCCAGGCCGGCCCGCCGAACACCGACACCCAGTTGTTGGGCGGTGCGTCACCACCGAGGCCGCGGCCGTCGCGGAAGATGTAGCGGTCACGCCGCCGCGGATCCGCCAGCGCCTCGACGAACCACGGGTGCGCCGAGCTGGTGTGGTTGGGCACCAGGTCCATGGTGACCCGGATGCCGCGGCCGTGAGCGGCATCGAGCAGGCGGTCCAAAGCATCGAGACCACCGAACAGGGGGTCGACATCACGCGGGTCGGCGACGTCGTAGCCATGGTCGGCCATCGGCGAGACCATGACCGGGTTGAGCCACAGGGCGTCGACGCCGAGTGCCGCGAGGTAATCGAGCCCGGCGCTCACCCCGTCGAGATCGCCGACCCCGTCGCCATTGCTGTCGGCGAACGAGCGGGGATAGACCTGGTAGAAAACCGCGTCCGCCCACCACCGGCGCATGTCAGAACGCCGAATTGACCATCGAGTCAGCGGCCATGTTCAAGTAGTCCAGCAGCGCGCGGCGGTGCGGTTCGTCGAGCGTCTCCGAATCGATCGAGGCCACCGCGGTGTGCATGCAGCGCAGCCAGGCGTCCCGCTCGAGGTACCCGATCCGGAACGGGGCGTGCCGCATCCGTAGCCGGGGGTGGCCGCGCTGGTCGGAGTACGTCCTTGGCCCGCCCCAGTACTGCTCAAGGAACATCCGCAGCCGCTCCTCGGCGCCGTCGATGTCGTCCTCGGGATACAACGGCAGCAGGATCTCGTCCTCGCGCACCAGTTGGTAGAACCGCGACACGATCGCTGCGAATGTCTCGTGGCCCCCGACTTCGTCGTAGAAAGATCGCTGCACAGCCGTCACGTCACTCATTGTGGTCCATTGTGACCCGAGAGGCCGTCGGGGCCGGTCACGGAGGTCTGGTCACCTCATGTTCATTGGACTGACCTGCGAACACCCGAAGAATTTTCGTGCGTATTGCCGGGATCCGTGGTGGACTGTCTCCTCGGAGGCTCCATGGCGCACAGCAAAAAAGGCCATATACGACGGACCGGCCACATTCCCGGCCCATCGGGACCCCATGTGCCCAACCGCCCCCTCCACAGCGTCGAGGTCCTTCCCTCCGCCGCGCCCGATGCGTCCCTGTGGGGCCGCCGTCGCGTCCTGCTCCTCAACTCCACCTATGAACCGCTGACCGCACTTCCACTGCGGCGCGCGGTGATCATGGTGATGTGCGGCAAAGCCGACGTCGTACACGACGACCCCTCGGGGCCCGTCATTCACTCGGCCACCCGCACCATCGTGGTGCCCTCGGTGATCCGGCTGCGCACCTTCGTCCGGGTGCCGTACCGGGCCCGCGTCCCGATGACCCGCGCGGCACTCATGCACCGCGACCGCTTCCGCTGCGCGTACTGCGGTGGCCGGGCCGACACGGTCGACCACGTCATCCCGCGCAGTCGCGGTGGCGAGCACTCCTGGGAGAACTGCGTGGCGGCCTGCGGGCCGTGCAACCACCGCAAGGCCGACCGGCTGCTGGCCGAACTGGGCTGGTCACTGCGGTGTGCGCCGATGCCGCCGAAGGGACAGCACTGGCGGTTGCTGTCGACGATCAAGGAGCTGGACCCGGCCTGGGTGCGCTATCTCGGCGAGGGCGCGGCATGATGCCCGACTTGCTGGGCACACTCGGCGCGCCGGCGCATCGCGGCTGATACGGTTTGCGCGTGAGCACAGCACTTACCCATTCCCTCCTCGGAGGGGTTCCGCTGTTGTTGTTCGTGGTCCTGGCGTTGATCTTCATGACCCGCAAGGGACCGCACCCGGCTACCTACAAGATGTCCGAGCCGTGGACCCACGAGCCCATCCTGTGGGCTGCCGAGGAGCCACAGGATCACGGGCACGGCGGGCATGATTCACACGGCGTGACGATCGGAGGCGGCGCAAGTGGCAAGTGGTGAACTGGCGACTGCCACGCAGGACCTGGACCTGCCCTACGGCTACGCCCTGACCTACAGCGGTCGGATCTCGGGAGTCACCGAGCCCGGTGAGCTGTCGGTGCACTACCCGTTCCCGACGATGGATCTCGTCGTCCTCGACGACGCGCTGAAGTACGGTTCGCGGGCGGCCAAGGCCCGGTTCGCGATCTACATCGGCGACCTGGGCGCGGACACCGCGGCCACGGCGCGCACGATCCTGGCCAAGGTGCCGACCCCCGACAACGCGGTGCTGCTCGCGGTCTCACCCGATCAGCACGCGATCGAGGTGGTCTACGGCGCCGACGTCAAGGGCCGTGGCATCGAAGAGGCTGCCCCGCTGGGCGTCTCGGCGGCCGCCGCCTCCTTCAAGGAAGGCAACTTGATCGACGGTCTGATCAGCGCCGTACGCGTGCTGTCGGCCGGCGTTTCTCCCGCCTAGTTCTTTCACACCGCGAGCGTGCGTGTCTGCTGTCGGACACGCCGCTCGCGGTGTGCTTTTTCCGCACGGTCGCGGACTGGCGAGCGTCAGGTCAGACCGGCACGGATCTCCACATAGCGCGTCAGGAACGCACGCTCGTCCAGCCGCTTGCGCCGCATCCAGGTGCTGACCTCGAAGTTGCACTTGCTGGCATTGCATGAACCGCACGCCGGCACGACGTTGTCCACGGTGTAGCGCCCGCCACGTGAGATGGCCATGACGCAGTCCTTCTGGAACGGGCCCGTGGTGCTGCGGCAGTAGGCGCACCCGTCCCACGCCGACTTGATGGCTTCCCATTGTTCGTCGGTGAGGTCGTGCTCGACGAGGTCCATCCGTCGCTTGCGTTTGCGGGCGGCCCGTGCCGCGCGGGTTCGACTGACCGCCATCGCCACAGCGTATGACCGCGAGCGTGCGCAGAATGCTGTCCAGACCCGGTGTGTCGGGCAGCAGACACGCACGCTCGCGGTGCAGGTTGGGGGAACTAGCTGACGTCGAAGGCGCGGGCGCGCAGGGAGCGCTCCACACCGGCGCGTCCCTCGATCACCAGACGGCGCAGCGCGGGCGGCACCTCTGGATCGGACAGGAACGCGTCCGCCGCGTCGAGCCCGTTCTGGCTGATGTCCCACGACGGATACAGACCGATCACCACGGTCTGCGCGACCTCGCTCGACCGCCGCTCCCAGACCCCGGAGATCGCGGCGAAGTAGCGGGTGGTGAACGGCGCCAGCAACTCGGACTGGCCGGGCTGCACGAAGCCGCCGACGATCGCGCGGGTGGTGATGTTGGCGATCGTGTCGTCCTCGATGACCTGCTCCCACGCCGCGGACTTCACCTCGTCCTGCGGGCGAGCGGCCGAGGCCGCAGCAGCGTGCCGCTTGCCGGCCGCGGTCGGGTCGGCCTCGGCCTCGGCCTCGATGAACGGCGTGTCGGGGCCGTCGGCGTCGATCTGCCCGTTGCGGGCCAGCGCCGTGACGATCCGCCAGCGCAGATCGGTGTCGATCACCAGGCCGGCCATGTTCACCGCGGCGGGTTCGTTGTCGAGCAGAGTCGACAGCACGGCGACGTGGTTGGGCGACAGCACCGAGGTGCACAGCGCGTTCACGAAAGCGAGCTGGTGATCAGAACCGGGAGCGGACTCGCGCGCCCGGTCGAGCAGAGCATCGCCGAACGCAGGCCAGCCGATTTCGGTGGCCCAGCCCGGATCGGCGTAGGAGCTCAGCGCGGTCTGGGCCTGCATCAGCAGCCGCTGCGCGACGCCGACCTCGGTTTCGGCGTGGATGCCGCTCATCACCAGCGCGACGAAGTCGCGGGCTTTCATCTCGGCTTCGCGGGTCATCTCCCAGGCTGCCGACCAGGCCAGCGTCCGGGGGAGAGGATCGGCGATGTCGGCGATCCGTGACACCACGGTCGACAGTGACGCCGGATCCAGCCGCAGCGAGCAGTAGGTCAGGTCATCGTCGTTGACGAGGATCAGCTTTCCCCGCGAAATGCCTACCAGGGCAGGAACTTCCGTGATCGGTCCTTCGACGTCGAGCTCCTCGCGGTGTACCCTCACGAGCTTGCCTGAGCCGGCCGGGTCGTCGTCATAGATACCGACGGCCAGCCGGTGCACGCGGGTCTCCCCGGCGCCCGGGGCGGCCCCGGACTGCGCGACGGCGAACCGGGTGAACGCACCCGAATCGTCCACGTCGAAGTCCGCCCGCAGCGTGTTCAAACCCGTTGTCTTGAGCCACTGTTGGCCCCAGCCGGACAGATCACGGCCCGAGGACTTCTCGAGAGCGCCCAGCAGGTCGCCGAACGTGGCGTTGGCGAAGGCGTGGTCGCGGAAGTAGTCGCGCAATCCGGCCAGGAACTGCTCGAGCCCGACGTAGGCCACCAGCTGCTTGAGCACCGAGGCGCCCTTGGCGTACGTGATGCCGTCGAAGTTGACCTCCACGGCGGCCAGATCAGGGATGTCGGCGGCGACCGGGTGGGTCGAAGGCAGCTGGTCCTGGCGGTAGGCCCACGACTTCTCGACGTTGGCGAAGGTGGTCCAGGCGGTGTCGTATTCGGTGGCCTCGGCCTGGCACAGCACCGACGCGAACGTCGCAAAGGACTCGTTGAGCCACAGGTCATCCCACCACTGCATGGTGACCAGATCGCCGAACCACATGTGTGCCATCTCGTGCAGCACGGTCTCGGCGCGCCGCTCGTAGGAGGCCCGGGTGACCTTCGACCGGAAGACGTAGTCCTCCAGGAACGTCACCGCGCCGGCGTTCTCCATGGCCCCCGCATTGAACTCGGGCACGAACAGCTGGTCGTACTTGCCGAAGGCGTACGGCGTGCCGAAGTTGGCGTGGTAGAAACCGAAGCCCTGCTTGGTCTCGGTGAAAAGCCGCTCGGCATCCATGAACTCGGCCAGTGAGGCCCGGCAGAAGATGCCCAGCGGGATCTCGCCGTGCTCGTCGGAGTACGAGTCGCGCCACACCGCGTACGGCCCGGCGATGAGCGCCGCCAGATACGTGCTCATCTTCGGGGTGGTGGCGAAGGTGTGCACAGAGCCCGAGCCATTGGGCTCGGCGGAGGTGGTGGCGCCATTGGAGATCACCTGCCAGTGCGACGGCGCGGTGACCTGAACGTCGAACGTGGCCTTCAGGTCGGGCTGGTCGAAGCAGGCAAACATCCGCTTGGCGTCGGCGGTCTCGAACTGCGAATACAGGTAGACCTCGTTGTCGACAGGGTCGACGAACCGGTGCAGGCCTTCACCGGTGTTGGAGTACAGGCAGTCGGCGTCGACCACCAGGACGTTGTGCGCGGCCAGCCCGGTGAGCGCGATACCGGTTGATTCGTCGTAGCCCGACACATCGAGCGCGACGCCGTTGAGCGTCGCGCTGTGGACGGTATCGGCCGCCAGATCGATGAAGGTGTCGGCGCCGGCGAGGGCATCGAACTTCACGGTGGTGGTGGACCGGAAGGTGCGTTCGCCGGGTTGGCCGTTGCCGTCGGTGAGGTCGAGGACGACGTGGTAGTTGTCGACGGTCACCAGAGCTGCGCGCTCTACGGCCTGATCGCGGGTGAGATTCGGAAGTGCCACGCGTCCAACCTAGTGGCTGGACGCCGGCTGGAGTCGGCCTACTGGGGGAAGCCGGCGATCCCGGCGAGTCCGTTGAGCGCGCCGAGGTTGTTCAGGATCGAGCCGTCGCCGATCGACGACATCATCTGCGGGCAGTACATCTGGATGGCGATGCCGGTGAAGAACGACGCCATCTGGGGCGACATGCCGCCGTCGCCGCGCATCTGGGAGGCCACCGACGCGAAGTCCTTGCCGGGCTCGACCAGCATCGGACAGACCTCCTGCCCCATCTGCACGGCCGCGCCGGGATCGCCGTAGCCCACCCCGGCGTCGTTCAGGGCGTTCAGGAACGAGGTGTCGGTCGTCGGATCGGGGACCGGGGCCGGATCGGCCTGTGCCGGGACGGCCAACGCGAGGGCGACGGAAACGACACCTACGGCGGTCAGGAGGGCGCGAGCGGCCATATTGAGCTCCTCAGCTATCACGCAGAACTCCTAGATCGCTCTGCTCACTTGGGCAACAGTGGTTTACCAGGGTCACAGGAACAACACGTTTCCATAAAGGTTCGCGCACTATGCGTTTCCTGTGCCGCTGCCGTGATTCCAGCATGCATGTCGGCATGCGTGCCACCAAGCTTGTCGTAATCGATCTCCGGATAGTTACTCGCGTCGGGAACATCTCGATACGGGTGCACAGTTGTGTTGAACGCAGTTGTGCCTTGAACCACATCGAGAGGAACACCTAGATGGCTCCCCAAGATCAGAACGCAGGCCAGAAAGACACCGCCGGGTTTTGGTTCGACCCGCTGTGCCCGTGGTGCTGGATCACCTCGCGCTGGATCCTCGAAGTCGAGAAGGTCCGGGATATCGACGTGCAATTCCACGTCATGAGCCTCGCGGTGCTCAACGAAGGCCGCGACCTGCCCGAGAACTATCAGGAACTGATGAAGAAGGCGTGGGGCCCCGTCCGGGTCGCCATCGCCGCCGAGCAGCTCAAGGGCCCGGAGATCCTCGGCCCGCTCTACACCGCGATGGGCTTCCGGATCCACAACCAGGACAACAAGGACCTCGACACCGTCATCGCGCAGGCACTCGAGGAAGTCGGCCTGCCCGCCGAACTGGCCGAGGCAGCCGACACCGACAAGTACGACGAGGCGTTGCGCAAGAGCCACCACGCCGGCATGGACGCCGTCGGTGAGGACGTCGGCACCCCGACCATCCACGTCAACGGCGTCGCGTTCTTCGGCCCGGTGCTGTCCAAGATCCCGCGCGGCGAAGAGGCCGGCAAACTCTGGGACGCGTCGGTGACGTTCGCGTCATACCCGCATTTCTGGGAGCTCAAGCGGTCGCGTACCGAGGCGCCGCAGTTCGAGTGACGGGTGAACTTCACCCAAAATCGCGATTCCGGTTGCGTACACCGTGGCTCACGCCACGGTGTACGGATGACAGCGGCTGAGCCCAGCACCGACGGCTCGTACCGGGACCGAATCGCCGCCGTGGAACCGGGCGGCAACGAGCACATCGCCGACGCCGACCGGCACGGAAAACCCAGCCAGTTGTTCTGGACCTGGACGTCGCCGAACCTGGAGTTCGCCACCATCTTCCTGGGTGTGCTGGCGGTCTCCGTCTACGGCATGACGTTCTGGCAAGCGGTGGCCGGCCTGGGGCTCGGCACCGGACTCGGCGCGCTTGCGCATTACTTCCTGTCCAAACGCGGGCCGCTGCACGGTGTTCCGCAGATGGTGCTGGGCCGGCTGGCGTTTGGCTTCCGGGGCAACGCCGTGCCCTCGCTGCTGATGACGGTGACCGCGGGCATCGGATGGTTCGCCACCAACAGCGTCAGTGGGGCATTCGCGTTGTCCACGTTGTTCGGCATCGCACCGGTGCTGGCCCTGGTGCTCGTCGTCGTGGTGCAGACCGCGCTGGCGGTGTTCGGGCACAACCTGGTGCAGGCCTTCGAACGCTGGGCGTTCCCGGTACTCGCCGTCATCTTCGCCATCACCTCGGTGGTGATACTGAGCAAGGCGAACCTGGGCGCCCCGGCGGTCACGGGCGGTGTCGGAGGCACGGGCGGCTTCCTGCTCACCGTGGGCACCGCGTTCGGCTACGTCGCGGGGTGGGCGCCGTATGCCGCTGACTACACCCGCTACCTCCCACGGTCCGAGGCCGGCCCACGCACCGGATTCTTCGCCGCCGCAGGGCTGTTCGTATCCTGCATGCTGTTGCAGACGGTCGGTGCCGCGTCGGTGACCATCGGTCCCGCCGTCTCGGACAACCCCACCTCCGCGTTCACCGCGGAGCTGGCGCCGTGGCTGGCCAGTCTGACCCTGCTGGCCATCGCGATCGGGGCGATTGCCGCCAATGCAATCAACATCTATTCGGGCGCAATGGCTTTCGTGACCATCGGGATCAAGCTGCCGCATCACATCGCGCGGGCCCTGGCGACCGCTTTCTTCGGGATCGTCGGATTTCTCATCGCCTGGTGGGCGCTGGCCGACGCGGCGGCGAGCTACGAGGCGTTCCTGTTGATCATCGCCTACTGGATCGGACCTTGGCTGGGCGTGATGTTCGCCGACGAGTACCTGCGCGGCGATCAGCCCGTGGCGCACTTCCTCTACGACCGGTCCTACACCAACTGGCCCGGCCTGGCGTCGTTCCTGCTCGGCCTGGTGGTCTCGGTGACGCTGTTCTGCAACCAGACGAAGTTCGTCGGCTACATCGCGCGGGAGGTTCCGCAGTTGGGTGACATCACGTTCTTCGTCGGCTTCCTCATCGCCGGGGCAAGTTATCTGCTGTTGTGCCGATCCCAGCTCACCGCGGAACGGAAGGTGGCGGCATGACCCCCGAGCAGATGCTCGACGTCGCTGTCGACGAGGCGCGAAAAGGGTTGGCCGAGGGCGGCATTCCGATCGGCGCGGCGCTGTTCAGCTCGGACGGAACACTGCTGGGCGCCGGGCACAACCGGCGCGTGCAGAACGACGATCCGTCGATCCATGCCGAGACCGACGCCTTCCGGGCCGCTGGGCGCCAGCGCGGCTACCGGTCCACCATCATGGTGACCACCCTCTCGCCGTGCTGGTACTGCAGCGGGCTGGTCCGTCAGTTCAACATCGGCGCCCTGGTGATCGGAGAGAGCCGGACCTTCACCGGTGGGCACGACTGGCTGGCCGAGCACGGCGTCGCTGTCACCCTGCTCGATGACGAACGCTGCGTGGCGATGATGGAGGACTTCATCGCCGAGCGGCCGGATCTGTGGGCGGAGGACATCGGCGAATGAGCGCCATCGCAACTGTGGACATGTCTCGCTGGTACGCCGGTGGGGTCGAGGCCGACGCGGTGGCCGCCGAGGTCGACGCCGGCCTGCAGCGCGCCGGGTTCATCGTGGTCACCGGACACGGCGTCGACACCGACCTGGCGAGCAAGGTGCGTGCGGCCAGCCGCGAGTTCTTCGCCTTGCCCGACGGGGTCAAACAGCGCTACTCGGTACCGGTCGGCGGGCACGGCTGGATCGGACCCGGGGCCGAGGCCAACGGCTACGCCGAGGGCACCGAGACCCCGCCCGATCTCAAGGAGAGTTACAGCCTGGGTGCCGAGACCGCGACCGGGGACCCCGAGGTGGACCGGATCTGGTTCGCCCCCAACGTGTGGCCGGCCGAGGTGCCCGCGTTGCAGGCATTGGTCGACGAGTACACCGCTGCGATGCGCAAGGTCTCCGACGAACTGTTGGCGTTGTTCGCCCACGCCCTCGGACTGACGGTCAATCCCTTTGTCGCACTTGCGGACCGGCCGACGTGGACGATGAACATCAACCACTATCCGCCGGTCAGCGTGGTGGGAGAGCCCGAGCCCGGACAGTTCCGGATCGGGCCGCACACCGACTTCGGCACCGTCACGATCCTGGACCGCGAGCCCGGTGCCGGCGGGCTGCAGGTGTACTCCGAGCAGGAGGGGTGGGAGGACGCTCCGTGGGAGCCGGGATCGCTCACGGTCAACATCGGTGACCTGCTGGAGTATTGGAGCGGGCGCCGGTGGCCGTCGGGCCGGCACCGCGTGTTGCCGCCCCAGCCGCACGCCCCCGAGGAGGACCTGGTCTCGCTGATCTACTTCTACGAGGCCAACCACGACGCGCTCGTCACTCCGCTGGAGCCGCCGATCGGCACGGTCTCGGGTCTGGAGCCGGTGACGTCAGCGTCCTTCATCAAGGAACGCCTGGACGCCATCACCCTGGGGTAGCTCTGTGTGGGCGGCATCGAGATCGGCGAGTTGTTGCTCGTTGAGCACGAGGTCGCCTGCCGCCAGGTTCTCCTCGAGGTGGGCGACCGACGTGGTCCCGGCGATGAGCAGGGTGTTGGGCGCGTGCGCGAGTAACCAGGCCAGCCCGATCTGTGCGCCGCTGACGCCGAGGTCCGCGGCGATCCGTTGCACCACAGCGTTTTCGGCGACCTTCGGAAAGCCCGGGAACGCCGAGCCGAGGGGAAAGAACGGCACCCAGGCGATGCCCTGTTCACTGCACAGTGCCAGTTCGTCCTCATGGCTGCGGTTGAGCAGGCTGTAGGCATTCTGCACGCACACGATCCCGGCGGGCAGCGCACGGCGCAGGGTCTCCAGGCCGACGTTGCTGATCCCGATCGCCCCGATCTTGCCTTCGTCGCGCAGCGCGATCATCTCGGCCAACTGATCGTCCAGATCGACGATCTGCTCGCCCTCGGCGACCAACCCGGGGCCGATGTCGGCGCGCCGCAGGTTCACGACCGGAATCTGATCCAGCCCGAGGCCGGCCAGGTCCAGTTCGACGGCGCGGCGCAGGTCCGCGGGGTGCTGGGCCAGTGCGAGAGGTATCGGTCCGGTGGCGGGCCGGGCCCCGACCTTGCTGACGATGAGCAGATCGTCCCGGTACGGGGCGAGCGCGTCCCGGATGCGCCGGTTCACCACGCCGTCGTCGTAGAACGATGCGGTGTCGATGTGGTTGACGCCGAGCTCGACGGCGCGGTGCAACACGGCAGTCGCGTCGTCGTGGGGGAGCTCGCGTCCGAGACCCATGGCGCCGTAGCCGATCCGAGCCACGCTGTGTCCGCCGATGGTGCCGGTGCCGCCGGGATGCGATGTGGTCATGGTGAGCTCCTGGGATGTCATACTCGAAAGCGATGCGGAGGGACCTCCGTTTCACCACGCTAACAAAACGGAGGGTCCTCCGCTATGGCTGAACGGGCCGACGCGCGACGCAACAGGGAACGCCTGCTTGCGGCCGCCGCGGCAGCGTTCGCCACGTCGGACGGTCCTGTCTCGCTGGAGGCCATCGCCCGGGAGGCCGGTGTCGGCATCGGGACGCTCTACCGTCACTTCCCCAGCCGCGAGGCCCTCATCGAGGCCGTCTACCGCGCCGAACTGGCCGAGGTCTCCGCGTCCGCGGCCGACCTGTCCAGCCGGTACCCACCGCCGGCGGCGCTGCGCCGGTGGATGGACCGCTACGCGACGTTCGTGGCCGCCAAGAAGGGCATGGCCGAATCGCTACGCACCATCTTCGAATCCGGCGCGGTCGACCACCGCGACACCAAGGCGAGCGTGACCGGTGCGGTCCAGACCCTGCTCGATGCCGGTGTCGCCGATGGCAGCCTGAATGCTGATGTGCGGGCGGAGGACGTGGTGGCCAGCCTGCTCGGAATCTTCCTGGCCGGCGGCTCGGCCGAGCAGGCGCAGCGAATGCTCGATCTGCTCCTGGCAGGTATCCGAGCTGGTGCTGTGAAGAGGTGATGACCAGTTAGGGTTACCGACATGCGCGTCTACATCGGTGCCGACCATGCCGGATTCGAGTTCAAGCAGACCATCATCGAGCACCTCAAGAAGACCGGCCACGAGCCGATCGACTGCGGTGCCTACACCTACGACGCCGACGACGACTACCCGGCGTTCTGCATCGACGCCGCGGTCAAGACAGTCGCCGATCCGGGCAGCCTGGGCATCGTGCTCGGCGGCTCGGGCAACGGCGAGCAGATCGCCGCGAACAAGGTGCCCGGTGCCCGCTGTGCCCTGGCCTGGAGCGTCGAGACCGCCAAGCTGGCCCGCGAGCACAACAACGCCCAGCTGATGGGCCTGGGCGGCCGCATGCACAGCGAGGAGGAGGCGTTGGCCATCGTCGACGCGTTCCTGTCGACGCCGTGGTCGGAAGCCGAGCGCCACCAGCGCCGCATCGACATCCTGGCCGAGTACGAGAAGGACCACGTGGCCCCGCCGGTTCCCGGCGCGCCTGCCTGACCCATGCCCGAAGGGCACACCCTGCACCGGTTGGCCCGGCTGCACCAGAAGCGGTTCGGCCGGGCGCCGGTGGTGGTGTCCAGCCCGCAGGGCCGCTTCACCGACGGTGCGGCCGCGGTCAACGGCCAGGTGTTCAAACAGGCCGACGCCTGGGGCAAGCACCTGTTCCACCACTACGCCGGCGGACACGTCGTGCACATCCATCTCGGTCTGTACGGGACCTTCACCGAGGCACCGATTCCGCTGGGACTGCCGGTCGGCCAGGTCCGGATGCGGATCGTCGGCACCGAGTACGGCACCGATCTGCGTGGCCCCACGGTGTGTGAGGTGATCGCCGAGCCCGAGATCGCCGATGTGGTCGCGCGGCTCGGTCCCGACCCGCTGCGCAAAGACGCCGACCCTTCGTTGGCCTGGACGCGGATCAGCAAGTCGCGCAGGTCAATTGGTGCGTTGTTGATGGACCAGTCCGTGATCGCCGGCGTCGGAAACGTGTACCGCAGCGAGCTGCTGTTCCGTCATCACATCGACCCGTACCGGCCGGGTACGCACTTGGGCCAGACCGAATTCATCGACATGTGGACCGATCTCGTCGAGCTGATGAAGGTCGGTGTACGGCGGGGCAAGATCGTCGTCGTCCGCCCCGAGCACGATCACGGGGCACCGTCCTACGGTCCTGGCCGGCCCCGCACCTACGTGTATCGCCGGGCAGGGGAGGCGTGCCGGGTGTGCGGCACAGGCGTGCGCACCGCAGAACTGGAGGCCCGCAACCTGTTCTGGTGCCCCGACTGCCAGGTGTGAGTGCGCGCCGGCGTCACCGGCACGGGACAATCTCCGGGTGGAATTGATCCTCGTCGTCGTCGGAGCCATTCTCGTCACCGCAGCCGCGCATCGGCGTGGCCAGGAACCCGCCCTGATCATCGTTGTCATCGGCAGCCTGGTCTCGTTCCTTCCCGGCTTCGAACCTCCCGAACTCGATTCCCACATTCTGCTGACGGTGGTGTTGCCACCGCTGCTGTATTCAGCGGCATTGGACTTCTCGTTCCCGACGTTCTTCCGCAACATCCGCCCGATCCTTGGCCTCGGTGTCGGGCTCGTCGTGGTGACGGCCTTCGCCGTCGCAGCGGTGTCGTCCTGGCTGGTGTTGGTGCCGTTGACCTTCGGGCTCGCGTTGGTGCTCGGTGCGATCGTCGCGCCGCCCGACGCGGTGACCGCCGTCGCGGTCGGGCGCAAGCTCGGTCTGCCCAAACGGGTGATGGCGATCCTCACCGGTGAGAGCCTGATCAACGACGCGGCCGCGCTGACCCTGTTCTCCATCGCAGTGGCCCAGGTGGCAGGCAGCCACACCTTCATCGAGAACCCGTTCCTGCTGTTCGGTTACAGCGCCACCATCGGTCCGCTGGTCGGGGCCCTGCTCGGATATCTGACGCTGTGGATCCGCAAGCATCTGGACAATCCGGGCCTGGAAACCGTGCAGGGCCTGGTGGTCCCGTTCGCGGCGTTCATCACCGCCGAGGAACTGCACGCCTCCGGGGTGCTGGCGGTGGTGGTCGCCGGCTTCGTCGTCGGCAACGGTGCGATGGGCGCGGGGTACCAGACCCGGCTGCAGGAGCGGTACGTCTGGAACTCGTTGGACGTGCTGCTCGAGGCGTTCGTGTTCGCCTACATCGGGCTGCATCTGCGGTTCGTCCTGGAACACCTGAACGAGGCCCACGAGTCGCTGGCCGAGGTGGCGATCGCCTCGATCATCGTGTTGGTGATCGTGCTGTTCATCCGGCCGCTGTCGGTCTTCCTGATGTTCGGCCGCAACAAGCTGTCCCGGCACGTCGAAAGCAAGTTCAGCACGGCCGTTCCCGACGGCTCCGTTGGTCTGCGCAGACGAAAGCCCAAGGCGCGCTGGCGCAGGATGATCGACCGCCGCTCGCTGAGTTGGCGGGAGAACCTCGTGGTGTCCTGGACCGGGATGCGCGGCGTGGTCACATTGGCTGCGGCTGCGGCGATCCCGGCCACCACCGCCAGCGGCGAACCGTTTCCGGAACGCGCCACCATCCAGGCGATCGCATTCGTGGTGAGTGTGGGCACCCTGCTGATCCAGGGCTGGACCCTGCCACTGTTGATCCGCCGGCTGAACCTGTCCCGGTTCTGTGACGACCATGCCGCCGACCGGGAAGAGGAAATCAAGGCCGAACGGGTGGTGCACGATGCGGCCGACGAGGTGCTCGACGCTTTCGAGGCAGACCCGCCGGATGGATTGGATCCCCATCTGGTGACCGAGATTCGCGCGGTGATCGCCCGGCATTCACAAGACGCCGACGAGATGCCGGACCCCGAGGCGCTCACCAAACGGGCCGCGGTGTTCTCGGGCCTCTACCGGGATGTGCTTGCGGCGCAACGCGGGGCGCTCATCACCGAGCGCGACGAGGGCCGGATCGAAGACGAAGCGGTGCGGGCCATGCTGGAGCGTCTGGATCTGCAGGAGGCCGGTGTGTCGGCACGTCTGGAGAGCCGTCTCTAAAAGAGATTCTGCTCGGCGGACGGGTCAGAAGCCCCCGAAGTCTCCACCGAAGTCGCCGAAGCCGCCACCGTCGAAACCGCCGCTGTCCCAGCCGCTGGCATCGGTGCCGCCCCAGTCACCGCCGCCGTCGGCTCCGCCGGTGTCGCCACCGTCGAAGCCGCCACCGTCCTGGCCGGCCGCGAAACCATCGGAATAGCCGTCACCGTAACCATTTTCGAATCCCTGGGCGCCGTAGCCGACTCCGTGCATACCCGAGAACATCGCGTCGAACAGCAGGACCGAGCCCAGGCCCCAGGCGCCGGCCACCAGCGCCGGCTTCCACCACGGCTCGGAGTACCAGCCGGCGGGCACCGGGCGTCCGGCCACCCGGCCGCCCGGGTAGTAGTTCGGGGTGCGCTGCGACGGGGTGGGGGAGGCCTCGATCTCACGACCCTCGAAGTTGACCCGGCGGTCCTCGGTGACCTCGCCGGCCGCGCGCTGCCCGGTCAACGACTCCAGCTCCGGACCCGGATCCATGCCCATCGCGGTGCGAGCCGCGCGCACGTAGTAGAGCCCCTCGATGGCGCTCTCCTTGGCCAGCGCGGCCTGTTTGGCAGTGGTGGCCTGATCGATCTGGGAGGACGCCGCGGTGTAGCGCTCGGAGGCGTCGGCCAGCGCCTGCTTGGACGCGTCGTCGGAGCCGGTCAGGTTGAGCACCTGCCCGCCGAGACGCTCGATCAGCCGGCGGGCGTCAGCCTTGGCGTCGGCCAGTGACTCCGCGGAGCGGCGACCGTTGGCCTGCGACGAGCTGTAGACAGCGAACGCGATCGCAGCGATGACCAGGACGATGAGTACCAGCAAAACGCTGTTCATGGCGTCCAGCGTACCGACGTGAACCAGTGCTTCCGGGTTCTCGAAGGGAACTCAAATTACGCCGAGAGCGGAGTAAACCTCGTTCGACAGGGCGACCGTACGAGGGTCGGCATTGCACTTGGTGGCGTCGAAATAGTTCATCACGTACGCGTATCCGATCCGGTGCTCCAGGTCGACGAAGGCGAACGAACCCCCCGACCCACCGTGCCCGAAGATGCCGGTGTTGGGTCCGGCCACCCCGCGCTGGTTGAGCATGTAGCCCAGACCCCAGCCATGGTCGGCGACCCGCGCACCCAACACCACGTCGGCGTCGAAACCGCCTTGCGAGACGCGGCAGCGCTCCATGTGCTCCCGGGTGAGCAGCTTCTCCTGGGCCAGTGCGTTGTAGACGGTCGCCATGCCCAGAGCAGAGACGTGTGCGTTGGTGCTCGGGAACTCCGCGGCGCGCCAGGCGTCCAGGGCCTGCACCCCCAGTTCGTCATCAGGCACGAAGTCCATCGACACCGCCCAGCCGGCCATCGGATGGTCGGCAAGCGATGCCGGCGGTCCGTCGACGTGGTTGTCGGCCAGCAGGCTGCGCACCGACGGCTTGTTCACCATCTCTGCGCACCGGTGATGCTGCCAGGCCGGCAGTCCGATGTGGATATCGGCGCCCAACGGTTCGGCGACCTCGGTGCGCAGGTATTGACCGATGGTGCGGCCGGTGACTCGGCGCACCACCTCGCCGAGGATGAACCCGAACGTCACCACCTGATAGCCCTGCGCGCTGCCCGGCGGCCACCACGGAGTCGCGGCTGCGATCCGGGCGCACACCGCGTCCCAGTCGGTCACCTGCCGCCAGTCCATCGGTTCGCGCGGACCGATCACACCCGAGCGATGGCCGAGCACCATTGCGACGGTGATGTTCTGCTTTCCGGCCTGGCCGAACTCGGGCCAGTACCGGGCGACCGGTGCGTCCAGGTCGATCTCACCGCGGTCGGCCAACAGGTGGATGCAGGTGCTCAACAACCCCTTGGATCCTGAGTACACGCTGGCCAGGGTGTCCTGCTGCCAGGGTCGGCTGCCTGCTGCATCGGCGGATCCGCCCCACAGGTTGACCACCAGATCGCCCTCAACCCAGACCGCAACAGCTGCGCCGACCTCATTGTGGTGGGCGAAGTTGTCCGCGAAGGCATCGCGCACTCGGGCGAATTCCGGTGCGCAGGTGCCTGCGATCAGGGTCGTAGCGGGCATTCGTCTCCTGCACAGGTGCGGTGGCTTTACGGCAGCGGTGCGCGTAGTTGTCTGCTTGCGCTGCCATCTTCAAGATCGGTCGACGGTCCGCACCTGTTACTCACGGTAGGCGGACGGCAACCGCAAAGCATCCCCGTGGCACGGAATCGCAAGCCGTTCGAGACGGGGCCGTGATGGTCACGCCGCTTGCCGACCGCTGCGCGCCGATTTCTACCTCAGGGTCGCAGATTGTGCTGGTGACGACCCTCAGGTGGAAATCGACGACGGGAAGTGCTGGCTGGGTGTCATCTGAGTGTGTGTCACCGTGCGCGCAGGTGCACCAGGCCCGGACCTTGTAACTCGGCAGCGACCGCACCGATCCTGCCCGTCATGGCCAGCAGCAGCGCCTCGCCCGGCCCGTGGATCTCTGGCCCGCGGCCGGCCGACCAGTCGACGTCGGTGGCGATCAGCCGCAGACCGCGGGTCCGCCGGGCTCCGCCGATGACCGGGCTGTGACGGGCAAACGTCAGGGATGCCAGCAGCACGCCGGCTGGGATGGTGCGCGGCCGTCCGAGCGGGCGCCGGATGTCCTGCTGGTGGACCAGGCACTCGATGAGCGCCACCCGGCAGCCGTAGAGTGCGCCCGCGCCAGAAGGATCCACGCCGGCCCGCATCAGGGTGCAGAGTTCGTCAGGTCCGAGCCCCGCCCCGGCCCGCAGTGCGCGATCGTTGATCCGGTCCACCTGACCTCGCGCGGCCAGCATCGCGGCGGTGAGTCCCAGTCGGGTCTGCCCGAGGTAGGCGACGGTGTGGGCGGCGACATCGCGGACAGTCCAGCCTGCGCACAACGTCGGAGCTTTCCATTCGTGCTGGGCCAAACCTTTGAGCAGATCGGCGAATGCCTCACGTTCCCGACAGGCCAGTGCCCGGTAGTTCATTCGCGTCCCCGTCGCTCGTAAACCCGAGTGAGTCAACAAGATCTAAACAGGTGCCGGGGTGAACTAATCCCGCGCCAGGTGCCCTTGACGCAAAAGGCGGCTCCGCCGACCGAGGGACACGATCGGCGGAGCCCAGGTTCCCTGCTTCAGTGACCGACGGGCGTGCCGCGACGGCCCGAAAGGCCGGTGTAGACCGCGATCAGCACGATCGCCACCACGACGCCAACGACGAACGGGATGATCTGGAACCCGCCGTTCGCGTTGCTGTATCCGAAGGCCGAAGTGATCCAGGAGCCGAGCAGGGCTCCGGCGATCCCGAGCAAAACGGTCATGAGTGTGCTCAAGTTCTGCCTACCGGGCATGATGAGTCGCGCAAGAACGCCGATAATCGCGCCGACGACGATTGCGCTGATAATTGCTCCGATCATCTCGCTGCCTTTCGTTCAAGCCGACTTGCCTTTCGTCGGTGTGATGTACACCACTGTCCTCCGAATTTGGGCTGTCCGCCCGTGCCGAGATGCAGTCGATACCCAGCAGCCGCCTACTCGTCGGTAAACCGCTCGGCCCCGTCGGGCTCGAAACCGCACGTAGACCGCTATGACCGCGCGATAATCGGCCTCGTGTCCGTTGCGCTCTGGGTCCTCGCCGCGGTGTTCGCCATCGGGGCCGTCGCCGGTGGGTTGCTGCGGATTCGTGCCTGGCTCGCCAAGCCCGTGCCACCCGAAGTGATCGAGGCTGCGCACCGTGATGACGACAAAGATGACTAGCGCCGTGAGAATCGCCCTCGTTGGTGCGTTCGCGGCCGGGGCCGTATCGATCGGGTTTCCGGTTGCTCATGCGGATCGAGTCGAACCGCCGCCGCTGTACGGGCACTACAACCTGTTCATCGACTTCTCGAAGCAGACGTTCAACGGTATGCCGACACCGATGAATCCGATAACCGTGCCGGTCGAATTCACCACCAATTGCGACGCGAACCGATGCGTTGCGCGCATGGACAATTCGGACGATCACGCCCGCAACCCAGGTGCCCCCGTGGCATATGAGTACCGCTGGAACGGCAATCGTTGGGAGACCAGCGGCGAGTATCCCTACTTCTGCGATCGCAGTGACCCGAGCAGCGCAGTGCAGGCCCGGCGCTCGGATTACTGGATCCCGAACCCGGATGGCAGTTTCTTCGGAGAACGCACCCTCATCACCGAGGGGCCCGGATGCCCGGGCGAGGGACCAGGCACCCATTGGCTGCCTATATCGCTGAACCCGATCGACCCGCCGCAGGGCGCCTTAGCCGGGTAAGCATCGCTTTTCTACACGTGGGTCATGGAACGCGTCGCGCAGCGACCCCTCAGGTGGAAAACGGCGGCCCGGCAAACAAAAAACCGCCCCATCGGGGCGGTTCAATGGAGCGGGCGACGGGAATCGAACCCGCGTAGCTAGTTTGGAAGACTAGGGCTCTACCATTGAGCTACGCCCGCATGTGCAGCATCAGCACTGTACCGGGGTGCCCCCGATCAAAGCCAATTGAATGCTCTGTGCCGTGAGCACGTAGTATCTCGCGTGGTCCGTTCGTGGGTTTTGCCGCGGCGGGTGGACCACCACCACGGGGTGTAGCGCAGCTTGGTAGCGCATCCGCTTTGGGAGCGGAAGGCCGCAGGTTCAAATCCTGTCACCCCGACTCACCCGCCAGTACGAAAGAACTATTTAGGAGCAGGAACAGTGAAGAGCACGGTCGAGCAGTTGAGCCCCACCCGGGTGCGCATCAATGTGGAGGTGCCCTTCACCGAGCTTGAGCCCGATTTCGATCGCGCGTTCAAGGCGCTGGCCCAGCAGGTCCGCCTGCCCGGATTCCGTCCGGGCAAGGCTCCGCGCAAGTTGCTGGAGGCCCGTGTCGGCCGCGGCGCGGTGCTGGAGCAGGTCGTCAACGACGCGCTGCCGAGTCGCTACAGCGAGGCCGTCACGGCCTCCGACGTCAAGCCGCTGGGTCAGCCCGAGATCGAGGTGACCAAGCTGGAGGACGGCCAGGAACTGGCGTTCACCGCCGAGGTCGACGTGCGTCCCGAGATCACCCTGCCCGAGTTCGACGCACTCAAGATCACCGTCGACCCGATCAAGGTCGAGGACGACGAGGTCGACGCCGAGCTGCAGTCGCTGCGGGCCCGTTTCGGCACGCTGACCGGCGTCGAGCGCGGTGCGCAGGAAGGCGACTTCGTCTCGATCGACCTGTCGGCGACCGTCGACGGCACCGAGGTGCCCGAGGCCGCCACCGAGGGCCTGTCGCACGAGGTCGGTTCCGGTCAGCTGATCGAGGGCCTCGACGATGCGATCACCGGTCTGAAGGTCGGCGAGTCCAAGGTCTTCACCACCAAGCTGGCCGCCGGTGAGTACGCCGGCCAGGACGCCGACGTGACGGTGACCGTGAAGTCGGTCAAGGAGCGTGAGCTGCCCGAGGCCGACGACGACTTCGCCCAGCTGGCAAGCGAATTCGACACCATCGGCGAGCTCAAGGAGAGCCTCACCGACCAGGTCAAGCGGGTCAAGAGCGTGCAGCAGGCCGAGCAGATCCGCGACAAGGCGATCGAGGCACTGCTGGAGCAGACCGAGGTTCCGTTGCCGGAGAAGATCGTTCAGGCCCAGATCGACGACGCGCTGCACAACGCGATCCACGGTCTCGACCACGACGAGGACAAGTTCGCCGAGCAGCTGACCGAACAGGGCAGCAGCCGTGAGGAATTCGACGCCGAGAACAAGACGAACGCCGAAAAGGCCGTCAAGACACAGCTTTTGATGGACGCCGTCGCCGACAAACTCGACATCCAGGTCGGCCAGAACGACCTCACCGAGCGTCTGGTGCTGATGTCGCGTCAGTACGGCATCGAGCCCCAGCAGCTGATCCAGATCCTGCAGCAGAACAACCAGCTGCCGGCCATGTTCGCCGACGTGCGTCGCGGCCTGACCATCGCCGCTGTGGTGCACGCCGCCACCGTGACCGACACCGACGGCACCGTGATCGACACCACCGAGTTCTTCGGCCCGGCCGAGGCTGCCGAGGCCGAGGGCGAGCAGGACGACGAGGCCGCCGACAAGGATGCTGACGCCGCTGAATGACGCTGTGAGCGAACGCGCCCCCGTACGGGAGTGCGTCACGCCCCAGTTTCGTTAGTGTCGTCAGTACCAACGCGTGAGAGAAAGCAGGTATCCAGTCGTGACTGACATGCGTTCGAACGGGAGCGGGTTCAGCCTCGTCGACTCCGTCTATGAGCGCTTGCTTGCCGAGCGCATCATCTTCCTGGGCTCCCAAGTGGATGACGACATCGCCAACAAGCTGTGCGCGCAGATCCTGTTGCTGTCGGCGGAGGATCCGACCAAGGACATCCACCTCTACATCAACTCGCCGGGCGGCTCGATCAGCGCCGGTATGGCCATCTACGACACGATGGTGCTGGCGCCCTGCGATGTCGCCACCTACGCGATGGGCATGGCCGCCTCGATGGGTGAATTCCTGCTCGCCGCGGGCACCAAGGGCAAGCGTCATGCTTTGCCGCACGCCCGGGTCCTGATGCACCAGCCGCTCGGTGGCGTCACCGGTAGTGCCGCGGACATCGCCATCCAGGCCGAGCAGTTCCACGTCATCAAGAAGGAAATGTTCCGGCTCAACGCGGAGTTCACCGGCAAGTCGGTCGAGCAGATCGAGGCCGACTCCGACCGCGACCGCTGGTTCACCGCGCAAGAGGCTCTGGAGTACGGCTTCGTCGACCACATCATCACCAGCGCCAACCTCAATGGTTCGGGCCCGACGGCAGGACTGGACAAGTGACCGATCGCATTCATCCGTCATTGGACCCCCGCGTGCAGCCCCAGGCTCGCTACATCCTGCCGTCGTTCATCGAGCACAGCAGCTTCGGCGTCAAGGAATCGAACCCGTACAACAAGCTGTTCGAGGAGCGCATCATCTTCCTCGGCGTGCAGGTGGACGACGCGTCGGCCAACGACATCATGGCCCAGCTGCTAGTGCTGGAGTCGCTGGATCCCGACCGTGACATCACCATGTACATCAACTCGCCCGGTGGCTCGTTCACGTCGCTGATGGCGATCTACGACACCATGCAGTACGTGCGCGCCGACATCCAGACGGTGTGCCTCGGTCAGGCCGCCTCGGCCGCCGCGGTGCTGCTGGCCGCCGGTACCCCGGGTAAGCGTCTGGCCCTGCCCAACGCCCGGGTGCTGATCCACCAGCCTTCGCTGTCCGGAGTGATCCAGGGTCAGTTCTCGGACCTGGAGATCCAGGCCGCCGAGATCGAGCGGATGCGCACCCTCATGGAGACCACGCTGGCCCGCCACACCGGCAAGGACCCCGAGGTCATCCGCAAGGACACCGACCGAGACAAGATCCTCACCGCGGCCGATGCCAAGGAATACGGGATCATCGACACGGTCCTGGAGTACCGCAAGCTGTCCGCGCAGGCCTAAGCGCCACCCGCACTTTCGGTGGCAACTTCCAGCCCGATGACACACGCCCTGCCCGGTCACTCCGGTGCGGGGCGTGCGTCGTCAGGGCGGCGGTGGGAACTGTGCTGACCTGTGGTTACCCCGGTGCCCGAGAGGCGCGCGGTATCGTCGACCACGATAAATGCCGGGCCAGGGCCGCGGCGCGCGGCTATTCGTCAGCGTTCCCCGACGACACGCCAGGGACACGGTCAGCGCGCCGACGGGTGACGAGCCGCCGGGAGAGATATGTTCTCCTGCACACGAACAAATACCACTGGAGCGATTCGGCCTTATCGGTCGCACCGTGACAGAACGAACGGGTAGCGTCGGGTTAACGCCCGAGGTAACCGAGCAAGTGGCGTAACGACCGACCTGCGAACAGGAAGTAGGACCTCCCCATATGGCGCGCATCGGAGACGGCGGTGACCTGCTGAAGTGCTCGTTCTGCGGCAAGAGCCAAAAGCAAGTCAAAAAGCTCATTGCTGGTCCTGGCGTGTACATCTGCGACGAGTGCATAGACCTGTGCAACGAGATCATCGAGGAGGAACTCGCCGACGCTGACGACGTCAAGCTCGACGAGCTGCCCAAACCGGCTGAGATCCGGGATTTCCTCGAGGGCTACGTCATCGGTCAGGACACGGCGAAGCGCACGCTGGCCGTGGCCGTCTACAACCACTACAAGCGGATCCAGGCGCAGGAGAAGTCCCGCGATTCCCGCTCCGAGCCCGTCGAGCTGACCAAGTCCAACATCCTGATGCTGGGCCCCACCGGCTGCGGTAAGACCTACCTTGCCCAGACCCTGGCCAAGATGCTCAACGTGCCGTTCGCCATCGCCGACGCCACCGCGCTGACCGAAGCCGGATATGTGGGCGAGGACGTCGAGAACATTCTGCTCAAGCTGATTCAGGCCGCCGACTACGACGTCAAGCGCGCCGAGACCGGCATCATCTACATCGACGAGGTCGACAAGATCGCCCGTAAGAGCGAGAACCCGTCGATCACCCGCGATGTCTCCGGGGAAGGCGTGCAGCAGGCCCTGCTGAAGATCCTGGAGGGCACCCAGGCCTCGGTTCCGCCGCAGGGTGGGCGCAAGCATCCGCACCAGGAATTCATCCAGATCGACACCACCAACGTGCTGTTCATCGTTGCGGGGGCGTTCGCCGGCCTGGAGAAGATCGTGTCCGACCGCGTCGGCAAGCGCGGCCTGGGCTTCGGTGCCGAGGTGCGGTCCAAGGCCGAGATCGACACCCAGGACCACTTCGCCGAGGTCATGCCGGAGGACCTGATCAAGTTCGGTCTGATCCCCGAGTTCATCGGCCGTCTGCCGGTCGTCGCCTCGGTGACCAACCTGGACAAGGAATCCCTGGTCAAGATCCTCTCGGAGCCCAAGAACGCGCTGGTCAAGCAGTACGTCCGCTTGTTCGAGATGGACGGTGTGGAGCTGGAGTTCACCGACGAGGCGTTGGAGGCCATCGCCGATCAGGCCATCCACCGCGGCACCGGTGCCCGCGGCCTGCGCGCCATCATGGAGGAAGTCCTGCTGCCGGTGATGTACGACATCCCGAGCCGCGACGACGTCGCCAAGGTGGTCGTCACGAAGGAGACCGTGCAGGACAACGTGCTGCCGACCATCGTGCCGCGTAAGCCCTCGCGTTCGGAGCGGCGCGACAAGACCGCCTGACCTGCACGAGCAAAAGCCCCGCTACGGCGGGGCTTTTTGCATTCGGCAGGTCAGCGGGTGACGCGATCGGGGCGGGTGTAGACGTTCATCGAATCGCCCCGCAGGAAAGCCACCAGGGTCAGACCCGATTGGCTGGCCAGATCGACAGCGAGCGAGGACGGCGCCGAGACGGCGGCCAGGATCGGGATGCCCGCCATCACCGCCTTCTGGGTGAGCTCGAACGAGGCGCGGCCGCTCACCAGAAGCACTGTGCCGCTTGACGGAACGCGGTTGTGCTCCAGTGCCCAACCGACGACCTTGTCGACGGCGTTGTGTCTGCCGATGTCCTCACGGACGACGAGCATGGTGCCGTCGACGGTGAACAGCGCCGCCGCGTGCAGGCCGCCGGTGCTGGCGAACACCTTCTGGGCCTCGCGCAGTTTCGCCGGCATCGCCGAGAGCGCCGGAGCAGGGACTGTGGACGGGTCATCACCGGGGCAGTGCCTACTGCTCAGCCGCACGGCCTCCAGCGAGGCCTTGCCGCACACCCCGCATGACGAGGTGGTGTAGAAGTTGCGGGTCACGTCGACCTCGGGCTTGGGCACATCCGGGGCCAGGGTCGCGTCCAACACGTTGTAGGTGTTGACCCCGTCCTCATCGGCTCCCCGGCAGTAGCGCACCGACACCAGATCCTCGCGCTGTCGGATCAACCCCTCGGTCAGCAGAAACCCTTGGGCCAATTCGACATCGGCCCCGGGCGTCCGCATCGTCACGGTGATGGGAGTGCCGTCGACGCGGATCTCCAGCGGTTCCTCGACCACAAGCGTTTCCGGGCGGGCTTCGGCAGTCGCGCCGGTGACGTGGTGGGCGCGGCGCCGGGCGGTCACCCGTCCCACTAGACCTTCTCCAACCGGATGACGACGGCCTTCGACACCGGCGTGTTCGATTTCTCGGCCGTGTGATCAAGGGGGACCAGTGGATTGGTCTCCGGGTAGTAGGCGGCGGCGTTGCCCTGCGGGGTGGAGTACTCGACGATCAGGAAGTCCTTCGCGCGACGCTCCTGCCCGTCGAATTCCGAGACGAGATCGACCCGGTCGCCGGCGGCCAAGCCCATGGTCTGGAGGTCGGCGGGGTTGACGAACACCACCCGGCGGCCGCCCTTCACTCCGCGGTAACGGTCGTCCAGGCCGTAGATGGTGGTGTTGTACTGGTCGTGACTGCGCAGCGTCTGCAGGACCAGGCGGCCCTTCGGTACCCTCACCCATTCCAGAGGCTGCACCGAGAAGTTGGCTTTACCTGTGGTGGTGCGGAATTCGCGGGAGTCGCGGGGCGGGTGGGGCAACTGGAATCCGTCGGGCTGACGGACCTTGCGGTTGTAGTCTGCGCAGCCGGGCACCACATCGGCGATGGCGTCACGGATGCGGTCGTAGTCGCCGTTGAACTGCTCCCACGGCACCGGATGCTCCGGACCCAGCAGTTCGCGAGCCAGCTGACAGACGATCGCGACCTCGCTGCGCAAGTGCTCGCCCGGCGGGGTCAGGCTGCCGCGGGACAGGTGCACCATCGACATCGAATCCTCGACGGACACCATCTGTTTGCCGCCGGCCTGGAAGTCCTTGTCGGTGCGGCCCAGCGTGGGCAGGATGAGCGCGGTGCGACCGTGGACCAGGTGACTGCGGTTCAGCTTTGTCGAAATCTGAACGGTCAGAGCGCAACTGCGGAGGCCGGCCTCGGTGACTTCGGTGTCGGGCGTGGCCGAGACGAAGTTGCCACCCATCCCGATGAACACCTTGGCGCGGCCGTCGCGCATCGCGCGGATCGCATCGACGGTGTCATAACCGTGCTTGCGGGGACTGGCGATGCCGAACCTGTTGTCGAGCGCGACCAGAAACTTCTCGGGCATCTTCTCCCAGATACCCATGGTGCGGTCGCCCTGCACGTTGGAGTGCCCTCGCACCGGGCACACTCCGGCACCTGGTTTGCCGATCATGCCCCGCATGAACAGCAGGTTGGTGGCCTCGCCGATGGTGGCGACGGCGTGGCGGTGCTGGGTCAGGCCCATCGCCCAGCAGATCACCGTGCGCTGGGAGCCGATCAGCATGTCGGCGACGCGGCGCAGTTGCGTCTCGTCGATACCGCTGGCTTCGGTCACGGTGGCGAGGTCGACCGCGCGGGTCTGGCGGGCATAGTCGTCGAAGCCTGCGCAATGCGCCTCGATGAAGTCCCGGTCCAACACCGTGCCCGGGGCGGCCTCCTCGGCTTCCAGCAGCAGCCTGCCCAGTCCGGCGAACAGGGCCATGTCCCCACCGAGGCGGATCTGGACGAACTCGTCGGCGATCGGGATTCCGTGCCCGACCACACCGTGCACCTTCTGCGGGTCCTTGAACCGGATCAGACCGGCCTCGGGCAGAGGATTGATCGCAACGATCTTGGCGCCGTTGGCTTTTGCCTTCTCCAACACCGACAGCATGCGGGGGTGGTTGGTGCCGGGATTCTGCCCGGCGATCAGGATCAGGTCGGCCTCGGTGACGTCCTCGACCGTGACCGAGCCCTTGCCGATGCCGATCGACTCGGTCAGTGCGGTGCCCGAGGATTCGTGACACATGTTCGAGCAGTCCGGCAGGTTGTTGGTGCCGAAGCTGCGGACCATCAGCTGATAGAGGAACGCCGCTTCGTTACTGGTGCGCCCGGACGTGTAGAACAGCGCCTCGTCCGGAGAGGCCAGCGCATTGAGGTGTTCGGCGATCAACCGGTAGGCGTCGTCCCACTCGATGGGCCGGTAGTGCGACTCGCCGGGTGCGAGGACCATCGGCTGGGCCAGGCGGCCCTGCTGGGACAGCCAGTACTCGGGTTTGGTCTCCAGTTCGGCGATGCTGTGCCGGGCGAAGAACTCCGGCGTCACCACGCGCTTGGTGGCTTCCTCGGCAACGGCCTTCGCGCCGTTCTCGCAGAACTCGGCCAGCTTGCGGCCACCGTGTTCCTCGGGCCATGCGCAGCCCGGGCAGTCGAACCCGTGGCGCTGATTGAGCTTGGTCAACGCGGCGGCCGTGCGCAGCGGGCCCATCTGCTCGAACCCGCGTTGCATGCTGACCAGGACTGCCTTGACGCCGGCGGCCTCGTCTTTGGCGCCGGTGCTGATGACGTTGTGCTCGTCATAGTCGGCATCGATGTCTCTGGCGCTGGTCATGAACCCAATCTAGTCCCCGAAAAGCACTGGACCCGCCGCTTGGCGGCCGTCCATATTCGATATTTCACATGCAGTGATAGATGCTTTCTATCGAACTGCGACGAAGGCGGGGAGTCATGGCGAGCGATGTGCTGCTACAGCAGCTCGACTACCTGCTGGCGCTCGCGACCGAGCGGCACTTCGGCCGGGCGGCCGCCCGGTGCCACGTGAGTCAACCGACGCTGTCGGTGGCGATCCAGCGACTCGAGCGCGAGCTGGGCATCGTCATCGTGCAGCGGGGGCAGCGGTTCGAAGGGTTCACCGAAGAGGGGCAGCGGGTCGTGACGTGGGCCCAGCGGATCGTCGCGGAACGCGATGACATGCTCGCCGACATCGACCGGATGCGCGGACGGTTGACCGTCACGGCCCGGATCGGTGCGATACCGACGGCGGTGCCGACGGGTCCGTTCATCACCACGGAGTTTCTGCGCCGCAACCCGGCGGCGTCGGTGCGCATCGAGGCCCTGTCATCCCGCGAGATCGCCCGGCGGCTGGCCGATTTCGAGATCGACGCCGGCCTGACCTATCTCGACGACGAAGCCCCGCCCGGTACGCGGTCGGTGGAGATGTACCGGGAGCGCTATGTCCTGGTGGCGCCGGCCGATCATGCGTTGATGAGTCGGCCGGAGATCGCGTGGGCGGACGCGGCTGGTCTGCAGCTCTGCGTACTGACCACCACGATGCGCAACCGCCGCATCCTCGATGCCAACATGGCCGCCGAGGGGGTGCGGTATCGGCCTGTGGTGGAGGCGGATTCGGTCGATGCGCTGTATGCGCACCTGACGAACTCGCCGCGCGCGACCATCGCCTCCACCGCATGGTTGCCGCAGTTGGGAGTGCCGCCGGGTTTTGCGGCGCGGCCGATGGTGCAGCACGGTCCGCGCCCAGCGATCGGACTCGTGGTGCTCGACCGTGCGCCCGCGTCGATCGTGGCTGCCGCGCTCGTCGAGGTCGCTGCCGTTCTCGATCTCGGTGCCCGCATCGACCGCTGGTGGGACGAGACGGGGCAGACAAGCGCCGGGCCTGGGTAGACGGCGGTTACGCGGGTGCCCCTACCGGCTCAGCCGGGCTCGGCGGTGGGGGCCGGTTGAGCCTTGACCGGCGGCGTGGCGGCAGGTGTGTCGGGTGCGGATGGCGCCACGGATTGGGTGACGGTCTCGCCGAAGTGCATGGTCGGTTCGGCTGCGGGCACGGACATTTCGGGTGCGGTGTCGATCTGGGCCGTTTCGAGGCCGACTACGGCCATGGCTGCTACTGCTGCAAATCCGGCGGTACAGAGGAGAAGTTTGGTTCTCGAATCCACGCGCATCTCGCAATACCCTTCATCGTCACATCGGTTGCCTATGTGTTCTCCAATGCGTATCCGCCGCGGGGCATTCCATTTCAGTGGGTGAGACCTGGGTCACATTTCGATCTCGGGTCAGGGATCGGGCGGGCCCGAAGAGCGGGGCGACTGCTCTGACCGGGAGACTTCATCCATGCCACGAGAGCTAGCCCCCGGGGTGACCGTGCTCGGCAACCTCGCGATCGACATCATCAACGGGGCGCCGCCCAGCCCCGGAGGATGTGCCTCGTTCGCCGGAGTGGCCCTGCAGGCCGCGGGCGGACCCGGCCGGATCATCGCGATGGGCGCGGAACGTGACCACGTCCTGTTCGACGGGCTTCGCGCGCGGTTCGGGTCGCTGGTGCAGATCCTGCCTTCCGCGGAGACGAGTTCGTTCAGCCTCGACTACGACGACACCGACCACCGGCGCATGGGCGTGCAGTCGATCGGACCGGTGTGGACAGCCGCGGACATCGACCTGGCGGATCCGGCGACGACGTGGGTGCACCTGGCTCCCTTGCTGCGCACCGATTTCCCAGCCGAGACGCTCGCTGCCCTGGCGGCACGCGGCCATCGCATCGCCTATGACGGGCAGGGTCTGGTGCGGGCCGACCGATTGGGGCCGCTGGTCGAGGATCGTCACTTTGCCGCAGACCTGCTCGTGAACGTCGACATCCTCAAACTCGCCGAGGACGAGGCGGTGATCGTTGCCGACGGGGTGTTCGACGTGTCGGCCGCACAACGACTCGGTGTCGCGGAGATCCTGGTGACCTACGGCTCCGAGGGGTGTGACATCTATATGGACGGTGCGGTGCAAAGGGTGCCGGCAGCCTGGCGGGTGCTGGACGTCCAGACCACGGGGGCGGGGGACATGTTCACCGCCTGTTATGTCGCGCACCGCGCGGTGGGGCACGACCCGGGTCGTGCCGCGGAGGCGGCGAGCGCACTCGTGGCCGGGGAGTTGGACAAGCGGGTGCACGCCGATCGTGGGTAGGTGGCCGCATGGGGTTAGACTCGACAGGTGTCAAGTTCGTGCTTGCCGGTGCTAGCGGAGAGCTACCGGCCAGTAGCCTTTTCCTTAGAGAATGACATTCTCCTAAACGTGACGAAAACCACAGTTTTGTCTCAAATGGGGCTTGTTCACGTCAGTGAACAGCGTCTTCGCCGGGATCTCACCCGCGTGTCGGGGCGCGACGGGGTGAAGCGCAGCCTAAGAGCAGTGCAATAATCGGTACTGGTAGTGACATCAAAATTCGGTGGACGTTCGATCCGGCGGCAGGTTACGAGACAGCGGCCCGGAAAGACGTGGTCAAAGCAGTGTGAAAGGCGGTAGCCGTGGGTGAGAACGGCAACGGCAATGGCGCCGCGCCGCGGCAGAAGCTCGAGAAGGTCGTCATCCGCTTCGCCGGCGATTCCGGCGACGGTATGCAGCTGACCGGTGACCGCTTCACTTCTGAAGCTGCACTGTTCGGCAACGACTTGGCGACCCAGCCGAATTACCCGGCCGAGATCCGCGCGCCACAGGGCACCCTGCCCGGTGTGTCGTCGTTCCAGATCCAGATCGCCGACTACGACATCCTCACCGCCGGTGACCGCCCGGACGTGCTCGTGGCGATGAACCCCGCCGCGCTCAAGGCCAACGTCTCGGATCTGCCCCGCGGCGGCCTGATCATCGCCAACTCCGATGAATTCACCAAGCGCAACCTCGCCAAGGTCGGGTACGACAGCAATCCGCTAGAGGATGACACGTTGTCGGACTACGTGGTGACGTCCGTCGCGATGACGACGCTGACCCTGGGTGCGGTCGAGGCGATCGGCGCCACCAAGAAGGACGGCCAGCGCGCCAAGAACATGTTCGCCCTCGGTCTGCTGTCGTGGATGTACGGCCGCGAGCTCGAGCACAGCGAGGGGTTCATCCGCGAGAAGTTCTCCCGCAAGCCCGACGTGGCCGAGGCCAACGTCCTGGCGCTGAAGGCCGGCTGGAACTACGGCGAGACCACCGAAGCGTTCGCCACCACCTACGAGGTGTCGCCGGCGAAGCTCAAGTCCGGTGAATACCGCCAGATCTCGGGCAACACCGCGCTGGCCTACGGCATCGTGGCCGCCGGACACCTGGCCCAGATCCAGGTGGTGTTGGGCACCTACCCGATCACCCCGGCGTCGGACATCCTCCATGAGCTGTCCAAGCACAAGAACTTCAACGTCTTGACCTTCCAAGCGGAGGACGAGATCGCCGGTATCGGCGCCGCCATCGGCGCCTCCTACGGCGGCGCATTGGGTGTCACCAGCACCTCGGGCCCGGGCGTCTCGCTCAAGTCCGAGGCGATCGGCCTGGCCGTGATGACCGAACTGCCGTTGCTCATCGTGGACGTGCAGCGCGGTGGCCCGTCGACGGGACTGCCGACCAAGACCGAGCAGGCTGACCTGCTGCAGGCGCTGTTCGGCCGCAACGGCGAGTCGCCGGTCGCGGTCCTGGCGCCGAAGTCGCCGTCGGACTGCTTCGACATCGCCGTGGAGGCCTCGCGGATCGCGATCGACTACCACACCCCGGTCATCATCCTGTCCGACGGTGCGATCGCCAACGGCTCTGAGCCCTGGCAGATCCCGGACATCAGCACCTACCCGGCGATCGAGCACAACTTCGCCAAGTCCGGCGAGCCGTTCGCGCCCTACGCCCGCGACCCCGAGACCCTGGCCCGCCAGTTCGCGGTGCCCGGTACCCCGGGTCTGGAGCACCGGATCGGTGGCCTTGAGGCCGCCAACGGTTCGGGCAACATCTCCTACGAGCCCAAGAACCACGACCTCATGGTGCGGTTGCGCCAAGAGAAGATCGCCGGCATCACGGTGCCCGATCTGGAGGTCGACGACCCCACCGGCGACGCAGAACTGCTGATGCTGGGCTGGGGGAGCAGCTACGGCCCCGTCGGCGAGGCGTGCCGGCGTGCCCGGCGCAAGGGCATCAAGGTGGCCCAGGCCCATCTGCGCCACCTCAATCCCTTCCCGGCCAACCTCGGGGAGGTGCTGCGCCGCTACCCGAAGGTGGTGGTGCCGGAGATGAACCTCGGTCAGCTGGCGCTACTGCTGCGCGGCAAGTACCTGGTCGACGTCCAGTCGGTGACCAAGGTGGAGGGCATGGCCTTCCTCGCCGACGAGGTCGAGGGCATCATCGATGCGGCGCTGGACGGCACGCTCGGTGAGAAGGAAGCGGACAAGGCCAAGTTCGCGAGGCTGGCGGCAGCCACCATCGAGGAACCAACTGAGTCGAATGCTGTGGGAGCGAACGCATGACTGACCTGATCGGCGCAGACCTGGGGCTGACAGATGCTCTGACCAAGAACGCCCTGGTGCCCACCACCGACCAGCCGCAGAAGGGCAAGGACTTCACCAGTGACCAGGAGGTCCGCTGGTGCCCCGGGTGCGGTGACTACGTCATCCTCAACACCATCCGCAACTTCCTGCCGGAGTTGGGCCTCAAGCGCGAGAACATCGCGTTCATCAGTGGCATCGGCTGCTCCAGCCGATTCCCGTATTACCTGGAGACCTACGGCTTCCACTCGATCCACGGGCGCGCCCCGACCATCGCGACCGGCCTGGCGCTGGCTCGCCCGGACCTGTCGGTGTGGGTCGTCACCGGCGACGGTGACTCGCTGTCGATCGGTGGTAACCATCTGATCCACGCGTTGCGTCGCAACATCAACATCACGATCCTGCTGTTCAACAACCGGATCTACGGCCTGACCAAGGGCCAGTACTCGCCGACCTCCGAGGTCGGCAAGGTCACCAAGTCCACTCCGATGGGCTCCCTGGACTACCCGTTCAACCCGGTGTCGCTGGCGCTGGGCGCCGAGGCCACGTTCGTCGGCCGCGCCCTGGACTCCGACCGCAAGGGCCTGTCCGAGGTGCTGCGTGGCGCGGCCGAGCACCGCGGTGCCGCGCTGGTGGAGATCATGCAGGACTGCCCGATTTTCAACGATGGATCGTTCGACGCGCTGCGCAAGGAAGGCGCCGAGGAGCGGCTGATCAACGTCAGCCACGGTGAGCCGATCAAGTTCGGTACCGATGGCGAGTACTGCGTGGTCAAGTCCGGGTACGGCCTGGAGGTCGCCAAGACGGCCGAGGTCGCAGCCGAGGACATCGTGGTCCACAACGCCGAGATCGACGATCCCGCTTACGCTTTCGCGCTGTCGCGCTTGAGTGAGCAGAACCTCGATCACATGGTGATGGGCATCTTCCGGAAGGTCAGCCGACCCACCTACGACGACGCCGCGCGTCAGCAGGTCAACACGGCCATCGAATCCAAGCCCCATGACACCGCAGCTCTGCAATCCTTGCTGCGTGGCAAAGACACCTGGACCGTGGACTGAACGCGCTGATCGCACTGACCTCGTCGACCGAAACGAACTGAGCACAGCCCCGCTCGCCGCGGTAGTTCTGGCGGGCGGGGCTTCGCGCCGTATGGGGCGCGACAAGGCGACGCTGCCGTTCGACGGCTCGACGATGGTCGAGCACGTGGTCGCCGCCGTGAGTAAACGGTGCTCACCGGTGTTTGTCATCGCCGCGCCCGGTCAGCCGCTGCCCGAATTGAGCGCCGAGGTGTTGCGTGACGAGGTGCGCGGCGTCGGGCCGCTGGTGGCGACGGGTCGCGGGTTGCGGGCCGTCGCCGAGGCCGGTTTGGACCGCGCGTTCGTCTGCGCGGTGGACATGCCGTATTTGACGTCCGACCTGATCGATGTCCTGGCGGCGTCCGCCGAGCGGGTGCCCGCCGACATCGTGCTGCCCTGGGATGGCAGGGCTCACTACCTGGCGGGGGTTTACCGCAGCGCGCTCACCTCGCAGATCGCCGCCCTGGTGCACGACGGCCGGCGCAGCATGCGGGCGCTGGCTGAGTCCGTCGACACGCAGCGGATCGTGATGCCCCCGCAGCGAGCACTCACCAACGTCAACACCGCGGCCGATCTGGCCGGAGCCTGAAACTAATGGGTCGGTTACGGCTCAGCAAATTGTGAATTCGCGCCGTAACTCGACGTAATTTACCGATTCGAGATAATTGTCCGGTAATTTCACCGTATTCGAGCGCTCGGAAGCCGGATCAATTCAGGAAACGTCATCATCGGGCGAACGTCGAGCCTGCGTCAAAGTTACTGGTGTTCAATGGAACTCATCTTTCTACTTGGCGCGGGAACTTATCCAGTTATTCGCTCCGGACTGTGTTCAGTCTGTCTAAGTTTGTGCCAAAACGCCCCTGACCGCTCTGTTTGTCGGAGCTGGGCGTCCCTGGGTCGTTCCGCGTAGTTGGCCGGACGGACTGACGATTGTGCTGATACCGACGAAAGTGGCTGTAGTTCAAGAGTTTTGACCAGTCAGTTACCTGCTGGGTGGGCGCCGGTCGCGTTGTGGTTCAGTCCGGCCGCGCTGACTTTCCGGCGCGATATCCCTTGTGTACCAACGTGATCGGATCACCGACCGGACCGCGAGAGTTGTGTCTGCGCAGCGAACAGAATCGGTTGGTCCGGCACTGAGTGACACTCGTCGATGGCATCTACCAGCGCATTTGTTGTCTCAGGCGTTGTTTGCTCGCGGTGTCGCACCCGAATCAAGTGGGCCAGTTCACAAAAAATGCGTGATCTGCCTCACCTTTCGTTTGCTTCAATCACGAAACGGTAACGGCGGCCATCCCTCGCTGACCTGCACAAACGATTCGTTCAGCGTCTCGTTATCTGTCCGTGATAATTCCGCGATCGTGTCTACATCGAGATGACTTCTCTTCGAGACCTTTGTACGGTCCAAAGCGTCTCCGACACGGAGCAAATAATTTCAACACCAAGAACCTGCGTGTGAGTGGGGCCGCGGTGGCGATTACGCCCGACGCGGGGGCCTGGGTCTGATCCCGGGCCGGGCACTGTGGCCCTCCCTTTCGTGCCTGACCGAGACGGCGCGAACCAACCCTTCCGGCCTGGATTCAGGCTGCCGCACCCGCCTGGCGCGGGTGTTGATGGTGCGCGCTTGGCGAGAGGAATGAAGTGAAGAACATCCGCAAGACGTTTGGGCTGGGCATCATCGCCGGAGCGCTCGCTGTCGCTCCCATGGCACTGGGTGCCGGTACCGCCAATGCGGACAGCGTCAACTGGGACGCCGTCGCCGCCTGCGAGTCGGGTGGCAACTGGGCGATCAACACCGGTAACGGCTACTACGGCGGCCTGCAGTTCAACATGGGCACCTGGCGCGCCAACGGTGGTTCCGGTTCGCCGCACCAGGCTTCGCGCTCGGAGCAGATCCGGGTGGCCGAGAACGTGCTGCGCAGCCAGGGCATCGGTGCGTGGCCGGTGTGCGGCAAGCGCGGCTAGTACGCGCTACGACAACTTGATAAGGAGCGGTGCCGGGCAGTAGCCCGGCACCGCTTCTGTTTCATCAGAAAGCCCTCCGGTTACTCCAGTACCGACAACCTCTGAAAAAACTTGAGCCACCCCTGTAACGCGTGACCTTCGTCACACGAACCCATTGGTGACCGCACAGTTGCACGAACGTGATCAGCATCTGCAGCGGTCCTGGTGTCAAAGGTCGGGGAAGGGCCGTGAGATGACCATACGAAGTGCGTTGACCAGGACTTTCTGGATTACGGCAGCGTTGGCGGGCGCCATGCTGATGCCTCTGTTCGCAGGCACTGCGACCGCCGATGCGGACACGGTGAACTGGGACGCCATCGCCGAATGTGAGTCGGGCGGCAACTGGTCCATCGACACCGGTAACGGCGCCTACGGCGGATTGCAGTTCAAACCCACCACCTGGGCCGCGCACGGCGGCACCGGTTCACCTGCCTCGGCCTCCCGGGAGGAGCAGATCCGGGTCGCCGAGAACGTCCTGGCCACCCAAGGGATCGGCGCCTGGCCCAAGTGCGGGCCCCGTGGCGGAGCGCCCGTCGGTTGGGCGACGCCCACCGCACCCACCGCGCCGACCGGCTGCCAGACCGTGCGTCCCGGCGCAGTGCTGGGCATTTTCGACCTACGCCGGTTCTGCACCACCTTTCTCGACCCGCTCGGGGCGTTCGGAGTGCCGCACTGAGCTCAACGCACCGGGGTGAACGCCGTGCGCCCGGCGATCGAGGCCAGATGCCGGGTCAACACGAATTCCGGCACCAGTACCGACGCCCGGGTGGCCGCGGCGCTGAGCAGCGGCGGGCGCAAGTTCACCAACCGCCCGACCAGCTCGGCCTCCCGCACGATCGTCATCACCCGCCTACGCCGCATCGTCGCGAACCGGGAGAACGCGCTGCCCAGATCGGCCTCGCCGGCCGCGAGGCCGGCGAGGGTGGCCGCATCCTCCAGCCCCTGGCAGCCGCCCTGGCCCAGATGTGGCCGCATTGGATGGGCCGCATCCCCGGCGATCACCGCGCGGCCGCGGGACCAGATGCGCGCGGGGGCACGGTCGTAGAGGTCGTTCCGGAGCACATCATTCGGATCGGTCGCGGCCAGCAGGGTCGGAATTGGCTCCGACCACGCCGCGAAGTGTCGCTTCAGGTGGGCCAGCTCGCCATCGGCTGTGGTCTGGCCGCGCGGCGCGCGCTGGGTGGCGAACCAATATGTGTGGTCGTCGCCGAGCGGCACGTGTCCGACCTGTGAGCCGGCACCCAGAGTCTCGCCCGACAGATCGGGATCCAGTGGGCAGGCGGCCACGGCGCGCCACGCGGTGTAGCCGGTGTAGCGGCGGGGCAGCGGTCCGTTCAGATGGCGGGCCACCACCGAGTCGACGCCGTCGGCGCCGACCAGGCCGGCCGCCTCGCGCACCGTGCCGTCGGTGAAGGTGACCCGCACGTTCGAGGCGCCGATCTCCACTTTGTCGGCGGTGAACCCGTACTGGACCGTGCCCGGCGCGAGTGCGCCTGTGAGAATTTCGGTCAGGGTGGCGCGCCTGATCACCACCAGCGGTTCGCCCAGCGCCCGGGTGAACCGCTGCGCGTGCGGGCGGCGCAACCAGGCGCCGCCCGCCCGGCGCAGCGCTCCCGTGGTCACTCGGCCCCCCGCGCCGCGCACCTGATCGCCGAGACCGATCTCATCGAGTGCGGCCAGCGCGTTGGGCCACAGGCTGATTCCCGCGCCGGGGGTGACGTCCCGGCGGGCCTCTGCCACTGATACGTCGAATCCCTGCTGCTGCAATGCGACGGCGGTGGCCAGGCCGGTGATACCGGCGCCGACGACCAGGACGGACTGTGCCATCGGTCGAATCTAACGGGTGGGATGAGGTGGCTCGCCGTGACCGGAGTCGGGATCGGTAGCCTTCCAGCGTCTGCACAGTATTTGTACAGGTTTCCGCGCCCGAAGTGCCGGGCCAGAACACAGTGAGAGGACCCGATGAAACTCACCCGCTTCGGTATCGCGCTTGGCGCCACCCTGATTGCTGCATCTGCATTGAGCGGTTGCTCGAAGGCGACCGAGCTCCGGGATGCGGCCGCCGGCGCAGCCGAGAAGGTTGTCTCCTCGGGCACCGAGAAGATCACCGAAGCGGTCTCGGGCAATCTGTTCACCGCCGAGGGTATCGACAACGCCTTGGCGGCGATCGGCGAAAAGGTCGGCGCGAACCCGATGCAGGTGGTCGATGTCGTGATCACGCCGGGCGTCATCAAGGTCGAGGCAGTCGATCCCAAGGCCCCGACCGAGCTCAATGAGTGGAGTTACACGTCCGGCGCGGTCGCGCCGTCGCGTCCCATCGACTACGACGACGACACCGAGGCGTTGCAGCAGAATCTGTTCGTCACCTCCGACGTGCCGAGCAGTGCGATCGCCGCGGCGATCGACGGCGCCGTGGCGGCGAGCGAGATTGCCGACGGCAAGGTCCAGACGGTGAGCATCAAGCGCAACATCCCGTTCGACGAGAACGTGGTCATGTTCATCAACGTCCAGGGCGAGCGCAGCAGCAAGCAGGTTCGAGCCGACGTCACCGGCAAGATCACCGAAGTGGTCTGACCCACCGGAAACAACCTTGCCCTGCGGCCCGTACCGGACTCCGGTGCGGGCCGCACCATTACGGTGGGGAGCCATGACGGCGTTCGACGATCTCGACGACTACTTCGCGCTTCCCCGGGTATCAGGTCTGGCGGTGTCGCCTGACGGCTCGCGGCTGGTCACGACGGTCAGTACCCTCAACGAGAAGAAAACCGAATTCCTCAGCGCTATATGGGAATTGGACCCGAGCGGAACTCAACCGGCGCGTCGGTTGACCCACGGGGCAAAGGGGGAGTCCACGCCGGTGTTCACCGCCGACGGAGACCTACTGTTCCTCGCAGTGCGCGCGGGTGAGGATGACGACAAGCCGCCCGCAGCCCTGTGGCGCCTGCCCGCGGCCGGCGGTGAGGCAATCGAGGTGCTGACGGTGCCCGGCGGTGTCGTCGGCGCGTTGAGTGCCCGGGCCGCCGACTCCACCGTGGTGACCGCGCCGCTGCTGCCGTCGTCGGCCGGAGTCGACGACGACAAGGCAAAGCGCGAGGCGCGCAAGGACACCAAGGTCTCAGCGATCCTGCACACCGGCTACCCCGTCCGGCACTGGGACCATGATCTGGGTCCGGACCAACCGCACCTTCTCGATGCCGAGGGGCCACGGGATCTGACCTCCGAGCCGGGCGCGGCGTTGCGTGAGACTACATTCGACCTGAGTGCCGACGGCGGATTCGTGGTGACGTCGTGGCAGACGCCGGGCCCTGGCACCGCCCTGCGCGTGGCCCTGGTGCGCATCGACCGGGTCACCGGAGAACGCACCACCATCGCCGAGGAACCCGGTGCCGACCTGGAACGCCCCGCGATCGCGCCGGATGGCAGCGCGGTGGGCTTCACCAGGGAAACCCATTCCACTCCCACCACGCCACCGCGGATCACGTTGTGTTGCATGCGGTTCGGTGAAGATCCGGTGGAGTTGACCGGCGACTGGGACCGCTGGCCGTCCTCGGTGGCCTGGACACCGGACTCGTCGTCGCTCATCGTGACGGCCGACGACGGCGGCCGTGGCCCGATCTTCTCCGTCGACCCCATCTCCGGTGCGGTCACCCGGTTGACCCACGACGATTTCACCTACTCCGATGTTCGTCCCGCGCTCGGCGGCGTGATCTATGCGTTGCGCAGCTCCTATGCCGTACCGGCACATCCGGTCCGCATCGATCCGGACGGCACCGTCACCGAAATCCCGTGCCTCGACGCACCCGAACTGCCCGGCACTCTGACCGAGGTGACCGCGACCGCCGCCGACGGCACGCCGATCCGCTCCTGGCTCACACTGCCCGCAGGCGACGAACCGGCCCCGCTGGTGTTGTGGATCCACGGCGGACCGTTGGGCAGCTGGAACAGCTGGCACTGGCGGTGGAACCCGTGGCTGCTCACCGCCCTGGGATACGCCGTGCTGATGCCCGATCCGGGGCTGTCCACCGGCTACGGACAGGACTTCATCGCACGCGGCTGGGGCGCCTGGGGTGCCGACCCGTACACGGACCTGATGGCCGCGACGGATGCCGCCTGCGCACACCCGCGCGTCGACGCCACGCGCACGGCGGCGATGGGGGGATCGTTCGGCGGCTATATGGCCAACTGGATCGCCGGCCACACCGATCGGTTCGACGCGATTGTCACGCATGCCAGCCTGTGGGCGCTGGACCAGTTCGGGCCCACGACCGACGGCGCCTACTGGTGGGCTCGTGAGATGACACCCGAGATGGCCCAGCGCAATTCACCGCACCGGTTCGTCGGCGACATCACCACCCCGATGCTGGTCATCCACGGCGACAAGGACTATCGCGTGCCGATCGGCGAGGCGTTGCGGCTGTGGTACGAGTTGCTCACCCATTCAGGGTTGCCCGCCGACGAGAATGGCGAAAGCCCCCACCGGTTCCTGTACTACCCGAGTGAGAACCACTGGGTGCTGTCGCCCCAGCACGCCAAGATCTGGTACCAGGTGGTGACCGCATTCCTCGGTGATCACCTACGCGGTCAACCGGTGCAGTTGCCCGAACTGCTCGGGTAGCGTCGGGAGCGTGACGCAGCGTGAGTTTGATCTGGTGCTGTACGGCGCCACAGGGTTCGCCGGAAAACTGACCGCCGAGTACCTGGCCCGGGCCGGGGGATCGGCCCGGATCGCCTTGGCCGGCCGTTCCGAGGAACGGTTGCGCGCGGTCCGTGACGGTCTGGGGCCGGGCGCGCAATCGTGGCCGTTGGTGACTGCCGACGCCACCTCACAGGCCTCGCTCGATGCGATGGCCGCGCGCACCCAGGTGGTGGTGACGACGGTGGGTCCCTACGCGCGCTACGGCATGCCGTTGGTCGCGGCGTGCGCGGCGGCCGGCACCGACTACGCCGACCTGACCGGTGAGACGACATTCATCCGAGACAGCATCGACCTGCACCACAAGCAGGCCGTCGACACCGGTGCGCGGATCGTCCATTCGTGCGGATTCGATTCGGTGCCATCGGATCTCACGGTGTACGCGCTGTATCAGCGGGCATCGGCGGACGGTGCGGGCGATCTCGGCGACACGAACCTGGTGGTGCGCAGTTTCGCCGGCGGCGTGTCGGGCGGCACTGTGGCCTCGATGCTGGAACTGCTCGACACACTGTCGTCGGATCCGGAGGCCAGGGCGCTGATGAACGATCCGTACACGCTGAGCCCCGACCGCGGTGCGGAGCCCGAACTCGGAGCTCAGCCCGACGTGCGGTGGCGCCGCGGCGGTGAGATTGCTCCCGAGCTCGCCGGCTATTGGACGGGCGCTTTTGCCATGGCGGCACCGAACACGCGAATCGTGCGGCGTAGCAACGCATTGCTGGACTATGCCTACGGGCGCCGGTTCGAGTACGCCGAGCAGATGAGCCTTGGGCGTTCGCTCGCCGCGCCGGTGGCCGCCGCCGCGGTCACCGGAGCCAATGCCTTCACCCTCGGTGTGGGAGGCCGCTATTTCAACCGGCTGCCCAGCGGACTGGTCGCGCGGCTCACACCGAAGCCGGGAACCGGCCCGAGCGAGCGGGCGCGCGAGCAGGGTCACTACCGCGTCGAGACGTATACGACGACGACGTCGGGTGCCCGGTACATGACGAGCATGGCCCAGCAAGGCGATCCCGGATACAAGTCGACGGCGGTGCTGCTCGGCGAATGCGGACTGGCCCTGGCTACCGACCGGGACGCACTGTCGGAACGCCGGGGTGTGCTGACACCGGTGGCAGCGATGGGGGATGTGCTGCTGACCCGGCTACCAGCGGCCGGAGTGTCGCTGGAGACCACCAAGCTGGGCTGAGCCGTCACAACACAACGGATCGGCCTGCGTCGAACACCTGTGGGGCAAGATCAGATTCGACTAGTGTCGGTTGCGAGGACTTCCAGTACGCCAGCAACGAAGGTGGGATAGAAAAATGGCCGGTCTCGACGATCTGTTCGCGCAGATCCCCGTGGCGGATATCGCAAGCAAGCTCGGCGCAGATGAAGGCGAGGTGAACGCCGCCATCAAGACGCTGGTGCCCGCGCTCGTCGGTGGTGTGGCCGAGAACGTGCAGGCTGACAACATCGATTCGAGCGACCTCGAGTCTGCGGTCACGGCGCAGGGTGCCAGTGGCCTGCTCGACGGCGGAGTGAGCGTCGATCAAGTCGACGCCAACGAGGGCAACCAGATCGTGTCGAAGATCTTCGGCGGCAACGACAGCAACCAGGTCGCCTCGGCGCTCGCGGGTACCGGCGCCGGCGGCGGTGATCTGATCAAGAAGCTGCTGCCGATCCTGGCGCCCATCGTGCTGGCCTACATCGGCAAGCAGTTCTCGCAGCAGAACGCGCCCGCGCAGTCCGCGCCCCAGCCGCAGGCTTCCGGCGGCGGGCTCGGGGACATCCTCGGCAGCATCCTCGGTGGCGCGACCGGCGGCGGCAACAACAACCCGCTCGGCAGCATCCTGGGCAGTGTTCTGGGCGGCGGTGGCGGCCAGAACAACGCCATCGGCGAGATCCTCGGCGGCCTGCTCGGCGGCAAGAAGTAGGCCCACCCGCACCAGCTCGAGAGCCTCCGACGCCCAGCGAACGCACCGGGCATCGGGGGCTTTCGCGTTTCGGTGCACGTCCTTCTTAGAATGGCTCGGTGACTCCCACCCCTGACAACCGTGCCGATGCCCTCCCCAAATCCTGGGATCCGGCTGCGGTAGAAGCCGACCTGTACCAGGGCTGGGTGGACGCCGGATACTTCACCGCCGATCCGGCCAGCGAAAAGCCGCCGTACTCGATCGTGCTGCCGCCGCCCAACGTGACCGGCAGCCTGCACATGGGCCACGCGCTCGACCACACGCTGATGGACGCGCTCACGCGCCGCAAGCGGATGCAGGGCTTCGAGGTGCTGTGGCTGCCCGGCATGGACCATGCCGGCATCGCCACCCAGACCGTGGTGGAGAAGCAGCTCGCTGTCGACGGCAAGACCAAGGAAGACTTCGGCCGCGAGCTGTTCGTCGAGAAGGTCTGGGACTGGAAGCGTGAGTCGGGCGGCACCATCGGCGGGCAGATGCGTCGCCTCGGTGACGGCGTGGACTGGAGCCGCGACCGCTTCACCATGGACGAGGGCCTGTCGCGCGCGGTGCGGACCATCTTCAAGCGGCTCTTCGATGCCGGGCTGATCTACCAAGCTGAGCGCTTGGTCAACTGGTCACCGGTGCTGGAGACCGCGATCAGCGACCTCGAGGTCAAATACGAGGACGTCGAGGGCGAGTTGGTCTCGTTCCGCTACGGCTCGATGAACGACGACGAGCCCCACATCATCGTCGCCACCACCCGTGTGGAGACCATGCTCGGTGACACCGCGATCGCGGTGCATCCCGATGACGAGCGTTACCGCCATCTGGTCGGCAAGACTCTGCCGCACCCGTTCGTCGACCACGAGATGAACATCGTGGCCGACACCCACGTCGACCCCGAATTCGGTACCGGCGCAGTCAAAGTCACTCCCGCGCACGACCCGAACGACTTCGAGATCGGGCTGCGTCATCAGCTTCCGATGCCGACCATCATGGACGCCAAGGGCCGGATCGCCGACACCGGAACGCAATTCGACGGCATGGACCGGTTCGAGGCCCGGGTCAAGATCCGCGAGGCGCTGGCCGAGCAGGGCCGGATCGTCGCCGAGAAGCGGCCCTACCTGCACAGCGTCGGGCACTCCGAGCGCAGCGGTGAGCCCATCGAGCCGCGGCTGTCCCTGCAGTGGTGGGTCAAGGTGGACGGCCTGGCCAAGGCGGCCGGCGATGCGGTGCGCAACGGCGACACCGTGATTCACCCGCCGAGCCTGGAGCCGCGGTGGTTCGCCTGGGTGGACAACATGCACGACTGGTGCATCTCGCGGCAGTTGTGGTGGGGCCACCGGATCCCGATCTGGCACGGACCCAACGGCGAGACGGTGTGCGTCGGCCCCGACGAGACCCCGCCGGAGGGCTGGGAGCAGGACCGCGACGTGCTCGACACGTGGTTCTCCTCGGCGCTGTGGCCGTTCTCCACGATGGGCTGGCCCGAGCACACTCCGGATCTGGCCAAGTTCTATCCGACCTCGGTGCTGGTCACCGGCTACGACATCCTGTTCTTCTGGGTGGCGCGGATGATGATGTTCGGCACGTTCGTCGGCGACGATCCGGCCATCACGTTCGATGGCGCCCGCGGTCCGCAGGTGCCGTTCGAAAACGTCTTCCTGCACGGCCTCATCCGTGACGAGTTCGGGCGCAAGATGAGCAAGTCGCGTGGCAACGGCATCGACCCGCTGGACTGGGTGGAGAAATTCGGTGCCGACGCCCTGCGGTTCACCCTGGCCCGCGGCGCCAGCCCCGGCGGCGACCTGTCCATCGGTGAGGACCACGCCAGGGCCTCCCGCAACTTCGCCACCAAGCTGTTCAACGCGACCCGGTTCGCGCTGATGAACGGGGCGGCGCCCGCTGAACTGCCGGCGCTCGCCGACCTGACCGACGCCGACCGCTGGATCCTCGGCCGCCTCGAAGAGGTTCGCGCCGAGGTGGATGCCGCACTCGACAGCTACGAGTTCAACCGCGCCTGCGAGTCGCTGTACCACTTCGCCTGGGACGAGTTCTGCGACTGGTACGTGGAACTGGCCAAGGTGCAACTCGGGGAGGGTGTCGCTCATACAACGGCGGTTCTGGCCGCCGTGCTGGACGCTCTGCTCAAGCTGCTGCACCCAGTGATGCCGTTCGTCACCGAGACGTTGTGGAAGACGCTCACCGATGGTGAGTCCATCGTCATCGCGCAGTGGCCGCAGGCCTCCGGTATCGCGCTGGATCAGGTTGCCGCTCAACACATTGCCGACATGCAGAAGCTGATCACCGAGGTGCGACGCTTCCGCAGCGACCAGGGTCTGGCCGACCGGCAGCGGGTTCCGGCCCGGCTCTCGGCGATCACCGAGGCCGGCTTGACCGAGCAGCTGCCCGCAGTCACCGCGCTGGCGTGGCTGACCGACGCCGGTGACGGGTTCACCCCGTCGGCTTCGGTCGAGGTGCGTCTGGCGCAGGCCACGGTGCTCGTCGAGGTGGACACCTCGGGCACCGTCGATGTGGCGGCCGAGCGGCGCCGGTTGGAGAAGGACCTGGCCGCCGCCCAGAAGGAACTCGCGACCACCACGGCCAAACTCGGCAACGAGGCCTTCCTCGGCAAGGCTCCCGAGAACGTCGTCGACAAGATCCGCGGCCGCCAGCAGCTGGCCTCCGAAGAGGTCGAGCGGATCACGGCACGCCTGGCCGGGCTGCCCCAATGACCGATCCGGTCCCTTCGCCGGACGAGGTCGCCGCGCTGCTGCAGGTCGAGCACCTCCTCGACCAGCGGTGGCCCGAGACCAAACTCGACCCCAGCACTGCCCGGATCGCGGCGCTGCTGGAGCTCCTGGGCTCACCGCAACGTGCCTACCCGTCGATTCACGTCGCGGGGACCAACGGCAAGACGTCGGTGGCCCGCATCATCGACGCGCTGCTGACCGCGCTGCACCGGCGTACCGGGCGCACCACCAGTCCGCACCTGCAGTCCGCCGTAGAGCGCATCTCGATCGACGGAAAGCCCATCACCCCGGCCCGTTACGTCGAGACCTATCGAGAGGTCGAACCGTTCGTGCAGCTGGTGGACCAGCAGTCCGAAGCTGCCGGGGGCCCCAAGATGAGCAAGTTCGAGGTTCTGACCGCGATGGCGTTCGCCGCCTTCGCCGACGTGCCCATCGATGTCGGGGTCATCGAGGTCGGGATGGGTGGGCGCTGGGACGCCACCAACGTCGTCAATGCCCCCGTCGCGGTGATCACGCCGATCGGGATCGACCACACTGACTATCTCGGTGACACGATCGCCGAGATAGCGGGGGAGAAGGCCGGCATCATCACCCGGCAGCCCGACGACCTGGTGCCGACCGACACGGTGGCCGTCATCGCGAAGCAGGTTCCGGAGGCCATGGAGGTGCTGCTGGAAGAGGCAGTGCGCGCCGACGCGGCCGTCGCCCGTGAAGACTCGGAATTCGCTGTGCTCAGCCGGCAGATCGCCATCGGCGGACAGGTGCTGGAGCTGCAGGGTCTGAGCGGCGTGTACTCCGATATCTTCCTGCCGCTGCACGGTGAACATCAGGCGCACAACGCCGTTCTGGCATTGGCCGCGGTCGAGGCGTTCTTCGGTGCTGGTGCCGACCGTCAGCTCGACGTCGACGCGATCCGGGCCGGCTTCGCGTCGGTCCAGAGCCCGGGCCGGATGGAACGGATGCGAAGTGCGCCAACGGTTTTCATTGACGCGGCGCACAATCCGGCCGGTGCGGCAGCGCTGGCGCAGACCCTGCAGCAGGAGTTCGACTTCCGCTATCTGGTCGGGGTGGTGTCGGTGATGGGGGACAAGGACGTCGGTGGAATCCTGACCGCGCTGGAGCCCGTCTTCGATCAGATCGTGGTCACCCACAACGGGTCGCCGCGGGCGATGGAGGTCGAGTCGCTGGCGCTGCTGGCCGAGGAGCGCTTCGGCCAGGATCGCGTGATCACCGCCACGACGCTGCCGGACGCCATCGAGACGGCGACCGCGCTGGTGGAAGAGGCCGGTGCAGACGAAGGCCTGTCCGGGGCCGGCATGGTGATCACCGGTTCGGTGGTGACCGCCGGCGCGGCCCGGACCCTGTTCGGACGGGACCCGCAATGAACGATCAGACCCAGGGCAATCAGACCCCGAGCGATCCGACGCCCGGCGACACGCCGGCACCACCCGACCCCTGGAAGAGCTTCCGTGGGGTGATGGCGGGGACGCTGATCCTGGAAGCCATCGTCGTATTGCTGGCATTGCCGGTGGTGGGCACCAGCGCGGCGGGGCTGACCTGGGCCTCGGGCGGCTTCGTGGTCGGGCTGGCCGTCGTGTTGATCCTGATGTCCGGGATCCAGGGCCGGCCGTGGGCCATCTGGGCGAACCTGGGCATCCAGCTTGTGGTGATCGCCGGGGCGCTGATCCATGGGGCGATCGGCTTCATCGGCGTGATCTTCGCCGTGGTCTGGCTGTTGATCGTGTACCTGCGGCGCGAGGTCAAACGCAGACAGGATCGCGGTCTGCTGCCCGGCCAGCAGCCGCCCAGCGAATAGCCGCGTCGTAGCTGTGCCGCAGTCCCGGCTCGGCCGAGGGCCCGAAATGGCGCAGCGCGGTTACCGACCGGTACGCTCTCTGCTCGTGACTGAGCAGACCCTTGTCCTGATCAAGCCCGACGGCGTGCAGCGCCACCTGGTCGGAGAGATCCTCTCCCGGATCGAGCGCAAGGGCCTGACCCTCGCCGCGCTGGAACTGAAGAACGTCAGCGTCGAGCTGGCCAAGCAGCACTACGCCGAGCATGACGGCAAGCCGTTCTTCGACTCGCTGCTGGAGTTCATCACCTCCGGGCCCGTCGTCGCCGCCATCGTGGAGGGCCCGCGTGCCATCGCGGCGTTCCGTCAGATCGCCGGTGGCACCGACCCGGTGGAGAAGGCTGTGCCCGGCACCATCCGCGGTGACCTGGCGCTTGTGACCCAGGACAACCTCGTGCACGGATCGGATTCGCCGGAGTCGGCGGCCCGTGAGATCGCCCTGTGGTTCCCTGGCGAAGCCTCCGCCGGATAAACCTTCTCGCAGTCTGGTCTGTACCGCGTCAGTGATGTGGGATACTGGCTTCGGGTGTTCAGCCTCAACCGAGGTTGAACACCCGAATGAAGACTTCGACGAGCGCGACCACCGCAATCCGGTGCGGCGCGGGCCGTCCAGCCATCATTCAGCCAGGCACCGGGTGGGTTCGGTAGCGAACCGCCCGGAGCGAGACCACAACAAGCCCGGGGAAAGTGTCCCGGGCCAATAGCGGAAGCCCTCGCGTGGCCGCGTCGTTACGACGCGCCCGGGGGCTTGAGGAGAATTCGTGGCCGAAGATGCCCAGAATGACGACCTATCAACCCAGACTCCGCAGCAGGAGGGACTGCCCGAGCGGCTGAGAGTCCACTCCCTGGCGCGGGTGCTCGGAACGACAAGCCGGCGCGTGCTCGACGCCCTGGCCGAGTTCGATGGGCGTCAGCGCAGTGCGCACTCCACGGTCGAAAAGGCCGACGCCGAGCGGGTCCGCGACGCGTTGGCCCTCGGGTCGACCGACCCGGAGCCGGTTGAGCAGGCAGAACCGGTCCAGGTCGAAGCAGTCAGTGTCATGGTGGCCGAGTCGGTCGCGGCTCCTGTCGACGCGCCGGAGGCCGCTGCGGTCGACGCTCCCGAGGGCGAAGCCGCCGAGGCCGACCCCGTCCTCGTGGGCGACGAGCCCGAGTCGCGGCTGATCCTGGAGACCGCCAACATCCCCCCGGCTCGCGAAGCTCACACCGAGCGGGCCGATTACCTGCCGCTGTTCGTCGCCCCGCAGCCCGTGGCGTTCGTCCCGGTGCGTGTCCAAGAGGATGACGACGAAGACGACACCGACGCCGACACCGACACGGATGCCGACGCCGACGCCGACGTCGATACCGATGACGAGCAGGCCGATCGTCCGGCCGCTCGCCGGCGGCGCCGCGGCCGGCGCGGGCGGGGTCGTGGGCGTGGTGAGCAGGCAGACGACACCGACTCGGGCCCGGATTCCGATGCCGACACCGCCGACGATCAAGGCGAGTCCGATCAGGATTCCGAAGACGACTCCGATGAGTCGGACGAGAACAACGACGAGGACACCGCAGGTGGTGACGGCAGCAGCCGACGCCGTCGCCGCCGCCGCCGGCGCAAGTCCGGTTCGGGCGACAACGATGACGCGAGCTCTCCGGATGACCCGCCGAACACCGTCGTGCACGAGCGCGCGCCCCGGGCCGAGCGGTCCGGCAAGAGCAGCGACGATTCGGAGATCCAGGGGATCAGCGGATCGACCCGTCTGGAGGCCAAGCGTCAGCGCCGCCGCGATGGCCGCGATGCCGGCCGCCGTCGGCCCCCGATCCTGAGCGAGGCCGAGTTCCTGGCCCGGCGCGAGGCCGTCGAACGCACCATGATCGTGCGCGACAAGATCCGCACCGAGCCGCCCCACGAGGGCGCCCGCTACACCCAGATCGCCGTGCTGGAAGACGGCGTCGTCGTCGAGCATTTCGTTACGTCCGCGGCGTCCGCCAGCCTGGTCGGCAACATCTACCTCGGCATCGTGCAGAACGTGCTGCCCTCGATGGAGGCCGCCTTCGTCGATATCGGCCGCGGCCGCAACGGTGTGCTCTATGCCGGTGAGGTGAACTGGGAGGCCGCCGGCCTCGGCGGGTCGAACCGCAAGATCGAGCAGGCCCTCAAGCCGGGTGATTATGTCGTCGTCCAGGTCAGCAAGGATCCGGTCGGGCACAAGGGTGCCCGGCTCACCACGCAGGTGTCGCTGGCCGGCCGCTACCTGGTCTACGTGCCGGGCGCGTCGTCGACCGGGATCAGCCGCAAGCTGCCCGACACCGAACGTCAGCGGCTCAAGGAGATCCTCAAGGAGGTCGTGCCCGCCGATGCCGGTGTGATCATCCGGACCGCCTCGGAGGGCGTCAAAGAAGAGGACATCCGCTCCGACGTCGAGCGGCTGCAACAGCGCTGGACCGAGATCGAGGCCAAGGCCGCCGAGGTCACCGCGAAGAAGGCGGGAGCGGCCGTCGCCCTCTATGAAGAACCCGACGTGCTGGTCAAGGTCATCCGCGACCTGTTCAACGAGGACTTCTCGGGTCTGATCGTCTCGGGCGACGAGGCCTGGGACACGATCAACTCCTACGTGAACACCGTCGCTCCCGATCTGGTGGGCCGGCTCACGAAGTACGAACCCGCCGGCGGCGCCGAGGCTCCCGACGTGTTCGCCGTGCACCGCATCGACGAGCAGCTGGCGAAGGCGCTGGACCGCAAGGTGTGGCTGCCCTCGGGTGGCACCCTGGTGATCGACCGCACCGAGGCGATGACCGTCGTCGACGTCAACACCGGCAAGTTCACCGGCGCAGGCGGCAATCTCGAGCAGACCGTCACCCGCAACAACCTGGAAGCGGCCGAGGAGATCGTGCGGCAACTGCGGTTGCGGGACATCGGCGGCATCGTGGTGATCGACTTCATCGACATGGTGCTCGAGTCGAACCGGGATCTGGTGTTGCGCAGGCTGACCGAGGCGCTGGGCCGGGACCGCACCCGCCATCAGGTGTCCGAGGTGACCTCACTGGGCCTCGTCCAGCTGACCCGAAAGCGGTTGGGAACGGGTCTCGTCGAAGCTTTCTCGACCACCTGCACGCACTGCGCGGGTCGCGGCATCGTGTTGCACGGTGACCCGGTCGACACCGCCTCGTCGTCGAACGCCGGACGCAAGTCCGAAACCACCGGCGGTAGCCGTCGCAGCAAGCGGGGCAAGCGGGGCAATGCCCGCCCGGAGCCCGAAGAGGTGCCGGTCGTCAAGGTGCCCGATCATCCCGCCGGCGAACATCCGATGTTCAAGGCCATGGCCGCAGCCAACGGCCGCCACGACGAAGATGACGAGGGCCATGGGGCCCACGAAGCCTTCGACGAGCACGAGCAGACCGACGGCGAGGTTCACGAGGCCGAGGGCGACGAGCAGACGACGGCCGAGCAGGCCGATGAGTCGACCGGCGGCGAGTTCGATACGCAGGACGCCGACGAACCGGACGAGGCCGACGACTCCGACGAGGCCGACGACTCCGAAGACTCCGAAGACTCCGATGAGGATGACGCCGAGGACGAGATCGACCTCGACGACGACCTCGACGATGACGACGAGGATGACGACCTCGACGACATCGACGACGACTCGGACGACGAGGACTCAGACGACGACTCGGATGACGAGGAAGACGATGAGGACTCGGATGATGAGGAAGACGAAGACGAGCCCGAAGAAGACGTCTACCAGGCGCCGGCTCCGGTGATTGCGGAGGTGCAGCCTTCCCGCGGCCGCACTCGTCGACGTGCCGCAGCCAGGCCCGCGGGGCCGCCGACCCACGAGTAGAGGGCGGTTTGACCCTCTACCCGCTGGTCAAGTACCCTTGACCAGTTGTCTCCAGTGCCTGTGTGACCACAGGCTGGTGACGGCGGGATATCCCGCCACCCAAGACCCGCGCACGCACCGACCGGTAGCGCGCGCCCGCAGAGAGCAGCAGAGCAGAGGACACGATGGCGACATACGCAATCGTCAAGACCGGTGGCAAGCAGTACAAGGTTGCCGCCGGTGACGTGGTGAAGGTTGAGAAGCTCGACGCCGAGCCCGGCGCGTCGGTGTCGCTGCCCGTGGCCCTCGTGGTCGACGGTGCCAAGGTCACCAGCAAGGCCGATGACCTGGCCAAGGTTGCCGTCACCGGCGAGGTGCTCGAGCACACCAAGGGTCCCAAGATCCGTATCCACAAGTTCAAGAACAAGACCGGCTACCACAAGCGCCAGGGGCACCGTCAGCAGCTGACCGTGCTCAAGGTCACCGGCATCAAGTAACGAGGGAGCGAACTAATGGCACACAAAAAGGGCGCTTCCAGCTCTCGTAACGGTCGCGAGTCCGCAGCACAGCGGCTCGGCGTGAAGCGTTTCGGTGGTCAGGTCGTCAAGGCAGGCGAGATCCTCGTCCGTCAGCGCGGCACTCACTTCCACCCCGGCGTCAACGTCGGTCGTGGTGGCGATGACACGCTGTTCGCGCTGGCCCCCGGCTCCGTGGAGTTCGGTTCCAAGCGCGGTCGCAAGCACGTGAACATCGTTCCCGTGCCGCGCCCGGAGGCCTGAGACTCAGAGGATTCTCCGCGAATGTGAAGCAGCTGCGAGTTCTCGATAGGACTTTCGCGATAGCTTCACATTCGACGGAGAGGATGTCTGATGCCACGGTTTGTCGACCGCGTCGTCATCCATGCGAGTGCAGGCAACGGCGGCCACGGCTGCGCGTCGGTGCACCGCGAGAAATTCAAACCCCTCGGTGGCCCTGACGGCGGTAACGGTGGTCACGGTGGCAGCATCGTGCTCGTCGTCGATCCGCAGGTTCACACCCTGCTCGACTTTCATTTCCATCCGCATGTCGTCGCGCCCTCGGGTAAGCAGGGCGCGGGCAGCAATCGTGACGGCGCGGCCGGCGACGATCTGATCGTGCGCGTGCCGGACGGCACCGTGGTGCTGGATGAGAACGGCCGCATGCTGGCGGACCTGGTCGGTGCCGGTACCCGGTTCGAGGCGGCGGCCGGTGGTCGCGGGGGACTCGGTAACGCCGCACTCGCTTCCCGGGCCCGCAAGGCGCCCGGCTTCGCCCTGCTCGGTGAGAAGGGCCAGACCCGGGATCTCACGCTCGAGCTGAAAACCGTCGCCGATGTCGGTCTGATCGGTTTCCCGTCGGCGGGTAAATCCTCTCTGGTGTCGACCATCTCGGCGGCCAAGCCCAAGATCGCCGACTACCCGTTCACCACACTGGTGCCCAACCTGGGTGTGGTGTCGGCCGGCGAAAACACCTTCACCGTCGCCGACGTTCCCGGCTTGATCCCCGGTGCGTCCGAGGGGCGTGGTCTGGGCCTGGAATTCCTTCGGCACCTTGAGCGCTGCGCGGTGCTCGTGCATGTCGTGGATTGCGCCACCATGGAGCCCGGGCGTGACCCGATCTCCGATATCGAGGCGCTGGAGGCGGAACTCGCGGCGTACACCCCGACCCTGCAGGGCGATTCCGCGTTGGGTGACCTGGCGTCGCGGCCACGTGCGGTGGTGCTCAACAAGATCGACGTTCCCGACGCCCGCGAGCTTGCCGACTTCGTGCGTGAAGAAGTGCAGTCGCAGTTCGGCTGGCCGGTGTATGAGATCTCGACGGTCAGCCGTGATGGCTTGCGGCCGTTGATCTTTGCCTTGTGGGAGATGGTGAAGGCGTATCGCGATGCGCAACCCGAGGTGGTGCCGAGGCGTCCGGTGATCCGCCCGATCGCCGTCGACGACAGCGGCTTCACCGTCGAGACCGACGGGTACGGCGGGTTCATCGTGCGAGGTACCCGACCCGAGCGCTGGATCGCCCAGACCAACTTCGACAATGACGAGGCCGTCGGTTACCTCGGTGACCGGTTGGCGCGGTTGGGTGTCGAGGACGCCTTGTGGAAGAAGGGCGCCAAGCCCGGCTGCGCCGTGACCATCGGCGATATGACCTTCGACTGGGAACCGCAGACTCCTGCCGGCGTCGACATGCCGCTCACTGGACGTGGCACAGACATCCGGCTCGAGCAGACCGACCGCATCGGCGCCGCCGAGCGCAAGGCCGCGCGTCGTGAACGGCGCCAGCCCGGGAGTGAAGACGAGTGACGAGCGCAGGCTCGGCGCCCTCGGTACACCGGGAAGCGATTCGGACCGCTCGCAGTGTCGTCGTCAAGGTCGGCACCACTGCGCTGACCACCCCCTCCGGTGTCTTCGATGCGGGCCGCCTCGCGGTCCTGGTCGAGGCCATCGAGGGTCGGATGCGGGCCGGTTCCGACCTGGTGATCGTGTCGTCGGGTGCCATCGCCGCCGGTATCGAGCCGCTCGGGCTGTCCAAGCGCCCCACCGATCTGGCCACCAAGCAGGCGGCCGCCAGCGTCGGGCAGGTGGCCCTGGTCAACGCCTGGAGTTCGGCCTTCGCCGTCTACAGCCGCACGGTCGGGCAGGTACTGCTGACCGCCCATGACATCGCGATGCGGGTTCAGCACAACAACGCTCAGCGCACGCTGGACCGGTTGCGCGCGCTGCACGCGGTCGCGATCGTCAACGAGAACGACACCGTGGCCACCAACGAGATCAGGTTCGGCGACAATGATCGGCTTTCGGCGCTGGTGGCCCAGCTGGTCGGCGCCGACGCGCTGATCCTGCTGTCTGACATCGACGGCCTGTACGACTCTGATCCCCGAAAAGGGAACGCGCGCTTCATTCCCGAGGTCGGGGCGCAAGGGGACCTCGACGGGGTGGTCGCGGGCGGCGGTAGCAACCTGGGCACCGGCGGCATGGCATCGAAGCTGTCGTCGGCCCTGCTGGCGGCCGATGCCGGGGTGCCGGTGCTGCTTGCCGCCGCCGCGGATGCGGCCGCGGCACTGAGCGACGCCTCGGTGGGCACGGTGTTCGCGCCGCGGCCAGAGCGGATGTCGGCGCGGCGGTTCTGGGTTCGCCACACGGCGGAGTCGCACGGAGTGTTGACCCTTGACGACGGTGCGGTGCGGGCGGTCGTCAAGCAGCGGCGTTCATTGCTGCCTGCCGGGATCACCGAGGTCTCCGGTCACTTCCACGGCGGCGATGTGGTGGATCTCCGGGCGTTGGACGGCAAGACGGTCGCGCGTGGCGTGGTCGCCTACGAGGCGTCGGAGCTGGCCGCGATCATCGGCCGCTCGACGCCTGATCTGCCGGCCGAACTGCGCCGGCCCGCGGTGCACGCCGACGATCTGGTCGCTCTCTAGCGATTTGGGAGCATGCACCGGAGCCGCCCGGCGCCAGATGCACCGAAATCACCGGGGCGGGGACTCCAGATACAGGGCACCCCAGATGATCTCGGTGAGCGTGTCGGCCAGCTCGGCGTCGTAGGAGGCCGGGTGTGACGGCAGATTCTGGTGGCAGGTCCGTTCCACCATCCAGGTCAGCGTGCTCGCGGTGACGGCGGCAGGCAGTTGTGGCCGGATGGTCCCGTCGGACTGCCCGTCCTCGATCACTTTCGTGAGCTGGTCGGCGATCCCCGTCAGCAGTTCACGGTAGGTCTGCCCGACCAGTGGGTCATAACCCGACATCTCGTTGAGCGCGATCAGCACCGGCTGATGGCTCCGATAGCTGGCGACGATGCCGGACATGGCGGCGTGGACGTCGGCGGGGTCGCGGCGACCGGCGACGCCCCACCACCGCTCGGCAGCGCGGGTGAGATCGCCGAACACCTGGCTGGCCAGCCGGCGCAGCAGATGACCCTTGTCCTCGAAGTAGATGTAGAAGCTGGCCCGGGAGATCCCGGCCTCGGTGGCCAGTCTGTCCACGCTGAGTTCGGTGAAGCTGGTGCCGTCGGCCATCAGCCGGTCGGTGGCGTCGAGCAGTTGGCGTTCGATCCGCTCGCGCCGTTCCTCCCTTTTGGCCTGCGGTTTTCGCGTTACCGATGGCATGGGCCCAGCGTATCGGAACGCGACACACCTTGACTAGACATAGTGTCTAGACTTATCGTCACCACCATGACTGTGTCGCCCATCACATCTGCTGCTTCCTGGCCTGCTGCGGCCCGCCCCTACGACCCGATCGACCTGTCCTCACGGGTGTTCTGGGCCACCACGGCCGCTGATCGCGAGGTCGCCTTCGCCGAGCTACGTGCCTCCCGCCCGGTCAGTTGGCATCCGCCCGTCGAGGACGCGCTCATGCCGGATCCCGACGATCGCGGGTTCTGGGCGGTCACCCGGCACGCGGACATCGTGGCGGTGAGCCGTGACAGCGAGACATTCCTGTCGGGCAAAGGGGTGTTGTTCGAGTCCGTTCCGGAGGAGTTGCTCGAGGCGTCACAGTCCTTCCTGGCGATGGACGCGCCACGGCACACGCTGATCCGCAAACTGGTCCACGCCGCATTCACGCCCCGGCAGGTGGCCCGCATCGAAGACTCGATCAAGGACAACGCCCGTCAGATCGTGGCCGAGCTCAAAGAAGTCGGCAGCGGGGTGGACTTCGTCGATCAGTGCGCCAAGGAACTACCGATCCGCACGTTGTCGGACATGGTCGGCATCCCCGAGTCCGAGCGTCAGCAGGTGGCGCATGCCGCCGACGCGCTGGTGTCCTGGGCCGACCCGGTCTACCTGGCCGGGCGCCACCCGCTCGAGGTGCTGATGCAGAACCAGATGTACCTGCATCAGGTGGCGAACGCACTTGCCGCGGAACGTCGGGAGAACCCGGGCAACGATCTGATCAGCGCACTGGTTCACGCCGAGGTCGACGGGGACCGGCTCACCGACGCCGAGGTTGCGGCGTTCTTCGTCCTACTGGCGGTGGCGGGCAACGACACCACCCGCCAGACCACCAGCCACGCGCTCAAGGCACTGACCGACCATCCCGACCAACGGGCCTGGCTCATGGCCGATTTCGACGACCGGATCGGCGGAGCGGTCGAGGAGTTCGTGCGGTGGGCGACCCCGGTGATGACGTTCCGCCGCACCGCGGCCGTCGACGTCGAACTCGGTGGGCAGCAGATCCTGGCGGGGGAGAAGGTGGTGATGTTCTACGCCTCGGGCAACCAGGATTCCGAAGTGTTCGACCGGACCGAGGTCTTCGATCTGAGCCGTAAGCCCAACCCGCACCTGGGATTCGGGGGCGGCGGCCGTCATTTCTGCCTGGGCGCACACGTCGCCCGGACACAGTTGCGGGCGATCTTCGGTGAGCTGCTGCACCAGCTGCCCGACATCGCCGCGGGTGAGCCGGCCTATCTGGCGGGCAACTTCGTGCACGCTATCCGGTCGATGCCGTGCACGTTCTGAGCTCGCCGGTTCGATGACGTATCCAATGCCGCGAACTGCGCTAGCTCTGCATGCGCTCTCGGGACATTGTGGTGCCACCAGTTGATCCCCAGCGTTTTTGAGCGTTGGAAGCCTGTGTGCGCCATGCCCGGTCGCGCTCACTGGTCATGAGCAATCCGTCGGTACTGGCGGCGTTGTTCGGTTCCGCCGCGGACATCATGGCGGTGTGAGCGTCGTCGGGGCTGGTGTGTGGCGGGATCACCAGCAAAGTGAGGCGTTCGCCGCCGAGGCCGAGAACCTCGATCGTGTTGATCGGCTGAAGCTGGTAGCCGTCCAGGCGTAGCGTGTGTCCACCGGTGACGAGTTTGCGTGGGGCACTGGCCCATGCCGTCAGGTGATACAACACCCGCTCGATCCGGCCCAGGCGTACCGAGAGCACCGCCAGCAGATCTGGCAATTCGGTGGTGAGGTCATCGGAGTGCGGCCACCATGCCCCATCGACGTGTCCGCTTCGGGGCGACTTGGGTTTTAATCGCAACCGTGGTGTGTGCGCGGGCACGGTCGAGTTCTGATCATTCTTACGAGTCTGCTGCGGCGTCATCGCGACGCTCCTGTCTTGGCCGGATTCGGCCCTATCCTGAGAATCAGCGGTGACACACTCGAAAAGTCGCGTGTACGGAGTACCGCCGATAGGTCTGAGCCTACGCCACCTGGGCGATCGCCGGGCCCCGGGCCGGATGAGGTCTGCTGCCCCCGGGCCGTACCGCTGCCGGCACCATGATCGGTGCTAGTCGGAAGATGCGTAGTGCTGGTGAATATCGCTGTCGTTGTTGGGTTTGTCGCAGCGCCGCTGGTGTGCCAGTCGGTTGTCTCGACAACTGTCGGTGAATCGCTTTCTACGGCGAATTCTGTCGTTGGCCCACCGCCGGTCGGCAGCTCGACTGGCCACCGGCTCTCCGTATGTCAGGCTGCGCAACATCGCGGTGATCGGCACGATCATGGTCTCCAACGCCTCAGGCATGGAGGTTCAGGGCAGGCATCGCTTGGCGTGCTGTGTGGACATCCATCGTCCGACCTCATCTGTACCGCTGTCTACCAGTAGACGCCGGTTACGCGGCACTGTCAACGCTCGCTTTCGGTCTGCGAACCGGCCTCCTCTCTGAGGATGAGAACCATTACCCGGCAACAGGTTTGGCGGACCACGTTCTGAGTTCACCGGCCAACAGGGTCAACATCTCCGAACAGCCGGCTTCGACCTTGACTGTGGCCAGGTCGTCGCCGCGGGTGGGGCCGCGGTTGATGATCCCCACCGGGATGTCGTGCGCGGCCGCGTGCCGGACGAATCGATAGCCGGAGTACACCGTCAGCGAGGAGCCCGCGACCAACAGTGCCTCGGCGTCCTCCACCATCGAATACGCCTGCTCGACGCGATCTTTCGGGACACTCTCGCCGAAGTAGACGATGTCGGGTTTGAGCATGCCCGCACAGCCCGGGCAGTCCACGATGGTGAACGAATCGGTGTCGCTGACCACGGCGTCGGCGTCGGGTGCCACTGCGATGCCGCCGACCGCCTCGGCGCGTTCGATGAAGCCGGGATTGGCCGTCTCCAGTGCGTCGGCCAGCTCGTCGCGACCCATCGTCGCGCCGCAGTCCAGGCAGATCACCTGTGCATAGGTGCCGTGCAGGTTGACCACCGACCGGCTTCCGGCCTTGCTGTGCAGAAGATCGACGTTCTGGGTGATCAGTCCACTCACCACCCCGGCGTCTTCCAGCGCGGCCAAGGCGCGATGCCCGGCATTCGGCAGCGTCTCGTCCATGTGGCGCCAGCCGACATGATTGCGGGCCCAGTACCGCTGACGGAACTCCGGATCAGAGGTGAACTGTCGGATCGTCATCGGGTTGCTGGGCGGGGAATCGGGGCCGCGGTAGTCGGGGATGCCCGAATCGGTCGACATCCCGGCTCTCGTCAGCACCGCGACGCGGCGTCCCTCCAGGAGGGCGACGAGTTCGGGAGCATCCACCCTCGCCAGGATAGGCCGCCCGTCAGTCCAGGCATTTGGCGGCGGAGACGATCTCGGCGCTCATGTTGCGCCGCATCATCTGCAGCGCCGCCTCGCCCAGGCCGGCGTCGATGCCCGCGACCGCGTCGGACGGGATCACCACGTCGAAATGTCGCACATAGGCGTCCAGAGCGCTGTAGAGGATGCACTGCTCGGTAACCTGGCCGGCCAGGATCAGTCGGCGGGTGCCCAACCGGCCCAACAGGTAGTCCAGCGCGGTCGCATAGAACACGCTGTGGCGCACCTTGGTCAGCACCAGGCAGTCGTCCGCCGGGACGATCGGCCGGACCAGATCCGGGTGCTCACCGGCCAGCGCGGCTTCGACGATGTCACTGAACTGGGCGGTGAAATCGCCGTAGTTGTCGTTGACGTAGATCAGATCGATGTCGTCGCGGTCGCGAGCGCTCTTGATCAGCCCGACCAGCGGATCGATGATGGGCGCCACGTTGGGTGCGAGCAGTTCGGCATCCTCGTGCTGATAGCTGTTGAGCATGTCCACAACGACTACGGCGGTATCGCTCATGCGTCATTTGGTACCCAGTGGCCCGATCTTGACACTTTTCGGGTGACAATGGGCTCGATGGACTTCTACAGCGCCTATCACCACGGTTTCGCGCGGGTTGCCGCGTGCACTCACCACACGGCGTTGGCGGATCCGCCGGCGAACGCAGAATCGGTGCTCCGGTTGGCGCAGGCCTGCCACGACGACGGGGTGGCCGTCGCGGTGTTCCCCGAGCTGACCCTGTCGGGTTATTCGATCGACGACATCCTGATGCAGGATGCCCTGCTGGAGTCGGTGGAGCAGGCACTCATCGAAATCGTCGCGGCATCGGTGGTGCTGGCACCGGTGCTGGTGGTCGGCGCACCACTTCGGTACCGGCACCGGATTTACAACACCGCCGTCGTCATCCACCGCGGTGCGGTGCTCGGTGTGGCACCCAAGTCCTATCTGCCGACGTACCGGGAGTTCTACGAGCGCAGGCAGATGGCATCCGGGGCCGATATCCGCGGCACCATCCGGGTGGCCGGCGCCGAGGTGCCGTTCGGCCCGGACCTGCTGTTCGTGGCCTCCGACGTACCGGGGCTGGTCCTGCACGTCGAGATCTGTGAGGACATGTTCGTCCCAGTGCCGCCCAGCGCACAGGCGGCGCTCGCCGGCGCGACGGTGTTGGCGAATCTCTCGGGCAGTCCGATCACCGTCGGCCGCGCCGAAGATCGTGCGCTGCTGGCGCGTTCGGCGTCGTCGCGGTGTCTGGCCGCCTATGTGTACGCCGCGGCCGGCGAGGGGGAGTCGACGACGGACCTGGCCTGGGACGGCCAGACCATGATCTGGGAGAACGGGCTGCTGCTCGCCGAGAGCGAGCGCTTCCCGCGCGGTGAACGACGCTCGGTCGCCGACGTGGATCTGGAGCTGTTGCGTTCCGAGAGGCTGCGCATGGGCACGTTCGACGACAACGCGAGAAGTCATGGCGCCCAGGTAGATACGTTCCGTCGCATCGAGTTCCAGCTCGACCCGCCGACAGGTGACATCGGGTTGCGGCGCGAGATCGAGCGGTTTCCGTTCGTGCCTGCGGATCCGGCACGGCTGCAACAGGATTGCTATGAGGCCTACAACATTCAGGTCTCCGGGCTGGAGCAGCGGCTGCGGGCGCTGAAATACCCCAAGGTGGTGATCGGGGTGTCCGGTGGCCTGGATTCCACCCATGCCCTGATCGTGGCGGCCAGGGCGATGGACCGGGAGAACCGCCCGCGCAGTGACATTCTCGCCTTCACCCTGCCCGGCTTCGCCACCGGCGACCGCACCAAGAACAACGCGATCCGGTTGAGCCGGGCGCTGGGGGTGACGTTCGAAGAGATCGACATCAAGAAGACCGCCGAGTTGATGCTCACCGAGATGGACCATCCGTTCGGTCGCGGTGAGGAGGTCTACGACGTCACGTTCGAGAACGTCCAGGCCGGCCTGCGCACCGATTACCTGTTCCGGCTGGCCAATCAGCGCGGCGGCATCGTGCTCGGCACCGGGGACCTGTCGGAGCTGGCACTGGGGTGGTCGACTTACGGTGTCGGCGACCAGATGTCGCACTACAACGTCAACGGCGGCGTGCCGAAAACCCTGATCCAGCATCTGATCCGGTGGGTGATCTCATCCGGTCAGTTCAGCGGCGACGACTCTGAAGTCAATGAGGTCCTCCACTCGGTGCTCGACACCGAGATCACCCCGGAGTTGGTGCCCACCGGCGAGGATGAGGAGATCCAGAGCAGCGAGGCCAAGGTTGGTCCCTATGCGCTGCAGGACTTTTCGTTGTTCCAGGTGCTGCGATACGGCTTCCGCCCGTCGAAGGTGGCCTTCCTGGCCTGGCATGCCTGGCATGACGCGGCCCACGGCGATTGGCCCGCCGGGTTCCCCGAGGACAAGCGCCCGGTGTATTCGCTCGGCGAGATCCGGCACTGGCTTCAGGTCTTCGCCCAACGGTTCTATTCGTTCTCGCAGTTCAAGCGTTCGGCGCTGCCCAACGGGCCCAAGGTGTCGCACGGCGGCTCGCTGTCGCCGCGTGGGGACTGGCGGGCTCCGTCGGACATGTCGGCGCGGATCTGGCTCGACGAGATCGAGCGGAACGTCCCTGAGCAGTAGTTTTCCTCAGCCCGTGTGGCTTCTCCCAATTGACGACGCAAAAAATTGACAAGCTAACCTTCTGGGCCGCAGCGACGCGCTAATGTGCGTCGGGTCACAGTTCGGCATCGCCGAATGCCGGGTCTAGGAGGTCGCGTTGGGTGCTGCAAAGTACGTCGGTCGGGTAGGCGGATTGGCGGTTGCGCTCGGGGTCGGGTCGGCCGTCGTTCTGGGTGGGCAGGCACTGGGTACGCCGGTGGCCTCGGCATCGCCCGGTACCAGCGACACCTCGTCCGATTCGCCGTCCGCCCAAGCGGCCAACAAGGGTGCCGCCAAGGACCGGCAGAGCACCCGCACGTCGCGACCGGCGACGGTGCGTGCGGCGATCAAGGACCGGCCTACCAAGCTCGGTGAGTCCGGTCGCCACCGCGCGAGCTCGACGACGCCGAAGTCCGATGTCGTGCAATCGATCACCGACCGGCTGTCGGAGGCTCAGGCCAAGATCGAAGCCGGACTGAACCGGCACGGCGGCAGCGGCTACGGACAAAACGCCCCGGGGATCGAAAAACCCAAGGCCACTGTGCCCGCTGAAGCACCGGCGGCGCGGGGCTTGTCGTTCGTCAAGCCGAACCTGCCGCGGCCCCTACGGGATCACGCCGAGACCCCGGCGCCCGTCGAGTCGACGACCGAGAGCATCGACTCCGGCCCGGCCGACGAAACCACAGCGACCCCGGCGGTCACGGCCAAGGCCGAGGCGGCACCGCCACCGGCCGTGCAGGTGGCTCCGGTGCGGGGCCTCATCGAGACCGTCGTCAACGACATCGCCAGGACTCTGGCCGGAAACTCGCCGACCGCGCCGTCGACCGATTCGCCTGCCGGATGGGTTTTGCTTGCGGCCGCACGCCGGGAGTTCTCCGCGGCCGCCGTGTCACCGTCCGTGAGCGTCACCGGTGGCATCACGGCCAGTCCGTCGGTCGGCATCACCGACGGCATCATCCACGGCTCCACGGGAGCCACGAGTTCCGCCGGTCTGCCGCTCACCTACACCGTGATCGGCGACCCGAGCGCGGGCGGCAAGGTCCGGCTCGACTCGGCCAACGGCACCTTCACGTTCCTGCCCTATGCCACCGTCGTCGACAGCGGCGGCACGGAGAAGTTCACCGTCCTGGTCGCCGAGACCACCGCGTTCGATGCTGCGCTGCAACAGATTCCGATCGTGGGATCGTTCGTGCCGCAGGTGCTGGTGATCGTGCATCAGGTGCCGATCGTCAACGACCTGTTGGCGCCGCTCATCGGAAAGTCGGAGATGGTGGACGTCAACGTGGACGTCGGTGCGCTGGCGCCGGCGGGCACCCCGGTGGCCTACACGGTCAAGGTGACGTCCTTCGACGGCACTCCGATCAGCATGAACTACTTCCCGGCGTCGGGCCTTCAGGCGGGGGAGGAGGCGCCGACCATCTTCAGTGGCGCGGGCCTGTCGAGTGCGGGCGACACGAACCCGTACTCCGGTGGAGCCACCGGCGTCGGCACGTTCCGCAACGCGGGTTACAACGTCGTCACCTGGGATTCGCGCGGCGAGCACGACTCGGGCGGGATCCTGCAGCTCGACAATCCGTTCTTCGAGGGTCGCGACGTGTCGGCCATGATCGACTACGTGGCCAAACGGCCGGGCACGCAACTCGACGCCGCCAATGATCCTCGGATGGGCATGGTGGGCCCGTCGTACGGCGGAGGCATCCAGTGGGTGGCCGCGGGCACCGACAACCGGATCGACGCGATCGTCCCGACGATCTCGTGGAACTCGCTGAACAGTTCGCTGTATCCCAACGAGGCGTTCAAGACGTCGTATGCGGCGCTGCTGCTCTTGTCCTTGGTGACATCGGGGGCGAACATCAACAGCCAGCTGTACAGCGGCATCCTCACCGGTGGGCTGCTGGGCATCCTGACCCCTGAGCAGCAAGCCCTGCTGGCCAGCAGTGGCCCGACCGCGCTGGTCAACAAGGTCACCGCGCCGACGCTCATCATCCAGGGCACCGTCGACGTGTTGTTCCCGCTGCAGCAGGCGATGGACAACGCCCAGATCCTGGACGCCAACGGCGTGCCGGTGAAGATGGTGTGGTTCTGCGGCGGTCACGGCAACTGCGAAACCCCGGCCGGCGACAGTACCGAGATGGTCGAGTCCGCGACGATGAGCTGGCTGGACACCTACGTCAAGCACAAGGGCGAAGCCGTGGACGACGGTCTACCCAAGTTTCAGTGGATCGACCAGAACGGCGACCACTACACGTCCGACCTGCTGCCGACCGACCCGAATTTCACCGGGACCCCGGTCAGCGCGTCGGGCAGCGGCGGGCTGCTGGGAATCGTCCCGATCCTCGGCGGTTCCGGACCGGGCGCGGCGGGGATCCCGTTCGGCCTCGGGGACGGCACGAAGGCCGCCAACGCGGTGAACGTCAAGGTGACGGCGCCGTCGGGCACCGCCACCCAGATCGTCGGTGCACCGGAGCTGACGATGACGTACTCCGGCATCGGCACCAGCCGCCACGTCTACGCCCAGATCGTCGACGATCAGACCGGCCAGGTGATCGGCAACGTGGTCACGCCGATTCCGGTCACGCTCGACGGGAAGGAGCACACCTTCACCATTCCGATGGAGGCCGTGGCCTACACGCTGGAGCCCGGACATACCGCCACGGTGCAGATCACCACCTCGGCGACGCCGTTCCTCAACTTCACCCAGTTCGGCGTCATCGACATCTCCGGTGTGGAGGTGTCCCTGCCCACCGCGGGGCCCGGAGCCAATGTGCAGCCCGCGACGGCTGACAGGGAGGACCTGGTCAGCGTTTAGAGCCGGCCCTCGGTACGCAGGTCCGGGTGGACCCACTCCGGGGAGCGGCGCGCCTTGAAGGCGCGAAATCCCTCGGCGGCCTCGTCGCCGCTGTAGCTGGCCTTCATGCCGATCCGGTCGTAGAGGCCCAGGTAGCTGTCCAGACTGGACTTGACCACCCCGCGGGCACGGGGCGCCGTCCGGCAGCATTGGGCGAGTACTTCTGTTGCGGCAGGTAGTAATTCGTCGTGCGGTACCACTCGGGCAACCATGCCCCAGTCGACGGCTTCCTTTGCATTGAGCGTGCGGCCGGTGAACATCAGGTCGCGAGTGCGGACCGGACCGATCAGGCGGGCCAGCATCTGGCTGTAGTACGTGTCGGCGATGCCGCGGTACAGCTCGGGCACCCGGAATGTGGCGCGGTCGCTGATCACGGCCATGTCGCTGCAGATCGCGATCTGCAGCCCGCCGCCCTGACACAAGCCGTTGACCGCGCTCACGACCGGTTTGACCGACTGGCGCAGGGTTTCGAACGGGGTGACGTCCATCGACAGGGCCGCGCCGAAGCTCATCCAGTCGTCGACGCCGTTACCGCCGCCCAGGTCGCCCCCGGGGGCGAACACGTCCCCGGTTCCGGTGATCAGCAGGCCGGCCAGGTCGGGGTCCGCCTCGACGTGAGTGACCGCGTACCGGATGCCGAAGTACATGGCCGGCGTCATCGCGTTGCGGGCCTCGGGCCGGTCCAGGGTGACCACGCCGAACGGTCCCTGCCGCTCGAACCTGAGGTACGGGGTGCCGAGCCAGTCGCCTTCGGGTGGTCGCGGAGTGTTTCCCTGGGTCATGTCGGCGACTATAGCGCCAACGGTATCGGCTTCAGTTGGCCGTCTCAGTGGGTCAGGACGGCGTCGATGTCGGACGCCGACGGGGCGCAGTCACCGGCCCCGCGCACCAGGGTGGCCAACGCTCCGGCTGCGCATGCGCGGCGGAGGGCCTGCTCGTGGCCTGCGGTCCAGCCCGCAGCCAGCACGCCGGCGAACACGTCGCCGGCACCGGCGGTGTCCAGCGCGCGCACCGCGGGGGACGGCACGTCGAAGCGTTCGTCGGCGCCCACGTAACTGGCCCCTCGAGCGCCCCGGGTGATCACCAGATGCCGCGCCGGCCAGTGCCACTCGGCCGCCTCGGTCTCGTTCACCACCACCACGTCGACCAGTTCCGACAATGCGAGCAGTTGATGGGCGGCGGTGCCTCCCGGTGAGGCGTTGAGCATCACGACCGCCCCGGCAGCCTTGCCCAGCCGGGCCGCCGCGATCGCCGTCGCCACCGGGATCTCCAACTGGATCAGCACGACCTCGCTCCACACGATGGCCGTGCGCGCCGCGGCGGAGTCCACCTCGAGCCGGGCGTTGGCGCCCGGCGCCACCACGATGCAGTTCTCGCCGACTCCATCGACCAGGATCACCGCCGATCCGCTCGGACCGGGAACGCATGTCACAGAGTCGGTCGCCACCCCATTGGACCGGAGATGCTCGCGCAGGTTCGCAGCGGCGGCGTCGTCGCCGAGCGCGGCCACCAGGGCCACCTCGGCGCCCGCCCGCGCGGCCGCCACCGCCTGGTTGCCGCCCTTGCCGCCGGGCGCGGACGCCAGGGACGACGCGAGCACGGTCTGTCCGGGCCGCGGCAATGCTCCGACAGTGAACGTGAGGTCGGCGTTGATGCTCCCGACGACGCAAACCCGCGCAGCGGCCATAAACGAAAAGGCTAGCCCGGCGTGCTCGTCCCAGGGCGCCTGACACCTGTCGAAGGGCGTCAACAGGTCCGATACGCTGGCTAGATGAGCGTTCAGACACAGTCGCCGACGGTGCCGCAAGCAGACCTGCGCGAGCAGGTGCACGAGGCCGCGCGTCGTGCTCGCATCGCCGCCCGCACCTTGGGCACTCTGAGCGCCGAGACCAAGAACCGCGCGCTGCACGCCGCCGCCGACAGCGTGCTCGCCCATGTCCACGAGATCCTGGCCGCCAACGCGGCCGACGTCGAGGCCGCTCGCGAGTCGGGTACCCCCGAGGCGATGCTGGACCGCCTGGCACTCAACCCGCAGCGGGTCGACGGCATCGCGGCCGGGCTGCGCCAGGTCGCCGGGTTGCCCGATCCGGTCGGTGAGGTGTTGCAGGGCCGCACCCTGCCCAACGGGCTGCAACTGCGTCAGCAGCGGGTGCCGCTCGGCGTGGTCGGCATGGTCTACGAGGGCCGCCCGAATGTCACGGTGGACGCGTTCGGGCTCACCCTGAAGTCGGGCAATGCCGCTCTGCTGCGCGGCAGTTCGTCGGCGGCCCGGTCCAACGAGGCCCTGGTGACCGCGCTGCGGTCGGCCCTGGCATCGGTCGGTCTGCCCTTGGACGCGGTGCAACTGCTGCCCAGCCATGACCGCGCCAGCGTCACCCACCTGATCCAGGCCCGCGGCCTGGTCGATGTGGTGATCCCGCGTGGGGGAGCCGGCCTGATCGAGGCCGTGGTGCGCGACGCCCAGGTGCCCACCATCGAGACCGGTGTTGGCAATTGCCATGTCTACGTTCACTCCTCGGCCGATGTCGACCTGGCCGAGAAGATCCTGCTGAACTCCAAGACCCGCCGTCCCAGCGTCTGCAATGCCGCCGAGACCCTGCTGGTGGACAAGGCGCTGCAGGACACCGCGCTGCCGCGGCTCACCGCCGCGCTGCGCGACGCCGGGGTGACCGTGCACGCCGATCCCACCGACGAGGAGCTGCACACCGAGTTTCTCTCGATGGACATCGCCGTCGCGGTGGTCGACGGGCTCGACGGGGCGATCACCCACATCAACGAGTACGGCACCGGCCACACCGAGGCCATCGTGACAACGGATCTTGCTGCGGCCCAGCGTTTCACCGAACAGGTGGACGCGGCAGCGGTGATGGTCAACGCGTCCACCGCGTTCACCGACGGAGAGCAGTTCGGTTTCGGCGCAGAGATCGGCATCTCCACCCAGAAACTGCATGCCCGCGGACCGATGGGCCTGCCCGAACTGACCTCGACCAAATGGATCGTGTGGGGAGACGGTCAGACCCGCCCGGCGTAGCCGCCGACCCGATAGAGACCAGGAGACCACATGAGCGTGCCCGCTCGCCCCGCTCCGTTGTTCGCCGACATCGACGATGTCGCGCGGCGCCTGGCGGAGACCGGCTACCTGCCCGATACCGCCACCGCGACAGCGGTTTTCCTCGCCGACCGGCTGGGCAAACCGTTGCTCGTCGAGGGTCCTGCAGGCGTCGGCAAGACCGAGCTCGCCCGCGCGGTGGCCCAGTCGACGGGATCGGAGCTGGTGCGGTTGCAGTGCTACGAGGGCGTCGACGAGGCTCGTGCGCTCTACGAGTGGAACCACGCCAAGCAGATCCTGCGGATCCAGGCCGGGCAGAACGCGAACGGCGGCGACTGGGACCAGACCAAGATGGACGTGTTCAGCGAGGAGTTCCTGCTGACCCGCCCGCTGCTGACCGCGATCAAGCGCACCGACCCGACCGTGCTGCTGGTCGACGAGACCGACAAGGCCGACATCGAGATCGAGGGCCTGCTGCTGGAGGTGTTGTCCGACTTCGCGGTCACCGTCCCGGAACTCGGCACGATCACCGCCGAACGGCCGCCGTTCGTGGTGCTCACCTCTAATGCCACCCGTGAGCTCTCCGAGGCGCTCAAGCGTCGCTGCCTGTTCCTGCACATCGACTTCCCGGATCCGGATCTGGAGCGGCGCATCCTGCTGTCGCGGGTCCCCGAACTGCCCGAGCACATCGCTTCAGAGCTGGTGAAGATCATCGGCGTGATGCGCGGCATGCAACTCAAGAAGGTGCCGTCGGTGGCCGAGACCATCGACTGGGGCCGCACCGTGCTGGCCCTCGGTCTGGACACCATCGACGACGAGATGATCGCCGCCACCCTCGGTGTGGTGCTCAAACACCAGTCCGACCAGGTCAGGGCGGCCGGCGAGCTGAAGCTGAACTGATGGTGCCCCGCCGGGTTCGACCGCCGCAGCCGCTGGCCCCGCACGGCCTGCCTGGCCACCTTGTCGAGTTCGTCGAAGCGCTTCGCGGGCAAGGCATCTCGGTCGGACCGTCGGAGACGGTGGATGCCGGCCGGGTGATCACCGTGCTGGGGTTGGGTGATCGTGAGGCACTGCGTGAGGGCATCGCCTGCGCGGTGCTGCGCCGCCCCGATCACCGCGACACCTATGACGCGATGTTCGACCTGTTCTTCCCCGCCGCTCTGGGCGATCGCACCGTGCTGTCTGACGACGAGCAGGGTGACCCCGGCGACGAGCATCGGCCGCAGTTGCCGCCCGAGGACATCGAGGCGATGCGCGAGGCGTTGGTGCAGATGCTGGCCGACAACGAGGAACTGGCCAACCTCGACGACCGGATGGCGGCGATGATCGCGCGGATCGTCGAGGCCTACGGCCGGTACAACTCCAGCCGCGGCCCGTCCTACTCGTCGTATCAGGCGCTCAAGGCCATGAGCCTGGACGATCTGGAGGGCCGGCTGCTGGCCGGGCTGCTGGCCCCGTACGGCGACGAACCCACGCCGACCCAGGATGAGATTGCCAAGGCCCTGGCCGCCCAGCGCATCGCCCAGCTCCGCAAGATGGTCGAGTCCGAGACCAAGCGGCGCACCGCCGAGCAACTGGGCCGTGACCACGTGCAAATGTACGGAGTGCCGCAGCTGGCCGAGAACGTCGAGTTCCTGCGCGCGTCCGGTGAGCAGCTGCGTCAGATGCGCAAGACCGTGCAGCCGTTGGCGCGCACGTTGGCGACGCGCTTGGCGGCCCGGCGCCGCCGGTCCCGTTCCGGGGAGATCGACCTGCGCAAGACCCTGCGCAAATCGATGTCCACCGGCGGGGTGCCCATCGACGTCGTGCTCAAGAAACCGCATCCGGCCCGTCCTGAGCTCGTCGTGCTCTGCGATGTGTCCGGGTCGGTCGCCGGGTTCAGCCACTTCACCCTGATGCTGGTCTCGGCGCTGCGTCAGCAGTTCTCCCGGGTGCGGGTCTTTGCATTTATCGACACCACCGACGAGGTGACCGAGATGTTCGGGCCGGAGTCCGACCTGGCGGTCGCGGTGCAGCGCATCACCCGCGAGGCCGGCGTCTACACCCGTGACGGGCACTCCGACTACGGGCACGCGTTCGTGTCCTTCCTGGACAAGTACCCCAACGTGCTGTCCCCGCGCAGCTCGCTGCTGGTGCTGGGCGACGGCCGCAACAACTACCGCAACCCGGAGACCGGTCTGCTCGCGCACATGGTGTCGTCCAGCCGGCACGCCCACTGGCTCAACCCGGAGCCCAGGCATCTGTGGGGCAGCGGCGATTCTGCGGCGCCGAAATACGCCGAGACCATCCCGATGCACGAGTGCCGCTCGGCCAAACAACTGGCCGCGGTCATCGACGGGTTGCTGCCGGTCTGAGCACGGCCCATCGTGGCGCCGCCGTGCCGCAGCCTGCGCGCCGCTTGTGAACGCTGCCGTAAGCTGCCTGTTCGTGGCTAGACGGCGCAGGATGGGTGTGATGGGTGGGACGTTCGATCCCATCCACAACGGGCACCTGGTCGCCGCCAGTGAGGTGGCCGACCTGTTCGATCTCGACGAGGTGGTATTCGTCCCGACGGGTCAGCCCTGGCAGAAACACGACCGGCGGGTCAGCGCGCCGGAGGACCGATATCTGATGACGGTGATCGCCACCGCGTCCAACCCGAGGTTCTCGGTCAGCCGCGTCGACATCGACCGGGGCGGGGCGACCTACACCAAGGACACCCTGCGTGATCTGCGTGACCTCAACGCCGACGCCGACCTGTATTTCATCACCGGAGCCGACGCCCTGGCCTCCATTCTGTCCTGGCAGAACTGGGAGGACCTGTTCTCCATGGCGAGGTTCGTCGGCGTCAGCCGGCCGGGCTACGAGTTGGACGGTGAACACATCGAGGCGGCGCTGCGTGAGCTGCCGCCGGACGCATTGACATTGGTCGAGGTGCCCGCGCTGGCCATCTCGTCCAGCGACTGTCGCAAGCGGGCCGAAGAAGACCGGCCGATCTGGTACCTGGTGCCCGACGGCGTGGTGCAGTACGTGGCCAAACGCGGGTTGTACTCCGCAGACGGAAAGGGTGAACACATCATGGAGCCGGTTCGATGAGCGCCACCGCTGAGGCCGTGGCGATGGCGACGGTGGCCGCCCAGGCTGCCTCGGCCAAGCTGGCCGACGATGTGGTCGTCATCGACGTGTCGGGGCAGTTGGTGATCACCGACTGCTTCGTGATCGCGTCGGCCTCCAACGAGCGTCAGGTCAATGCGATCGTCGACGAAGTCGAGGAAAAGATGCGGCTGGCCGGCTACAAGCCCGCGCGCCGCGAGGGCACCCGCGAGGGGCGCTGGACGCTGCTCGACTACGTGGACATCGTCGTGCACATCCAGCACCAGGACGAGCGGGAGTTCTATGCCCTGGAACGGCTGTGGCGGGACTGCCCGACCGTCCCGGTCGAGCTTGGTGGTCCGGCGGACCCGGAAATCACGGAATGAGGGCGCGATGAGGGTCCGTCGGCTGGTGCTGTTGCGCCACGGCCAGACCGAGTACAACGCGGGCAGCCGGATGCAGGGGCAGCTCGACACCGAGTTGTCCGATCTGGGCCGCGACCAGGCCGCTGCGGCGGCCGAGGTGCTGGCCAAGCGTCAACCGCTGTTGATCGTGTCCTCGGATCTCAAGCGTGCCCTGGATACCGCGATGGCCCTCGGCGATCGCGCCGGGATTGCGGTGGCCGTGGACAAGCGGTTGCGGGAGACGCATCTCGGGGACTGGCAGGGGCTGACGCACCAGGAGGTGGACACCGCCGCCCCGGGCGCCCGCGTGGCGTGGCGTGAGGACGCGCGGTGGGCACCGCACGGTGGCGAGAGCCGCGTCGACGTGGCCGGCCGCAGTGTTCCTGTTGTTGCTGAACTTGTTGCCGGGCAACCCGATTGGGGTCTGGATCAGGCCGGGGGAGGAGCAGACCGTCCGGTCGTGCTCGTCGCTCACGGCGGGCTCATCGCGGCGCTGACCGCCGGCCTGCTCGGCCTGCCGGTGGACAACTGGCCGGTGTTGGGCGGTATGGGTAACGCCAGCTGGGTTCAGTTGTCGGGGCACTCCGAAGACGACGGAGATTTCGACGACATCAAATGGCGGCTGGATGTGTGGAACGCCTCGGCACAGGTGGCCAACGATGTCCTCTGATCGCTCGTCCGACCGCAGGCCGGTGCTGCTGGTCTTCGCCGACTCCCTGTCCTATTTCGGTCCCACCGGTGGTCTGCCGTCCGATGATCCACGGATCTGGCCCAACATCGTGGCCGAGCAGCTGGGCTGGGACGTAGAACTCATCGGCCGGATCGGCTGGACCACCCGCGACGTCTGGTGGGCCTCGACCCAGGACCCGCGGGCGTGGGCGGCGTTGCCGCGCGCCGGTGCCGTGGTCTTTGCCACCAGCGGCATGGATTCGCTGCCCTCGCCGCTGCCGACGGCGCTGCGCGAGCTGATCCGGTACGTGCGTCCGGCCTGGTTGCGGCGCTGGGCGCGGGACGGCTACGGCTGGATTCAGCCGCGGTTGTCGCCAATCGCCCGGGCGGCACTGCCACCGCATGTGACAGTGGAGTATCTGGAGATGACGCGCAACGCCATCGATTTCAATCGACCGGGCATTCCGGTGGTGGCCTCGCTGCCGTCGGTGCACATCGCCGATACATACGGCAAGGCCCATCACGGACGTGAGCCCACGGTCAGGGCGATCACGGACTGGGCCGCCGAGCATGACGTGCCGTTGGTGGATCTCAAGGCCGCGGTGGCCGACGAGGTGCTGGGCGGGCGTGGCAATCCCGACGGCATCCACTGGAATTTCGAAGCGCACCGGGCGGTGGCCGAGCTGATGCTCAAGGGTCTTGCCGATGCCGGTGTGCCACAAATGGATTCCACCGACTGACGATGGCGGTCATGGTGGTGACCGACTCGACGGCGCGGTTGCGGCCCGAGTTGTGCGAACAATGGGGTATCCGGCAGGTGCCGTTGCACATCCTCGACGACGGCAACGACCTGCGCGACGGTATCGACCCGATGCCGACCGACATCCATGACCGGCCGCGCGTCACCACGTCCGGGGCGTCGCCTGCCGATCTGGCCGAGACCTATCGGCAGGCGCTGGCCGACAGCGACGGTGACGGTGTTGTCGCAGTGCATATTTCGGCGGCGCTGTCGGGCACTTACAGCACCGCGGCGGCCGTGGCCCGCGAGATCGGACAGGCTGTACGGGTGGTGAACTCCCGGGCTGCCGCCATGGGGGTGGGGTTCGTCGCACTGGCGGCCGCCGAATCGGCCCGGGCCGGTGGCTCACTCGACACGGTGGAGGCGGCAGCGCGTGCCGCGATCCCGCGCGGTCAGGCGTTCATCGTGGTGCACCGGCTCGACAATCTGCGGCGCAGTGGCCGGATCGGCGCGGCGGCATCGTGGTTGGGCACCGCACTGTCACTCAAGCCGCTGCTGCACCTCGACGTGGACGGCCGGCTGGTGCTCTCCCAGCGCATCCGGACGATATCGAAAGCGCATGCGGCACTTGTGGATCAGATCGCCGAAGCCGCGGGGGACCGGGCCGTGCGCGTGGTCGTGCACCACGTCGACAACCCGGACGGCGCCGAGGAGATCGCGGCGGCACTCACCGACCGGTTGCCGAACCTGCAGTCGCTGGCGGTGACGGACATGGGCGCAGTGCTGGCCGTGCATGTCGGTGGTGGCGCGGTGGGCGCCTGCATCACGGTGGCCGACGCGTAGTCCGGCGCCTGCCTGCGCTTGGGCTTGTCTGCCGTCCGGGCGCTTGCCCGCGCCGTTTTTCTACTCCAGGGCTGTGGATCGACGGCGCGCACAACCGTCAGGTAGAAATCGGCGCAGCGGAATGGCGCAAACGGCGCGGTATCAGCGCGTAATTGGGCAGGCGTCAGCCGGCGAACCGCCCGGTGACCGGCGGCAGATCCTTGAGCGTGAGGATGCCGGGCTTGGCGGCCACCACGGCGGGCACCGCATTGGTGACCGGCAGCGCGGTGTAGATCATGCCGAGCCCGTTGAGGCTGACCTCGCTCCAGTCCTTCGACGGCAGGCAGTACACCACCGTGCGCATGTTGGGCACCCCGAACACCTGGATCACGTGACCGTGCGCCACCGGCTTCGGCGGGGTGACGTGCTCGCCCATGATCCAGTTGAATCCGACGCTGACGACGTTCTTGTCGCCGACCCAGCCGCGGTGATACCCGTAGACACTGGCCACGGTGCCCTTGGGGATCTGCATGAACCCCAGGTCGGAGTCCTCGGTGGCCGGGGTGAACGTGACATCGAAGGTGATCCGGTCGAGCTTGGCGCCGATCGCGTCGGCCATCATCGCCGCCGACTCGGCGAACACTTCACTCTCGAGCCGGACACTCTCGGCCAGCCCGGGCGTCTCCGGGTCCTTGCCGAAGCCCATCGCGGCCATGGTTCCGGCCGATTCGTAGACCCCACAGTCGACGGACTCGGTGATCCGGATCTCGTCGACGCTCTCGCACGCGCTGGACAGCACCATGCCCATCATGTTGGTCAGGCCTGGATGCGCCCCGCTGCCGAAGATCGTGGAATTGCCTGTCTGGCAAGCCTTCTCGATGCGCTCCCGGTCTTCGGGGGACTGCTTGCCGCCGGTGATCCAGGCGGCGCTGGAACAGACGTTGACGCCGGCCTCCAACAGGCGGACCAGTTCGTCGACGCTGGGCCAGATCGGGTTGTAGCAGCAGGCGTCGGGCTTCAGGGCGATGAGCTCGTCGATGGAGTTGGTGGCCTTGATGCCGGTGGGCTCGGGCCAACCGGCCAGCTCGGCGGCATCCACACCCACCTTGTCGGCGCCGTACGCGTACACACCGACCAGTTCCATGTCGTCGCGGCCGATGATCGCGTGTAGCGAGCGTCGTCCGATATTGCCGGTGGTCCATTGGATGACTCGGATCGGCTTACCCGCTGCGGTCATGATCGCCTCCTCGCTGAGCGCTGGACTCTAGACACTATCGGTGACTTGTTCACTCGCGGTAGGCACACCACCGTCGCACAATCGAACTGTGGGGCGGGCTCGCCCCACGACGCCATGAATCGAGGTCAGATCATGGACATTCTCTATGCCCTCTCTGCGGCCGTTGCCGGCGCGATCGCCCTGCTCTGGCTCGGCGCGAACAATATCCGTGTGGTCAGACAGTACGAGCGCGGCGTGGTCTTCCGGTTCGGTCGAGTGCAGGACAACGTCCGGCAACCAGGGTTGACGATGCTCGTTCCGGTCGCCGACCGGCTGCAGAAGGTCAACATGCAGATCATCACGATGCCGGTTCCCGCGCAGGACGGCATCACCCGCGACAACGTCACCGTGCGGGTCGATGCGGTCATCTACTTCAACGTGATCGACCCGGTTCGCGCGGTGGTCGATGTCCAGGACTACATGTCGGCGATCGGCCAGGTGGCGCAGACCTCACTGCGGTCGATCATCGGCAAGAGCAACCTGGACGACCTGCTGTCCAACCGGGAGCGGCTCAACCAAGGCCTGGAACTGCTGATCGACAACCCGGCGGTGGGCTGGGGGATCCACATCGACCGGGTCGAGATCAAAGACGTCGTGCTGCCGGATTCGATGAAGCGGTCCATCGCGCGTCAAGCCGAGGCGGAACGGGAACGACGGGCCCGCGTCATCACCGCCGACGGCGAACTGCAGGCGTCGGAGAAACTCGCTGCCGCCGCCGATGTGATGGCGGCCGACCCGGCGGCCCTGCAGCTGCGGCTGTTGGAGACCGTCGTCGAAGTGGCTGCGGAGAAGAACTCCACCGTGGTTCTGCCGTTCCCGGTGGAACTGCTGCGGTACCTGGAGCGGGCGACGCCCCAGCAGCCTTCCACCAGAGTGGCGGGGTGACCACCCGGTAATCCCCAGCGCGCGATTCATCCACAGGAGTTGTGCGCCGGCGCCCCGGGCGCCTCGGATCGTCGTGGCCCGCACTTACCGTCGCGGGCATGGGAACCGAATTGTCGGTGGAGCGGCTCCGTCGTCTCGGCGGTGATGGTCGGGGCGGCGGAGATGACGCCGACGCCCAGAGCGACCGTGGCGAACAAGGCGCCGCGTCCGAGAGCGCGCTGTCGAGATGGCTGCCCGATACGACACCGGGGGACGGCCCGGGCTGGTTGACGAGGGTCCGGGCGGACCCCGGACGTGCCGGCGCCGTGGTGCTGGCCGGCGTCGGGGTCCTCGCGATCCTGGTCACCGTTTTCACCTTGATCCGTCAGCAGGCACCGCCGGTCGCCTCGGCCAATCTGCCACCGGTGCAAATGGTTTCGTCGGCGGTACCGACACCGGATGCGAACGCCCCGCCAGGACCGGTGGTGGTCAGCGTGGTCGGGTTGGTGCACAAGCCCGGTCTGGTGACCCTGCAATCCGGGGCGAGGATCGCCGATGCGCTGGAGGCCGCCGGTGGCCCACTCGACGGTGCCGACCTGATCGGGCTGAACATGGCCCGCCGGGTCGGCGACGGCGAGCAGATCGTGGTCGGCATCGACCCGCCGCCGGGACAACCGGCGACCATGGGCAGTTCGGTAGCCGGCGACGCGTCGACTTCCAGGCAACCCGGTGTGCCGCAGAAAGGGGCTTCGAAAGCCACGCCCGGCGCGCCTTCGGGGCCGGTGGACCTCAACACGGCGACGGTCGAGGACCTCGACACGCTGCCCGGTGTCGGTCCGGTGACCGCCGAGGCGATCGTGGCCTGGCGGTCTGCGCATGGTCGGTTCGACAGTGTCGATCAACTCGGCGACGTGGACGGGATCGGTCCGGCGCGGCTGGAGAAACTGCGTGAGCTGGTCCGGGCGTGACGCTTCCGACAGGGACGGGCCCGCCGACGACGGGTGGGTCGCGGGGCAGCCACTGGATCTGCGCCTCGTCCCGGCCGCTCTGACCGCGTGGTCGGTGTCGGCGGCGACCATCGTCTGGGGCGCGGGTGTCGCGGTGGTGGTGGGCCTCGGCGCAGTGGGGTTGACCTGGCTGGCCGCCCGGTGTGGAGACGATGAGGGCGCGGGTGTCGCCGCTGCGATTCTGGCGGTGGCGGCCGTCGCGGGCGGATTCGGCGTCGCAGTCGGACTGCGCGTGCATCAGGTCGAACACCACCCGATCGGTCGCCTCTACGGCGCAACCGGGACAGTCGAGGTCGTGCCCGCCGAGACCCCGCGGACGATCAGCGGCGGCCGGGTGATGTTCCGGGCCGGGCTGCATCGGGTCGACCAGGCCCCGATGGCGGGGCGCGTCCTGGTGTTCGCACCACCGGGCTTCGGGGCGGTCGATCCGGGGCGTCCGGCGACGTTCCGGGCGGCCGTGGGGCGTCCGGGCCGGAGGGATCTGAGCGTGGCCGTGCTGTCGGCGTCGGGTCAGCCGTCGCTGGGCGAGGCATCGGCTGTGCAGCGCGCCGCCCAACGGATCCGTGCCGGCTTCGCCGAGGCGGCCCGTGCGGTGCTGCCCGCCGATCAGGCGGCCATGCTTCCCGCGTTGGTGCTGGGGGACACCTCGACGGTCACCGGCGCGACGACCGCACAGTTCCGCACCGCGGGTCTGACCCATCTGACGGCGGTGTCGGGCGCCAACGTGACCATCGTGTGCGGTGCGCTGCTGCTCAGCGCGGCACTGATCGGGCCACGAGCGGCCGTGCTGCTCGCGGGCGCCGGGCTGGTCGGGTTCGTCATCGTCGTGCAGCCCTCGGCCAGCGTGTTGCGGGCCGGGGTGATGGGGGCGGTGACCCTGCTCGCGGTGTTGACCCACCGGCGTCGGCGGGCGGTACCCGCATTGGCCGCCAGCGTGATCGCGCTGATGATCGCCACCCCCGAACTCGCGGTCGACGTCGGGTTCGCGTTGTCGGTGTGGGCGACTGCGGGCATCGTCGTCCTGGCGCCGGTGTGGTCGGGCCGGCTGCAAGCTCGTGGCTGGCCGCGCCCGGTGGCGGCGGCGGTCAGCGTTGCGGTGGTGGCCCAACTGGTGACCGCGCCCCTGGTGGCCGGGATCTCGGGGACGGTCAGCCTGGTGGCGGTCGCCGCCAATCTCGCAGTGGCTTGGGTGATTCCGCCGATCACCGTCCTCGGCACCGCGGCGGCCGTGTGCTCGACGGTCTGGCCGGGTGCAGCCCAACTGCTGATCCGGTTCACCGGGCCGGAGCTGTGGTGGCTGTTGTCGGTGGCCCGCTGGGCTGCGGCCTTGCCTGCGGCTGCCGTGCCGTCGCCTTCGGGGTTGGCCGGCGTGGTGTCGGTGGCGCTGGGCGGGGTGGCCTTGACGGTGTTGTGGCGGCTGCGCTGGATGCGTCGCGGGTTGGCCGCGGTGGTGTTCGGGTTGCTGGCCTGGGCGCTGGCAGGCCACGTGGTCGGGGCTGTCGGGTCGGCGTGACACGATCATCGGTGTGAGCGAACAGATCGACGGTCTGCACCTGGTTCTGGGCGATGAGGAACTGCTGGTCGAGCGTGCGGTGGGGGCGGTGCTGCGGGCGCTGCGGCAGCAGGCCGGGTCCGATGACGTTCCGGTGGACCGGATGCGGGCCGGTGAGGTCAGCACCAGCGAGCTCGCCGAGCTGTTGAGTCCATCGCTGTTCGCCGAGGAACGCCTGGTGGTGCTCGAGGCGGCCGCCGAGGCGGGCAAGGATGCCGTGGCCCTGATCGCTTCGACCGCAGCCGATCTGCCACCCGGCACGGTGCTGTGTGTCATCCATTCCGGTGGAGGACGGGCCAAGGCGCTGGCCGATCAATTGAAAAAGCTTGGTGCACAGGTGCATCCGTGCGCGAAGATCAGCAAGCCGGCCGAGCGTGCGGATTTTGTGCGGGCCGAGTTCCGCCAGTTGCGGGCCAAGGTGTCCGACGACACGGTCACCGCGGTGCTCGACGCGGTCGGCTCGAACATCCGTGAGCTCGCCGCGGTGTGCTCACAACTCGTGGCCGACACCGCAGGCCAGGTCGACGCGGTCGCGGTGCGCCGCTATCACAGCGGCAAGGCGGAGGTGAAGGGCTTCGACATCGCCGACAAGGCGGTGACCGGAGATGTCGCGGGGGCCGCTGAGGCGTTGCGGTGGGCGATGCTGGCCGGCGAGCCACAGGTGGTCCTGGCCGATGCGCTGGCCGAGGCGGTGCACACGATCGCGCGGGTGGGTCCGCTCTCGGGAGATCCGTACCGGCTGGCCGGTGAACTGGGGATGCCGCCCTGGCGGGTGCAGAAGGCCCAGAAGCAGGCGCGCCGATGGTCGCGGGACTCGGTGGCCGAGGCCATGCGGGTGGTCGCCGCGCTCAACGCAGACGTAAAGGGCGCAGCGGCAGATGCCGACTACGCCCTTGAAACAGCGGTACGCCGGGTGGCGGAACTCGCCACCCGGTGAACCGGGAAAACTATTTCGGGTTGAACCGAAGGATCAGAGCTTGTTCAGCGCCAGGGCCAGGGCCGACTTCTTGTTGGCAGCCTGGTTGGCATGGATGACGCCCTTGCTGGCGGCCTTGTCGAGCTTGCGGCTGGTCGACACCAGCAACTCGGCGGCCTTGTCCTTCTCGCCCGCGTCGATGGCCTCGCGGAAGCCGCGCACGGCGGTACGCAGCGACGACTTCACCGACTGGTTACGCAGCCGACGACGCTCGTTGGTGAGGATGCGCTTTTCCTGCGACTTGATGTTGGCCACGTAAAAATTCCTTCGTAATTCTCTAGCTGGGGTTACCGAAGTCTGGGTGCGCACACCCGCACTGCGGGCAGCGACTGTTCAGGGTACCAGCGAGGCATCCGAACTCCCAAAGCGGCGCCGGCCGAACATGGGCTGCCCGCGCCCCGGTTCCGAACACTTGTACCACGTCAATCGGCCTTTGGCCTGCCGAAACGGGCTGCGCCGTTGACCCGGCGAAACGGCGTCAGGTGCGGCAGCATGGCAAGGGTGAGCCTGAGAACAGTCCGTACCGAAGGGCCAGGATCGAACGGGTCCGGCCCGGCCGGACGACGTGCCGCTTCGGCGCGCCGCGTCAGACATCAGGGCGTCTTCGACGGCTACAACCAACTTGGCCGCTACTCGGAGGCCTTCGACGAGATGTTCGACGGCTCTGGCAACGTGCGCGGACCGTACAAGGGGATCTTCGCCGAGCTTGCTCCGTCGGACGCCTCGGAGCTGCGGTCGCGGTCGGACGCGCTTGGGCGGGCGTTCATCGATCAGGGCATCACATTCTCGTTGTCGGGGCAGGAGCGGCCGTTCCCGCTCGACCTGGTGCCACGGGTCATCTCGGCGGCTGAATGGTCCCGACTGGAACGGGGCATCACCCAGCGGGTCAAGGCGCTGGAGATGTATCTCGACGACATCTACGGCGAGCAGGAGATCCTGCGCGACGGCGTGATCCCGCGTCGGCTGGTCACGTCGTGTGAGCACTTCCACCGGGAAGCCGCGGGCATCGTCCCGCCCAACGGGGTGCGCATCCACGTCGCGGGCATCGACCTGATCCGTGACGACAAGGGTGACTTCCGGGTGCTCGAGGACAACCTGCGGTCGCCGTCCGGGGTGTCCTATGTGATGGAGAACCGGCGCACGATGGCGCGCGTCTTCCCGAACCTGTTCGCCACCCACCGGGTGCGCGCGGTCGGCGACTACTCGTCGCACCTGCTGCGGGCGCTGCTCAACGCCGCACCCACCAACGTCGCGGACCCGACTGTCGTGGTGCTCACCCCCGGCGTCTACAACTCGGCCTACTTCGAGCATTCGCTGCTGGCCCGGCAGATGGGGGTCGAGTTGGTCGAGGGTCGCGACCTGTTCTGCCGTGACAACGCCGTCTACATGCGCACCACGGAGGGCGAGCGTCAGGTCGATGTCATCTACCGACGCATCGACGACGCGTTCCTCGACCCGATGCAGTTCCGGCCCGACTCGGTGCTGGGGGTGGCGGGTCTGCTCAACGCGGCCCGGGCCGGCAACGTCGTGATCTCCAGCGCGGTGGGCAACGGGGTCGGCGACGACAAGCTCGTCTACACCTACGTCCCGACGATCATCGAGTACTACCTGGGCGAGAAGCCGGTGCTGGCCAATGTCGACACCTACCGCTGCTGGGTGGACGCCGAACGGGAAGAGGTGCTCGACCGGATCGACGAACTCGTCATCAAGCCGGTGGAAGGTTCGGGTGGGTACGGGATCGTGTTCGGTCCGGACGCCTCGGCCAAGGAACTGACGGCGACCGCCAGGAAGATCCGCAACGACCCGCGCGGCTGGATCGCCCAGCCGGTGATGCAGCTGTCCACCGTGCCCACCCAGATCGGCGACAAGCTGGCACCCCGGCACGTGGATCTGCGCCCGTTCGCGGTCAACGACGGCAACGACGTCTGGGTCCTGCCCGGCGGGCTGACCCGGGTGGCGCTGCCGGAAGGGTCTCTGGTGGTCAATTCCAGCCAGGGCGGTGGGTCGAAGGACACCTGGGTGCTGGCGTCGCGGGCATCGGCGGCGGATCGCGAGCTCGCCGCGGCCGAGGTGGTGCGGTCCCTGCCGGAATCCGCCAAGGGGCCCAAAAGTGATGGCGCAGCTGATGGTTCGTCGTCTCAACAACAGCAGTAACAGGGGGTGGTGGTAGATGCTGGCGCGCAATGCCGAGTCGTTGTACTGGATCGGGCGCTATGTGGAGCGGGCCGACGACACCGCACGCATCCTCGATGTCACGGTGCACCAGCTGTTGGAGGACTCCAGCGTCGACCCCGACGTGGCCTCACGCACGCTGCTGCGGGTGCTCGGGATCGAGCCACCGACCCGGCGCCTGGACGTGTGGTCGTTGACCGACATCGTGGCGTTCAGCCGCGACAGTGGGGGAAACTCGATCGTCGACTCAATTTCGGCTGCCCGCGAGAATGCCCGCGGGGCCCGCGAAGTCACCTCGACCGAGATCTGGGAGTGTCTCAACACCACCTACAACGCGCTCGCCGAGCGGGAACGCGCGGCCAAACGCCTGGGCCCCCACGAGTTCCTGTCCTATGTCGAGGGGCGTGCGGCGATGTTCGCAGGCCTGGCCGATTCGACGTTGAGCCGCGACGACGGGTACCGGTTCATGCTGCTGGGCCGCGCGATCGAGCGGGTCGACATGACCGTCCGGTTGCTGCTGTCGCGGGTCGGGGACAGCGGGTCGTCGCCTGCCTGGGTCACGTTGCTGCGCTCGGCCGGGGCCCATGACACCTACCTACGTACCTACCGCGGCGTGCTCGACGCCGGTCGGGTGGTCGAGTTCATGCTCCTGGATCGTCTGTTCCCCCGGTCGATCTTCTATTCGCTGCGGTTGGCCGAACACAGTCTCGACGAGTTGCTCAACCGGCCGCACAGCCGGCTGGGGGCCACCGCCGAGGCGCAGCGGCTGTTGGGCCGGGCGCGCAGTGAGCTCGAGTTCCTGCAGCCGGGGGCGCTGCTGGAATCGTTGGATGCCCGGCTGGCCGGGTTGCAGAAGACTTGCCGCGATGTCGGAGAAGCGTTGGCACTGCAGTACTTCCACTCCGCACCCTGGGTGGCTTGGACCGACGCCGGTCACGGGGATGTGGTTGTGATCGAGGAGGGCGAGGTTTAGATGTGGCGGCTACGGGTGGTGCACTCGACCGGATATGCCTACAAGTCGGCGGTGACGGCGTCTTTCAACGAGGCCAGATTGACCCCGCGGTCGGATTCGCGTCAGAACGTCATCCTCAACCGCGTCGAGACCATTCCGGCGACCAGGTCCTACCGGTACGTCGACTATTGGGGTACCGCGGTGACGGCCTTCGACCTGCACGCTCCGCACACCGAGTTGGAGGTGTCGGGGTCCTCGGTGGTCGAGACCGACGTCGCGGAGAAACCCGAGGAGTTGGCCGGCTGGGATGACCTGGATACCGAGGCCGTGATCGACCGGTTCGACGAGGTGCTCAGTCCGACTCACTACACACCGCACAGCAAGCGGATCGCGCGCGTGGGACAGCGGATCGCCAAGGAGCACGACCCGTTCGAGGCGGTCGGGGCGGTGGCGCAGTGGGTGCGCAGCGAACTCGACTATGTGTCGGGTACCACCGGGGTGCACTCCTCGGGTCTGGATGCCCTGCGCGAGGGCAAGGGCGTGTGTCAGGATTTCGCCCATCTGTCGTTGATCATGTTGCGGTCCATGGGAATTCCGGCACGGTATGTGTCCGGTTACCTGCATCCGTCGCGGGAGGCGGTGGTGGGGGACACCATCGACGGTCAGAGTCACGCCTGGATCCAGGCCTGGACCGGCGGCTGGTGGCACTACGACCCGACGAACGACTCCAAGATCAATGAGCAGTACGTCAGTATCGGTGTGGGCCGGGACTATTCGGATGTGGCCCCGCTCAAGGGAATCTATTCGGGTGAGGGTTCGACGGATCTCGATGTGGTCGTGGAGGTCACTCGGCTGGCTTGAGCCGGCCCGCACCCGCGCGGCCCAGGTTGCGAAAGCCGGGGTGCACGTGCGGTGCCAGCTCGTGGTGCACGGCGAGGGTCTGCAACAGTACGTGGAGGTTGTCCCGTTGGGCGGCGTCGAGGCCTGCGGTCATGCGCTCATCGTGCCGGCGCGCCAGCTCGCCGATGCGGCGCAGTGTCTTCTTTCCCGCGGTGCTGAGGTACAGCGCGTGTAGTCGGCGGTCGTCGGGATTGCGGCGTCGTTCGACGTAGCCGCGGTCCTCGAGGTCGTCGACGTAGCTCACCACCCGGCTGGGCAACAGGCTCAGTTGGGTGCTCAGGGCCTGCTGACTGAGGCCGGGCTGCCCGCCGATGGCGCGCAGGATGCCGGCGTGCGGAGGGGTGAGCTCGAGGGTCTCCATCTGCTCGGCGAACAGTGTCGCCGCCCGGTGGCCGAGTTGTGCCAGCAGGAATGCGATGGTGTCCGGCCCAGTTTCCACATCGAAACCGTATCACCGCCAAATGGTTCACAACTGAAAACATTCGGGCCCTTGCCGCCGGTGTGACTACAGGCATATCGTTCAAGTCATGAACGATTCAACGGATGATCGAATCCAGTCCCCACGGCGCGGGGGTCCTCAAGGTGGACCGCCCTTGGCCCCGCTGGCCGCGGTCTCGCTCGCGTTGGTGCTGGTCGGGCTGGGCGTCGGCGTTGCGCTCGGCGGGGTGATGCCGTTGCCGTACGGGGCGGCCGTAGATGTCCTCCGATATGTCCACGACCATCACGGAGCGGTGCAGGCCAGTGCGGTGGGAACGTTCGCGGCGTCGGTACCGCTGGCGATCTACGCCGCGACGGCGAGCACCCGGTTGCGGCAGCTCGGCGTGACGGCACCTGGTGCGACCATCGCCCTGGCGGGCGGTGTTCTCGCCTCCGGATCACTCGCGTTGGCCGGGCTGATCTGCTGGACGATGTCGCGGCCAGAGGTGGCGGTCGACGACGGTCTGATTCGCGCGCTGTACTACCTGGTGTTCCTGACGGGCGGGGTTGGGCACATCGTCGCGCTCGGACTGCTGCTCGCCGGGATCGCGGTGCCCGGCCTCATCCTCGGACTGTTGCCGCGGTCGCTGGCCTGGACCGGTTTGGCCATCGCCGCGCTGGCCGAGGTGGCCACGCTGGTACTGATCTGGCCAGAAGCCGCGGTGATCCTGCCGATCGCCCGGTTCACGGGCCTGATCTGGCTCATCGTCGCCGGTGCGCTCCTGCCGAAGCGTCGGGCGCAGGTGCGGCACGGATGAAGCTCAGCGTGAGTGTCACGAACTATTCGTGGCCGGAACCGATTCACGAGCGGCTTGCCGAGCTGGCGACGTTCCTCGACCGCACCGCCGTCGACACCCTGTGGGTGGCCGATCATCTCGTGCAGACGGATCCCTCCTGCCGGACCGACGAGCCGATGCTCGAGGCGTACACGGTGCTCGGTTACCTCGCTGCGGCGACGCGGCACATCCGGTTGGGCACGATGGTGACCGCGGCGACCTTCCGCGCGCCCGCCCTGTTGATCAAGACGGTGACGACGCTCGACGTGCTGTCGAACGGGCGGGCGTGGCTCGGCGTCGGTGCGGGCTACAACAGCGCCGAGGCCACCGCGATGGGATTGTTCCTACCTGACACGGGGGAGCGGTTCGAACGGATGACCGAACTGCTGCAATTGGCCGGTCAGATGTGGCGCGGCGACCAAACCGCTTTCCGCGGCGAGTATCTGACCGTGTCGCAGCCGGTCGGCAGCCCACTACCCGTGACCGCGCCGCGTCCGCCTGTGCTGATCGGCGGGACCGGAGAACGACGCACACTGCGGCTGGTCGCCCAGTACGGCGATGCCTGCAACCTGTTCGACGTACCCGACGGCGGCGCCACGATCGCAAGGCAGCTCGACGTTCTCGACCGACACTGCACGGATGTCGGCCGGCCGGCCCACCAGATCGAGCGGACGGTGACCACGGCACTTCACGACGACGAGCGGTCCGACGCGCTCGCCGAACGCTGCCACGCGTTGGCCGACTTGGGAATCCAGCACGTTGTGGTCATCGCCCGCGGCCGACCGCTGACCGATGCCGACCTCAATTGTGTTGCGGGCGCAGCGGATCAGCTGCGCGCCTTGGTACACACTCCGGGATGAACCTGGACCCGGTGCAGATCGTCACCCAATTCGATCTGTCGGTCGAATTCCGATGCGGCCAACTCCCGCCACTGGTCCTCGGTGCCCGGCGCGATCGCCGGAACGTAGTGGGTCAGGATCAGGATGCCCACTCCGGCCCTAGCGGCGGTGGCGGCCGCTTCTTCCACCGACGAGTGGTAGTCACAGATGTCGCGGATCCGTTGCATCGGAAGCTGATTCACCAGGTCTTTGCGAATCACGGTGTGCACCAGGGCTCCCGCGCCGGCGGCCAACGTATCGAGGCTCTCGCACGGCACGGTGTCGCCGGCCAGCACCACGGACGCGCCGGCATGCTCGACCCGGAACCCGATGGTCGGTGTCACCGGCCGGTGATCGGTGGGCGCGGCCTGGATGTGCACCCCGTCCTGATCCCAGACCGCACCTGTGGTGTGTTCATGTACCTCCACGGGTGGCGGAGCCGTCAGATCCGCGTGATGGGCGATGCGGTAACCGATGTCATGCCCGAAGGCCCGCAGTGTCGCGTCGACCACCTCGGCGGTGCCCGGGGGACCGATGATCGTCAGGGGCGCAGCGTCCGGGGCGAACGTACTCACCCAGCGGGTGATGATCACGTCGCCGAGGTCGGCGATGTGATCGCTGTGCAGATGAGTCAGGAGCAGCGCGCTGAGCTGGTTGGCGCCTGACCCTGCGGCAGCCAGGCGTTGCAGCACACCACGCCCGCAGTCGATCAGAAATGTCTGGCCCCCGGCGCGGACCAGGGTTGACGGTCCGGCCCGCTCCGGATCGGGAATCGGGCTACCGGTGCCGAGCAGCGTGACCTCGATCATGGCCCCATTCCTACTCCGTTCCGGGATCGGACATGCGCGAAAAGGCTGCTCGTCGGCTTGGTCGCACCGGATGTTCGTGACCTCCCGCGTGGCCCCTTTCTTCCTGACCGCCATCGACATAGCCTGATGTGAGGTGGATCACGATGGAGGCTGCCGATGCGAATCGCGGACGTGCTGAAAAACAAGGGCACGGCGGTGGTGACGATTTCGCCGGAGACCACGGTGACCGAGCTGCTGGCCGGGCTGGACGAGCTGAACATCGGCGCCATGGTGGTGATGGGCCCCGACGGGCTGGCCGGCATCGTCTCGGAACGCGATGTGGTCCGCAAGCTGCACGAGCGGGGCAGCAGCCTGCTGGCACAACCCGTGTCGGAGATCATGACCACGGTGGTGGCGACCTGCACGCCACGCGACACCGTCGATCACCTCAGCGCGTTGATGACCGAGAACCGGGTGCGCCACATCCCGGTCCTCGACCGCGGCAGGCTGGCCGGCATCGTCAGCATCGGGGACATCGTCAAAACCCGGATGGAAGAACTCGAGGCCGAGCAGGAACAGCTGCAGGCCTACATCACCCAGAGCCGTTGACCCGGCAAATCAGGCGATCCCGACGCTGTTGAGCGGGTCGATGGCACCACGGCGATCGGTGAACACCTTGCCGGGCAACGGCATTGGGATCTTGCGGAGACTCTGTGCGTCGCCGTAGTGCGCCCGGCCTCACCGAGGAACTATCGCCGCCGTCGGGGCGACCTGCCCCAGGAGGCGGCTGACCCGGCGCAGTAGGTGAAACGTGTGCGATGGTGGGCTGGTGGCTGCCATCGATGTCCATCCGCCGAACAAGACCGACGTGAAGCGGCTCTCCGCGGTCTTGGCCCGGGCCTTTCACAATGACCCCGTGATGTCGTGGATCCTGGCCGACGACACGCGCCGCGCCAAGGGACTGCCGCGGCTCTTCGCCGCGATCACACGCCACCACTTCCTCGCCGGTGGTGGTGCCGAAGTGGCCGTCCGCGACGGTCAGATCGGCGGGGCAGCGCTGTGGGACGGGCCGGGCCGTTGGAAGCAGACTCCGGGCGAGGAACTGCGGATGCTGCCCACGATGGTGTTGGCATTCGGCCGCGACATGCGGCGAGGCCAACAGGTCGTCGAGCTCATGAAGCGGCACCATCCCGAGGAGCCGCACTGGTATCTCGCGGTGATCGGCAGCGATCCGACGGTGCGCGGTGGCGGGTTCGGGCACGCTCTCATGCAGTCCCGGCTGGACGGGGTCGACGCCGAACACGCTCCGGCGTATCTGGAATCGAGCAACCCCGACAACGTTCCCTACTACCTGCGTTTCGGGTTCGAGGTCACCGGGGAGATCGTGCTGCCCGACGGCGGACCCGTGATGACTGCGATGTGGCGCCGGCCGCGGTAGAGCAAATCGGCCGGCAGCCTGGCTATCCGAATACGCCGGTCATCTTCATGATCAGCAACACACCGACCGCGACGAACACCGCGATGAGCAGCACCACCCCGATGATCGCGGCCACCGAAGTGGGGCTGTACCGGTGCCTGGGTCGCGGGGCGGGTTCGCCCAGGCCCGAGGTTTGCGCCGAGTCGGGCGGGGTGGCGCCGGGAGCGACACCGCCGCCGGGTTCCAGATCGGGAATCTCGGCCGGATCGGGATCGGGTGGTAGCGCAGTCATGGCCTAGGAGTGCCCGCTGACGCCGATTTGATGCATCGGTTTGCCTGTCGCGGGCCGGCAATCACGCCACATCGTGGCTGTTACAGTGCGAAGACCGACCAACAGGGGAATCCGGTGCGAAACCGGAACTGACGCGCAACGGTATGAGGCACCGCCTCGAGTCCGATCACCTGTGGCCGGGTGTGACTGTCGACGGCTCCGCGACCGAGCCCTGTATCGAAGGAAGTCTTGGCCGTGCGGGTATTCGCGGTGCTGTCCCTGTTGGCTGTGACACTGTCACTCACGGTGGCGTGCGGGCGCCCCGACCCGCCTGCGGACGACGCGGTCGCGGGACCTGCCGGGCCCGGCCCCACCAGCTATCCACTCACCGTCGAGAACTGTGGCGTGACCGTCACGTTCGACGGGCCTCCGCAGCGGGCAGTAGCGCTGTATCAGGCTTCGACGGAGATCCTGCTGGCACTTGGTCTGGCCGATCGGATGGCCGGCACCACCACGTGGTTCGACCCGGTGCTGCCCGAACTCGCGGACGAAAACGCCGAGGTGCCCCGGCTGGCGGACAACGACCCGGGCCTGGAAGCAGTGCTCAGCGTGGAGCCGGATCTGGTGACTTCGGCCAGCGCGCATACCTTCACGCCCGCGGTCGTCGCCGACCGTGCCAGATTCGCCCAACTGGGAATCCCGACGTATCAATCACCGTCGGTATGCACCGGAGCGAAGGTCGACGGTGAGACCGTCACCCGCACTGAGCCGCTGGCATTCGACACGCTGTTTCGGGAAATCACCGAGCTGGCTCAGATCTTCGATGTGCAGCAGCGCGGCCAGGACCTGATCGCCCGACTCACCCGGCGGCTGGACGAGGCACCGTCGATCACGGCGACCAACACCACTGTGGCGTTCTGGTTCTCGGGGCTGCGGACGCCGTACCTGGCCGGATGCTGCTCGGCGCCCGGCCTGTACGCCACCGAACTCGGTGTCACCAATGTCTTCGCCGACGCCCGCGAGGACTGGCCGGAGGTCAGTTGGGAGTCGCTGGCGGACCGCGACCCTGACGTGCTGGTCCTGGCCGACCTCAACCGCAGGCGCATCGACGGTGATTCTCTCGACGCGAAAGTGAAGTTCCTGGAATCGAATCCGGTGACCAGGAACATGACCGCGGTGCGCGAGAAGCGCTATGTGGTGCTGACCGGGTCCGAGCTTGACCCCGGAATTCGGGAGATCGACGCGGTGGAGAAGCTGGCGGCCGGTTTCAAGACGTTCGGCCTGGCCCAGTGAACCGGCTGATCGCCGGCGGGATCAGTGCGCTGCTACTGGCCGGGTGTGCCCAGGCCGGGCCGACCGCGGCCTCACAGAGGGCGGCCGGATATCCGGTGACCGTGCAGAATTGCGGCAGGCAGGTGGTGATCGCCACGCCGCCGCAGCGTGCGGTCTCGCTCAACCAGAGTTCCACCGAGATCCTGTTGTCACTGGGCCTGGCCGACCGCATGGTCGGAACCGCCACCTGGACCGATCCCGTCAGGCCCGACCTGGCGGCCGACAACGCCCGGGTGCCACGACTCGCGGTGAACAAACCGTCTCTGGAGAGCGTGCTCGACGCCGAACCCGATCTGGTGACGGCGTCCTTCGGCGGAACCCTCGGGCCTGGTGGCGTCGCCGACCGGGATCAGTTCGCGGAACTCGGCGTCCCGACGTATCTGGCGCCCAGTGACTGCGAAGGCAAGACGTCGGTCAACGGCGACGGGGCGCGGAGCGCACCGTTCACCATGGACGCGATCTACGCCGAAATCCGGGACCTGGCAACAATCTTCGATGTCACCGAACGCGGCGATCAGCTCATCGCACAGTTGCGTCAACGGATGGCCTCGGCCACCGGGACAGAAACAGGCATCGATATGGCGTTCTGGTTCTCCGATATCCGTGCCCCCTATTTCGCCGGCTGCTGTGGATCGCCCGGGGTGATCGCCGGCACGGCCGGGGCACGTAACGTCTTCGCCGACACCAGCGACGAATGGCCGCAGGTGAGCTGGGAGAGCGTGGCCGATCGCGACCCGGATGTGCTGGTGCTGGCGGACCTGAGCCGACGCACGATCGACGGGGACGCGCTGGCGACCAAAATCGAGTTCCTGGAATCGAATCCGCTGACCCGAGGACTCACCGCGGTGCGGCAGCGTCGCTACATCGTGGTCAACGGGGCCGATCTCAACCCGTCGATCCGCACGGTCGACGGCGCCGAGAAGGTGGCGAAAGGCCTGCGGGACCTCGGATTCGGTTCACCGCGGTGAGCGTGCGCACCGGTTGGCTCGGCGGGCTGTGGGTCGGCGGCCTCCTGCTGCTGGTGTTCTCGGCGGCGGTGGCCATCACCATCGGGCCCGCCGCACTGTCGGTGGGTGACGTGTACCGCATCGTCGGCGACCGGCTCGGCGTCGGCCCGTCAGGGGCCACCCGACTGCAGGAGAGCATCGTCTGGCAACTGCGACTGCCGAGGATCGTGCTCGCCGCCATCTGTGGCGCCGGGTTGGCACTGTGCGGGGCGATTCTGCAGTCGTTGCTGCGTAATCCGCTGGCCGACCCGTTCGTGCTGGGGGTGTCCTCGGGCGCGTCGACGGGTGCCGTGCTGGTCGCGGTGCTGGGTGTCGGCGCCGGCACGCTGAGCCTGTCCGGCGGCGCCTTCATCGGCGCGGTGGTGTCGTTCGCCGTGGTGCTGCTGCTCGCCTACGCCGCCGGCGGCGGGACGGACCGGGTGGTACTGGCCGGAGTGGCCGGGACCCAACTGTTCTCGGCGCTGACCTCCTTCATCGTGTTGTCCTCGGCGGACGCCGAGCAGACCAGGGGAGTGTTGTTCTGGCTGCTGGGTTCGCTGGCCGGGGTGTCGTGGTCCGACGTGCTCATCTGCGCGGTCGTCGTCGGTGCCGGGTTGCTGGTGTGCCTGGCCTTCGCACGCACCCTCGACGCGTTCGCGTTCGGGCAGGATGCCGCCGCGACCCTGGGCGTTTCGGTGACCCGCGCCCGCATTGTGTTGCTCGTGATCACCGCGTTGATGACCTCGGCCCTGGTCAGTGCCGCCGGCGCGATCGGGTTCGTCGGGCTGGTGCTGCCGCATGCCGCCCGGTTCGTCGTCGGGCCCGGCCATCGGCGTCTGCTGCCCACCGCGGCGATCTTCGGCGCCGTCTTCATGGTGTGGGTGGACACCCTGGCCCGGACGGTGTTCGCGCCGCAGGAGTTACCCACCGGAGTGGTCACCGCGCTGCTCGGGGTGCCGGCCTTCGCGTTGATCCTGTTGCGGCGCAAGAAGGTTGACCGATGACCCTGCGGGCGGGCGAGGTGCGCTGGATCCGGTCCGGCCGGGTCGTGCTCGACGGTGTGACGGTGGATCCGGCCCCCGGAAGCACGGTCGGGTTGTTGGGTCCCAACGGGTCAGGCAAGTCCTCGCTGCTGCGACTGCTGGCCGGTATCGATCGGCCCGACTCGGGTGTCGTGCAGCTCGACGGCCGTGATCTGCACAGGATGTCGCGGCGTGCGGTGGCGCGGCGGGTGGCGATGGTCGGCCAGCACGCGGAGACCGACCTGGACATCGCCGTGCGCGATGTGGTGCGGCTCGGACGGATCCCGCACAGCTCGGTGTTCGGCGGTGGTGGCGACGACACCGCCGCGGTGGCCGCCGCCCTGTCGGCCACCGGTCTCGACGGTATGGCCGACCGCCTGTGGCACACCCTCTCGGGCGGGGAGCGTCAGCGCGTGCAGATCGCCCGCGCTCTCGCGCAGGAGCCCAGCGAGTTACTGCTGGACGAGCCCACCAATCACCTCGACATCGCGCACCAACTGGAGATCCTGGCGCTGATCCGCACCCTCGATGTCACCGCCGTGGTGGCCCTGCACGACCTCAACCTGGCGGCGATGTTCTGCGACCACGTCGTGATGCTGTCGGCGGGACGGGTGGTGGCCACCGGTAGCCCGGTCGAGGTATTGACCCAAGAACTGGTGGCCGACGTGTACGGCGTGCAGTGCCGGATCACCGTCGACGACGCCGGACCGTACGTCCGGTTCGTGGGAGCCGGCGGCTCGGCGGGCTAGCTCCAGGAATACTCGGCGCGCAACCGGACTGCGACCGATTCGAATCGCTGACGGTCAAGGATGGCGCCCTCACGGCGGATGCCTTCCTCGGGAACGTCGAGCACCCGGTCCAGCCGGACCCAGCTCGGCCGGCCGTCGTAATCCCAGGTGCCGACGCCGATGCCGATCCAGTCCGGATCGTCTCGGTGGTAGTCCTGGCTGGACAGCATCAGCCCGAGCAGGGTGCGCTGATCGCGACCCACCACCAGAACCGGGCGGTCCTTGCCCTGGGTCGGGTCATCCTCGTAGACGACCCAGGTCCACACGATCTCGCCCGGATCGGCCTGCCCGTCCAGATCGGGCGCGTAGACGACTTTGCGGGCCCGGTGTGCGGTGGGCACGCTGTTCTTCGACACCGGCCGGCCGGCGGTGATCGCCTGGGGTGCCGGGGCGGCCGCACCGGCGAGAACGCCCAGGCCCAGCCTGAGGCCCTGCTGAAGCCCTTGTTGAAGGCCTTGCTGCACGGTGCGGGGCACGTTGTCGGTGGTCTGTAGCTGGCGCACGAACTTGGGTGCTTCGTTGAACACCAGGTTCTCGGCACCGTCCATCACGCCCTTGAGAACCTGTTGGAACGCCTTCCACTGCGACGCCATGGTGTCGAGCATAGGCGAGGGGACCCCCGGCGATTGTGTCGCGACGGTGGTTGCTCGATACCCTTAGGGAGCACAGCACGTGCTGGACACCCACGCTCACCAGGAGATTCCCATCAGCAGCTTCGCCGACAAGACGTTCACTGCGCCGGCGCAGATCAGGAACTTCTGCATCATCGCCCACATCGACCATGGCAAATCGACGCTGGCGGACCGGATGCTGCAGCTCACCGGCGTCGTCGACGACCGGTCGATGCGAGCGCAATACCTGGACCGGATGGACATTGAGCGTGAGCGCGGCATCACGATCAAGGCGCAGAACGTGCGGTTGCCTTGGAAGGTCGGGGACGAAGAGTTTGTCCTGCACCTGATCGACACCCCCGGCCACGTCGACTTCACCTACGAGGTGTCCCGCGCGCTGGAGGCTTGCGAGGGTGCCGTTCTGCTGGTCGACGCCGCGCAGGGCATCGAAGCGCAGACGCTGGCCAACCTCTACCTGGCGCTCGACCGGGACCTGACGATCATCCCGGTGCTCAACAAGATCGACCTGCCCGCCGCGGATCCGGAGCGCTACGCCGGTGAGCTCGCGCACATCATCGGGTGCGAGCCGTCCGACGTATTGCGGGTGTCCGGCAAGACCGGCGTCGGGGTGGCCGAGTTGCTCGACGAGGTGGTCCGGCAGGTGCCGGCGCCGACCGGCGACGCCGACGCTCCTGCGCGGGCGATGATCTTCGACTCGGTCTACGACATCTACCGCGGCGTGGTCACCTACGTGCGCGTCGTCGACGGCAAGATCACCCCGCGCGAGAAGATCGCGATGATGTCCACCGGCGCCACCCACGAATTGCTCGAGGTGGGCATCGTCTCACCCGACCCGAAGCCCAGCGACGGTCTCGGTGTCGGCGAGGTGGGCTACCTCATCACCGGTGTGAAAGACGTCCGGCAGTCCAAGGTCGGCGACACCGTGACGACGGCGCGCAAGGGCGCCACCGAAGCCCTGACCGGTTACCGGGAGCCCCGGCCGATGGTCTATTCCGGGCTCTACCCGGTGGACGGCTCGGACTATCCGGTGCTGCGCGAGGCGCTGGACAAGTTGCAGCTCAACGACGCCGCGCTGACCTACGAGCCGGAAACCTCGGTGGCGCTGGGCTTCGGGTTCCGCTGCGGATTCCTCGGCCTGCTGCACATGGAGATCACCCGCGAGCGCCTCGAACGCGAGTTCAACCTCGACCTGATCTCCACCGCGCCCAACGTGGTCTATCGCGTTGTGCGAGATGACGGCTCCGAGAGCGTGGTGACCAACCCGTCGGACTGGCCCGAGGGCAAGGTCCGCGAGGTCTACGAGCCCGTGGTCAAGACCACCGTGATCGCGCCCAGCGAGTTCATCGGCACCATCATGGAGCTGTGCCAGGCACGGCGCGGTGAGCTCGGCGGCATGGACTACCTGTCGCCCGAGCGTGTCGAGCTGCGCTACACCATGCCGCTGGGCGAGATCATCTTCGACTTCTTCGACTCGCTGAAGTCCCGCACCCGGGGTTACGCCAGCCTCGACTACGAGGAGGCCGGCGAGCAGATGGCCGATCTGGTCAAGGTCGACATCCTGCTGCAGGGCGAGGCCGTGGACGCGTTCAGCGCCATCGTGCACAAGGATTCGGCGTCGGCCTACGGCAACAAGATGACCACCAAGCTCAAGGAGCTCATCCCGCGCCAGCAGTTCGAGGTGCCGGTGCAGGCCGCGATCGGGTCGAAAATCATTGCCCGCGAGAACATCCGGGCAATCCGCAAGGACGTGCTGTCCAAGTGCTACGGCGGTGACATCACCCGTAAGCGCAAGCTGCTGGAGAAGCAGAAGGAGGGCAAGAAGCGCATGAAGACCATCGGTCGCGTGGAGGTTCCTCAGGAGGCTTTCGTCGCGGCGCTGTCCACCGATGCCGCTTCGGACAAGCCCAAGAAGTAGCGCGCCCGGGATTGCTTCGCGCTGAGCGCAACCCTCGGCTCGTGCCCCCCGCGACCGTAGCGTCGGCGCAGTGCCCAGAGAACTGCACCTGCTGGCCTTCGGCAATACCCGGTCTACCGGGCCGTGGCGGCATCCCGATATCGACAACAGCACCGCCGGGGTACGCCAGCGGCTGATCAGCTATGCGCAGACCGCCGAGGCGGGCACCTTTGACGCGCTGTTCTTCGCCGACGGCCTGAACTACGGTCCCCCCGCGACCTGGCCCTACAAGATCACCGAGGACTTCGAACCGCTCACCGCGACGGCCGCGCTGTCCTCGGTCACCGAGCGGATCGGTCTGGTGGTCACCGGATCGGCCACCCTGGCCCATCCGTACCACCTTGCCCGCCAGCTGCTTTCACTCGATCACCTCAGCGGTGGACGGGCCGGCTGGAATCTGGTGACCAGCTTCGCGCAGGCCGCGGCCGACAACTTCAGCGCCCGCGGCGTGGTGGCCCATGACGAGCGCTACCGCATTGCCGAGGAAGCTCTCGAGGTGGTGCGCAAGCTCTGGGACGGCTGGGGCGAGGATACGATCGTCGAAGACCGTGCGGCGGGGATATTCAACGACGTCAACAGAATCCAACCGACGGATCACCACGGCCGCTACTTCGACGTGGCCGGTCCGCTGGGCGCGGCTCGGTCGGCGCAGGGCCAGCCGGTGCTCTTCCAGGCCGGATCATCGGAAACCGGACGGGGTTTCGCGGCCCGCCACGCAGAGGTGATCTTCACCAGTCACGGAAACCGGAGGCGCGCGCAGGAGTTCTACTCCCAGATTCACGAGGAGTCGCGGCGGTTTGGCCGGGCCCGGCCACCGCTGATCACGCCTTCTCTGCGGTATCTCGTCGGTTCCACCGAGGAAGAGGCCAGGCGCGCGCAACAGCAGGAGTACGAGTACTTCAGCCCGCAGTATCAGGCGGGTTGGCTGCTCGAGGTCGATGTCGACGTCACCGGTGCCGATCTCGACGGTCCGGTTCCGGAGTCGGCCTTCCCGGCCCACACCGAGACCCATCAGACCGCATTGGCCGGCTACCGGTTGCTGGCAGCCGACGGGAATCCGACGGTGCGAGAGTTCCTGTACCGCACGGTCAACGGTTGGGGTGCGGCAGCGGTGGGCACCCCAGAGCAGATCGCCGACGAGATCGAACAGTGGTACACCACCGGCGCCGCCGACGGGTTCGTGCTGCGGGATTCCGGGTTGCCCGGCCAGCACGAGCTTTTCGTCGAGCAGGTGGTGCCGGTGTTACGCAAGCGCGGGCTGTTCCGCCATGAATACGCCCGCGCCACCCTGCGATCCCATCTGGGGCTCGACGTCCCGCCGCGGCAGCTGTGATGACCGAACCGTATGTGCTGTCGGCGTTCACCATGTCGACGGTGTCGCACGGCAATTTCGGGTTGTGGCGTCATCCGCAGGATCGCACCGCCGACTACACCGATGTCCGCTACTGGGTGGATCTGGCGAAGCTGCTCGACGACGGCGGATTCGACCTGCTGTTCATCGCCGACGCGGTCGGACAACTCGACGTGTTCGGCGGAGATGCCAGTGCCGCGCTGGCGCGGGCGGTGCAGACGCCGGTGACCGATCCGCTGCTGGCGGTGTCGGCGATGGCCGCGGCCACCCAGCGTCTGGGGTTCGGCATCACGGTGTCCACCACCTACGAGAGCCCGTACCTGCTGGCGCGAAAGTTCAGCACCCTCGATCATCTGACCGGCGGCCGCATCGGCTGGAACATCGTGACCTCGCTGCTCGACAGCGCGGCGCGAAACATCATCGGCCGGGACCGGCAGATCCCGCACGACGAGCGCTACGCGATGGCCCAGGAATTCGTGGAAGTGACCTACAAGCTCTGGGAAGGTTCGTGGGAGCCCGGCGCGGTGATCCGCGACGCGAAGCGCGGGATGTATACCGACCCGGCGAAGGTGCACGACATCGGCCACCACGGGAAGTATTTCACCGTGCCCGGGGCACACCTGGTCGAGCCTTCGCCGCAGCGCACGCCGGTACTGTTCCAGGCGGGTACGTCACCGGCCGGCCGGGAGTTCGCTTCTCGCAACGCGGAACTGGTGTTCGTCAGCGATCCGCGACCCGAGGTGCTGCGCAGCCACATCACCGACATCCGCCGCCGGGCCGCCGGACACGGCCGCGACCCGCAATCGCTGAAGTTCATCACCTCGGTCGAGATCGTCACGGACAGTACCGATTCCGCGGCCCAGGCCAAGGCGCGCGAACTTGCCGACTTCCACGATCTGGAAGGCGGTCTGGTGCTGTTGTCGGCACTGTCCGGCGTCGACTGGTCGACCTACGGCGTCGATCGCCCGATCGAGCAGTTCGACACCGACGCCAGCCGGTCCATCCTCGCCGCGGTGACCGACTCGGGTGTCCGTGAGCGCTTGACGCTGCGGGATTACGTTGGGGGACTGGGCGGGTTCGGTGGGGAATTGTTCGTGGGTTCGGCTGCGGCCGTGGCCGATGCCCTGGACGCCTATGCCGGGCGGACCGGGGTGGACGGGTTCAACATCGCCTATCACGTCACGCCCGGCAGCTTCGCCGACATTGCCGCTCATCTCATCCCCGAGTTGCGCCGGCGCGGTCGCGCTCGCGAACTCGGCGATCCGACGACCCTGCGGCAGAAGCTGTTCGGCGGTGGCGACGGATTACTGGCCGGCGGGCACCCGGCCGCCGCATTCCGCAGGAATTCCGTTCATTCGCAATAGAATCCTGCCGATTCCATAGCTGACGACGCGAAACCGATTGCGGCAGTGTGACAACACGTACCGACATCTCAACCACCCGTACCGGTTCACGGACGGGAGGCGTCGCGGTCAGAAAGGGGCATAGCCGTGACCACTACAGAAGACCCGAAGGCGCACCCGACGGCGAATGCCGCAGGCCGCACCCTGATCGCGGCCGAATCGACCGGACTGGAATCCGGGGCGCTGGGCCCCTGGGGCGTGTTTGCCCAGGGCCTGGCGGCCGCCGCCCCCAGCGTGGCCCTGGCCGTCGTACCGTTCTCGCTGTTCGTGGCGGCCGGCAAGGGTGCGGCATGGGCCGCCGTGATCGGCCTGTCCATCGTGGTGCTAGTCGCCATCACGATCAGCTTCCAGGCCAAACGCACGGTGTCCTCGGGCTCGCTGGGAACCTACACGGGTAACGGTCTGGGCCCCGGCTTCGCCTTCGCCGCCGGGTTCAGCCTGCTGTTCGGCTACATCGGTTTCGCCACCACCGGCACCCTCGGCGGGGTGCTCTACCTCGATGCGTTCCTCGAGTCGATCGGCCTTGGCTCGCAGGCGGTTTGGTTCCGGCTGCTGCTGGTGTTCGTGGTGGTCGGCGTCGCGGTGTACCTGCCGTACCGCGGGGTGTCGCTGGCCGCCAAGTACGAACTGGCCTTCGAGTTGCTGGCCATCGCGTCGATCCTGGTGATCATCGTGGCCTCCTACATCGGCTACGGGTTCCGCATCGACTGGGAGCAGTGGAATCCCCAGCATCTCGGGTCCAGCGCGACCTTCATCGCGGCGGTCACCGCGGTGGGTTCCTATGCCGGTTTCGAGAGCGTCGCCTCGCTCGGGGCCGAGGCCAAGGACGCGCACCGCAACATCGCCAGATCCTTGCTGCGCGTGGTGCTCCTGATCGGTGCGCTCTACATCTTCGCGACCTACCCGCAGATCCTGCACTTCGGCGAGATCGACGGCGACAAGGCGGTGCTGCCGCAGCTGGCCACCAGCGTCGGGGTGGAATGGGTGAACCAGATTGTCAGCGGCGCCGTCGCGATCGCGTTCATCGTGTTCGTCACCGCGGTCACCACGGCGGCGTCCCGATCGCTGTTCACCTTCGCGCACGAAGGGGCGCTGCCCAAGGTGTTCACCAAGGTGCACTCGAACTACAAGACACCGTGGGCGGGCGTGGTGTTTGTCGGGATCCTGGCCCTCGCGTTCTCGATCACGGCCACCTTCAGCTCCGCGGGCCGTCTGGTATTCGACGTCTACGGCGGTTACGTGGCCAACTGGGGCTTCCTGGTGAGCTACCTGCTGGTGGTCATCGCGACGCCGATCTGGCTGCGCAAGATCGGCGCCTTGACCCCGGCGCGGCTCGCGGTCGCGGTCGCGGCCACCATCGGCCTGGGGTATGTGATCGTCAGCAACTTCTATCCGGTACCCGAGTTCCCGTTCAACATCCTGCCTTTCGTGTTCGGGGCCATCCTGCTGGCCGGACTGTCCTGGTACTGGTACCTCAAGCGGACCAGTCCCGAGGTGGCCAACCGGATCGGCAGCATCCAGACCCTCTCCGAGGACGAGCAACAGCGCCTGGCCGCCGAAGGAATCGGCGAGGTGCTCCAGCAGTCGCAGGCGGCACTGATCAATGAGGACCGGAAATGACGCTCACCGACCAGGCGTTGACCACCAGCTGGACAGTGGAAGCGGCCACCGCCCACGACCATCCACTGATCGCAGATTTCCTCGCCACCACACCGGGCCTGCGGGGGCGAAAGTTCGCCGCCGATTCGCGCGACGTCGCGGAGCAGCTCGCCGGCGTGTACCCCGGGTCGGCAGTGGTCCTGCGCAGTGAATCGGCCGACGTGCTGGGGTACGCGGCGCTGTACCAGCCCGACGGTGCCGAACCGGAAGTGTTGGCAGACTTCGTATTCAGCCCGGAGGTTGCCGAGGCGCCGGTCGCGGAGGTCGTCGACGACACCGTCGACCGATTCCACCGGGTGGCTACCCCCGGCGCCTATCTGCGGGTGTACATCGGGGCCGATCAGCCGGTGGCGATCGAGGCGCTGGTGCGACGTGGCGCGCGTCAGGAGCGCCAGTTCGTCGCGACCCGAAAGCCGTTGCTCGGTGAGGATCGCGCCGCGCTGGCCGCCGCGCACATCGACGGACTGACGATCCTGTCCTGGCCCGAGGTGATCTCGGGCGGATTCGCCGAGCAGGTGCGGCAATTGCAGTTCGATACGTTCAGCGAGCATTTCGGGAACATGTCGAAAACCCCGCAGCGCTGGGAACATCACCTGCGCAGTCGGGCGTTCAATCCGGACTTCAGCATTGCCGCGGTCAACGACGACGGCGTGGTGGTCGGCTACGTACTGGGGTCGACCTACACGGAAGGCGCCGGCGCCGAGCAGGAACGCAGCGCACACACCGATTACATCGGGGTACGCCGCGACCTGAGAACACGCGGGACCGGAGAACTGTTGTTACGCAAGATCTGGCTGGCGGCGTTGCGGCGCGGGTTCACGGTCGCGTCGCTGGGCACCGACATCGACAACGCGAGCAAGGCCCACGAGCTGTACCGCCGCTTGGGGTATCTCGCGGTCCGAGACCAGTACGCATACCGCATCGATCACGACGGGAGCATCCGATGAGCAGGGCAGGCACATATCTCAAGCGGCCGTCCGGATACGACGCCGAGTTGCAGTCGGTGTTCCGGCCGATCTTCGCGCGGATCGCGGAAGGCAACGTGGCACGCGAACGCGACCGGACGTTCCCGCACGAGCAGGTGCGGTGGCTCGGCGACGCCGGGTTCGGCACCTTGCGTATCCCGGCGGAGCAAGGCGGTTTCGGTGCCTCGCTGGAGCAGACCTTCCTGTTGCTGGCCGAACTGGGGGAGGCCGATGCCAACGTCGCCCATATCTGGCGCAACCACCTGGCCTTCGTCGAGGACCGGCTCAACGCCCCGGTGACCGAGGACAACAACACCTGGATCAAGCGTTTCCTGGCAGGCGAGTTCGTCGGTGGCGGCTGGACCGAGGCCAACAACGTCACGCTGGCCAACCTGGCCACCACGGTCACCGCCCAGGGTGACCACTGGCTGGTCTCGGGCGCGAAATACTATGCGACAGGCAGCCTTTACGCCGACTGGCTGGATGTACTCGGTCGCGGCGGCGACGGTGAGTTGTGGACGGCGCTGGTGCGCGCGGAGGATCCGGGGGTGACGCTGGTCGACGACTGGCGGGGGTTCGGGCAGCGCACCACCGCCAGCGGTTCGGCACGTTACGAGGGGGCACGCGCTGAACCGGGCAATGTGTTCCCGGCGGCCGAGCGGTTCAGCTACCAGGCCCACTTCTATCAGATCGCGATGCTCGCCGTGCTCACCGGAATCACCCGGGCGGTGCACCGGGATGGGGCGGCGGCGCTACGAGGGCGCACCCGCAACTATCCGCAAGGCCTCGCCGAGGTGCCGGCCGAAGACGCTCAACTCTTGCAGGTGATCGGAGAGATCTCGGCCGAGGCGTTCGGTGCCGAGGCGGCCCTGGGATTGAGCGCCCGCACCCTCGACCGGATCGTTGCGGGCCGGCTGGCCGGCAGCGACGACCATGCCCGCGAGTTGTTGATCGACGCCGAGGTTGCCGTCGCACAGGCGCAACTGGTGATCATCGGATCGGCGCTGCGGTCCACCACCAAGGTGTTCGACGCACTCGGAGCCTCCGGTGTGTCCGAAGAGCTTGGCCTGGACCGGCATTGGCGCAACGCCCGCACGTTGGCGTCCCACAATCCGGTGGTCTACAAGGCGCGCATCCTGGGGGACTGGTTCGTCAACGGCAAGGATCCGGTGGCTGATCTGGTCAGCCGCGGCCGGGGCGGCCAGGGCAACTGAGCCGGGGCGGCCAGGGCAACTGAGGCGTCGTCAGTCGACCTGCAGCACCGCCTTGCCCGCGACTTTGCGGTCGAGCAGGGCCTGCGCGGCGACGGCGATGTTGTCCCACGAGTCGCGAAGACCGATCTGCGGGTCGAGCTCGCCGTCGGCCACCAACGTCAGCAGATAGTCCAGATCAGCTTGGAACGGTGCCCGAACGGTGAACGGCTCCAACCGCTTCCGATTCCCGCGACGCCGCTCGGCCTCGAAGTCGATGGTGGTCGGTTCGTTGGATGCCATCCCGATGGACTGCACCGACCCGCCGTCGGACACCAGGCTGAAGGCCTGGGCCAGGAGCTTTCCGCCGACGTTGTCGAGGACGCCGAACACCGGCTCGGTCACGCCGTCGAGCCCCACCACGACCTCGGCCGCGCCCAATTCCTCCAGGCCGTCACCGCGCCGCGCACTGCCGACCGCGGCGACCACGTGCGCCCCGGCCCGTGCGGCCAGCTGCACCGCGAATCGGCCGACGCCTCCGGACGCACCGGTGATGAGGACCCGGCGCCCCACCACCGGGCCGAGGGCTCGCAGCGCCTGCAGGGCCGTCACGCCGGCCACCGGAAGGGCAGCACCCTCTTCGAATTCGACGAATTCGGGAAGCTCGGCGAGATTCTCGGTGGAGACCGCGCGGCGCTCGGCCCATCCGGCTGCTCCGCTGAAGCCCACCACACGCGTGCCGACGGCCGGTCCGGTCCCGTCGGCCGCGGCTCTGGCAACGATCCCCGCGCTGTCCCACCCCGGCACTTCGCCGGGGCGGCGCATCTGATCGATGAAGTGCACCTCGCCGAAGTTCAGCGCGATCGCATGCACGTCGATCAGCGCCTGGGAGTCGGCGACCGAAGGTTCGGCCACTTCGTCGAACCGGAGGTTTGCAGGAGCTTGCGGGTCGTAGACGAGGGCTCGCATGAAGGGGCTAACCCCGAACGGTTTGGCGCTATTCCCTCCCATAAGGTGGCCGACGTGAGCCAGAAGGACCGCGCCCGGTGGGACACGGCCTATGCCGACCGCGAGCCGGACCGAGTGCCGGCCCTACCCGAGGTCTTCAGCGGCCGCGCCGACCAGTTTCCCGCGTCCGGGTCGGCCCTCGACATCGCGTGTGGAACCGGTCGGGCCGCGGTGTGGCTGGCTCAGCGCGGGTTGACCGTGTCCGGCTTCGACGTATCCACCGTGGCGATCACGCAGGCGAGGGCGACGGCCGCAAGCCACGGAGTGGCGGATCGCTGCCGATTCGAGGTCGCCGACCTCGACGAGGGCCTACCGGCCGGACCACAGGTCGATGTGGTGCTGTGCCATCGCTTCCGCGACCCGCGCCTCTATCCGGCGCTGGCCACCCGCCTGCGGCCGGGCGGCCTGCTGGCCGTCTGCGTGCTCAGTGAGGTGGGGGCGCAACCGGGTCGGTTCCGGGCCGCCCCCGGTGAACTCGAGGCGGCCTTTGCCGGTCTTGAGACGCTGGCCGCGTACGAGGGTGACGGGGAGGCCTGGCTGATGGCACGGGCACAGGTCACCGGACGGGGCTGACGGGCACTCGCCGGGCCTGCGCGAGCAGCTCACCCCAGGCGTTGAACGCCTCGGCGTAGTCGGCCGTGGTGCCCGAGCTGCCGCCGGCAAGATCCACCAACGCACCTGCGATGCTGCCGATTCCGATACCGGTGCGCTGGACCACCCGCACCAGTTCGGCAAAAGCCTGATCAGGCGCGCAACCGCGCAGGGCGACCAGAACACCGATCGCCACGTCGATCTTGATGCGTGAAGTGTCGTCTGCGCGGAGGCGGCTGTAGCTCATGACCCGATGGTGCCGGGTCGGTCCCGACTCATCCAGAGATCGGCGCACGGTGATTGTGTCCGGCGAGGTGCCACCGGTCGGTGACAATGGTGACATGCCCTGTCCCCCCGTGATCGCACTACTCGCCGCCGCATCACTGCTGATGGCCGGATGCGCGCAGATGGTCGACGGCAGCGCCGTGCGGGCGGAGAACTCGGTCCCCGTGGTCGACCAAACCTTCACCGAATCCGCGCTCGAAGGTCTCCTGATTTCCGCGGAGGAAGCCGACGAGATCGTCGGAGTGACCGGACTGAAACCCACGGAGGCCCGCGATACCAGCGACACGATGAACGTCAATGCCAATGATCTTTCTGACGAAGACTGCCGGGCAGCGGTTTTCGGTGCGCAAGAGGCGGTGTATGCGGGTTCAGGTTGGACCGGCGTGCGTGATCAGGTGATGTCGACGCCACGATCCAGGCAATCCATCGAACAGACTGTGGTGCTGTATCCGTCGGGTGATGAGGCACGTAGCTTCTTCGACTCGGCCGGGCAATCGTGGCAGGCGTGCGCCGGGCGCACCATCTCGATAGGTACCGGAGATGCGACGACGCACTGGGATATCGCTGACGTTGTCGCCGAGCAGTCGCTGTTGACCCAGTTCTCGACCGAGCAGCAACAGCCCGAGTGGCCGTGCGATCACGCGCTGGCAGTTGTCTCCAATCTCGTGATCGAAACCTGGGCGTGCGGAGTGGGTATCACGAACCAGGCCGCCACCCTGGCACTGCATATGGCCGCCACGGCGGCGGACGCTTGATCATCGATTGGCCCGGGTGGGCAGACATGCTGTGTCCGGCAACGCCTGACGGCCCTACATCGGTGCGTTGGCGGGCTGGAAGACCCCGGAACTGTCGGACTCCTCCTCGGCGCGGATGACGTGCACCACGGCGTTGATCAGGGCCAGGTGGGTGAATGCCTGCGGGAAGTTGCCCAGGTGGCGGCCGGTGCGCGGCTCGATCTCCTCGGCGTACAGGTGCAGCGGGCTGGCGAACGAGAGCAACCGCTCGAGCAGGTGCTTGGCCCGGCTCACCTCGCCGATCTCGACGAGCGCCGACACCAGCCAGAACGAGCAGATGGTGAACGTGCCCTCTTCGCCGGACAGCCCGTCGTCGGTCTCCTCGACCCGGTAGCGCAGCACCAGGCCGTCCTCGGTGAGTTCGTCGGCGATCGCCAGCACCGTGGCCCGCACCCGCGGATCGTCCGACGGCAGGAACCTCGTCAACACCGCCAGCAGCAGCGAGGCGTCCAGGGCGTCGTCGTTGTAGCGCTGGGTCAACACACCGCGGGAGTCCACGCCGCGGGCCAGGACATCGGCCTTGATCTCCTCGGCGATCGCGCGCCACTGCTGCGCGTAGCTCTTCTCGCCCTGCAGTTCGGCCAGCTTCGAACCGCGGTCCAGCGCCACCCAGCACATGATCTTGCTTGAGGTGAAGTGCTGCGGCTCGCCGCGCACCTCCCAGATGCCCCGGTCGGGCTCCTTCCAGTGCTTGATGGCTTCCTCGACCTGGTTCTTCAGCACCGGCCACAGCGCCTCGGGGATCTGTTCGCGCGACTTGGCGTGCAGGTACACCGAATCGAGCATGGTGCCCCAGATGTCGTGCTGCATCTGGTTGTAGGCCCCGTTGCCGATCCGCACTGGCCGGGCGTTGTCGTAGCCCGAGAGGTGATGCAGTTCTTCTTCGACCAGACTGCGCTCACCACCGACGCCGTACATCACCTGCAGCGGGTGGCGTTCGCCGTTGTTGGCACCGGACACGTCGGCGATGAACGAGAAGAAATCGTCGGCTTCCCGGTCCAGCCCGAGGGTGTACAGACCCCACAGCGCGAACGTGGAGTCCCGGATCCACGAGTAGCGGTAGTCCCAGTTACGTTCTCCCTGAGGAGTTTCCGGTAGCGACGTGGTGGGGGCGGCCAGCAGGGCGCCGGTCGGCGAGTAGGTCAGGCCCTTCAGCGTCAGCGCGCTGCGCTGCAGGTATGACCGCCACGGGTGGTCGGGGAAATCGCCGATGTTGATCCACTGCCGCCACGACTCACTGGTTTTCCACATCTTGTCCGAGGCCTCTTCGAAGGTCTGCGGGGCGGGATGTTTGGACCAGCTCAGCGCGACGAACACGTTGTCGCCCTCGGTGAGCCGGGTGCGGGCGCGGGCCTCGCGGCCCTCGATGCCGATCCGAAGGTTGGTGGTGAGCCGCATCGTGGGGTGTGAGTCCGGGTTGCGGCTGGCACGTGCGATCGCTTCGCCGTAGGCCGGGCCGGAGTACTCCCACGAGGCGCTGACACGGTGGTAATCGAACGCCGGTTCGCAGTTCATCACCAGTTCGACGGTGCCGCTGACGCAGCGGACCGTGCGTAGCAGGATGTGTTCGGCGTCCCAGTCCATGGGGGTACGCCGGTGCGTGCGTGACCGGGTGTCGATGTCGTGCCACGGACCCATCACGAGCGCGTCGCGCACGATCAGCCAACCGGTGTGGGTCTGCCAGGTGGTCTCCAGGATCAGGCTGCCCGGCAGGTAGCGCCGCGCCGATGGAACGGTCACCCCGTAGGGGCCGAGCCGGAAGTGACCCGCATTGCGATCCAGGATCGCGCCGAACACGCTGGGAGAGTCGGGCCGGGGGACACACAGCCACTCCACCGACCCGGCCGAGGAGATCAGGCAGGTGTTCTCGCAGTCGGAGAGAAAGCCGTAGTCGGCGATCGGCGGGAAAGGGTTCCGTAGCGACGCACCCGAGGAGTACGGCACGGGCGCCGTCGCCGTGAGCGGCGTCTCGGGGGTCTTCGAGGTGTCAGGGGTCTTGTCGAGTGCCGCGACGACATCCGTGGGCTCGGTGTGTTGCAGAACCATCCGCACATCATCATCTGCGGATACGGGTGTCGTCTACCCAAGACACGCGTGTCGAACGTTACTGGTGCGGCGGGATGAAGACGGGGTGCTGTCGACGATCGCCTACGCTTGCCCCATGGCGGCAATCCTGAACTGGTGGGACGGCGTCGAACTGTGGCTGACCGGGCTGCCGTTCGTCGTGCAGACCGCGGTGGTGATGCCGGTGGTGCTGGCGTTGGCCTATGGCATCGCGGTGGTGCTCGACGGCGCGCTGGGCTGGGGAAGCACCGGGCTGCGCCGGTTGCGCCACGCCCCGGTGGACGAGGTGGAATCGGAGTGAACGGTATGCCGCGCTCACGTGTCACGTTGATCTTGATTCTGCTGGTTGTGCTGGTCATCGTGATGTGGTTGCTGACCAGCTAGCGAGGACACCTGTCGCTCGACGGGCGCGACGGCGGAATTCTGTTATTCTTCGCGCCATGCATTCAGCGTCCGGCAAGACTGAGAGCCATGTCTTGGCTCTCATTGCCGTGGGTTCGTGCGCTGTTGCTGACGTCGCCTGTTGTCGCTGACTCCAACCCGTCCGCGGTTTGGTGTCGGTGGTGGTTCTGCGCCCGGATGCTGTTGTCTCGCCTCCTCGCCTCCCTCGCCTTTCCGCATGACGGACCTCGCAATGTCCGCTGTCCGCAAGAAAGGTCCTCAGTGCCCGTTAACAAGCCCCATCTCAGTAAGTTCTGGCGTACTGCCACCGTCCTGGCCACCACCGGCGTGCTGGCGGTCGGCTGCGGTGGCGGCGCCAGTGATGTCGCCGGCGGTGACCAGGGTGCCGCGGGTGCCGACACCACGCTGACCCTCGTCGCCTATGCCGTGCCCGAACCGGGCTGGAGCAAGATCATCCCGGCCTTCGCCGCCAGTGAGGAAGGCAAGGGCGTTGCGGTGCGGACGTCGTACGGCGCATCGGGCGACCAGTCCCGGGCCGTGGCCGACGGCAAGCCCGCCGACATCGTGAATTTCTCGGTCGAACCCGACGTGACCCGGTTGGTCAAGGCCGACAAGGTGGCCGACGACTGGAGCGCAGGCAATACGAAGGGCGTGCCGTTCGGTTCCGTGGTGTCATTGGTAGTGCGCAAGGGTAACCCCAAGGGCATCAAGGACTGGGACGATCTGCTTCAGCCCGGGCTCGAGGTCGTCACCCCGAGCCCGCTGAGTTCGGGTTCGGCCAAGTGGAACCTGTTGGCCCCGTACGCGGCGAAGAGCAACGGCGGCAAGGATTCCGCGGCCGGGCTCGACTTCGTGAACAAGCTGGTGACCGAGCACGTCAAGACCCGCCCGGGTTCGGGACGTGAGGCCACCGATGTGTTCCTGCAGGGCACCGGCGACGTACTGATCAGCTACGAGAACGAGGCGATCAACGTCGAGCGGCAGGGCAAGGACATCGAGCACGTGAACCCGCCGCAGACCTTCAAGATCGAGAACCCGGTGGCGGTCGTCAAGACCAGCGCCCACGCCGACAAGGCCAAGGCGCTGGAGAACTTCCTGTTCACCGCCGAGGGGCAGAAGCTGTGGGCCGAGGCCGGATTCCGTCCGGTCGATCCCGCGGTGGCGGCGGACTTCGCCAAGGACTTCCCGACGCCGGAGAAGCTGTGGACGATCGCAGATCTCGGCGGATGGAAAGAGGTCGACCCCGCGTTGTTCGACAAGGACAACGGCTCGATCACCAAGATCTACAAGCAGGCGACTGGATGACATCAGTAGCGCAGAGCGAGGCAGCCGAACCTGGTTCGGCTGTGCCCGCGCCGGGGGAGTCCACTCCCGGCGCGCGGTCCGGCCGCTACGGCAGCACGTCGCTGCGCGTGGGCGCGGCCTCGATCTGGTTGAGCGTCATCGTGTTGCTGCCGTTGGCGGCGATCCTGTGGCAGGCGGCCGGCGGTGGGTGGAACGCCTTCTGGTTGGCGGTCACCTCCAACGCGGCCCTGGAATCGTTTCGGGTGACCCTGACCATCTCGGCCGGCGTGACGGTGGTGAACATCTTCTTCGGCCTGGTGGTGGCCTGGGTGCTCACCCGCGACGACTTCCCGGGTAAGCGGCTGGTCGACTCGGTGATCGACCTGCCATTTGCTTTGCCGACGATCGTGGCCAGCCTCGTGATGCTGGCGCTCTACGGTCCGGCCAGCCCGGTCGGGTTGCACCTGCAGCACACCAAATGGGGTGTGGGCATCGCCCTGCTGTTTGTCACGCTGCCGTTCGTGGTGCGCTCGGTGCAGCCGGTGTTGCTCGAGCTCGACCAGGAGACCGAGGAGGCGGCCGCCTCGTTGGGTGCCAGCAATCGGGTCATCTTCGTCAAGGTGATCCTGCCGGCGTTGCTGCCTGCCCTGCTGTCAGGGGCCGGTCTGGCGTTCTCGCGGGCCATCGGTGAATTCGGTTCCGTGGTGCTCATCGGTGGTGCCGTCCCCGGTGAGACCGAGGTGTCGTCGCAGTGGATCCGGACCCTGATCGAGAACGACGACCGAACCGGCGCCGCGGCGATCTCGATTGTGCTGCTGGTGATCTCGTTCCTGGTGCTGTTCGTGTTGCGGGCGGTGGGCTCGCGTGCGGCCAAACGTGAGGAGCTTTCGGCATGACGCTCTCACCGTCGGTGCGCTACCTGCTGCGCTTTCTGGCGCTGGCCTATGTGACGGTCCTGGTGGTGGTCCCGGTCGGGCTGATCCTGTGGCGGACCTTCGGTCCGGGCGTCGGTGCGTTCTTCGCATCGGTAGGCACACCCGCGGCCATCTCGGCGCTGAACCTGTCGCTGTTGGTGGTGGCGATCGTGGTGCCGCTGAACGTGTTGTTCGGTGTTCCCACCGCCCTGGTGTTGGCGCGCAACCGGTTCCGCGGCAAGAGTGCCCTACAGGCGGTCATCGACCTGCCGTTCGCGGTGTCACCGGTGGTCGTGGGTGTCGCGCTGATCCTGCTGTGGGGTTCGGCGGGGCTGCTGGGCTTCGTCGAGAACGACCTCGGACTCAAGATCATCTTCGGAATCCCCGGCATCGTGCTGGCCAGCATCTTCGTCACGGTGCCGTTCGTGATCCGTGAGGTCGAGCCGGTGTTGCACGAGATCGGCACCGATCAGGAGGAAGCTGCCGCGACACTGGGATCGACCTGGTGGCAGACGTTCTGGCGGATCACCCTGCCCTCCATCAGGTGGGGTCTGACCTACGGCATCGTGTTGACCATCGCCCGCACGCTGGGGGAGTTCGGTGCCGTGATCATGGTGTCCTCGAACCTGCCGGGGACCTCCCAGACCCTGACCCTGCTGGTGGCCGACCGCTACAACCGCGGCACCGCTGACTCGGTGTACGGGGCGTACGCCATCTCGACTTTGCTCATGGCGGTGGCCGTGATCGTCCTGGTTGTCCAGGTGATCCTCGACCGGCGCCGAATCAAGGCCGCGCAGTAGGCCTGAGAAGGAGACAAGAGCTATGACCGACGCGATCGTGGTTCGGGGCGCGAACAAGCATTACGGCGATTTTGCGGCGCTCGACAACATCGACTTCGAGGTGCCGTCAGGGTCGTTGACCGCGCTGCTGGGCCCGAGTGGCTCGGGCAAGTCCACCCTGCTGCGCGCCATCGCGGGTCTGGATCAGCCCGACAGCGGGACCATCACCATCAACGGCCGCGATGTGACCGGGATTCCGCCGCAGCGCCGCGATATCGGATTCGTGTTCCAGCACTATGCGGCGTTCAAACACCTGACGGTCCGCGACAATGTGGCCTTCGGTCTCAAGATCCGTAAGCGCCCCAAAGTCGAGGTGAAGGAGAAGGTCGACAACCTGCTGGAAGTGGTGGGGCTGGCCGGTTTTCAGACCCGCTACCCGAACCAGCTCTCCGGTGGCCAGCGTCAGCGCATGGCACTGGCCCGCGCATTGGCGGTGGATCCGCAGGTGCTGCTGCTCGACGAGCCGTTCGGGGCGCTGGACGCCAAGGTCCGTGACGATCTGCGCACCTGGCTGCGCCGGCTGCATGACGAGGTGCATGTCACCACGGTGCTGGTGACGCACGACCAGGCCGAGGCGCTGGATGTGGCCGACCGGATCGCGGTGCTCAACAAGGGGCGGATCGAACAGGTGGGGTCGCCGACGGAGGTATATGACGAGCCGGCCAACGCGTTCGTGATGTCGTTCCTCGGTGCCGTCTCCGAGCTCAACGGAATCCTGGTGCGTCCGCACGACATTCGGGTGGGACGCAACCCGGAGCTGGCTGTTGCCGCCGGTGATGGGACAGCGGAGGCCACCGGGGTGCTGCGCGCCACCATCGACCGGATCGTGATGCTGGGCTTCGAGGTGCGGGTCGAACTGACCGGTGCCGCAACCCATGTGCCGTTTACCGCGCAGATCACCCGCGGCGACGCCGAGGCGCTCGGGTTGCGCGAGGGCGACACGGTCTATGTGCGGGCCACTCGGGTTCCGCAGATCGCCGGGGGAGTGCAGACTCCGGCGAGTAACGAGGATGAGGCGCTGACCGTCAGCTAGGTGGTCAGCGCCACCCCGTCAGGCCAGAGTCAGGAACAACTTCTCCAGCTCGGCGACGTCCATCGGTTCGTCGCTCTCGCCGGTGATGCATTCACGCAGACCAGTTGCCACGATCTTGAATCCGGCGCGGTCGAGTGCCCGGGACACCGCGGCGAGCTGGGTGACGACATCCTTGCAGTCGCGGCCCTGTTCGATCATGGCGATGACGCCGGAGAGCTGTCCCTGTGCGCGGCGCAACCGGTTGAGGATGGCGGCGATCGATTCCTCGTCGCAGATCATGTTGTCCCCTTAACGTTGGGTTTCTTGCTTTCATCATACCCTCGGGGGTATGTGCGTGTGGTCATGTTGTCGCTGCGGGTGGGCCGAAAAGCCACCGCATCGGACACCATCCGAGCCGCGCGCAGCTGAGGTTGCCGAGGCCGGCCAGTGCCGTCAGGCCTGCCGCGGTGAGCCCGATGGCGGGGTGGACCTCCTGGCCGAGGATCAGCGATGCCATGAGCAACACGAACCAGCCGAAGGCCCGGCGTACCGCATCGGGGTCCACGTGGGCGGTGAGTCGGGTACCCAGCAGGCTGCCGAGCACCGCCGCGGCGGTGACCGCACCGGCGATCGTCCAGTCGATCGGCACTGTGCTCAGATGGCCGGCCAGACCTGCCGCCGAGTTCATGGTGATCACCAGCAGGGAGGTTCCGACCGCGACGGGCATGGGCAGGCCGCCCAGCAGTGCCAGGGCGGGCACCACGAGGAATCCGCCACCCGCGCCGACGGCTCCGGTCACCACCCCGACTCCCAGACCCATCAAGAGGACCTTGGCGACCGGCATCGTCCGCGTCGTCGGCTCGCACGTCTTGCGGCCCCTGATCATTGCGATACCCGTAGCGATCATCACCACCGTGAAGGCGGTCAGCAGTATCGTTCCGGGCACGACATAGCTCAGCAGGCCGCCCAGGTATGCGCCGACCATGCCGGCCGCGCCGAACATCAGGCCGCTGCGCCACTGCACCCGGCCGGCGCGCGCATGAGACAGGGTGCTGACCGCGCTGGTCACCCCGACGACCAGCAGCGAGGTGGCGATCGCCTGCTTGGCCTCCATGCCGGCCACGTAGGCCAGCAGTGGAACGGTCAGGATCGAGCCACCTCCGCCGAGGAGTCCGAGGGACATCCCGACGAGGACGGCCAGCGCGACAGCGAGGGCGATCATGCCAATGCGCCCGAATGTGCCTGCTTGGAGCCGATCAGCTGTGCGACGACGCTGTCGGCATCACAGGAGGCGCCCCGGTTGTAGGGGAGCTTTGCCAGCATCATGCCCATGGCGCAGGTGTTCGTCAGCGCCGCTGTCGTCAATCCGGCGCCGATCCCCGCGGCCAGCCATTTCAGCTTGGGGGCCGCGATGCTGCCCAGCACGCTGCTCAGCACGATCGACCCCGCAACCAGGCGAACCTGACGTTCCAGATCCCAGCGTTGGGCGCCACGACGCACCCCGAATCCCTGGTTCTGCCATGCGGTCATGCCGCCGTCGAGGATCGAGACGTTCGGCAGGCCGGCGTCACGCAGGGTCTGCCCGGCGGTGCCTGCCCGTTGCCCCGAGCGACAGATCAACACGATGTTCTCGTCGAGGTGCTCGGCGATCTCGTCGCGATGTTCCTGCAGCAGGTCCAGTGGAACGTTGTAAGCGCCAGGGATATGGGCGGTTTCGAACTCGGCGGACGTGCGGACGTCGATGAGTCGCGGGCCGGGACCGGCCTGCTTGAGCTCGTTGAGTTCGGTGGCGTCGATGATCGACGAAGAGGACATCAGGCAAGACCTTTCAACATCAGGTTCCAGTACAGGGCGGGCAGCCCGTACTTCTTCAAGAGCCAGTACGGCCGGTGTGGCTTGACCGGATCGAGCAGCGGGAAGGACGGTTTCAGCGCGAAGTCGTAGTCGAACTCGGCCAGCAGCATGTCGTGTGCGGAGGTGACGATCGGGCAGGACGCGTAGCCGTCGTACGACCCGGTGAGCGGGCGCCCGCTCAGCACCGCACCGATGTTCTCGACCACCACGGGCGCCTGCTTACGAATGGCCGCACCGGTTTTCGAGTTCGGTGACGATCCCGCGTCGCCGAGTGCGAACACGTTCGGGTAGCGCACATGCTGCATGGTGTGCTTGTCGATGTCGACGTAACCGTTGGCGTCCCCGCCGACATGGCTCGTGGACAGCGGGCTGGACTTGATCCAGTCCGGCGCCGACTGGTGGGGGACCGCGTGCAGCACGTCGTAGGGCAGCACCGTCTCGACGCCATCGGCAACGTTCGTCATCGTCACCTTGCGCGATGCCGAATCGATGGACCGCACTTCACTTCCGGTGTGCAGCGTGATGCCGTAGTCGGCGATCACCTTGTCCAAGTTGTCCGCGATCGCGGGGATGCCGAAGATCCGCGGGGTCGGGACCACCAGGTGCACGTCGATGTTGTCGAGCACACCTCGGCGCCGCCAGTGGTCGCAGGCCAGGTAGGCGATCTTCTGGGGGGCGCCGGCGCATTTGATCGGCCCGGACGGCATGGTGAACACCGCCGTCCCGGACTTGGTGTCGCGGATGAACTCCCAGGTGCGCGGCGCGAGATCGAAGCGGTAGTTCGAGGAGACACCGTCCCTGCCGAGCGTGTCGGTCAGGCCCTCGGTGCGCTCCCAGTCCAGCTGGATACCCGGCGCCACCACGAGGACGTCGTAGGAGTACGTCGCGCCATCGGCACACGTGACCGTGTTGGCGTCCGGGTCGACGGAGGTCACCGCGCTCTTGATCCAGGTGGCACCGCGCGGCATCACCGACGCTTCGGCACGCTCGGTCTCGGCCGCCGTCGCCTGACCGCCGCCGACCAGCGTCCACAACGGCTGGTAGTAGTGCTGGTCGGACGGTTCGATGATCGCCACGTCGCTGTAGTGCTTGCGCAGCAACCGCGCCGCCACGGTGATGCCGGCCGTGCCGCCGCCGATGATCAGGACCTCATGCTTGGCTGGGGTGGACATACTTGTTGTGTTTTCCTGTCTCTCAGACGATTTGCGCCGGCTCAGACGGCCTGGGTGCTGTCCACCCAGGCGCCGTAGCCACCCAGGATGTCGCTGACATCGGTGAAGCCGCGCTGGCGCAGCAGGCTGGCCGCCACCGAAGAGCGGTAGCCGCCGGCGCAGTAGACCACGGTCGGGCGGGTCGGATCCAATTCGCCGGTCCGGTCCGGCAGCTGGCCGACGGGGATGTTGACCGCGCCGGGGATCGTGCCCGCCTCGGTCTCGCCCGGATTGCGCACGTCGACGATCTGCAGGTCGGCCACCGAGCCGGCTCGCTCACCGAACGCGGCGGCGGTCAACCGTGAGGCGACCGTCACATCGTCTTGATGTTCGAACATGGTCCGCTCCGGGTTGTCGAGGTAACCCAGCACCCGGTCGAACCCGATGCGCGCCAGCCGGTTCTTGCCTTCGCGCTCCTCGCCCGGGTCGGTGACCAGCACGATGTCGGCGTCGGGTTTGACCACTGAGCCCGCGAACTCGGCGTAGCGCCCGGCCAGGCCGATGTTGATCGCGTTGCGCAGATGGCCCAGCGCGAAGTCCTCGGGGCTGCGGCCGTCGATCAGCATGGCCCCGTCGGCGACCGCTTCGGTGGCCTGACGGTAGTCCAGGGCCTCCGGGTTCGCCTCCTCGTCCAGCAGGGCGCGGTCCTTGCGGTTGAGGATCGCGTCGTAGACGAAGTAGCCGGGGGCGGGCGGCTGGCCTGCGGTGACCAACTCGATGAAGGACTGCTTGTCCGGTGCGCGCAGCGCATAGTTGGTCTGCTTCTGCTCACCCATGGTGGACGACAGTTCGGTGGACAGGTTCTTGCCGCAGGCCGAACCCGCGCCGTGGGCCGGGAAGACCCGGGTGGCATCGGGCAGCGGTAGCAGCTTCTCGTGCAGCGAGTGGTAGAGCTTGTCGGCCAGTTCGTCTCGGGTGTAGCCGATGGAGGCCAGCAGGTCCGGCCGGCCGACATCGCCGATGAACAGGGTGTCGCCGGTCAGAACGCCGTAGGGCACGGCGTCATCGGCGTGCTCGTAGATCACGATGCTCATCGACTCTGGGGTGTGACCCGGGGTGTGGCGGAACTCCAGCACCACCTCGCCCAGTGAAATGTGTTGGCCGTCTTCGACTCCCAGGTGATCGAACTCGGGCTTGGCGACGGACGAGTACACAATCGTCGCGCCGGTGGCCTCGGCCAGTTCGAGGTGGCCGGACAGGAAGTCGGCGTGGAAGTGGGTCTCGATGACGTGGGTGATCTGCATGCCGAGCTTCTCGGCATCGGTGACGTACTCGGACACGTCGCGCTGCGGGTCGACGACGACGGCGCGCCCCGATGACTCGTCGCCGATCAGGTACGACGCATGGGACAGACAGTCCAGGTAGTACTGGATGAACTTCATTGTTCAACTCCTCGGTGGACGACTTTGTATACCTAGGGGGGTATACCGATATGTCCAAACATACCCCAAGGGGTATATGTGTCAAGCGCGTGAAAACGCCCCCGGGGCGTTCCCGGGGGCGTGGTCGGTCGGAAAAGGGTGGGGTCAGGCGGCGAAGCCGGCGCTGCGCGCGGCAAGCGCCTCTTCGTAGCGATCCAGCACCGTGGCTGCCACCAGGCGGTGCGGACCAAGTGGATCGGCCATCGGAATGCCTGCGGTACAAGCGAATTCGGCCACCCGATCGGTGATGCGGCCATGCGCCAGGAACCAGGGAGCGATCACCAGGCGGCGAGCGCCGCGCCGGTGTAGGCGCTCGACGGCCTCGGGCAGGGACGGGGTCTGACCTGTGGCGAACGCCACCTCGGTGCCGGCCCAGCGGGTGCCTTCGGCCAGCACGCCGGCCAGCGCGGCCGTACGTGCATTGGCGGCGGGATGGGACGAGCCCACCCCGACCAGGATCACGCCAAGATCGGCGTCGAACCGGGAAACTCCCACCGCGGTCAGCCGCTCCCGCACCACCTGCAGCAGGCGGGGATCTTCACCGAGCACATCCGCCTGCATCACCTCGGCGCCGGCGTCGGCGATCAGCTCGGGAATGTCGATTCGCGCGTGATAGGCGCTACCCAACAGCAGCGGCACCACGACGGCGCCCGGCTCGACATCCGGAAGCACCTCGGTCAGGTTGGGCGCGTTCTGTTCACAGAACGCAACCCGCACATCGGTGTCGGGCAGCAGGCGGCGCAGATGCCCGCCGATGGCGTGCGCGTTCGCCGACGAGCGCGGGTCAGCGCTGCCGTGTGCGGTGAGAACGAGCGTCACAGGTACCTCACGAGGCGTGCAGCCCGCACTCCGTCTTGGCCTGGCCGGCCCACCGGCCGCTGCGCGGATCGGCGCCCTCGGCAGGCTTGCTAGTGCACGGGGCGCATCCGATGGACGGATAGCCGTCGTAGACAAGGGGATTGACGAGGATGTCGTTGGCCTCGATGTAGGCCTGCATCTCCTCGTCGGACCAGGCGGCGATCGGGTTGATCTTCACCAGGCCGAAGGCGGCGTCCCAGCTGATCAGCGGGGCGTTGGCGCGCGTCGGGGCCTCCACCCGGCGGATGCCGGTCACCCACGCCGTGTAGCCCGCGAGTGCCTTGCCCAGCGGTTCGACCTTCCGCATGCGGCAGCAGGCCGCGGCGTCACGGGCGAACAGGTCCTTGCCGTGCAGTTCGTCCTGCTGGCCGACCGTGTTCTCCGGGCGCACGTTCACCACGTTGACGCCGTAGACCTGCTCGACGGCGTCCCGGGTGCCGATGGTCTCGGCGAAGTGATAGCCGGTGTCGAGGAACAGGACGTCGACGCCGGGGCGGACCTTCGCCGCCATCTCGACCAATACGGCGTCCTGCATGTTGGAGGCCACGACGTAACCGGATCTACTGGTCGGCCCGCCGGCGTCCCCGAAGTGCTTGTCCGTCCAGCGCAGGAGCTCCTCGGCACTGGCGTCGCCCAATTCGGCCGTGCCCTGCTCGACCAGCTCGATCAATTCCGCTTCAGTCAATGTGCTCATCTCGCGATCTACCTCAAGTCCGCTTCGTCGGCCCGAACGGCCCACTGGGCGAAACGCTCACCGGCGTCACGTTGTTTCACGAAATTGCGGACGATCCGCTCGATGTAGTCACCGAGCTCGGTGGCCAGCACCTTGTGCTGTCGCAACTTGCGTCCGAAACCGCTGTCCAGGCCCAGGCTGCCGCCGAGGTGGACCTGGAAGCCCTCCTCCGGGCCGTCGCCGTCGTCCACCATCTGGCCCTTGAAGCCGATGTCGGCGACCTGGATCCGGGCGCACGAGTTGGGGCAGCCGTTGATGTTCACGGTGACCGGCACGTCGAGCTCGGCGTTGAGGTCGCCCAGCCGTGCCTCCAGCTCGGGCACCAGCGTCTGGGCCCGTCCGCGGGTGTCGGCGAAGCTGAGCTTGCAGTACTCGATGCCCGTGCAGGCCATCAGGTTCTGCCGCCAGTGCGACGGCTGCGACTGCAGGCCGAGCGCGTCCAGGCCGGCGCGCAGGGCATCGAGCTTCTCGTCGGGCACGTCGAGGATGATCAGCTTCTGATACGCGGTCAGGCGGGCGCGGTCCGCGCCGGCCTCTTCCATCAGATCGGCGACCTTGGTCAGGATGGTGCCCGACACGCGTCCGGCGATGGCCGAGACGCCGACGGCGTTCAGGCCGTTGCGAATCTTCTGCACGCCCACGTGGTCCACGGTGTGCGGCACCTGCTCGGGCGCGGGTCCGTCGTGGAGGGGCCGCTTCAGGTACTCGGTTTCGAGAACTTCGCGAAACTTCTCTACGCCCCAGTCCTTGATCAGGAACTTCAGCCGAGCCTTCGACCGCAGTCGGCGGTACCCGTAGTCACGGAAGATCCCGACGACTCCGGCCCACACCTCGGCGACCTCGTCCAGTGGCACCCACACGCCGACGCGTTGCGCCAGCATCGGGTTGGTCGAGAGGCCACCGCCGACCCACAGGTCCAGGCCGGGCCCGTGTTCGGGGTGGTTGACCCCGATGAACGACACGTCGTTGATCTCGTGGGCGACGTCCTGCAGACCCGAGACGGCGGTCTTGAACTTGCGGGGCAGGTTGGAGAACTCTGGGCTGCCGATGTAGCGCTCTTCGATCTCCTTGAGCGCGGGCGTCGGATCCAGCACCTCGACCAGCGAATCGCCGGCCAGCGGCGAGCCCAGCATGCCGCGCGGGCAGTCGCCACAGGCCTCCATGGTCTGCAGGCCGACCTCGTCGAGCCGGCGCCAGACCTCGGGGATGTCCTCGATGCGCAGCCAGTGGTACTGCAGGTTCTCCCGGTCGGTGATGTCGGCGCTGTCGCGGGCGAAGTCCACCGAGATCTGTCCGAGGGTGCGCACGGCCTGGGCCGACAGGGCCTTGCCGTCAGTGCGCACCCGCATCATGAAGTACTCGGCCTCGAGCAGGTCGGCGTTGTCGTCACCGGTGAAGGTGCCGTCGTAGCCCTCGGTGCGCTGGGTGTACAGGCCCATCCACCGGAACCGGCCGCGCAGGTCGTCCTTGGCGATGCTGGCAAAGCCGTCACGCGAGTAGACGTTGAGGATGCGGTCCCGCACGTTGAGTGCGTCGTCTTCCTGCTTGAACTGCTCGTTGTGGTTGAGCGGGTCGCGGCTACCGAGCGCCCATTGACCCTCGTCGCGGGGTTTCTTGGCGGGCCGGTCGGCCTTGGCTGGGGCCTCGGGGGTTGTCACTGTTGAGCTCCTTCGCAAAGGAGCTGGCACTAGAACGCGCAGATCACCGGTGGCTGTCCGGCGGCGCAGATCCGGTGCCAGCTGAAACTATGGGGCGGGCGGGGTCCGAAATCAACGCATGATTAAGGCAGACAGCAACAGCTACATACGCGCTTGAAATCGACATGCCGACGAGCCACCAGCGCAATGCGGGTGGTGCTGTTGTGGGCGGCAGTCACGCCCGACATTCTGCCACGATTGTCGCCACCTGCCCTAACCGGGCCATATTTGCGCTCAGGGTGAGCAAAAGTCCGCGCTGGACAGTCTGGGAAAATCAAACCATGAGTACCCGTACCGCGCCCGTCGGTCGACCCCGGTTGGAGCGCGCTGGATCATGCTCTTCGCGCGAGCGCTCACCGGACGACCGCGCGTTCGGCATCTATATCCACGTGCCGTTCTGCGCCACCCGGTGCGGATATTGCGACTTCAACACCTATACGGCCGCCGAGTTGGGGGGTGCCAGCCCCGACGGCTGGCTGGCCGCGCTGCGCGTCGAACTGGCCCTGGCTGCCGCCACGGTCGGGGCTGTGCCGGTGCAGACGGTGTTCGTCGGAGGCGGCACGCCTTCGCTGCTCGGCGGCCCGGGCCTGGCTGCGGTGCTGGGTGCGGTCCGGGACAATTTCGACCTGGTCGCCGACGCCGAGGTGACCACCGAGGCCAACCCGGAATCCACCTCTCCGGAGATGTTCGCGACGCTGCGCGAGGCCGGCTTCACCCGGATCTCACTCGGCATGCAGTCGGCGGCGCCGCAGGTGTTGGCCGTCCTGGACCGGACGCACTCCCCGGGGCGCGCGCCCGCGGCGACGTTGGAAGCCCGAGCAGCTGGGTTCGAGCACGTCAACATCGACCTGATCTACGGGACGCCGGGGGAGACCGACGACGATCTGCGGCGATCGATCGACGTCGCGTTGGGCGCCGGCGTCGACCACGTGTCCGCGTACTCGCTGATCGTCGAGGACGGCACCGCCCTGGCACGCCGGGTGCGCCGCGGCGAGATCGCGCGGCCCGACGACGACGTACTCGCTCGGCGCTACGAACTGCTCGACAGCCGCCTTTCGGCGGCGGGCCTGCATTGGTACGAGGTGTCGAACTGGAGCACTGAGGGCGGGGAGTGCCGGCACAACCTCGGCTACTGGGACGGTGGCGAGTGGTGGGGCGCCGGGCCGGGAGCCCACGGCTTCCTGGGCGATACCCGGTGGTGGAATGTCAAGCATCCCAATACCTATGCGCAGGCTCTCGCTGAAAACCGCTTGCCGATAGCGGATTTCGAGGAGCTCGACGACCGTGACCGGCATGTGGAGGAAGTGATGTTGCGGGTCCGGGTGCGTGACGGCCTGCCGACGTCGCTGCTCGATGCCGACGAACTGACTCGGGCCGAAACTCTCTGTGGTGAAGGGCTTCTCCTGTCGCGTCAGGGTGCCCTCGTGCTGACGGACCGTGGCCGGTTGCTCGCGGACGGAGTCGTCCGCGACCTGCTGGGGTAGAAAGCAGGCAAGTCGTCCGTGGTGACTGACATCCGCCCGCAACGCCAGCTGTATGCGGTGGTCGAGCCTTGGCCGCTGCCGGAGATGGGCGATCTGCGTCCGCGACTGCGAGCCCGGTTGCCGCAACACTTCACTGGTGTCCATACACAAGATGGCCCAGATGTGGTCCGGATCCAGCTGTGGCACCGGGTTCGAGCGGCCTCTTCCATGGCCGTCCGCTTGAGTGATCGTCGTGCGGGTGAGCTCATGGTGCGGCGAGGTGGTGTGGCGGGAAGGCTGTGAGTCCGCTGTGTGGTTTCTATACGGATGTTGTTGATTCCGTAGTAAATACGTAGGTCTGCACAATGAGTAAGGCCAGGCTAATCTTTGCCAAATGCTCACCAAGAACGACCAAGCTGACTGCAATGCTTCGGCCGCGCTCGCCTCGTTCGAGCTGCCTGCGGGCGACAATGCGACCGGACCAGCCGATTTGGTCGCCGAGATCGCTCGTGCGCTGTCCGGCGACGGCAGTGATTACGTGGTGTACGAGCGGGGAAACCGGTGGATCCTGGCGGCCGGCGCCCAGTGCGGTGTCGAGTTGGACAGCGATGAACTGCGACTGACCCGGGATGGCGCGGTAGCGGCCCGTCGGCCGTGGACCGGTAGGCCGGGTGCTGTACTCGGCGAAGCGGTGGACCTCATGTTGGCCGACTCCGAAAACCATGCCGACACCGCATTCGGCTGGGTCGCATTCGAATTCGGTGCGTACAAGTTCGGTCTCGAAGGCCGGTTGGCGCCGAAGACGCCGCTGGCGCGGGTCTTCAGCCCGCTGACGCATATCGAGGTCACTGCAGAACGGGTCACCATTCTGGGTGGCGGCGAGAGCGACCACGACATCGTGCGGCGCCTGATCACCGAGGGTGTCCCGCCCGCGGCTGCTCCTCGTGCCGTCGACATCCGGCAGGACGGTAGTAGCTACCGCGAGCGGGTGGCCTCGGCGATCGACGAGATCGGCCAGGGTAAATACCAGAAGGTCATCCTGTCGCGGCGCTTCGACGTGCCGTTCCGGCTCGACTTCCCATCGAGCTATCGGCTGGGGCGACAAAACAACAACCCGGCCCGGTCATTCCTGCTTCGGCTCGGTTCGCTTCGGGCACTCGGCTACAGCCCCGAACTCGTCGCTGCCGTGCACCGGGACGGGCAGGTGATCACCGAGCCGCTGGCCGGTACTCGGGCACTCGGCCGCGGCGCAGCCAACGATCAGGCCGCCCGCGATGATCTTGAGTCCAACTCCAAGGAGATCGTCGAACACGCGATATCCGTGCGCAGTTCGCTCAAGGAAATTGCCGAAGTCGCCGAGCCCGGCACGGCGACGGTCACCGACTTCATGACCATTCGCGAGCGCGGAAGTGTGCAACACCTGGGGTCCACGGTGGGCGCCCGCCTCGATCCCTCGATGGACCGCATGGACGCGCTGGAAGCGCTGTTCCCGGCGGTGACCGCATCGGGAATTCCCAAGGCCGAGGGGGTCGACGCGATCCTGCGGCACGACGAGCTGCCCCGGGGTCTGTACTCCGGAGCGGTGGCCATCTTCTCGGCCGACGGCTCCCTCGATGCCGCGCTGGCGCTCCGGGCGGCCTATGAAGCCGACGGGCACACGTGGCTGCGGGCCGGCGCCGGAATCATTGCCGAGTCCACGCCGGACCGCGAGTTCGAGGAGACCTGCGAAAAGCTGAGCACGTTGTCGCCGTACCTTGTCGCCGCCGAGGGAGACGAGCCGCCATGTGAGTGAGCTAACAGGCCCGGGGCGGGTCCCGCGCGAGGGCGAAAAGCTAGCCGATACAGCCGCCTGGGCCGGTAAAAGTGCACTTCATCACCGCTGGGCGGCCCTTTCAGTGGATTCACAGCTGGTTCTGAGGTAGAGCTCCTGCTGTTTCGGATCGTGTGCCACTATTGTCCGCATGTCGGCAGCGTATTTAGGCAAGCCTATCCAGACTTTGCTTTCGTCGAGGTCTTGCTGACATGGCAACCGAGGCTTCGACTCCGGAACCCATCGCCGTCATCGGGCTGGGCTGCCGCGTCGCCGGCAACGTCGCGACCCCGTCAGACTTCTGGAACTTTCTGCTGGAAGGGCGCAGCAACGTCACCGAGGTGCCCGATGAGCGATGGGAGCCGTACCTGCGGCGTGACCCGCGAAACGCCGCGGTGCTGCGCGAAGTCACGCGGCTGGGAACTTTCCTCGATGACCTGCCCGGATTCGACGCCGAGTTTTTCGGCGTCGCACCGCGCGAGGCCGAGGTCATGGATCCCCAGCAGCGGCTGGCACTGGAGGTCAGCTGGGAGGCGCTCGAACACGCCGGGGTGTCGCCGAGGGCGCTGGCCGGCAGTGACACCGCGGTGCTGATGGGCGTCAACTCCGACGACTACGGCAAGTTGATCATGGAAGACCTGCCCGGCATCGATGCCTGGACAGGCATCGGAACCTCGCTGTGCGGTATTGCCAACCGGGTGTCGCATCTGCTCGATCTCCGCGGACCGAGCGTGGCGCTGGACGCGGCGTGTGCGGCCTCGTTGGTCGCGGTGCACCAGGCATGTCAGATGCTGCGGGCGGGTGAGACATCGCTGGCACTGGCCGGTGGCGTCAGCGCGCTGATCGGCCCGGGCCTCACCCGGGTGCTGGATGAGGCCGGCGCCACCGCCCCCGACGGTCGTTGCAAGACCTTCGACGCCTCCGCCGACGGGTACGGCCGCGGCGAAGGCGCAGGCGTCGTCGTGCTCAAGCGCCTCGCGGATGCCCAGCGTGACGGTGACCGTGTGCTGGCGGTGGTGCGCGGCGGTGCCACGGCCCAGGATGGCCGCACCGTGGGCATCATGTCGCCCAATGGCGCTGCCCAGGCGGACATGTTCCGGCTCGCCTGCCGGATGTCGGGCGTCGACCCGGCCGGCGTCGGATATATCGAGGCACACGGAACCGGAACTCCCACAGGTGATCCCACCGAGGTGGGCGCGCTTGCCGAGGTGTACGGCGTCGGGCGGACCGAGACGAACCGGTGCCGCATCGGGTCGGTCAAACCCAACATCGGCCACCTCGAAGGCGGCGCGGGTGTGATGGGCCTGATCAAAGCGGTCCTGGCGCTGCACCATGAGGCGATCCCGCCCACCGCCGGACTACGGCAACTCACCGGTGCGGTCGACTGGGCCAACAGCGGCCTGCGGGTGCCCACCGAAGTCGAGCCGTGGACCCGCACCGACACCCCACGCCAGGCTGCGGTGTGTAGCTACGGCTACGGCGGCACGATCGCGCACATCCTGCTCGAAGAGGGCCCGGTGGCTTCGGATCCTGTGGAGCGCAGTAGTTCTGGTGCGCTGATCGTCCCGATCTCCGCACGCTCCGGCCCGCGACTGGCTCGCCAGGCCGAAGCGTTGGCCGACCACCTGCGGGCCGGACACCACGACGTGGCGCCGGTGGCCGCCACCTTGTGGGCCCGGCGCAGTCACGAACCGGTCCGGGCCGCGGTCGTCGCCGAGCACCGGCATGAGTTGATCGCCGGCCTCGACGCGTTGGCCCGCGACGAATCCCTTGACAACCTGGTCACCGGCGCCGTGCCGGGCGGTCAGCCTCGGGATGCGGTCTGGGTGTTCTCCGGGCACGGTTCGCACTGGGTCGGCATGGGCCGTGAATTGCTCACCGCGGAACCTACTTTCGCCCGAGTGATCGACGAGGTCGACGAGGTGTTCGGGCCTGAACTCGGGTTCTCTGCCCGGGCTGCGCTGAGCAGCGCAGACCTCGGTGGCACGGACCGGATCCAGGCTTTGACCTTCGCGATGCAGGTCGGGTTGGCGGCAGTGTTGCGCGAGCGCGGTGTGCGACCGGCGGCGGTGATCGGGCACTCGGTCGGCGAGGTCGCGGCGTGCGTGGTCTCCGGGGTTTTCGACCTACGCCAGGGCGCAGCCGTGGCCTGCTACCGGGCGCGCGGCTTCCGCGCCGTGATGGGTTGCGGCGCGATGGCTTTGGTACGGCTGCCGTTCGACCAGGCTGAGCAGCGGCTGGCCGGCCGCACCGATGTGGTGGCGGCCATCAGTGCGTCGGCGGAATCCTGTGTCATCTCGGGTGTCACGGCAGCTGTCGAGGAGGTGTGCGAAAGCTGGGCCGAGCAGGGAGTCGTGGTGCGTCGGGTCAACACCGATGTGGCGTTCCACAGCCCCGCCATGGACGACCTGACCGGCGCCCTGGCCGAGAATGTCGCCGGTATTCGTCCGCCGCGCGAGGCGGCGATCCCGCTGTACACCACCGCGCTGGCCGATCCGCGATCCACCGCGCCGCGCGACGCCGACTACTGGGTGCGCAACCTTCGCGGGCAGGTCCGGTTCGCCGAGGCCGTCACGGCGGCCGCCGAGGACGGACACCGGCTGTTTCTCGAAGTGTCCGCACACCCGGTGGTGTCGCACTCCGTCGTCGAAACCCTGCTGCATCTGGGTATGGATGAGCACGCCGTCATCCCACTGCTGCGTCGTAATACGCCCGAACCTGCCGCTGTCACGACTGCCGTCGCGTCCTTGTACTGCCACGGGTCGGACATCGAACATGATGTCGCCCAGGATGATCCGTGGGATGCCGACCTGCCGGTCACTCAGTGGCAGCACCGCCGCTTCTGGCGGGTACCCACGGCGGCATCCGGCGGGAGCGCGGTGCACGACACCAGCAGTCACACACTGTTGGGTGGACGCACCGAGGTGGCCGGAACTGTCGCCACCCGGATGTGGCAGACCCGGCTGGACTTCGACACCCGGCCCTACCCCGGGGACCACCCGGTGCAAGGCACCGAAATCGTTCCTGCCGCAGTGTTGTTGAACACCTTCCTCACGGCGGCCGGCGCGGGCGCCGCATCGGGTTCAGGCGCGGGCGCCGCATCGGGTTCACGCGCGGGCGCCGCACTCACCGAGGTGCGGTTGCGCACGCCGGTGGCCCCGGCCCGCGCCCGCGATCTACAGGTGGTGCTGGCCGACCGCGAGCTGACCCTGGCCTCGCGATTGGCCGATGCCGCCGAGGAGCAGGACGGCGGATGGTTGACGCACAGCAGTGCGGTGGTCGCGCATGCCGTCGCCGGCGAGAACGTCGAGCTGTCCATCGATCTGGCCGCGGCCCGGGCACGTTGCGCAGAGCAGTTGGCGCCGCGCCACGTGATCGACACCCTCGCCGAACTCGGGGTCGCTGCGATGGGATTCGATTGGGATATCAAGGATCTGCACCGCGGTGACGGTGAACTGCTGGCCCGGGTGAGCTCCGACTCGGACGGCGCGCAGCCCGCCACCTGGGCGTCGCTGGTGGACGCGGCGACCTCGGCCGCCTCGACGATTTTCGACGGACCGCCGCGGCTGAGGATGCCCGCCCGCATCGAGCGGGTCCAGGTCCATGCCGCGCCGCCGGCCACCGCGATGCTGTCGGTCCGGCGCCGGCCCGGGACCACCACCACCGATGTGGTGATCGCCGACGAATCCGGGTCTGTTCTGCTGTCGATCGGTGGGATGACCTTCGAGGAACTGGAGAATCCGGGGCGCGAAATGTCGGCCGCGGACACGCGCCGGATCGTGCACCGGATGGCCTGGCATTCGGTGTCGGCCCGCGACGAGAAGGCGCCCAGCGGAGTGGTGTTGGTCGGCGGCGACGTCGACCGGCTGGAAGCCGCGGTCGACGATCTGGCCGGGGCCGGGGTGCCGTACCGTGCGGTTGAAGACCCTGCCGAGCTGGACTCGATCGTCGAATTCGGCTCGTTGCCGGCAGAACTCGGGGATTCCGCGGTGGTGCTGGTGTTGCCCCGCGACGATGACTCGCCTGAGGGTGCCGTCGAACTGGTGACCAGGACACTCACGCTGCAGCAGCAACTCGGCCTGTCCGCCCGGCTGTGGGCGCTCACCGTCGGCGTCCACGAAGGCGCCAACGTGACGCACGCGCCGCTGTGGGGACTGGGTCGGGTCGCTGCCGCCGAGCATCCGCAGCTGTGGGGTGGCGTGCTGGATGTGGCCGACGGACGACTGCCGTTGACGGCGCTGGGATCGCTGGCCGGACATGGCGTCCTGGTGGTCCGCGACGGGGTGGCCCAGGCCGCCCGCCTCGCGGCGTCGAGTTCGGTCGTCGCCACGCAGGCCAACCCGATGCAGTGCACGCCGGGCGGCACCTACCTGATCACCGGTGGCACCGGCGTGCTCGGCCTGCGGATGGCCCAGCGGCTCGCCGACCTCGGTGCCCGCCGCCTCGTGCTGCTGTCGCGGTCTGGCCTGGGGGAGCGTTCGGCCTGGGCGGGCGACCAGCAGTCAGCCGCGGTCCGGGCGGTCACCGCGTTGGAGGAGCGCGGCGTATCGGTCACCGTCGCCGCCGTCGACATCGGCGCACCGGGTTCGGCCGATGCCCTGCGGGACCTGCTGCGTCCGCTGCCGGCGGTGCGCGGGGTGATCCATGCCGCGGGTGTGGAAGCCGGTGCGCTGCTGATGAATACGACTTCCGATGAGTTCGCCACGGCCATGCATCCCAAGGTGCACGGCACGCTGGTCCTGCACGAGGTTTTCCCGCCGGAACAACTCGACTGGATGGTGCTGTTCTCCTCCTGCGGTTATCTGGCAGGCTTCCCCGGCCAGGGTGCCTACGGCTGTGCCAACTCGTTCCTCGACGGGATGGCCCGGCACCGGCGTGGACTCGGGGACCGCACCACTGCGGTTGCCTGGACCGCGTGGCGCGGGCTGGGCATGGGCTCGGCCTCGGAATTCGTGGCGACCCAGCTCGATGCGCTCGGCATGGGGATGGTCGGCGCGGACGACGCGATCCGTGCCCTCGATCTGGCGATGTGTGAGGACACCGCCAACGTTGTGGTGCTGCCGGTCCTACCGGCTGCCGCCGCGGTACCGATTCTGGTGGACGTGGCGCCTGAGGAGGAACCCGACGATGACTCGTCGCCGTCCACCGCGGGGGAGTACGACCCCGAACAGCTCGCCGCCCACGTATTGACCGCGGTGGCAGGCCAATTGGGACTGTCGGAGAACGACGTGAACGTCGACCTGCCGTTGGTGGAGCTGGGCGTCGACTCGATCATGACGGTGCGGCTACGCCGCCAGCTGGAGAAGCAGACCGGGCTGTCGCTACCGCCGACCCTGCTGTGGGAGCACCCCACCGCAGCGGCAGTCACCGCCAGGATCATCGAGCTGATGGCCCCGGCGGTGGAATGCGAAGTTCGGGCCGGGGGCTAGTCAGCGGGCGTCTCGGCCGGTGGAATCGGCTGGTCGTCGTGGCGTGGGCCGAAGAATCCGAAGCTCTCGATCATCTGCTCGGAGGGCTCAGGTGTCCATTCCCACGCGGCGATCTGGCGCTGGGAGCGGCGGCTGAAGGAGGCTCGAAGCAATTCGTAGCCGTCGGTGTGCAACCGCGTGGCCGGCTGCCCTGAACCGCAATTCCATTGCCGGCCTCGCTCGTCGTGAATGAGCACAGTTGTGGAGTGCCGGAGCCGTCTTCCGAGGTACAGTATCAATGCCTCCAGGAACGGCTGCCAATGTTCACGGTCCACCCGAGGAAGCCCCAGCGCTTCATGTAGGTCTGCCTCGTGACAGATCGCGTCCGCGGCCAGGTTGGGTCCGAAGATCTGGTCGTCTGTCAGGAGAGCGTCAGCTGCCGGACCGACGCGATCCCATTCGGCGAGAAGTTCGTCGATCGGCTTGTGCCGGCGTTCCTCGACGTGGCGCGCCGTCCACTGGTCGCTTGTCACACCGTCCAACCGTCCGCTGGCCGCGTCGGCAGCACCTCCGACCAGATGTGCCAACAACTCGTGCACTGTCCAGCGTGGCGTGGCGGGTACGAGCATCAGACGCTGTTCGTCGTTCAGTGTGACGGCAAGCTCGCTCAGCCGGCCGCGGACCGCGCGATAGGTCTGCTCAAGCATTGCCGGCGTCCTGTCTCATCGGTGAGCTCTTCGTCGGGCCGCCCGGCCGCTTCCGGTGCGGATGGCGCAGGTTGGACAGCAGGATCCGCACGAACAGGGCCGGGTCCTGAAGGCTCGTAGGTGGATCGATCAGGCCGCGGACGCGAAAGATCCGTTCGGCCACGACGATGTCGTTGGTCGCGGCTTTCAACGTTGCGTGTTGGGCCCAGCTGCGCAACCTCTTCCCAGTGGTCCGCTTTGTGCTCGTCGGCGTCGGCTGATCGTTTGCCCGGTTCTCCGTCCACACCGGCTCGATCTGTTCGGCGGCCAGCCGGTAGAACCGGCGAGGCAGATCGGCATGGCCGGCACGCAGGCAGTCACGGAGCGCCAGCGCCTGCAGAGCGGCCATCGTCATGCCTTGTCCGTACAGCGGATTGAGGTTGCACAAGGCGTCACCGACTACCACCAGGCCGGCGGGCAGGCGCGGCATCCGGTCATAGCGTCGCCAGGCGGCGGCGGTGCTGCGGGAAATCGAGACCTGCCCGACGGGCGTGGCGTCGCGTAGTCCGGCCATGATCGTCTCGGGCAACATCTGTTCGGCCGCTTCCACCATCGCGGTGAAATCGGTTGCGGGGGTGCAGCACCCGTCCGGGCAGGTGATCGCAAGCATCCAGGCGTCGTCTTCGTAGGCCACCAGCAACAATCCGGGTGACCTGCTGCCTCGGTTGACGAACGCCATCCGATCGCCGATGCGTCCGGGCGGGACGTGGATCAACTGGCTGGAGTAGCCGCCGACCGAAGGCACGTGAACTTCGGGTGTCGAGCCGAATCCGTGACTCTCCAGGAAACGCGTAGTACGTGCGGCACGTCCCGTCGCGTCGATCACCAGGTCTGCAGCTAACGAGATGGCGATACCGTTGTTGTGGTTGATGATTCGTGCACCGGTGACGGTGTCGTCCGTGATCACCGGTTCGACCACCTCGTGGTCGTCGAGGATGGTGACATTGTCGAGCGCGGCGACGCGTCGGCGAATGTGAAACTCCATGAAGGGACGGCTGGCCTGATAGGCGGCCAGTGCTCTCGGATCACTCAGCCGTCCTGCCGGCCTGACGTCATACCCCGCCGCGTGCACGTAGATCCGCGACAGGTCATCGCCGTCGTCGACAACGGCCCCGGCGGCGGCAAGTTCCGCCAAGAGTCCGGGGAAGAGCTCCTCGAGTACCTGGGTACCGCGACTGAGAAAGTTGTGCAGATGGCGCCCTTGTGGCACACCTTTGCGCAGTTCTGGGTGATCAGGCAGCGTGTCCCGCTCGATCAGTGTCACCGAGGCGTAGAACTCTGCCAGCGCCCGAGCGGTCAGCAGGCCGGCGATGCCTGCCCCCAGAACCACGGCATGTGAACGCGATTCGGCCATGACGGTCCCCTCCGTTCCGAGCGCAGATGCGACATCGGCCCCCTGGTACGAGAACCGAGCCTACCTCAACTCTAAGAAAAGTAAGGGAAAATTATGAAAACATTAAGATGAAGTGTGCCGAGTGTGGCCAGGCCTCACTCGGTGATCGCGGCGATGAGTTTCTTCTTGTCGACCTTGCCGACGGCGGTGGTGGGCAGGGTCGGCATGGGGACCAGTACATCGGGCCGGGCATGGGCGGACGCGCCACGCTGGTCGAGGAACTCGTTCAGCTCAACCAGGTTGATCGGTGCGCCCTTGAAAACCACAGCGGCACAGATTTTCTCGCCCAGGTAGTCATCGGGCAATGCCACTGCCGCCGCCGCATACACCGCGGGGTGGGTCAGCAGGTGATCCTCGAGATCAGTGGCCGACACCGTCTCGCCGCCACGGTGGATGACATCCTTGATCCGGCCGGTCACCTCGACGTAGCCCGCCCGAGGGCCATCGGTGAAGATCCGGACGCGATCGCCGGTTCGAAAGAAACCGTCGGGGCTGAAGGACCGGGCATTGGCTTCCTCGGCCCGGTAGTAGCCGTTGAGTGTGTACGGTCCGCGAACCAGAAGTTCGCCCTCCTGACCGGGGGGAACCTCATGGCCGTCCTCGTCGACCACCCGCATCTCGTCGTGCGGCGACATCGGCCGGCCCTGGGTGTTCTCCACCACGTCCGCCGGATCGCCGGGGCGGGTGAAATTCAGCATGCCTTCGGCCATTCCGAAGATCTGCTGCAGTCCCGGGCTCAGGCCTTCGTGGATGAAACGGGCTTCCTCCGGGGACATCCGCGAGCCACCCACCTGGACCACGCGCAACGAGGTGGGTAGTACCGGTTCCCAGTCGCAGGCCTGGGTCCACAGCTTGGCCAGGGCGTTGACGAGGCCGGTCACCGTGACGCCGTGGGCGTTGATCAGGGCGAAGGCCGATTCGGGGCTGGGGTCGTCGGTGTAGACCGTCGTCGCCCCGACCGTCATCGAGCCGAGCAGGCCCGGACAGGCGAACGGGAAGTTGTGGCCGGCGGGCAAGACCGCCAGATAGACGTCGTCATGGACCATTTCGCAGGCCTGGGCGCAGGCCGCGGCGTTGTAGAGATAGTCGTCATGGGTGCGGGGGATGAGCTTTGGCAGCCCGGTGGTTCCGCCGGACACCAGCAGGACCGCAGGGCCACTGGTGTCGACGGTGATGCTCGGTGGTCCTGGGGCGTCGAAATCCTTGAGTGCGGACCAGGATTGGAAGGAGCCAGGGTCCCCGTCGACGAGGACGTGGCGCAGCCGGGGGTGTTCGGAAACGAGTTGGGTGGCCAGCTCGCGGTAGTCGAATCCCGCGATGACGTCGGGAATCACGAGTCCGACGGCGCCGCTGACGTCGGCGAAGTGACCCAGCTCGGCCGACCGGTGGCCGGGCAGGCACAGCACCGGGACCGTCCCGGCGCGAAGCAAACCGAAAGCGGCGACCGCGAATTCGCGAGAGTTCGGCAGCTGCACCAGGATGCGGTCGCCCGCTTTGATGCCCTGGGCCGCGAGCGTGGCACCGACACGGTCGGCGAGAGCGTCCAGTTCGGCAAAGGTGTAGGTGCCAGAGGCGTCGACCACGGCCGGCTTGTCTGGCCAGTGCTGCGCGGCCTCGCGCAGGATGCTGTCCAGTGCTTTGCCCTGCCAGTAGCCGGCCTGGCGGTACACCTCGGCACGGTCCTCGGGGAATCGCGTGAATCCGTTTGCCAGTTCGTCCTGTTCACGGTCAAAACCGGTGGTCATAGGTGTTCTGGCTCCCGTCGGGTGAGTGTGTCGGCAGATCGAATATAGGGTAACCTCCACTAAGTTAGGGCAGCCTTTACTAATTGTTCGGAGGATGGTGAGCGTGGTGGCGACGAGTTCCCAGACGGTCCGCGACGAGGTCGCCGAACTCCTGGGGGTCAGCCCCGACGCCGTCGATCCCGACGCCGACCTGATTGCCTCCGGGCTCGATTCGATCCGGATGATGTCGTTGTCCGGTCGCTGGCGTAAGCAGGGCATCAACGTCGGATTCGCGGCCCTGGCAGCCAATCCCACCGTCGCCGCCTGGATCGAACTGGTCGCCGAGCACACTCCTGACACGCCCGCCGAAGCGCCTGCCCCGGACATCGCCGATGCCGAGGGCGACACCTTCCCACTCGCCCCGATCCAGCACGCCTTCTGGGTCGGCCGCAACCAGGACCAGCAACTGGGTGGTGTCGGCGCGCATCTGTACGTCGAGTTCGACGGAGCCGGAGTCGATCCGCTGCGACTTCGGGTCGCCGCGGAGAAACTGGCCGCGCGGCATCCGATGCTGCGGGTCGAGATCCTGCCCGACGGTACCCAGCGGATCGGTGATCGCCCGCTGCCGGTCACCGTCTACGAACTGCAGGATCTGGATGAGGCTGCAGCGCAAGCACAATTGGAGCTCATCAGGGAATCCAAGTCCCACCAGATGCTGCACGACGAGGTGCTCCAGCTGAGTCTGTCGCTGCTGCCAGGTGGGCGTACCCGGCTGCACGTGGACATGGACATGCAGGCCGCCGATGCGGTGAGCTATCGCAACTTCATGGCTGATCTGGCCGCGTTCTATCGCGGCGCCGACCTGCCGGAGTTGGGCTATACCTACCGCGAATACCGCGCACGCCTGACCGCCACGGTTCCGCCGCCGTCGGAGCAGGACCGGCAGTGGTGGGCCGATCGGGTACCCGATCTGCCGGATCCGCCTGCGCTGCCACTAGTTCCGCTGTCCGATCAGCGCAACCCGCACCGCAGCATCCGGCTCTGGGAAACCCTCGACGTGCCGACCCGCGACGCACTGTTCGCGGCGGCGCAGCGGCGCGGCATCACCCCCGCGATGGCGGTCGGGGCGTCGTACGCCAACGCGCTGGCACGCTGGTCGACGCAGTCCAGGTTCCTGCTCAACCTGCCGATGTTCGGCAGGGAGCCGTATCACCCCGACGTGGACAAGCTGGTCGGTGACTTCACGTCCTCGCTGTTGCTCGACATCGACCTGACCGGGGCGGATACCGCGGCGGCCCGGGCCAGGGTGGTGCAGGAGACGCTGCACGCCACCGCCGCACATTCCTCGGTGTCCGGGCTCGATGTGCTGCGTGACGTGAGCCGCCACCGCGGCAGCCAGACCCTGGCCACCATCGTCTACACGAGCGCGCTCGGCCTGGGCGATCTTTTCGCCGGTGACGTCACCGACCACTTCGGGGTACCGGTGTGGACCATCTCGCAGGGACCCCAGGTACTCATCGATGCTCAGGCGACCCCGCTCGCCGAAGGCCTGATGATCAACTGGGACGTCCGGACCGAGGCCTTCCGGCCTGGCGTTGCCGAGGCCATGTTCGCCTACCACCTGGCCGAACTGCGCCGCCTGGCCGCCGATGATGGCGCCTGGGATGCGGCCGATCCGCCCGCGGCCTCCGAGTCTCAACGCCGGGTGCGGGCTGAGCTGAACGCGTCGACGTCGACTCCCAGTGGCGATGTGCTGCACTCGGGGTTTCTGGCCAACGCTGCGGCGACCCCCAACGCGCCCGCGGTGTTCTGCAGCGCCGGGAACCTCAGTTACGGCGAACTGCACGACAGGGTGCTGGCGGTGGCGGCTGCGCTGCAGTCGCGCGGGGTGTGCCACGGTGAGGTGGTCGCGGTGCTGGGGCCCAAGAGCGTCGAACAGGTCGTCGCGCTGCTGGCCATCTCGATGGTCGGCGCCGCGTACCTGCCGATCGGGGTCGATCAGCCTGCCGATCGGGCCGCGCGCATCCTGCGCACCGGTGGGGTGGACTTCGCCCTGGTCTGCGGCTCGGGGCCCGACCATCCGGACTTGCCGCACCTGTCGGTGGCCGACGCCGAGATCATCGGTGACCCAGCGCATTTCGAGCCGGTGGCGACGAATCCGGACGACTTGGCGTACGTGTTGTTCACGTCGGGCTCGACCGGTGAGCCCAAGGGTGTCGAGATCACTCACGACGCGGCGATGAACACCATCGAGTTCATCAACGACCACTTCGACATCGGCCCGGCCGACCGGTGCCTGGCGCTGTCGCACCTGGAGTGCGACCTGTCGGTGATCGACGTCTACGGGACGCTGCGTTCGGGTGGCTCGCTGGTGGTCGTCGACGAGGAACAGCGCCGTGATCCAGACGTCTGGGTCAGGCTGATCGACGAACACCGGGTGACGGTGCTGCACTTCCTGACAGGTTGGCTCGAGATGCTGGTAGCCGCCCGTGAAACGAACACTGACGGGGCATCCTTGTCCTCATTGCGGGTGGTGCCCACCGGCGGCGACTGGGTGCGTCCGGACCTGGTGCGGGCGCTGCGCGCCGCGGCGCCGCGGGTGCGCTTCGCCGGACTCGGCGGGGCCACCGAGACCGCGACGCACAACACGATCTTCGAAGTCGGATTCGACCACGACGCCCTGCCGTCGCACTGGACCTCGGTGCCGTTCGGTGTGCCGCTGACGAACAACTGCTGCCGTGTGGTCGACGCGCGGGGTGAGGACTGCCCCGACTGGGTCCCGGGCGAACTGTGGGTCGGTGGGCGCGGTATCGCCCGTGGCTACCGCGGTCGGCCCGACCTGACCGCCGAACGTTTCGTCGAGCACGACGGGCGCCGCTGGTACCGCACCGGGGACCTGGTGCGGTCGTGGCCCGACGGCACGCTGGAGTTCGTCGGCCGGGCCGACCACCGGATCAAGGTCAGCGGATTCCGGATCGAACTGGGCGAGGTCGAGGGCGCACTGTGCCGCGTTCCGGGGGTGGACGCGGCGGTGGCGGTGCTGGTCCCGGTCGAGGGCGGTCACGACCTGCTGGGCGCGGTGGTGCGGGTGGACCAGCCGGGTGGCGATGCGGAAGCGGCCGCTCAGGCCATCTCCACAGCGATGGCAGAGCTGGTGCCCGCGCACATGATCCCGCAGGTGCTGCTGGTCGCCGATGAGATTCCCTATGCCCGTGGCAAGACCGACCGCGCCGCAGCGGTTCGGATGCTCGCCGCACTCGGCGCTCCGGAGAGCCGGGGCTACCGGGCGCCGTCGGGCCCGCTGGAAACGGCCCTGTGCGCGATCGTCGGCGAGGTTCTCGGGCAGTCCGGCGTCGGTGTCGACGACGACTTCTTCGCCCTCGGCGGGGACTCGGTGCTGGGTACGCAGCTGGTGGCGCGGATCAGGGACTGGCTGGATACCTCGACGGTGATGGTCGCCGACGTCTTCGCCGCCCGAACCGTGGCGAAGATGGCCGCCGTGCTGGTGGGCCGGGAATCCGGCTCGGACCGGCTGCAGCTGGTGTCCGAGCTGTATCTCGAGGTCACGGGCATGGACAGCGCCGATGTGGCCTCCGAGTTGGCACGCACGTCCCCAGAACTCGCGTTCGGCAACTAAGGTTAGAGTTACTTCAGTTAGGGCAGGCTTTGCTTATCGTCAGGAGGTCGTTGTGGACGCGGTGAGTCGCACGACTACGCAGACCATGCACGCAGTGGCGACAGAACCGCTGCACCAGGGGTTCTTCACGCATGCGCAGGGCGCCCCCGACGACATCGCGGTGGTCGGCCCGACCACCCGCTGGACCTACGGGCAGCTGCGTGAGCAGGCGCTTTCGGTGTCCGGAGCGCTCGCGGTGGCCGGCGTACGCGTCGGCGACCGGGTCGCGGTCGTGGGGTCCACCGGCCTGGACACGGTGATCGCCTCACTGGGAATCCTGGCGGCCGGCGGCGTCTGTGTCCCGATCGACACTGCTGACCCGGCCGAGCCGGTGCTGGAGCACACGGGAGTGCGGATGGCTCTGTTCACCGGGGACGGACCGCCCAACTGGCTGCCGGCGCTCACCGTCGCCGAGGCGCTGCGGATCGGGGCCCGCGCGAGCGGCGTCACCCCGGTGCGTTCCGCGCCCGGTGACCCCGCGTTCCTGGGCTCGGTCGACGAGTCGGGGTATGCGGTCGTGACCCACGCTGCTGCTCACGACGCCGTGGTGGAGCTCACCGCCCGGCTCGGTGTTCACGGCGATGACCGCATCGGTGTGTTCTCGGCTGCCGGCGCCGCGGCGCCGATCCTGATGATGCTGGTGGCACTGACCGCGGGCGCAGGCATCGTCGTTGCCGACGATGCACCGCGCCGCAACCCCGAGCGGGGGATGAACGGCTTCGCCCTCGCTGTGCGGCATCGGGATGCGGTGGCCGCTCTCGACACCGCTGTGCCGTCGTGAGCGGGCCGGATACCCAGATCACCGTCAAGCCCTGGGTCAAGCGTTATCCAGGGTCCGAAAGTTCAACAGCCACACTGGTTTTCCCGCATGCCGGGGGAGCGGCCGTGGCCTACCGGGGATTCGGAACGGCACTGGCTGCGGCCGGCTCCGATGCCTATGTCATGCAATACCCGCAGCGCGGCGACCGGCTGTCGCATCCGGCGGCGCCCACGGTGGAAGATCTCGCCAAGGATCTCTTCGATGCCGGCGACTGGGCCGGGATCGGGTCGCTCCGGTTGTTCGGACACTGCATGGGCGCCGTGGTGGCCTTCGAATTCGCCCGGATCGCCGAACGCAACGGCGTGGGGATCGACGCCCTGTGGGTGTCGGCCAGCGAGGCGCCGTCGGCCGTGGCCGCCGCGCCCGCGCTGCCGATGGCCGAGTCCGAGATCATCGCTGAGATGGTCGATCTCGGCGGTACCGACGAGGCGCTGCTCGCTGACGACGACTTCGTCGAACTACTGCTGATGGCGGTGCGGGCCGACTACCGCGCCTTCAACCGCTACGCGTGCGACGCCGACGTGACGATCGCCGCGGACATCTACGCACTGGGCGGAGAGAGCGACCACCGCATCGGTGAGGACATGTTGCGGCGCTGGGAAACCCACACCACCGGTGCCTACACCTGCTCGATGTTCGACGGCGGGCATTTCTACCTCAACACCCAGCTCGAGGACGTGGCGGAGCTGGTGAATGAGCTCTAGCCGCCAGCTTCCGGGGCCTGACAGCAGTGATCCGGTGGTGATCGTGGGGATGGCCCTCGAGGCGCCGGGCGGGATCGAAACTGCTGACGACTACTGGTCGCTGCTGACCGAGCAGCGCGAAGCCCTCGGCCGATTTCCCGCCGACCGCGGTTGGTCAGTTCGCGAACTGTTCGACGGCTCGCGCCGCGACGGGTTCAAGCGTATCCATGACCTGGGCGGATTCCTCTCCAGCGCAGCGGAATTCGACCCCGCCTTCTTCGGGATCTCGCCGCGTGAGGCGGTGGCGATGGATCCGCAGCAACGCATCGGGCTGCGGATCGCGTGGCGTGCGCTGGAGAACAGCGGCATCAACCCCGATGATCTCGCCGGGCACGACGTGGGTTGCTACGTCGGTGCATCGGGTCTGGAGTATGGGCCGGCGCTGTCGGATTTCTCCCATCACAGCGGACATCTGATCACCGGTACCTCGCTGGGTGTCATCTCCGGCCGGATCGCCTACACGCTGGATCTGTGCGGGCCGGCGCTGACCGTCGACACGTCGTGCTCGTCGGCGCTGACGGCGTTCCACACCGCGGTGTCGGCGGTACGTGCGGGGGACTGCGACATGGCACTGACCGGCGGGGTCTGCGTGATGGGTACCCCCGGGTACTTCGTGGAGTTCTCCAAGCAGCACGCATTGTCCGACGACGGACACTGCCGGCCGTACAGCGCACACGCCAGTGGGACGGTCTGGGCCGAAGGGGCGGCGATGTTCGTCCTGCAACGCAAATCGGCGGCCGTACGCGACAGTCGGCGAGTCCTGGCCGAGGTGCGCGCCACCGCGGTGAACCAGGACGGTCGGACGACCGGTCTGACCGCGCCCAGCGGCGCCGCACAGCAGCGGTTGTTCGCCAAGGCGATCGAGCAGGCCGCCGTGCGCCCGGAGGACGTCGGCATGATCGAGGGCCACGGCACCGGAACCCGACTCGGTGACCGGACGGAATTGCGTTCGTTGGCACAGACTTACGGAGCCACGGAGCCCGGATCCGGCGCGTTGTTGGGCTCGGTGAAATCCAACGTCGGGCACTCCCAGGCGGCGGCGGGCGGCCTCGGTCTGGCGAAGGTGATCCTGGCGGCCGAGCGTGCGGCCATCCCGGCCACCCTGCACGTGGATGAGGTCAGCCGCGAGATCGACTGGGACAGCCAAGGTCTGCGGCTGGCGACCAAGCTCACCCAATGGCCCGCGGTCAACGGTCAGCGCATCGGCGCGGTCTCGGCCTTCGGCATGAGCGGCACCAACGCGCATGCGATCGTCGCGGTTCCCGAGGTCCCAGGGGCCGCAGCATGACCGAAGGCCACTCTCTGCCCGACGGGCGCACAGCTGTCCTGCTCAGTGCACACGCCGAGGAACTGATCGGAACCGACGCCGCGGCCATCCTGCGCTATCTCGACACCCGTCCCGAGGTGAGTGCGGACGACGTCGCCACCACCCTGCGGTCCACCCGGCGCCTGCGCCGCCACCGCGCTGTGGTCCGGGCCGTCGACCGCGATGAACTCACCGCGGGTCTGCGTGCGTTGGCCGATGGGGCGGACCACCCGCTGGTCACCCGCGCGCAAGCGGGGTCACCGGGATCGGGTTCGGGCGCCCGCATCGCCTTCGTGTTCCCCGGCCAGGGCAGTCAGTGGCCGTCGATGGGCGTGCAGGCCTACGAGCGGCTTCCTGTTTATCGGGCCGAGGTCGACAGATGTGCCGCGCAGTTCCAGGCTGCCGGCGCCGAGTCACCGCTGGATTATCTTCTGGCTGAGCCGGATTCGGCTGCGGTCACCAATGATTTCTCCCAGGTGCAGATCCAGGGCGCTCAGTTCGTCCACGGTGTGGCGTTGGCCCGGGTGTGGCGGTCCTGCGGTGTGCTGCCCGATATCACCGTCGGTCACAGTCTCGGCGAGATCGGTGCGGCCTACGTGGCCGGTACGATCACCCTGCCCGACGCAGTGGCCGTGGTGATCGCCCGCGCGACCGTGTTGGACCGCTTGACCGGGCCCTACCGCGTCGCGGTCCTCGGAATCACACCCGAGGAAGCCTCGAAGGTGGTCGCCGAAACCCCGGGTTGGCTGGAACTGTCGGTGGTGAACTCCCGCTCATCGGTGGCGGTGTCGGGGGAGACCGACGCGGTGGCCGCAGCGGTGGCGACCGTGGCCGGGCGCGGAGCATTCGCCAAAGAGATCGAGATGTGGTTCCCGGCGCACACCACCGCGCTGGACGGGTCGCGGGGCGAGCTCGAATCACTGCTTCCCTCCGCAGGATTCACTGAGTCACCGGTGCAGTTCATCGGCTCGGCCACCGCCGACGTGGTGGCGGCCGGAACCGGATTCACCGACTACTGGTACACCAACCTGCGCAGCACGGTGCGCTTCGACCGCGCCATCGAGATGGCGGCGCGGCGCGGCGCCCGGATCTTCGTCGAACTCTCCGCACATCCGGCGCTGCTGTTCGCCATGGGCGATCTGCTCGAAGACGCGGCCGAACTCACCGGCGGGCCGGTGGTGATGGTGGGATCGGGCCGGCGCGACGAACCGGTCACCGACCGGCTCAGCGCCAACATCGTCTCCGTCGCGATGGCCGATGCCGGCTACCGCTGGAGCGATCTCCCGAACCATGCCGCCGAGTCGCTGCGCGACTTCCCGTTCGCGCCCATGCGCGCCGAACACCTCTGGGCCACACCGCAACCGCTACCGCCGGCCGCAGGGGGCTTGACGGTCGGCGTCGAGCATTGGCAGAACCACGGCCTCCCCGCCACGCCTGCCGGACAGCGCCGGATCGCGGTGCTCGATCTGGCCGCCGGACAGGGGCCCGCCGCCACGCTGCAACGTGCAGCCGAGGAGATGGACGCAACCACCGTGGTCGCCCCCGCCGAAGCCGACCTGCTGGTCGTGGTCGCGCCGGTGTCCGAGCACGACGATGCGGTGGCGGCGGCAGAATCTCTGAGCCGCCGCGTCGATGAGGGGTTACTGGGTTATGTCGGGGCGATTTCGCCGGAGACCCGCGATGTATGGCTGGTCACCGTCGGTGGTGAAGCCATCGGCGACGGACCGCAGCGCCCACGGCCCGAGGCCGCCGCACTGGCGGCGATGCACCGTAGCCTGAGCTACGAACATCCCGACCAGACCTTCCGCCACCTGGATCTGGCCGAATCGGCCATCGACCCCGCCACCGCGGTGACAACGATCAGCGCAATGCTGACCGATGCCGAAGACATCGCCCTGCGGGGCAACGGTTCCGCACTCGAGGTCTGGCACCGTGGGATGCGCGATGACACCTCCGACGCCCGGACCTGGACCGCCGAATCGGGGGTGTTCGACGAGGTGGTCATCACCGGCGGAGCCGGCGCGGTGGGCCTGCACTATGCCCGTCACCTGGCCGGGCAGGGGGCCCGGCGCATCGTGCTGCTCAGCCGCAGCGGCCTTGATGAGACGCAACTGGCCGCGCTTTCCACCCCCGGCACCGAGATCGTCGCTCCTCGTTGTGATCTCACCGACCCGGCACAGATCGCCGCGACGGTCGCCGAACTGGCGGTCGGCCCGGCATCACTGGTGATCCACGCGGCCGCGTCCGCCACGATCGCCGCCGGCGACGAGCTGACCGGTGCAACGGTGCGGGATACCTTTGCGGCCAAAGTGAGCGGGCTGGCCAACCTGGCCGCGGTCTGGCCGATGCAACCGGATGCCCGGATCGTGTTGTGCTCCTCGGTGTCCGGCCTGTGGGGCGGGTATGGCCATGCCGCCTACTCTGCGGCCAACCGGCTGCTCGACGCCCTCGGTGCGCAGCTGCGCGAACACGGTCGGCGCTGCACCTCGGTGCGATGGGGACTGTGGCCGGGAGACGGCATCATCGATTCCGGTGAGATCAGTCGGGTAGAGCGGTCGGGCCTGCGAGCCATGGCGCCCGACCGTGCAGTGGAGGCCGGGCTGCGGGATTACCCGGCCGATCCACTGGTGTTCACCGCCGACGCGGAACGACTGCGGACCTTCCTCGGTGCGGCGGCCCAACCCGAACCGGTTGTCGACACTGCCGAGGCTCCGGTTGTCGACACTGCCGAGGCGTCCGATGCCACAGGCGCGATGCGGATCGCGCTCGGTGCGGTGTTGAAGCTCGACGACACCACCGGACTGGATCTCGACGCGTCGCTGCTGGATCTCGGCGTCGACTCGCTGCTGGCGATCGACCTACGTAAGAAGCTCAAGAAGGCCACCGGCCGTGCCGTGCCGCTGGCCACCATCCTCGGTGGCGCCACCGCTGCCGAAGTGATCGAGCATTTGGAAAGACCTGAAAAGGAAGCATTTTCGCGTGACTGACATGGTTAGTGCCGATTCGGCTGCCCCCCGCACCTCCGACGCGCGTCTGGAGCTGATGCGGCGCAGGCTTGCCGAGCGGGGCCTCGCGTCAGCATCGGGGGAGTCCGGACAGGCGGACGCGGGCGTGCCGGTCGATCCCACCGTGCTGTCGGACGGGCAGCGGCGGATGTGGTTCGTGCAGAGTTTCGATCCGAGCGGGGTCCTGCTCAACATCTGCCTGTCCTACCGGCTTGACGGCGTGGTCGACACCGAGCGGCTGCACGACGCGCTGATTGCGGTGGCGGGGCGGCATCCGATCCTGCGCACCACCTACCGGGCCGACGAGAACGGCGAGCCGACGGCGACGGTGCACGATGACCTGGCCCCGGGGTGGACGGTGCACGACCTGTCCGACAAGTCCGAGCGGGCGCGAAAGCTGCGCCTCGAGGTGCTGGCTCAGCGTGAATTCGGCACGGCCTTCGACCTGAGCAGCGAATCGCCGGTGCGGATCACATTGATCAAGACCGGCCCGAGCGAACACGTGATGTTGCTTGTGGCGCATCACATCGCCTGGGACGACGGCTCGTGGCGGGTGTTCTTCACCGACCTGACCCGGGCGTACAGCGGGACGCAGCTCGGCGAGACTCCGCGGGTCCCGGTATCCGAGGCTCCGGACGGTGATGCGGATCTGGCGTACTGGCGCGAGGTGCTGGCCGCTCCGCCGGAGCCGCTGGAGCTGCCGGGCCCCGCGGGTTCAGTGGTGCCCAGCGGTTTTCGTTCCCAGCGCAGCACGGTCCGGTTGTCGGCCGAGACCGTCCGGCAGGTGGCGGCGCTGGCCCGCGACACCGGGGCCACCCCCTACATGGTGTTGCTCGCGGCGTTCGGTGCACTCATCCACCGCTACACCCACACTGACGATTTCCTGGTCGCCACCCCGGTTTTGAACCGCGACACCGACGAGACCATCGGCTACTACGGCAACACGGTGGCGATGCGACTGCGTCCACAGGCCACGCTCGGATTCCGGGACCTGGTCGAGGCCACGCGCGATACCGCGATCGGTGCCTTCACCCATCAGCGGGTCAACCTCGACCGGGTGGTGGCCGAACTCAACCCGGACCGGCGCCACGGTGCCGAGCGGATGACACGGGTGAGCTTTGGGTTCCGCGAGCCCGACGGCGGCGGCTTCCGTCCGGACGGCGTGACGTGCGAACGCGCCGAGCTGCGCGGCCAACACACCCAGCTGCCCTTGGGTTTCATGGTCGAACTCGACGCCGAGGGTGCGGTGGTGGAGGCCGAACATCTCACCGAGGTGCTGGATGCCGACCTCGCCGCCCAGATGCTGCGGCACTTTGCCGTGCTGCTCGACTGTGCGCTCGCCGAGCCCGACCGGCCGCTGGGCGCGCTGGACCTGTTGACCGCCGAGGACGCCGAGTGGATGCGTTCGGTGTCAACCGGTGAGCAGTTCGACACGCCGGCAACCACATTGGGCGCGCTGGTCACAGAGCAGGCTGCCCGTACCCCCGATGCCGTCGCGGTGGTCTACGAGGGTCGCCACTACACCTATCGCGAGATCAACGAGTCGGCGAACCAGTTGGCGCACTGGCTGATCGAGCAGGGCATCGGCACCGAGGACCGGGTGGCGGTGCTGCTGGAGAAGTCGCCCGACCTGGTCATCACGGCACTGGGCATCGTCAAGGCCGGTGCGGTTTACCTGCCGGTCGACCCGACCTATCCCGAGGACCGACTCACCTACATTTTGTCCGACTCGGACCCGAAAACCATTCTGCGAGAGCCGGTCGGCGGGCTGGAGAACTATCCGGTCACCGATCCCACCGACACCGAGCGGATCCGCCCGCTGGGCCCCGACAACACCGCGTACCTGATCTACACCTCGGGGTCCACCGGCCTGCCCAAGGGCGTGCCGGTGCCGCACCGGCCGATCGCGGAGTACTTCGTCTGGTTCGGCGGCGATTACGAGGTCACCGAGGACGAACGCCTGCTGCAGGTGGCTTCGCAGAGCTTCGACGTGTCGATCGGCGAGATCTTCGGCATGCTGGCCGCCGGCGCGCGCCTGGTGATCCCGAAGCCGGGTGGCCTGGGCGACATCGGCTACCTCACCGATTTGCTGCGCAACGAGGGCATCACCTCGATGCACTTCGTCCCGTCGTTGCTCGGACTGTTCCTGTCGTTGCCCGGTGTCAACGAGTGGCGCACGCTGCAGCGCGTGCCGATCGGTGGCGAGGCGTTGCCCGGCGAGATCGCCGACAAGTTCCTCGCCACCTTCGATTCCCTGCTGCACAACTTCTACGGACCCACCGAAACGGTGCTCAACTGCACCCGTTACAAGGTGGAGGGCAAGCAGGGCTCCCGGATCGTGCCGATCGGCACACCGAAGATCAACACCACGATCCATCTGCTCGACGACGCGATGCAGCCCGTTCCGGTCGGCGTGATCGGCGAGATCTACATCGGCGGAACACATGTCGCGCACGGCTATCACGACCGCCCGCGACTCACCGCCGAACGGTTCGTGGCCGACCCGTTCAATCCCGGCGGACGGATGTACCGGTCCGGTGACCTGGCTCGGCGGAACGCCGACGGTGACATCGAGTTCGTCGGCCGCGCCGACGAGCAGGTAAAGGTCCGTGGCTTCCGAATCGAGCTCGGCGAGATCTCCTCGGCCATTTCCGTCGACCCGTCGGTCGGGCAGGCCGTCGTGGTCGTAAGCGATCTGCCGTCGCTGGGCAAGAGCCTGGTCGCCTACATCACGCCGGCCGCCGGTGCCGAGCGGGTCGAGATCGACCGCATCCGGGCCAGGGTGACCGCCGCGCTGCCCGAATACATGATCCCGGCCGCGTTCGTCGAGCTTGCCGAGATCCCGATCACCGCGCACGGCAAGATCGATCGGCGGGCACTGCCCGAACCGGAGATTCGTTCGGCCACCGAATTCCGCGCGCCGGACACCGAAACCGAACACGAGATCGTTGCCCTGTTCGGTGAACTGCTCGAACGGGACGGTGTCGGCGCCGACGATTCGTTCTTCGATCTGGGCGGTCACTCCCTGCTGGCCACCAAACTCGTTGCCGCGGTGCGGGCCCGATTCGGGGTCGACCTCGGCGTGGCCGACGTGTTCGAGAACGCCACGGTGGCGGGTCTGGCCGCTCGCGTCGACGAATTGCAGGCCTCGGGTACCGGCGTTGGCCTGCCGCCGATCGTGGCTGCACAACACACCGGACCGTCGCAGATGTCGGCGGCCCAGCACCGGCAGTGGTTCCAGTTCCGCATCGACGGACCCAACCCGGTCAACAACGTGCCCTTCGCGGCCCGGCTGACCGGACCCTGCGACGCCGAGGCACTGGCAGCGGCGGTCGGCGATGTGGTTGCCCGACACGAGATCCTGCGCACCACCTACCGCGAAATCGACGGTGTCCCTTACCAGGTCATCCATCCCGCGGCCCCGGTGACGGTTCGCCGTGCCGACGGCTCCGGTGAGGACTGGTTGCAGGGCGAACTCGATACCGAGCGGCGCTACTGCTTCGACCTGGAGAACGAGTGGCCGATCCGGGCGGCGGTGCTGTCCACTCCGGGTGCGCACGTGCTGTCTTTGATCGTGCACCACATCGCCGCCGACCATTGGTCGGGCGCAGTGCTGTTCACCGATCTGATGACCGCCTACCACGCCCGCCGGGCAGGTACGGCACCCGACTGGGCACCGCTACCGGTCCAGTACGCCGACTTCGCGGACTGGCAGGCCGAAGTGCTTTCGGGCGCGGACGAGCGAATCGCCGAGCAACGCGACTACTGGACAAGGCAACTGGCCGGTCTGTCGGCCGACCATGACGTCGAGAACGGCCTGCAACCGGACTTTCCACGCCCGCCGGTGCCGACCGGAGAGGGTAAGGCGCTCGATTTCACCATCGACGTGGGCGTCCGGGACAAGCTCGTCGAACTCGCCCGTGAACTCGGCGTCACCGAGTTCATGGTGCTGCAGGCCGCCGTTGCGATCGCCCTGCACAAAGCCGGGCAGGGCTCCGACATCGCGCTGGGCACACCGGTGGCCGGACGCACCGCACCTGAGCTCGACGCGCTGATCGGGTTCTTCATCAACATCGTGGTGCTGCGCAACGACCTGTCAGGCAACCCGACTCTGCGGGAGGTGCTGCGGCGTTCCCGTGACATGGCGCTGGCCGCCTACAAGCACCAGGACCTGCCGTTCGACCGGGTGGTCGACGCAGTCAGCCCGGTGCGCTCGCTGGCACGCAATCCGCTTTTCGGTGTGGTGGTGCACGTGCGTGAGGACCTGCCGGCAAGTCAGGTCATCGACACCGGTGCCGACGGTGAAACCCTTTTCACCGCACTGGAACCCACGTTCGACGTGGCCCATGCGGACCTGTCGCTCAACTTCTTCGCCGAAGCCGGTGCCGGATATCGGGCCACCGTCATCTACCGCACCGAGCTCTACGAGGCGGCCACCGCAGCGCGCCTCGTGGACTGGCTGCACCGCATCGTCGGGGCATTCGCCGGTGACGCCGACCAGACGGTGCGCGACATCGCGGTGCTCGATACGGCCGAACGCGACCTGCTGGTCGATGACTGGAGCCGCAAGGCGGTGCCGCCGGCCGGGCTGCCGCAGACCGAGGGCGCAGATCGCGTCTACCTGCTGGACGAATGGCGGCAACCGGTGGCCATCGGTGTCGTGGGTGACGTCTACTACGCCGGCGGTGCGGTGGACGAGGCAGCCGGCGCGGCCACCGGCGTCGGTGCCGATCGCTTCGCGCCCAACCCCTTCGGGGACGGCCGGTTGTATCGCACCGGGGACCGGGCCCGCTGGACTGTCGACGGCCGGCTGGAGCCCATCACCACCGGTGAACCGCGTCTGCAGGCTGTCCTGGAGGGGATCGACGGGGTGGCCGCCGCTGCAACCCGGCATTGGGAGACTCGCGGTGCCACCACCGTGGCCGGCTACTTGGTCCTCGAGCCCGGAACCGTGGACACCGAGACCGTCCTGGAGACCGTGCGAGCTGCGCTGCCAGAGGAATTCGTCGGTGCGGTGCTGACGGTCGTCGACAGCATCGAACCTGCCGGGCTGACCCGTCCGCGCATCACCTCGACGGCGCCCGCCGAACCGCCGGCCACCCCGACCGAGGTGACGCTGGCGGCGATGCTGGTGACCCTGCTCGGTGCCACCGACGTGGGCCGCTACGACGACTTCTTCACCCTCGGCGGCGATAGCATCCTGGCCGTGCAGCTCGCGGCGCGGGCCAGGGATGCCGGTGTGGCGATGACGGCGCGCATGGTGTTCGAGCATCCCGGGCTCGCGGATCTGGCCGCCGCGATCGACCGCGCGGGTGACGGTAACGGCACCGTAGCTGCTGACGTGCACCATGAGCCCATGTCCGCCTCGGGCCTGTCGCCCGACGAGCTCGCCGCGTTGACCGCGGGATGGGGACAGGACCAGGGGATCTCGACATGACGACCACCGGAACACCGCCCGGCGTTGAGGACGTCCTGGCGCTCAGCCCACTGCAACAGGGGCTGTACTCGCTGGCCGGGCTGACCGAAGGAGACGAGGGGGCGGACCCCTACCTCATCGCGATGGCCGCCGACATCGACGGGGCAGTCGACGCCGAGCTGCTGCGGGCCAGTGCCGAAGCCATGCTGGTGCGCCATCCGAACCTGCGGGCCAGCTTCTTCCAGGGAAACCTGAGGCGCCCCGTCGCAGTGGTCCCGTCGGCCGTCGAACTGCCGTGGCGGCACGTGCAGGCCGACGACGCGCAGGCGTTCGCCCTGGAATCCGAGGAACGTGCCCGGCGCTTCGACCTGGGTCGAGGGCCGCTGATCCGATTCCTGCTCATCGAAAAGCCCGGGCAACGCTGGCGACTGGTGATCGTTGCCCATCACATCGCGATCGACGGCTGGTCGCTGCCGGTGTTCGTCGGTGAGTTGATCGCGCTCTACGGGGCGAAGGGGGACGCGACCGCGCTGCCCTCGGCGGTTCGCCCCTATCGCGACTACATCGGCTGGTTGGCCGGGCGCGATCAAGCGGACAGCCGGGCACGGTGGCAGGCACATCTGTACGGCATGGACGCCCCTACCTTGTTGTCGCCGGCGTTGTCCGGACGGGCGGCCGAGCCGGGTCTGCCGGCCCGCACCGAGGTGACCCTCGACGAGCAACAGTCCGCCGCGATCTTCGAGGCCGCCCGGAAACGCGGCGTAACAGTCAACACGTTGTTCCAGATGGCTTGGGCGACAATTCTTTCGGTCTTCACCGACCGCGCCGACGTGGTGTACGGCGTCACGGTGTCGGGCCGCCCGGACGAGCTGGCCGGCGTCGAGTCGATGGTCGGCCTGTTCATCAACACCGTGCCGCTGCGGGTCCGGGTCGACCCCGGCCTTCCGGTCGGCGGTCAGTGCCTGGCGCTGCAGCGGGAGGCCGCCGAGCTGCGCGAGCACAGCTACCTCAGCCACACCGAGTTGCGTTCACTCGGTGGGATCGGTGAGCTCTACGACACGCTGCTGGTCTACGAGAACTTCCCGCCCGGCGGGTTGGTCGGCAGCGACGAGTTCGCCCTCGGCGAGGCCGTGTTGCGGCCCGCGGCGTTGGAGAGCCTGTCCCACTTCCCGGTCACCATCGCCGCGCATCCCACCCACGGCCGCCTCACGGTGCTCGTGGAAACCCTCGGTGGGGCACTGGGACAGCTCGACCCGCGTGCTCTGGGACTACGGGTGCTGACCGTGGTCCAGCGGCTGCTGGATCGCTGGGAGCGTCCGCTGCGCGAGGTCGCGGTCACCCTCGATGACGAGCCGCGGCCCGTCGGTGCGCCACCGATCACCCAGCGGGCCGGTGGTTCCCACACCGGCTTCCACACCACGTTCAGCGAGGCCGCCGCCGAACGCCTCGGTTCGGTGGCCCTGAGCTGGGACGGCGGCGAGCTCAGCTATCGCGAACTCGACGAGGCCGCCGACCGCCTGGCTGCCGCGCTGATCCGCCGTGGAGTGTCCGTCGAGGCTCCGGTCCCGATCCGGTTGCGACGTGGGCCCGACTACGTCGTGGCGATGCTCGCGGTGCTCAAGGCGGGCGCGATGATCGTGCCACTGGATCCGGCCATGCCCGAGGAACGGGTTGCCGAGATCCTCCGCCAGATCGGCTCAGGCCGCCACCCGCTGGTCGTCGACGAAACCCTGCTGGCATCTGTCGATTCCGGAACGGACACCGATTACCGGCCCGCACCGATCCACCCCGGGCAGGGCGCCTACATCGTCTTCACCTCCGGTACGACCGGAAAACCCAAGGGCGTCATCGGAACCCATCAGGCGCTGTTGGCCTATTGCGCCGACCATGCCCATCAGGTGCTTCGGCCGGCGGCCGAGCGCCTCGGTCGTCCACTGCGAGTGGCCCACGCGTGGTCGTTCACCTTCGATGCGGCCTGGCAGCCGTTGGCGGCCCTGCTCGACGGGCACACCGTGCACATCGTCTCCGACGAGGTGCAGCGCGACGCCGAGGCCGTGGTGGAGACCATCGGGCGCTTCGCCATCGACATGATCGACACCACGCCGTCGATGTTCGCCTCCCTGCGGGCTGCCGGCCTGCTCACCCAGGTGCCGTTGGCGGTGCTGGCGCTCGGCGGCGAGGCCATCGACACCGCCACCTGGCAGGGGATCCAGGCCGAATGCGAGCGCACCGGCATGTCGGCCCACAACTGCTACGGCCCGACCGAGACCACGGTGGAAGCCGTCGTCGCGTCCATCGCCGAGTATGCGCAGCCCGGTATCGGGCGTCCCACGGAGTCGACCGCGGCCTACGTCCTCGACAGCTGGCTTCGCCCGGTTCCTGACGGAGTGTGCGGCGAACTGTATTTGGCCGGTGGTCAATTGACCCGCGGCTATCTCGGCAGACCGGGGGAGACGGCAGGGCGGTTCGTGGCCGATCCGTTCACGCCGGGTGCCCGGATGTACCGCACCGGTGACGTGGTGCGTCGGAATCCCGAGTCGGGTGGCATTGAATTCCTCGGCCGCAGCGACGATCAGGTCAAGATCCGTGGTTTCCGGGTGGAGCCAGGCGAGGTGGCCGCGACGTTGCACGCCCATCCAGGGGTGCGGCACGCCCATGTGGCGGTACGGCAGCACCGCAGCGGGCCGCGACTGGTCGCGTATGTGGTCACCGACACCCCGGTCACCGAGCTACGGGGAATGCTGACCGACACCCTGCCCAGACATCTGGTGCCCCACCACATCGTGGCCGTCGACGAGATTCCACTGACCACCAACGGCAAGGTCGACGACGCCGCGCTGGCGGCGCTGGGTACCGGCGGACGCTCCGAAGGGGCCGAGCACCCCGCCACCGACACCGAGCGGCTGCTGGCCCAGGTGCTGTCCGAGGTGCTGGGGACCGCTGACGGCGCGGGCGTGGACGTCACCGCCGACTTCCTCGATCTCGGGCTGGACAGCATCGTGGCCCTGTCGGTGGTCCAGGCTGTGCGGCGCCGTGGCGTGGCATTGCGTGCCCGCCTGATGTTGGACTGTGCGACAGTCCGCGAGCTCGCGGCCGCGATCGATGCCGATGCGGACGCCGTCGCGCAGGACCGAGATGCGGCCGACCAAGCCGCACCCGACATCACCCCGATCCCGCTGCTGCCGAACGGGCGCTGGCTGTACCAGTACGGCGACCCACGCCGGCTCGCCCAGACCGAGGTGTTCCGGCTGCCCGGCGGGATCACCCGGGCACAGCTGGAAACCCTGCTGCGCAACGTGATCGACGGGCATGAGGTGCTGCGCACCCGTTTGGACCTTGAGGCCCTGACGCTCGTGCCGCATGAGCGCGGTGAGGTGCTGTCGGAGGCGACCGGGTCGGGTGAGCTCGAAGCCGCGGTGGCCGAACAGGCCGACCTTTCGGTGCAGCGCCTCGATCCGCAGAACGGGTCGATGCTCGACGCGGTGTGGCTGCATCACCCGCGGACGGACGGCGGCCTGCTGATCCTCACCGCCCACGTGCTGGCCCTGGACCCGGCATCGTGGCGGATCCTGGTCGGCGAGCTCGAAAATGCCTGGCATGCGCTCGCTTCCGGCCGGACGCCGCTGCCCGTGCGTGAACATACCTCGTTGCGGCAGTGGTCCCGGTTGCTCTCTGACCGGGCGGCCACGCTCGACACCTGCGGCTTTTGGGAGCGGCAATTCGACGGTGGCGATCCGGACATCGGTGCGCGCCGGATCGATCCGGCCGCCGACCGGATGGCCGGGGTGACCATCAAGATGGCCTTCGCCGAACCCGATGTGACGGCCAGACTGCTCACCGGCGCATTGCCGGTGACCGAGGTGCTGGCCGCGGTAACCGCTCGGGCGCTGACCAATTGGCGCTGCCACCGTGGTCAGCCGACCCCGGCGCCACTGCTGGCGCTGGAAACCCACGGCCGGTCCGATGCCGTGGTGTCCGGTCACGGCGAGGTCGATACCGGCGACACCGCGGGGTTGCTCAGCATGATCTATCCGTTGCGGCTGACCGCCGACGACGTAAGGGGGGTCGTCGCGCAGGTGGCCGCCATCCCCGGCGACGCCATCGACTACGGCCTGCTGCGGTACCTGCGCGAGGACACCGGCCGGCGGCTCGGCGCCCACCGGGATCCGCAGGTGCTGCTCAACTATCTGGGCCGTATCGAACTGGACGCGGCCGATCACGCCCTGCTGCAGGACCGTTCGTTGCAGACCGGGGTGACCCCGATTCCCGAACCCAATGTCGCTGTGCGCCATGAGCTGACGATCATGGCCGCGGTGATCGACCGCGACGGATCGGCCGTGCTCGGCACCCAGTGGCGGACCCTGCCCGACATTCTGTCGGCCGAGGACATCGCCACCCTGCAGGAGATGTGGCTGGACGCATTACGAGAGGTGTTGCGAGAGGTGACCCCATGAGTACCCCATCGGCCCCCACCCTGGCCGTCATCGGTGCCGGGCCCAAGGCCATCGCGGTGGCGGCCAAGGCCGCCGAACTGCGGGCGATGGGCGTGCCGGCCCCCGAGGTCGTCGTCGTCGAACGTGCCGGGGTGGCCGCCAACTGGCAGGCCGTCGGTGGTTGGACCGATGGCAACCATCGCCTCGGCACCGGGCCCGAGAAGGACGTCGGCTTCCCCTACCGGTCGTCTCTGGTGTCGCGGCGTAACGCCGAACTCGACGAACGGATGACCCGGCACAGTTGGCAGGCCTACCTGATCGCCACCGGTGGATTCGCCGAATGGGTCGACCGCGGTCGGCCCGCACCGACCCACCGGCGCTGGAGCCAGTATCTCGGGTGGGTGGCCGAGGACGTCGGGATGAACGTGGTTCTCGGTGAGGTGGAACAGATCTCGGTCGATGGTGACGCCGGCGGTGCCGACAGTTCGACAGGTGCCCCCCGGTGGGCGCTGCGCACCGCCGAGGGCACCGTGTGCGCCGACGGCCTGATGATCACCGGGCCCGGTCAGGCCGAACGTTCGGTGCTGCCGGGCAACCCCCGGGTGATGTCGATCGCCCAGTTCTGGCATCAGGCCGGCAAGCACGAGATGATCACCGCGGAGCGAGTCGCCGTGATCGGCGGCGGCGAGACGGCCGCTTCGATGCTCAACGAGCTCTTCCGCCACCGGGTTTCGACGATCACCGTGATCTCACCGACGGTCACTCTGTTCACCCGCGGCGAGGGATTCTTCGAGAACACCCTGTTCTCCGATCCGACCGGGTGGACCGGGCTGACCCTGGCCGAGCGCCGGGATGCCTTGGCCCGCACCGATCGTGGGGTGTTCTCGGCGCGGGTACAGGATGCCCTGCTGGCCGACGACCGCATCCGTCACCTGCGGGGCCGGGTCGCACACGCAGTGGCCCGCGACGAGCGGATCCGGTTGACGTTGTCGACCAACACCGGCGGTGAAGCGGTCGAGACCGTGCACGGCTTCGACCTGGTGATCGACGGGTCCGGCGCCGACTCGTTGTGGTTCGCCCCGTTGTTCAGCCAGGATGCGCTGGACCTACTCGAGCTCGGCCTCGGCGGTCCGCTGAGCAGTGATTCGCTGCAGGAGCACATCGGCCATGACCTGGCACTGACCGATGTGTTCCCGAAGTTGTTCCTGCCGGGACTGGCCGGGCTCACCCAGGGCCCCGGCTTTCCCAACCTGAGTTGTCTCGGCCTGTTGTCCGACCGGGTACTGGGTGCGAACCTGGTCCACCCCTCGATGAGGAGACTCGATGAGTTCCAATCCGTTCGATGACGAGAACGGCGCCTTCTACGTGCTGGTCAACGATGAGGACCAGCACAGCCTCTGGCCGGCATTCGCCGAGGTGCCCGCGGGCTGGCGGGTGGTCTTCGGTGCGGCAGGCCGCGCCGAGTGCCTGAGCTACGTCGAGCAGAACTGGCCCGACATCCGGCCCCGCAGCCTGCGTGAGGCGCTGGTCGGTTAGCAGCCGACCGAGACCGCCGGCGGGTCACGCCGGGGTCGGGGCGAGCGCGTCCATGTCGAACAACCGGGCATGCAGGATGGTGCGGTTCCGCAGCGCCGAACGCACGGCCCGGTGCAGCCCGTCCTCCAGGTAGATGTCGCCGCGCCACTTCACCGCGTGCGGAAACAGGTCGCCGTAGAAGGTCGAGTCTTCGGACAGCAGCCGGTCGAGAGCGAGCACCGTGGTGGTCGTGACCAGCTCATCGAGGCGCAGCTGCCGCGGCGGGATGCGGGACCAGTCCCGGTGGGAGAGCCCGTGCTCCGGGTACGGTTTGCCCTCTTGGACGCCCTTGAAGATCATCGCCGGCCCGCCTCCGTCGCAGTAGCGCGCGGTGTTGCCATCGGCATAGTTGCCTAGGTTAATACGCTTGTGGGTAAGCGCCCGCGCCGGTGTCGCCCGGCGTGCTGGTGTGGACCTGTCACCGCAGAATCGGTAAACCTGCTGCTGGTCAGTAAAATGAACCGAGCTAAATGCACACGTCGCTGCTGCGAAGGGTAGGTGAACAGGTGGGGAGTGCCGACGAGCGTCGTTTCGAGGTGCTACGGGCCATCGTCGCCGACTTCGTGGCCACCAAGGAGCCGATCGGCTCCAAGACTCTGGTGGACCGTCACAACCTCGGCGTATCGAGCGCCACGGTCCGCAATGACATGGCGGTGCTCGAAGCCGAGGGCTACATCACCCAGCCGCACACGAGCTCGGGCCGGGTGCCCACCGAGAAGGGCTACCGCGAGTTCGTCGACCGGATCGACAACGTCAAGCCGCTGTCTTCATCGGAGCGCCGGGCGATCTTGTCCTTCCTGGAGTCCGGGGTCGACCTCGACGATGTGCTGCGGCGCGCGGTGCGGCTGCTGGCGCAGCTGACCCGGCAGGTCGCGATCGTGCAGTACCCGACGCTTTCCACCTCGTCCGTGCGTCACCTCGAGGTGGTGGCACTGACGCCGGCCCGGTTGCTGCTGGTGGTCATCACCGATTCGGGCCGGGTGGATCAGCGCATCGTGGAGCTCGGTGATGCCATCGACGAGCATGAGTTGTCGAAACTCCGCGAGATGCTGGGGCAGGCGCTGGAGGGCAAGCCACTCACAGCGGCGTCGATCGCAGTGAGCGATCTGGCCACTCACCTCAACGGCCACGGCGCACTGGCGGATGCCGTCGGCCGCTCGGCGACAGTTCTGGTGGAGACGCTCGTCGAGCACACCGAAGAGCGACTGCTGCTGGGTGGCACCGCCAACCTGACCCGCAACACCGCCGATTTCGGCGGATCGCTGCGGTCGGTGCTGGAGGCGCTCGAAGAGCAGGTGGTGGTACTGCGGCTGTTGGCGGCCCAGCAGGAAGCGGGCAAGGTAACCGTGCGGATCGGTCATGAGACCGAGGCCGAGCAGATGCTGGGGACGTCGGTGGTGAGCACCACGTACGGCAGCTCGGGCAAGGTGTACGGCGGAATGGGTGTGGTCGGTCCCACCCGAATGGACTACCCGGGAACGATCGCCAATGTCGCGGCGGTTGCTCTCTATATCGGCGAAGTCCTAGGTACTCGGTAAGGCAGCCGGTCGATCCGGCACAGAAAGGTCAGGCAAGGTCAGCGTGGCACGCGATTATTACGGCTTGCTCGGAGTGAGCAAAGGCGCGAGCGATTCAGAGATCAAACGTGCCTATCGGCGATTGGCGCGTGAGCTGCATCCCGACGTCAATCCCGACGAGGAAGCCCAGAGCCGGTTCACCGAGATCCAGGTCGCCTATGAGGTGCTGTCGGATCCGGAGAAACGCCGCATCGTGGACATGGGCGGCGACCCGATGGAGTCGGTCGGCGGCGCGCCCGGTGGGTTCAGCGGGTTCGGTGGGCTCGGCGACGTGTTCGAGGCGTTCTTCGGTGGCGGAACCTCGTCGCGCGGACCGATCGGCCGGGTCCGTCCCGGCGCCGATTCACTGCTGCGCATGCGGTTGGACCTCGCGGAGTGCGCCACCGGCGTGACCAAGCAGGTGGCCGTGGACACCGCGGTGCTGTGCGATCTGTGTCAGGGCAAGGGCACCAACGGCAATTCCAAGCCGGTCGCCTGCGACACCTGCGACGGCCGCGGCGAGATCCAGACCGTGCAGCGCTCGCTGCTGGGACAGGTGATGACGACCCGTCCGTGCCCCGTATGTGGGGGAATCGGTGAGGTCATCCCCGATCCGTGCAACCGCTGCGGCGGCGACGGCCGGGTGCGTGCCCGCCGTGAGATCAGCGTCAAGATCCCGGCCGGGGTCGGCGACGGCATGCGGGTGCGACTCGCCGCGCAGGGTGAGGTCGGACCCGGCGGCGGGCCGGCAGGCGATCTGTACGTCGAGGTCCACGAGAAGCAGCACGAGACATTCGTCCGCGACGGCGACGACCTGCACTGCACGATCTCGGTGCCGATGGTGGACGCCGCCCTCGGCACCACGGTGACCGTCGACGCGATCCTCGACGGGCCGACCGAACTGACCGTTCCGGCCGGTACCCAGCCCGGTGCGGTGACGACACTGCGCGGGCACGGTATGCCGCATCTGCGGTCCGGGGTCCGCGGTGACCTGCATGCCCACATCGATGTGGTGGTGCCGTCGAGACTGGACAGCACCGATACCGACCTGCTGCGCAAGCTGAAGGAGAACCGGGCCCGCGACGTCGCGGAGGTGCGCTCGACGCAGGCCTCCGCGAGTTCCGGCGGTTTGTTCAGCCGCTTGCGCGAGACGTTCACCGGCCGCTGACGCCGCGGGCTGCCACGTGAGCTCAGCGCTTTTCTACGTCGACGCGCTGCCTGGCGCGGGGGAGCTCGCCGTCGTCGACGGCGACGAGGGGTTTCATGCGTCCAATGTCCGACGCATCCGGGCCGGCGAGCAGATAGACCTGAGCGACGGTGCCGGAACGCTGGCCCACTGTGTCGTCGAGGACACCGCCAAGGGCTGGTTGTCGGCGCGGGTGATCGAGCGGGTCGACATCTCGCGCGCACGCCCGAGCATCACCGTGGTGCAGGCGCTGCCCAAGTCCGATCGCTCGGAGCTGGCCGTCGAGCTGGCAACCGAGGCGGGCGCGGACGGGTTTGTCGCCTGGCAGGCAACTCGGTGTGTGGCCCGCTGGGAGGGCCCGAAGGTGGAAAAGGGCCTGCGCCGCTGGGAAGCGGTGGCTCGTTCCGCGGCCCGGCAGTCCCGTCGTCCCTACATCCCGGCGGTCGAAGGTGTGCTGTCCACGGCTGCGCTCACCCAGCGCGTCGCCGACGCCGTGGCCGACGGTGCAGTGGTGCTCGCTCTGCACGAATCCGCCACCGAGCCACTGGCCGAACTGCCGCTGGCCCAGGCGGATTCACTGATGCTGATCGTCGGGCCCGAAGGCGGCATCGCCGACGAAGAGATCGCCGCTTTCGCCGCAGCCGGAGCCAGGGCCGTCCGGTTGGGCCCGAGCGTCCTGCGGACCTCCACGGCCGCAGCCGTCGCGCTGGGCGCGATCGGTGTGCTGACCGGACGCTGGGCGATTTAGCCCCCGGGGTCTGCCCGGTTCAGTGCGTCGCGCGCAGATACGCCGACACGGCTTCGGCCTCAGCTTCGTCTGCCTGTTGGGGAGTGGGCAGTCCGATGTCGTAGTCCAGGTACCGGGCAACGGTGGCATTGTCGACACCTTGGCGGCTCATCAACTCGTAGATCAGCTCGTACTGCACCGAGCGGCCTTTCATGCTGGCCAAATCTGCGGTCGCCTTGATCGTCTGCGACAGTTGGCTTTCGGTCATCCTGCCGGCGTCGGGGGACAGCTCGACAGCATGGATGCCCCCACTGATGGACGCCGTCACGCTCAGCAGGTGCGACGGGTGCGAGACCGTGAACAGAGCCTGGGAAGCCGCCTCGTCGGTGCCGTGGGCCTCCTGGCCGTAGACGTCGAAATCGACAGGCCCCGCGTCAGTTTGAGCAACCGGGTAGTCGGGAGCTGTGTCCCAGCCGGACAGTTCGGTGTCGGAATCGCCGCCCGTCCCATGATCGGGTTCGTGATCATCGAGAGCGTCCAGACCGGACCAGTCGTCGTCGCGGTGCGCCGGCCCGTCAAAGTCCAGCGCATCCATGCCGTCGTCGAAATGCTCGCCGCCGTCGTCGCTGTCGTCGTCCCAACCACCCGGCATCAGCTGCCACCCGGATGCATCTGGGCAGCGATGCTGCTCTGGGCCTGCGAGTCGACCTGGTCGTAGTACGACGCCGCCGTCTCGAGGTTTCCGGCAAGGTCGCTGGACACCGACTGCATCGCAGTGACCGCGGCGACTCGGGCGGAATTCACACTCGACAGGGCCATCGCGGTTCCGGAACACACCACCCCGTGACTGATCAGGACGGACATGCTGGCGCTGCTGGTGGCGCCGACGGTCGAGCCGTATCCCTGTGCGGCCGAAAGCTGTTTGGCGGACAGATCACGAACCTCACTGGTCTGAACCTGCAACTTCGTGGACAAATCAGGCTCCTCTCAAACCTAAACTTCGCGCGTGATGCGTGGCGGGGCAGTCGGATTGGCGGGGTCGAGACTCACATGAATCGGGCCGTTGACCTGATCGGGATGGACGTCCATCTCTACGCGGCGTTCGGCGTCGAAGTCAACGGCGATGTGGATCGGCGCCCGCTCACCGGGGGCCTCGCTGCCCGCCCCGGCTGCGCCCTCCTGTTCAGCGCTGGGTTCCTCGCGTCCGACGGTTTGAATCTTCTCGCCGTCGGCGTTGGGATCGCCTTCCTGGCCTTGGCCGGCGGCTTGCTGAGCCTGACTGGCGGCTTGTTGGGCGGCCTGGGTGGCAGCTTGTTGCGCCTGACCGGCGGCTTGGGTGGCCGCCTGGACGACCTGGCCGACCAGCGATCCCAACGACCCCAGCATTCCGGCACCGCCGCCCGCGCCACTTCCCGATGCGCCGCCGGCTGCACCGCTGGGAGAGCTCGCGCTCGTCGACGGTGTGGCTCCGGCTCCCGAGCTGCTGGGTGTGCCCCCGCCGCCGGATGACGCGCCACCGCCGGCCCCCGATGTGCCGCCGCCTCCGCTACCCGATGTGCCACCGCCCGACGTGCCGCCGCCACCGGCGGGGGTTCCTCCGGTCGGTTCGCTGCCGCCCGGCGAGCTCCCGGTGGGCGTGTCACCGTTCCCGGAAGTATTCGGATTACCCGTGCCTGGCATGCTCGGAGCGCCGGACATCGAGCCGCCGCCCAGCTTCGCCTCGCTGCTCACCTGCTGGTATTGCGCGATGGCCTGTTGCAGCTGACTGGAGTTGCTCATCGCGTTGGAGACCATCTCATTCATGGTCATGCTGGCCGCGCCCGTCGCGACGCCGACGGCGATCGCTTGGAAAGCAAGCGACGCCGGCTCACCGCCGATAGGGATCGCCATCAGAGCCATCGCAGGCGCAATGGCCGCGCCAAGACACGTAGCGATGTTGTCCATGTTGTCGCGGGTGTTGGCGACCTGCTCGGCCTCGGCCTTCAGGATGGAAATGACCTGATTGTCGGCCTTGATCAGCGTCGAGGTGCGGTCGATCTGCTTCGAGTTCTGGCTGCTGTAAGCACTGGAGCTTGACCCCTCCCACGAGCTCGGGTAGGCCTGCTCGAGGCCGCGACCGGTCGACTCGAGCCCGGTGGCGCCTTCGTTGAAGTCCTCCCCGGAGTTGGGATTGCCGAAGCCCAGCGTTTTCGATATCACGTTCAGCCCGATCAACCCGCCCTCGATGATCGGGGTGGCGTAGGCCGCGGGCATCAAACTCTGGGCCAGCTGGGCACCGTCGGACACCAGGCCCACCACGCCCATCGGATCGCCTTCGAGGATCGATTTCACGTCATCGACGATGTCGCCGACCCCATCGACGGCATCTTTGATGTCTTCGAACTTGCTGAACGGGCCGTCCCCGCCGCCGTCGTCGGATCCACGATTCGATCCGCGGTCTCGTGAGTGGTGGTCTCCGCTGTCGGACCGGTTGTGGGTGTTGCCGCCGCTGTGGTGAGAACTACTCGAACCGTGTTTACCACCCGCCATGCTTGCGTTCCCCCGAAGCGTTGTGTTGAGACTCATCCAAAGATTGCCTGAGGGAGCGTAACAGCGGTTTGTGGCGCCACCGGTCACTTCTTTGGGCCGGGACCGTTGCCTCGCGCGGAGTCCGGCGACGGTCGCTGTGATCGGGCAATTCGCGCTGTCGGCCTGCCCGGCTTCGCATTACGCTGCAACCGTGAGTTTGCCGCCCCAGGGCCCGTCGCCCCAAGGTCCGCCGCCCTACGGGCAACCCCCGCACGGGCAGCAGCCTCCGCACTGGCCCCCACCGCAACCGCCGCAGTGGCCCGGGGCGCCGGGTGGTTCGGGGCCATTCGGCCAGCCCTACGGCCAGCCCTCGTACGGGCAGCCGCCGCAGTGGCCTCAGGCCGGTCCGCCGATGCCGCCGAAGAAATCGCGCCTCGGCATCGTGATCGTCGCGGTCATTGCCGTGGTGAGCATCTCGTTCGTCGGATTCATGGGCTACATGGTCGTCAAGGTAAGTGGTGAGGGGCAGGACCGGGTCGCCCAGTCGGCATCTGATTTCTCCCAGGTGTGCGACAACGACCACATCACCAACGCCGCGGAATACGCCAAGCCGTACAACGCCGTCGCCTACTTCAAGGGCCTCGGACTCATCGATGAAATCTGGCTCTCGGCCTCCGATTCGGCAATGTCCGACGACTTCTCCAAGATAAATGTCGTCGCCTGCCTGGAGCGAAAGCGGGGCAGCGAGGTGAAATCCGTCCAGTGCGTCGACGACGACGACGGGAACAAGATCAAAGTCGACTACTACTCCGTCGAATACGAGATCACGTTTCGCGAGGCCAGGACCGGCAAGGTGATCAAGAGCGGGGAAACCGTCCCCGGGACCGCCGACCGCTGTACCCAGCTCATCTCCTACGAGCGCGGATCGCGGAAAGCGTACGCCCGCCCGGACAACGACGCGGTGCAGGCCAAGCTGGATGCGTTTGCAGGCTGATAGGAACGTCCGGAGTTCATATAGGCATCGCTGAGCACTGTGACGAATGTGCAGCCTGTTGTGCTCCAAAGGCGGAAATGCGAGGACAGGCGACACGCTCGCCACAGGGCCTGGCGGGCACATCACCGGCCAGATTCGCAGGCCGTTCAGAGCGCCGATCACCGTCGGCGCGCCTAACCATTGGGGCGCGTCGTTGACCAGCGGTAAACTGGCCACAGTACGACGGCAGCCGGCCGTCAGGAAAACACGGAAAGCAGGCACAAACTCCACGTGACGCCCCGCGACACGACCGCTGACTCGTCGGCCACCGCATCTCAATCGGTCCGCAGCAGCATCACTGTTCCGCCCGACATCATCGTGGGCCTGCTCGGCTCGGCTGATGAGAATCTGCGGGCACTCGAAAGACTTCTGACTGCCGATATCCATGCGCGCGGCAATGAAATCACCTTTACCGGCGAACCGGCCGACGTGGCACTGGCCGAGCGCGTGGTCGCCGAGTTGATCGCCGTAGCTTCCAGCGGCCAGGCGGTGACCCCCGAGGCGGTGCGACACAGCGTCGCCATCCTGACCGGCGCCGAGGACGAGTCCCCGGCCGAGGTACTGACGCTCGACATCCTGAGCCGCCGCGGCAAGACCATCCGGCCCAAAACGCTGAATCAGAAGCGCTACGTCGACGCCATCGATGCGCACACCATCGTGTTCGGCATCGGCCCGGCCGGTACCGGCAAGACGTACCTGGCGATGGCCAAGGCGGTCAGCGCCCTGCAGACCAAGCAGGTCAGCCGGATCATCCTGACTCGCCCCGCGGTGGAAGCCGGTGAGCGCCTCGGCTTCCTGCCGGGCACGTTGAGCGAGAAGATCGACCCGTACCTGCGGCCGCTGTACGACGCACTGCACGACATGATGGACCCCGAGCTCATTCCGAAGCTGATGAGCGCCGGGGTAATCGAGGTCGCGCCGCTGGCGTACATGCGTGGTAGGACGTTGAATGACGCGTTCATCATCCTCGACGAGGCGCAGAACACCACCGCCGAACAGATGAAGATGTTCCTCACCCGTCTCGGGTTCGGATCCAAAGTCGTTGTCACCGGCGACATCACGCAGGTGGATCTGCCCGGCGGCAACACCTCGGGCCTGCGGGCGGCGATGAACATCCTCGACGGTATCGACGACATCCACTTCGCCGAACTCACCAGCGCCGACGTCGTGCGGCACCGCCTGGTGTCCGAGATCGTCGACGCGTACGCCCGACATGAGGAGCCGGCATTGCTCAACCGTGCCCAACGCCGTTCATCGAACGGACGGCCCCGCCGATCATGAGCATCGAGGTATCCAACGAGTCGGGCATCGATGTCTCCGAGGACGAGCTGATCAGCGTCGCGCGCTTCGTCATCGCCAAGATGGACGTGAACCCGGCGGCTGAGCTGTCGATGGTGCTGCTGGACAGTGCGGCGATGGCCGACCTGCACATGCGCTGGATGGACCTGCCCGGTCCGACCGATGTGATGAGTTTTCCGATGGATGAGCTGGAGCCCGGGGGTCGGCCGGATGCGCCCGAGCCGGGTCCGGCCATGCTCGGCGACATCGTCTTGTGCCCGGAGTTCGCCGAGCAACAGGCGGCCAAGGCCGGGCACTCGCTCGGTCAGGAGTTGGCCCTGCTGACCGTGCACGGCGTGCTGCATCTGCTCGGCTACGACCACGCCGAGCCGGACGAGGAAAAAGAGATGTTCGCGCTGCAGCGTCAGCTTCTCGAGGAATGGGTGGCTGATCAGGTGGAGGCGTACCACGCCGACCGGCAGAGCGAGAAAGACCAGCGCCTGCTCGACAAGTCCCGATATTTCGACGAACCGTGACGGGCTTACTTCCGCTGCTCGGTGCCGTGGTGCTGGTCGCGTTCGGCGGCCTGTTCGCCGCCATCGACGCCGCCCTCTCGACCGTGTCGATCGCGCGCATCGAAGAACTGGTCCGTGAGGAACGTCCGGGTGCGGCCCGGCTCAGCCGGGTGGTCGCCGAACGGCCTCGCTACATCAATCTCGTTGTACTGCTACGGATCACGTGCGAGATCACCGCGACCGTGCTGTTGGCTTCCTTCCTGGACGGGCATCTCGGTGTCGGATGGGGTCTGGTGGCTTCGGCCGCGATCATGGTGGTGACGAGTTTCGTGGCCATCGGCGTCGGCCCGCGCACGGTCGGCAGGCAGAACGCCTACTCCATCGCGCTGATGTCGGCCTTGCCGCTGCAGGCGATCTCGGTGCTGCTCACGCCGATCAGCCGCCTTCTGGTGTTGATCGGCAACGCCCTGACTCCCGGCCGCGGTTTCCGCAACGGCCCGTTCGCCTCCGAGATCGAGTTGCGCGAGGTCGTCGACCTGGCCCAGCAGCGCGGCGTCGTCGCCGACGAGGAACGCCGGATGATCCAGTCGGTGTTCGAACTCGGCGACACCCCGGCCCGTGAGGTCATGGTGCCGCGCACCGAGATGGTGTGGATCGAGAGCGACAAGTCGGCAGGCCAAGCGACGTCGTTGGCGGTCCGCAGCGGGCATTCCCGCATCCCGGTGATCGGTGAGAACGTCGACGACATCGTCGGCGTCGTCTACCTGAAAGACCTTGTCCAGCAGACCTATTACTCGACCAACGGCGGTCGTGACACCAATGTGGCACAAGTGATGCGTCCGGCGGTGTTCGTCCCGGACTCCAAGCCGCTCGACGAACTGCTCAAGGAGATGCAGCTCGACCGCAACCACATGGCGCTGCTCGTCGACGAGTACGGCGCGATCGCCGGTCTGGTCACCATCGAGGATGTGCTCGAAGAGATCGTGGGCGAGATCGTCGACGAGTACGACGCCGGCGAGGTCGTTCCGGTGGAGGACCTCGGTGAGCACCGGTACCGCGTGTCGGCGCGGCTGCCGCTCGAAGACCTCTGCGAGCTCTACGAAATGGAGCCCGACGAGGATCTCGACGTCGACACCGTCGGTGGCCTGGTCGCCTTCGAGCTGGGCCGGGTGCCGCTGCCCGGCGCCGAAGTCACCTGGGACGGTCTACGGTTGCGCGCCGAGGGCGGTTCCGACCACCGTGGTCGGGTGCGGATCGGCACAGTTCTGGTCAGCCCAGCTGAATCCGAGAAACAGGAGACCCGAGATAGCCATGAGTGAGCTTGACGCAGAAGACAACAAGCTCGTCGTGCTGGCCCGCGGCGCGATGGGCCGCGCCGAGGCTCCCACCGGCGCGGCGGTGCGCGACCAGGACGGTCGCACCTACGCCGGCGCCCCGGTGACCCTCGCGGCGATGCAGTTGACCGCCCTGCAGGCGGCAGTGGCCGCCGCAGTGTCCAGCGGTGCCACCGGAATCGAGGCCGCGGTGCTGGTCGGCGGCTCCGCCGACGACGCAGGTGTCGCTGCGGTGCGGGAGCTGTCCGCGAACGCCGCGGTGATCGTCACCGATCGGGCGGGAACTCCGGTATGAGCGAATTCCGTTCCGGCTTCGTCTGTTTCGTCGGCCGGCCCAACACCGGCAAGTCGACGCTGACCAATGCGTTGGTGGGCCAGAAGGTCGCGATCACCTCGAACCGGCCGCAGACCACCCGTCACACCATCCGCGGCATCGTGCACCGCGACGACTTCCAGATCATCCTGGTCGACACCCCCGGTCTGCACCGTCCACGCACCCTGCTCGGGCAACGGCTCAACGACCTGGTCAAGGACACCTACTCCGAGGTCGACGTGATCGGTCTGTGCATCCCCGCCGATGAGCGCATCGGCCCAGGGGACCGCTGGATCTATCAGCAGATCCGCGCGGTGGCGCCGAGGACCACCCTGATTGCCGTCGTCACCAAGATCGACAAGGTGCCCAAGGATCGCGTCGCCGAACAGCTGATGGCCGTCAGCGAACTCCTGGGACCGGATGCCGACATCGTGCCGGTCTCGGCCACCGCGGGCGAACAACTCGATGTGCTCACCGATGTCCTCGTCTCCAAACTGCCGCCGGGGCCTGCCTATTACCCCGACGGCGAGCTCACCGACGAGCCCGAGGAAGTGTTGATGGCCGAGCTCATCCGCGAGGCAGCACTGGAAGGCGTGCGCGACGAGCTGCCGCACTCGCTGGCTGTTGTCATCGAGGAGGTCGAAGAGAGAGAAGGCCGTGACGATCTGAACCCCCTCGTTGATGTACACGCGATCCTGTACGTCGAGCGCGACAGCCAGAAGGGCATCGTGATCGGCAAGGGCGGAGCGCGACTGCGCGAAGTCGGCACAGCCGCGCGCACCCAGATCGAAAAGCTGCTCGGCACAAAGGTTTATCTCGACCTGCGGGTAAAGATTGCCAAGAACTGGCAGCGCGATCCGAAGCAGCTGGGCCGACTGGGCTTCTGATCGGCTCAGCGGTCGTCGCTATCTGCTCGCCAACACGATAACCAGCACCATGATCGCGATTCCGGCGAGAGTGATGCCCACAATCGCCAGCCAGGCGACGACCCGTTCCCGTGGATTTCTGCCGAGGCTCCGCATCGAGCGGCCGTTGAACAGGAACAACAGGCCATCGAGGATCTGCCAGGTAGTGCCGTTGTCACGCTCAGCTGTGGACGGAGGGGCAGTGGGCGACGGGTAGTACGGCGGTTGCTGCTGCGCGCCGTACGGTTGGTAAGCCTGGTAGGGCTGAGCCGGTGGGTAACCACCGTTGGGCGGGTAAGCGTTGGGCGGGTAGCCATATCCCTGCGGCCCGGGCGGAGCCGGCGGATAGGGCCCCGGTGCAGGTTGCTGTTGCGGATAGTACGGATCCGGATAGCTCACTGCGGTTGCCCCCTGCCCACACGTTCGATCGCCCGGCAAAACGCTACACGACCGATTTCTTACCTCCGGTCAGAAGTTCGCCTATCCGTCGAGCGCGTTGATCGCGGCGGCAGCCTGGGATGCATCGGTCTGCGACGGGGCGGTCCACCAGACTTCAGGTTGCTCGGCGGCCCAGCCGGTGATCGCCTCGAGTTCGGCGGCCAGCGAGATCAGCAACGGCTCACTGTCGGCCGGCCCCATCAGTTGGATGCCGATCGGCAACCCGTCGGAGGTGAACCCGGCGGGCACGTTGATCGACGGCCAACCCAGCAGGTTCCACGGCCAGGTCACCGGGCAGGCGGCGATCGCGGCGCGTTCGGTGGCAGACCACCCGCGGCGGTCGAATTCGTGTGTGAGCGGCGGTGGTTGGGCCGTGGTCGGCGCGATGATGACGTCGACGAGGTTGAAGATCCAGGAGATGCGGCGCTGCACGGCGGCCTCGTGTGCCCGGGCCTTGCGCAGCACGTCCTGCGACAGCAGCCGGCCGATCCTCATGTTGGTGGCGGTGCGCTCGTCGTAGACCACGTCGCCCAGGCGGTCGGACCAGTCCAGCAGGCCGGAAGTGGAGCGGGCCAGGAAGTCCCAGGACATCCGCAGGCTGTAGTTGGGGTCTTTCTCCTCCACGGTGTGGCCCAGCTGTCCGAGGTGATCGGCGGTGGTTTGCAGCGCCGTGCGAATCTCGGGGTGCAGTGTGGCCCGGAAACCGGTGAACGGGAACTTCGTCGACATCGCGATCCGCAACGGCCCGGGCGCGCGGCCGACGTGTTCTGCGGCCTGTATCGGCGCGGGCTTGTGCAGATCGCCGTCGGCGTTACCGGATGCGGCGTCGAGTACGAGGGCCGCGTCGGTGACGGTGCGAGCCAGCACCCCGTTGACGGTGATGCCGTTGAACGCCTCGGGCAGAGGCCAGGTGGAAATGCGTCCGCGCTGCGGCTTGATGCCGACCAGATGCGTCCACGCGGCGGGGATGCGGACACTGCCCGCGCCGTCGGATCCGATGGCCGCGGCCACCAGGCCCGCGGCGACGGCCGCGGCGCTGCCGCCGGAGGATCCGCCGGGGCTGTGCTTGCGCGACCACGGGTTACGGGTATGGCCGAACCCCGGCCCGCCGGTGAACGGCCACTGTCCGAGCTCGCACGTATTGGTCTTCCCGACGATCACCGCGCCTGCTGCCTTCAGGCGGCGCACCACTTCGGCGTCGTCGGTGGCGACGCGGGTGGAGCCGTCGGTGCCGAACCGGGTGGGCACCCCGGCGACGTCGACGTCGTCCTTGACCGCGATGGGGATTCCCAACAGCGGGAGTTGTTTGCCGGCTGCCCGAGCCGTGTCGGCCTTGGCGGCGTCGGCCAGCGCCTGCTCGGTCAGCACGACGCGGAATGCGTTGAGGGTGGATTGGCTCGCGGTGATGGCGTGCAGCGACTCCTGTACCAGTTGCTCAGAAGTGACTGCGCCGCTGGCGAGTTGATAGAGCCGGTTGGTCAGGGTGGGGAAACGGGTGGGGGGCTTGCGGGAAAAAGGGTCGGAAGTCGCAAATTTGGCCATCACTTTCGAGGATATCGGCGGTGCGTAACGGAACCTGTCCGGCCATGGTGCGACACTGTCACGATGCGGCTGTACCGGGACCGGGCGGTGGTGCTGCGCCAGCACAAGCTCGGCGAGGCCGACCGGATTGTCACCCTGCTCACCCGCGACCATGGTTTGGTGCGCGCGGTGGCCAAGGGTGTTCGGCGTACCCGCAGCAAGTTCGGCGCGCGGCTGGAGCCGTTTGCCCATATCGACGTGCAGCTGCATCCGGGGCGCAACCTCGACATCGTCACCCAGGTGCAGGCCATCGACGCGTTCGCCGCCGACATCGTCAGTGACTACGGCCGCTACACCAGTGCGTGCGCGATGTTGGAGACCGCCGAGCGGCTGGCCGGGGAGGAGCGGGCACCGATGCCCGACCTGCACCGGCTCACGGTGGCCGCGCTGAGGGCCGTCGCCGACGGCCGCCGGGCCCGCGAGTTGGTGCTCGACTCCTATCTGCTGCGGGCGATGACGATCGCCGGGTGGGCGCCGGCCCTGACAGAGTGCGCCCGTTGCGCCGCGCCGGGTCCCCACCGGGCATTTCACGTCGCGGCCGGCGGCAGTGTGTGCGTGCACTGTCGACCCAGCGGATCCAGTACTCCGCCCCAACCCGTGCTGGAACTCATGTCGGCGCTGCACGAGGGGGACTGGGAGTACGCCGAGGCGTCCTCATCGACGCATCGCAGCCAGGCCAGCGGGCTGATCGCCGCGCACCTGCAGTGGCACCTGGAGCGCCAGTTGCGGACATTGCCTCTGGTCGAACGGGTGTACCGGATCGATCGGACAGTCGCCGAGCAGCGCGCCACGCTGGTCAGGCAGGATATGACCCATGGCTTTGAAGCGGGACAAGCAGACCTACCCACAGCTGCCCCCGGCGCCTGAGGACTATCCGGTCTTTCCGGACACCTCGACCTGGCCCGTCGTCTTCCCGGAGATTCCGGCCGGCACCAACGGCCGCTTCGCCCGCCCGCCACAACACACGTCCAAAGCCGTCGCGCCTCGCATCCCGGCGGATCAAGTACCCAATCACGTCGCCGTGGTGATGGACGGCAACGGTCGGTGGGCCACCCAGCGTGGTCTCGGCCGCACCGAGGGACACAAGATGGGTGAGGCGGTGCTGATCGACATCACCTGCGGTGCGATCGAATTGGGCATCAAACATTTGAGCGTCTACGCCTTCTCCACCGAGAACTGGAAGCGCAGCGCCGAAGAGGTCCGGTTCCTGATGGGGTTCAATCGGGAAGTGGTGCGTCGCCGCCGGGAGAACCTGAACGCCATGGGCGTGAACATGCGCTGGGTGGGGTCGCGGCCCAAGATGTGGCGCAGCGTCATCAAAGAGTTCGACATCGCCGAGCAGATGACCGTCGGTAATGACGTCATCACGGTCAACTACTGCGTCAACTACGGCGGTCGCACCGAGCTGGTCGAGGCCGCGCAGGCGCTGGCCACCGAAGCTGCCGAGGGCAAGATCAACCCGGGCCGGATCACCGAGGCTGCCTTCGCCAAGCATCTGCACCGCCCCGACATCCCCGACGTGGATCTGTTCATCCGGACGTCGGGGGAGCAGCGGGCCAGCAACTTCCTGCTGTGGCAGTCGGCGTACGCCGAGTTCGTGTTCCAGGACAAGCTGTGGCCGGACTACGACCGGCGCGACCTGTGGGCCGCCTGCGAGGAGTACGTGAACCGCAACCGTCGCTTCGGCAGGGCCTGACATGCCCGGCCTCCTGCAGCAGTTGTCCTCGGCGCTCGGCGAGGTGATGTCCGTCGTCGAGGAAGACGACGACGCGCTGACCGTGACGGTCGACGGTTCGGTGGCCTCGGTGCGGGTGGTAGCCATCGCCGAGGACCTGGAGATGGTCTCGCTGACGCAGCCGTTGGCGTGGGATCTGCCGCTGAACAACAAGATTCGCGAGCGGGTGTCCGAGCATGCCAGCAAGACCATGCTGGGCACGGTGGTGTTGGTGGAGAAGCTGGTCGACACTCCGACCAACGGCGCGACGCCCAAAGGTGCGGCACGTAAGCGGCCGGCCAAGAAGGTGGCCGACGTGATGCTGCGCTACAACTTTCCGGCGGCCGGGCTCACCGACGACGCGTTGCGCACCCTGATCCTGATGGTGCTGGCCACCGGCGCCGACGTGCGTCGGGACCTGATGTCGTGAGCGGGCCGGTCATCCGCATCGTCGCGGCCGTGGTGCTCGGTGAGGACGACCGGCTGCTCCTGGTCCGTAAGCGCGGTACGACGGCGTTCATGCAGCCCGGCGGCAAGATCGAGCCGGGGGAGCAGCCGATCGAAGCGTTGGCCCGGGAGGTTCGCGAGGAGCTCGGGGTCGGTTTTGATGTTCCGGCGGCCGAAGAACTCGGCCACTTCACCGCACCCGCCGCCAATGAACCCGGCCACGCAGTCGATGCGTGGCTCTACCGGGTGAGCCTGGACGGCGAGCCGCGGCCGCAGGCCGAGATCGACGAGATGACGTGGATCGACCCCCACGCGCCCGGTGACGTCGAGTTGGCGCCACTCACCCGCGATGCCGTGTTCGCGCTGGTCCGCGATCGGGCTTAGCGTCCCTGCGTGAAGCGCCATGGCGGAAAGTCGGTCAGTTGACCCCGTCGCCGCAGCCGCGGCACATGCCGAAGATCTCGATCGTGTGGCTGACGTCGGAGAAACCGTGCTCGCGTGCCACGTCGGCGGCCCAGGCCTCGACCTGGCCGCCGGAGATCTCGACGGTCGCGCCGCAGGCCCGGCACACCAGATGGTGGTGGTGGTCCTCGGAGCAACGCCGGTAGACCGACTCTCCCGTGTCGGTGCGCAACGTGTCGACGTTGCCGGTGTTGGCCATCGACTGCAGGGTGCGGTACACCGTGGTCAGTCCGATGCCCTGGCCGCGGCGGCGCAGCTCGTCGTGCAGCTCTTGGGCTGAGCGGAATCCGTCGGTCTCGTTGAGCAGGTCGGCGATGGCCGCACGCTGCCGGGTGGACCGGACCGCGCCCGTCACCGGTGGTCCTCGCCGGCGTGGGCGACGGCGTCGGCGACGATGTGGGCCAGGTGGTGGTCGACCAGCTGGTAAAGCACTTCACGTCCCGCGCGCTCGCTGGACACCACTCCGGCCTGCTTGAGGATCCGCAGATGCTGGCTCACCAGTGGCTGCGGCACGTCGAGCGAGTCGACCAGTTCGTGCACACAGCGCGCCGACTGCTGCAGCTGGAGCACGATCGCGATCCGCAACGGGGCGGCGAGCGCGCGCAACAGCTCGCCCGCGGTGTCGAGGACCTCGCGCGGGGGCAACTCCGGCGCCGGCGCGGTGCTGTGTCCGCGTGCGTCGTCGTGTTGATTCGCCGTGAAATTGGAAATCGTTTCCATTACGGGTCAGGATACATGCGCGATATTGCATGTCAACCGCTCCGCCGGGCGCGGTGGATTATCGCTGCCGGCGCGCCGGTCGCTACTCTGATGCACCGTGGCATCCATCATCGACACCGTTGCGAACCTGGCGAAACGCCGCGGCCTGGTCTTCCAGTCCGGAGAAATCTACGGCGGCACCAAGTCCGCGTGGGATTACGGCCCACTGGGTGTCGAGCTCAAGGAGAACATCAAGCGCCAATGGTGGAAGTCGATGGTCACGGGCCGCGACGACGTCGTCGGCCTCGACAGCGCGATCATCCTGCCGCGCCAGGTGTGGGTGGCCTCCGGTCACGTCGACGTCTTCAACGACCCGCTGGTGGAGTGCCTGAACTGCCACAAGCGTCATCGTCAGGACCACATGCAGGAGGCCTACGCGGCCAAGAAGGGTCTCGATGACCCTGACTCTGTCTCCATGGACGAGATCGTCTGCCCCGACTGCGGCACCAAGGGGCAGTGGACCGAGCCGCGCGACTTCAACATGATGCTCAAGACCTACCTCGGCCCGATCGAGTCGGAGGAAGGTCTGCACTACCTGCGCCCGGAGACCGCCCAGGGCATCTTCGTCAACTTCGCGAACGTGGTGACCACGGCGCGCAAGAAGCCGCCATTCGGTATCGGCCAGATCGGCAAGAGCTTCCGCAACGAGATCACCCCGGGCAACTTCATCTTCCGCACCCGCGAGTTCGAGCAGATGGAGATGGAGTTCTTCGTCGAGCCCTCGACCGCGCCGGAGTGGCACAAGTACTGGATCGAGACGCGGCTGCAGTGGTACGTCGACCTCGGTATCAATCGGGACAATCTGCGTCTGTACGACCACCCGAAGGAGAAGTTGTCGCACTACTCCGACGGCACTGTCGACATCGAGTACAAGTTCGGCTTCGCCGGCAACCCGTGGGGTGAGCTGGAGGGCATCGCCAACCGGACAAACTTCGACTTGTCCACGCATGCAAAGCATTCCGGTGTCGACCTGTCGTTCTACGATCAGGGCGCCGACACCCGCTACGTGCCGTACGTGATCGAGCCGGCAGCCGGTCTGACCCGCTCGCTGATGGCGTTTTTGGTCGACTCCTACACCGAGGACGAGGCCCCGAACGCCAAGGGCGGCGTGGACAAGCGCACGGTGCTCAAGCTCGACCCGCGCCTGGCCCCGGTCAAGGCCGCGGTGCTGCCGTTGTCGCGCAATGCCGACCTGTCACCCAAGGCCCGCGACCTGGCCGCGGAGTTGCGCCGTAACTGGAACGTCGAATTCGACGACGCCGGTGCGATCGGCCGGCGCTACCGCCGCCAGGACGAGATCGGCACCCCGTATTGCGTGACAGTCGATTTCGACACCCTGGAGGACAACGCGGTCACCATCCGTGAGCGCGACGCCATGACCCAGGAGCGCATCGCGCTGGACAAGGTGTCGGATTACCTGGCGGTGCGGCTCAAGGGCGCTTGAGTCTGTCGCCAGCGTGCGTGTCTGGCAGTGACACACCGGGATTCGGCCGATCACCACATCGCTGGAATAAGTCATCGTACGGATACCTGATCGCACTGCACCTGGGCCAACATCTTCGGCATGGAACCGAGTCCAGCACAGAAACGTATCGACGCCGACCTTCTGGTCATCGGCTTCGGCAAAGGCGGTAAAACCCTGGCCGCCGATATGGGCAAATTCGGCCAGCACGTGGTCCTGGTCGAGGAGTCGGCCGCGATGTACGGCGGCACATGCATCAACACGGGGTGCATCCCGACCAAGTCGATGGTCTATCACGGCGAGCAGCGTGTGCCCGGCGTGTCCGGCGCCTCAGCGTATGCCGACGGGGTCGCGTCGGTGGAGCGCCTTACCGCGGGCTTGCGCGCCGTAAACCTGGCCTCCCTCGTGCGCACGGCGACGGTGCTGACCGGAAGGGCGCGCTTCGTCGACGCCCACAGCGTGGTCGTCAGCACCGACACCGGACCCGTAGTGGTTACCGCTCAGAGGATCGTCATTGGTACCGGGTCGACGCCAGTGATTCCGGACCTGCCGGGGCTGCACGACTGTCCGGTGGCGGTCACCAGCGCGGAACTGCTGCGGCTGGCCGCGCGGCCGGACCGGTTGGTGGTGCTGGGCGGCGGCTACATCGGTCTGGAGTTCGCATCGATGTACGCCGGGTTCGGTAGCGCTGTCACTGTGCTGGAACAACGTCCAGCGGTGCTGGCGAACGAGGACTCCGATGTCGCCGGCGCAGCCCGTTCACTGTTGGGCGATCGTGGGGTTGACATCATCACGGAGGCGAGTGTGGTTGGGGTACAGACGATCATGCGTCCTGGCGGTCCGCCGGCGGCGCGAGTGGAGTATCTGATCCACGGCGGTTCCGCCACTGTCGACGCGGACAATGTACTCGTTGCGCTCGGCCGCAAACCCAAGACCGCCGATTTGGGGCTCGACCTGGCCGGGGTGGAGATTACCGACGCCGGCGCGATCGTGGTCGACGATCACCGCCGCACCAGTGCACCGCACATTTTCGCCGTCGGCGACGTCAATGGTGGGCCGCAGTTCACTTACATTTCTCTCGACGACTATCGCATTGTTCTCGATCAGCTCACCGGTGCCGCCGCGCCCCGGAGCGCCTCACAGCGGGTTGCGGTACCCAACTGCCTATTCCTCACGCCACCGCTGGGCCGGGTCGGTCTGACCGAATCCCAGGCCCGCGCCGCAGGTTACGACATCCGCGTCGCTGCGAGCCCCGTGGTCGAGCTGGCCACCGTGGCCCGGGCCCGCATCGTCGGCCAGACCGCCGGGATGATGAAGGTGGTGGTCGATGCTGCCACCGACCAGATCCTGGGTGCCGCTCTGCTGTGCCACGATGCCCAGGAGATCATCAATCTGGTCGCGCTGGCGATGCGGCATGGGATCACGGCCGCCGCTCTGCGTGACGAGATCTACACGCACCCTTCGATGGCGGAGTGCTTCAACCAACTCCTGGGGATGCTCACCTAGCATTCGCAGAGTCCGCCATCGTGAGCACGACCCGGAAACGCGCCTTGTTTTGCATCATCCGGTCGTATCCGGCGGCGGCGTCGCTCAGTGGCATCGGCTCAACCCATGGCCGGATCCCGTGTAGGGCAGCGAATTCGAGGGTGTCTTCGGTGTCGGCCGCGACGCCCGCGGGATGTCCGTGCACGGTCCCTGAACTGTTGATCAGTTGCAGTGGTGTGACATCGAGCGCCTCGTCCAGCACGGCCAGCGTCAGCAGTTCCCCATGCGGGGCCAGACCGTCGACTGTGGCGTTGATCGCCGCCCGATTCGTGGCGGTGGCGGCGACGACCCGGGCGCCGCCGAGCTTGCGCAGTTCCGCTGCTACATCGGCTTCGGTGGCGTCGATGTAGTGATGTGCACCGAGTTGGCGTGCCATGACCTCCTTTTCGGCACCGCGGGCGATGGCGACAGTTTCGAATCCCATCCGGGCCGCGAACTGCACACCGAGGTGTCCCAGCCCCCCGATGCCCAGGATCGCGACCAGGTCGCCGGGCCGCGCACCCGTGTGCCGCAGCGAGTTGAACATCGTCACGCCGGCGCACGCCAACGGTGCGGCCTCAATAGCGCTGAGAACATCGGGAATTCGCGCCAGGCCCGACTGGTGCACAATGAGCGTCTCGGCATAGCCGCCGGGGAAAGCAGCCCCGGTGATCTTGGACCGCTGGCAGTGTACGAAGTCGCCGCGCCGGCAGCGGTAGCAGGTTCCGCAGTAGAAACCGAACCAACCGATGGCGACCCGATCGCCGAGGTGCCAGTCGATGACGCCTGGACCGATCGCCTCGATGTGACCGGCAACTTCATGCCCCGGTGTCACCGGGAACACGGTGCCGGGCAGATACCCTGCGGCGATCTGCGAGTCCGAATGGCACACCCCGCAGGCCTCGACCCGTACCCGGACCTCACCGGTGGCCGGCTCCGGCACCGGCCGATCCACGAGGTGCAGTGCGCCGCCGGGTTCCACGACCTCAACAGAACGGTAGGTAGCAGACATCGTTTCAGTGCCTCTCGGTTGATTGAGCGTCTAAGCCACCACGTCACCAGATCTCTGACGGACGCGGTATGAGCACATTGACGGTTGTTCGGCGGACGTCGACTTCCGTGCGGCCGTCACCGATCCCGGCTGACAGAGGCGGGTTTGAGCCTGCGAATTGCAGTCAGGTGTCGTATGCCGGGAAGGACACGGACCGACAAGAATTCCTTGGCATGGACGAACTATCGAGCGCCGAGGTGGCGTTGGCGGCACTGGTGCCGGTACTCGGCACGATCACCGTCGACATGCTGCACCTACCCACTCCGTGTGAGGGTTTCGATGTGGCCGGTCTCGCTGATCATCTGGTCGGAACCGTGACGATGGTGGGTGATTCGGCGGGCGAGGACGTTTCGGTGACGGATGGTCGGCCGATCGACGTTCGCGTCGCAGACGCGGCCGAAACCACGATCGAAGCCTGGCGGCGTCGGGGTACCGATGGTGACGTAGTCTTCGCCGGCCATGTCACCGCCGCCCGCCTGGCGCTGGGTGTACTGTCGATCGAACTCGTGGTGCACGGATGGGACTTCGCTCAGGCATTGCACCGCCCACTGCCCATCACCGCCGCGCATGCCGACTTCGTGCTCGGCCTGGCCCGTCAGATCATCACTCCCGACAGTCGCCGCACCGCCGGGTTCGACGAACCCGTGCCCGTCACCACCGATGCGGCAGCACTGGACAGGCTTGTCGCGTACACCGGACGGCACCCGCAATGCGAGTGCCGCCCCGCGTCGGATCACAGAGTCAAGAACGGGTGACCACGACCTTGCCCACCATACGGCCCGACTCGACATCACGGTGGGCTTCTCGCAGCCCAGCCGCGTCGAAGCCGTCGATTGTCTTGGTCACTGTGCTGCGAATGGTGCCCTCGTCGACCAATTGTGCTGTGCGAATGAGCAACTGCTGCTGATAGGTCATGTCGTACTCGAACAGGGGCCGGGTGAACATCAGCTCCCAGTGCCAGGCGATGCTCTTGGCTTTCAGTGCCCCGAGGTCGAGGCCAACGGGATCGTCGATGGCGGTGATGTGTCCGAACGGACGCGTGATCTCGGCATAGGTGTCGACGTTGCCCGCTGAATGCGGTGAGAAGAGATAGTCGATTCCGTCGGGGGCGACGGCCAGTGCCTCGTCGCGTAGGCGGTGGTGGTTGATCACCACGTCCGCGCCCAGAGTGGTTGCCCAGGACCGGGATTCGTCCCGGCTGGCGGTGGCGATGACCCGCACACCGGTCAATGCCTTGGCGAGCTGGACCATGATCGAACCCACGCCGCCGGCCGCGCCGAGCACCAACAGGTCGCCGGTGGAGTCGGCGGTCAGAGCGAACCGCTCAAACAGCGCCTCCCAGGCTGTGATGGTCGTCAGCGGCAGCGCCGCCGCATCGGCGAACGACAGCGATGCCGGTTTGCGCGCCGCGATGCGTTCATCGACCGCGTGGAACTCCGCATTGGTGCCCGCACGGCTGACATCGCCCGCGTACCAGACCTCGTCGCCGACGGCGAGTGTGGTAACTGCCGGCCCGATCGCCTCGACGATGCCTGCGGCGTCGTAGCCGAGGATTGTCGGGACATCCGAGACCTGCAGCGCAGCTCGTCGTTTGATGTCGACCGGGTTCACCGAAACGGCAAGCACCCGAACCAGGATGTCGTGCGGCCGCAGGGTGGGTAGTTCGACGGTGATGTCCTGCAATGATTGTGGGTCGTCGATCGACAGTCCCGCGAAGGAGCCGACCGCGGACATGGTGTTCATATCGTCACCTGCTTTCGGTACGAGGCAGCTTGCCGCCTAGCAGTTCGATCAGATTCGCCAGTAGACCGTCGAGTTCTATTCCGACAGCTGCGATCTCGGGTTGGCCGTAACTGCCGAACAACAGGCTGGGCTGGTCGACTGCGAAGACAGTGCCGTGCCCGGCGTCGTACAACAGCGTGCGCAGCGGAGCATGCAACATGACGCCAGGGTCGTACCGGTACATACGTTCGGCGATGGTGTGATTACCCATCAGGTACTCGCTGCACGTCCATGCCGATGCTGAGCCGCTCATCGCCGGTGCGACTTCGGTGCTGAAGTACCGCAGAAAGCCATGTGGTGCTTGCCGTTTTGCCTCGGAAAGAACGTCGTCCCAGTTGGTCGCCTTGGTGAACGCCGCGAGATTTACTGTGGGAACCAGTGTTTCGTAGCGATCACGCGCATCCTCATAACTGTCGGGAAGGCTGATCAGCAGTCGACGGCTCAGATGTTCGACGAAGGTGCTCACCTTGCGATCTCCAGGACCACCCGGAACCGGGCCTTGCCGCTCATCATGCGGTCGTATGCTTTCGGGGCATCCTTGAATGGGACCGGCTCGATCATCGGCGCAATGCCGTTGGCAACGCTGAACGCCAGATTGTCCTCGTTCTCGGCAGCCGATCCGGTGAGGCTGCCGACGATGCTCCGTCCCCCGAAGATCAGCTCCGAGGTGCTCACTTCGATCGGATCCGGTGCGGCGCCGACCACGACGAGCTGCCCGCGGGGAGCCAGCCCGGCTACCAACGGGCTCATCGAGGCCCCGCTGGCTGCGGTAGCTACTACAGCGGCGGCTCCGCCGAGCGCGGTTAGCGCAGCGCCCGGGTCTTCGGCAGCGCTGTCGATGTAGATGTCCGCGCCGAGATCGGTTGCCAGTTGAGCTTTTTCGGGTCCGCGCGCGATCGCCACGACCCGGAACCCCAGTGCATGAGCGTATTGCACGCCGAGGTGGCCCAGTCCGCCCAGGCCCTGGACACCGACCAATGCACCCGGCGCAGCCGGAACGTGACGCAGCGCGTTGAACGTGGTGATTCCTGCGCACAGCAGGGGAGCGGCCACCGACGCGTCGAGAGCATCCGGTACCCGCACCAGTCCGGTGGCACGTGCGTAGACGATCTCGGCGTACCCGCCGTCCACGCTGGTGCCGGGCGTCGGCTGATCGGTGCAGTTGACGAAGTCCCCGCGGCGGCAGAACTCACACTCATTGCATTGCCCGCCGAGGAATCCCAGGCCCACTCGGTTGCCGGGCACCCAGGTATGGACACCGTCGCCGACGGCATCGATGACGCCGACGATCTCGTGACCGGGCACCACCGGTTGCTGCGGGTCGGCACGCAGGCCCTCGACGGCCAGCACATCGCTGTGGCAGACACCGCAGCTGTGTACCCGGACCCTGACGTGGCCAGGTGCGGGTGGGACAATCTCACGTTCGACGAGTGCGAATTGCCGTTGTCCGGTGACTTGGTAGGCGCGGTAGGCGGACATTAGGCGACCGGGAACATGGGTGCGTGTACCTGACGGGTGAGGTCGTCGGCCAGGACTTCCGGTACGCCAGAGATGATTCCGTCGACGATCTGGCGAGCCACATCGTCGGGGGAGTTCTTGGGGACATCGAGATCGGCGATCATGTCGGTGTCGGTGTAGCCGAGGTAGGCTCCGATCACGTTGGTGCCCTGCTCTTTCAACTCCTGTCGCACCGAATTCGTCGCCGACCACAGCGCGGCCTTGGACACACCGTACGAACCGTAGCCGGGTAGCCAGGACAGGACCGAGGCGATGTTGACGATGGTACCGCCCTTGCCGGCAAGGAGCGGTGCAAAGGCCTGCGTGACCCGGATCGCGCCGAAGAAGTTGGTTTCCAGGACCGCGCGGATATCGTCGAGGTCATCGCGTACCAGGGACTGGCCACCGAGGGTGCCGGCGTTGTTCACCACGATGGTGGCGTCGGCGGCGACCCGCGCCAGGTGCTTTACGGACTCGGTCTCGGTGATGTCAGCCTGCACCACGACCACCCTCGGGTCATCGCTGCTTCCGCTGCGGCGGCTGGTCGAATACACCTTGGCTGCGCCGGCTTCCAGCAACGCAGCGACGATCGCCTTACCCAGGCCTTGCTGTCCGCCGGTTACCAGGGCGACCGCACCCTTCACCGGGGTCCCTGCTGTTGTCATGTCGATCTCCTTTGGGTTGTCCTCAGCACACATCGAAGGTGGGCGTCGTAGGTATCGGTGAAACGACTACTGTTCGTCCAGCACGGTATGCAGTTGATTGCGGTTGGTGATGCCCAGTTTGGGGAACATCTTGTAAAGGTGGGCCGCGACGGTGCGGTGTGAAACGTAGATGCGGTCGGCGATCTCCCGGTTGGTCAGGCCGGCGGCGGCTAATTGAGCGATGTGAAGTTCTTGGGAGGTCAGGCTGGAAACCGGCCCCTGGCGGGGCGTACCGGCAATGGCCACGCCCGCGGCACGCAGCTCGGCGGCGGCCCGGTCGGCGAACGGCGCCGCGCCGGCAGCGTCGAACACGGCCAGCGCCGACGACAGGTGGGTGCGAGCCTCGGTGATCCGGCGTTGTCTACGCAGCCATTGCCCATATGCCAGATGCGTTCGGGCCGTTTCGAGTTCGGCAGCCGCGTCATCGCCAGCGGCCAGGGCGGCCAGGAAATGCTCTTGCGCCTCGGCATCGGTCTGTGCCAGGAGCGCGTGTGCACGATGCGTGAGCATCAATTCCAGGCCTGTTCCCAGCTGTCGGGCTTGATCCTCGATGTCAGCGAGCAGCGGCCGCACCAGGTCGGCGCGGTCATTTCCGGCCGCAGCCTCGGCGAGATCGGCGATGGCCCACCGCCGCGAGGTCCGGTGCCCAGTCATCTTCAACAGGTGTCCCAATGCGTCGGCTGGGTCGGCGGTGCAGAGCGCCAGCAGACCCGCCGCCCAGTGCGCATCGTCATGCCACAGGATCGCCGGGTCGGGCGCCAGCAGCCGACGCGCCGTGGCAACCGTCTCGCGGGCCTGATCGAACCGGCCCTGCCATACCTGCACCCGGGCGAGAGTGGCCGCCGCCGAGGCCGCGGTCATCGGCAGGTTGATGTCCTGAGCCAGCCGCAGCGCATTCTCGGCAGCGATTGCCGCGGCCTGGATGCGGCCTTGTCCCAACAGCAGTTGCGCTGCACCGCGTTGACTTTCGCATTCGTCGGCAGCTGACCCTGATGTCCTGGATAAGCTCTGCACGCGGTTCCAGCACTGCAGCGCATGTATGCGGTCGGCGACCGCCTCGGCGGCGAACCCCAGCGCCATCAGCAACAGGGGGTCGTCGGCAACTTCGTCGATCAGCCGGGGCAGGCGTGTGCGCAGGTCCTGACCGGCGCCGGTGTCGTCCACCAACGCCAATGCCATGCGCACCACCGGATCGTCTGCGCCGTCATCGAGGTGGCGAAGGGCCGCAACGACGTCGCGACGGGGTTCCTCGGCGAGGCCGTGCAGGCGGCACTCGATGGCTGCAGCCCACAGCAACCGACGCTGTTCGATGTCGCCGTCACTGAACTTGCCGGCGAGCGCGACGAGTTCGGTGGCCGACTGGCCCGGTATCGCGGCGGTGACGTTGAGGACGAATCGGGTGAGCACCAATTGCCCTGTGCTGCAATGCTGGTCACCCAGACTCTCGGCTTCGCCGAGAATGCTGATGGACTCGGCGGTCAGCCCGGAGCTACGGGCGATCTCGGCAGCTTCGGCCAACCGCCGCACCCGGGCGGCGGGATCGGGGGACAATACGGCTGCCCGGCGCAGGGCGGCGGCGGATTCGGCGCCTGCACCGCGCGCGTGGGCCTGGCGGGCGGCGGCTTCGAGGTCCGTGGCCACCTGCTCGTCGGTGCCGAAGGTGGCTTCGGCGCGGTGCCACGCTGCACGGACCGGGTCGACCGTCGCATCGGCGAGTGCCCGGTGAACGACGGTCCTCGCGGCCAGTGGGGCCGAGCCATAGACCGTCGACCGAATCAGCGGATGGCGCATGTGGAGCCGGCCGCCGCTCGCTGTGATCAGACCCGCCCGCTCCAGCGGGGCCAGTTCATCGGTGAGTGCCAGGCCGAGAAGATCGGTTGCGACGTCGATGTCACGCAGCTGCCCATCACTGGACGCGATCAGTAACAGCAGCAGGCGACTGTTGTCGGTCAGCCCGTCGAGCTGGGACAGGAAGGCCCGTTCGACCCGGCGGGTGGTGGGCAGCGGCTCACCGGAGAAAACCGCGCTGTTGCCGCGCTCGTCGACGGCGCCGGACAGCTCGATGACTGCCAGCGGGTTGCCACCCGCCTGGTCGAGCACCCGCTGCTGCAGCAAGGTGTCCGCGTGCTGTGCGGTGGTGTTCAACAGTTGTCGGGCGTGTTCGGGAGCCAGTGGGCCCAGTGACAATCGAGGTAGACCGTCCAGATACGGTGCGGCGCCGTCGAGTCCCGTGCGTTCGGCACACAACATCATCAGCGGTGCGTTACCGAGTCGGCGCGCGACGAACGCCAGAACCTCCAGTGAGGATTGGTCCAGCCACTGCACGTCATCGATGATCAGGATGATTCGGCGTCGGCTGGCGGCTTCTTCGAGGAGACCGAGCACCGCGAGACTGACCAGCAGCCGGTCCGGTGTCGGACCGTCGTCCAGCCCGAAGGCGGTCAGCAGGGCCGTGCGTTGGCGGGGTGGCAGTGCTGCGGTGTGGTCGAGCACCGGGTGGATGAGTTCGTGGACGCCGGCGAAGCCCACCTCGCTCTGGCTTTGCAGGCCCGAACAGCCAAGTCTGCGGTAGCCGTTGGCCACCGCCCAGTCGGCGATCGCCGATAGCAACGTGGACTTGCCGATGCCGGCCTCACCATCGACGACCAGCGCTGTGCCGGTGGTGGAGATCGTGGCGAGCGTGTCGGTGACGCTGGCCAACTCGGCTGACCGACCGATTATCACCCTCGCCAAGTTAGCAGGCTGAATTGGCATTGCCAACCCAGGTAGAGTGTGAGGATGCGCACCGACCCGTGGTCCGACGACGCCTGCCCGATCGCCCGCACCATGGCGGTGCTGGGGCAGCGGTGGGCCATCCTGATCATCCGTGAGGCATTGCTGGGCCGGTCCCGGTTCTCCGAGTTCCGGGAACGGCTGGGGGTGGCCTCCGATGTGCTGAGCGCGCGACTGGCCGAGCTGGTGGACGCCGGCATCCTGGCGGTCGAGGATTACCGGGAGCCCGGCGAGCGAACGCGCAGTCGCTACGTGCTCACCGACGCCGGGCATGATCTGGTGCCGGTGCTCGCCGCGATGGGGCAGTGGGGTCACAAACACCGGGCCACCACCAAACGCCGCAGCTACCGGTTCATCGAGAAATCCACCGGTGAGCATGCACTGGTGGTATTCCGGCGGCGTGACGGCGTCGGCGTAACCACCCGGGACGTCACCCTCATCGACACGCTCAACTCCGGATGAAGTCCAGCAGGTCGCGACCCAACTGCTGCTGATAGTCACCGTGAATCCCGTGCGAGGCACCCGGATACACGCGTAGGGTGCCGTACCGCACCAGCTCGATCGCCTTCGACGCTGCATCGTGGATCGGGACGATCTGATCATCGTCACCGTGGGCAATCAGGATCGGCACATCGAGGGCTCGAAGGTCCTCGGCCAGGTCGGTCTCCGAGAACGCTTTGACACAGTCGTACGCCGATGCCAGCCCTGCCTGCATGCCCTGCAGCCAGAAATGGTCGATCAATCCCTGTGAGACAGCGGCACCGTCCCGGTTGAAACCGTAGAACGCCACCGCGAGTTCCCGCCAATACGCGGACCGGTCGGCCAGGACCCGGGCCCGGATGTCGTCGAACACCGACAGCGGTGTGCCCTCAGGGTTTTCCGCTGATGCCAGCATCACCGGTGGTACCGCGCCGACAGTGATCACCTTGCGCACCCGGCCAGTGCGGTGGCGCGCTGCGTACCGCACCACCTCGCCACCTCCGGTGGAGTGCCCCACCACGACGACATCGGACAATCCGAGTCCGTCGATCAGAGCCGCCAGGTCTGCGGCGTAGGTGTCCATGTCGTTGCCCGACCACGTCTGCTCGGACCGGCCATGCCCCCGCCGGTCATGAGCGATGGCACGGAAACCGTTGTCGGCAAGCAGTTTCAGCTCCACATCCCAGGCGTCGGCACTGAGCGGCCAGCCATGACTGAAGACCACCGCCGGCCCGCTGCCCCAGTCCTTGTAGTACAGCTGTGCCCCGTCGGAGCCCTCCATATACGGCATGGCTGCAAGTCTGACCTCAAGCACCCGATTGGGTCATCCGTCAAACGACCATCGCCAGGTGCTACCGCGTCCTCTCGGCTGCGTGGTCAATTGACGGATACCCACGGAGGGTCGAGGGTCCCGAGGCTGGTGTCATCGACAACGGCAGGGAGATTCCAGATGACGGACGTCGTCACCGCGGTGGGCGCCGCACACGCACTCAACCTCGACATCGAGGTCGACGGCGAACGGTTCGCATATCGGCGCGTCGGTAACCCATCAGCCACGGTGCCCCCATTGGTGCTCCTCCAGCATTTCCGCGGCAACCTCGACTACTGGGACCCGGCACTGCTCGACGTTCTGGCCGCCGACCGTGAGGTGATCACCGTCGACCTGCGCGGTGTCGGTGGCTCCACCGGGACCACCCCCGACAACGTCACGGATATGGCGCGCGACGCCCTGAAGTTCATCGATGCGCTGGGCATCGCCACGGTGGACCTGCTGGGCTTCTCACTCGGTGGCCACATCGCCCAGGAGATCGCCCTGGTGCGCCCGCGGTTGCCGCGCCGACTGGTGCTCGCGGGCACCGCGCCGCAGGGTGCCCCCGATCTGCACCGCTGGTCCGAGGACGTCTACACATACGCCTGCGCCGACGAGATCACCGCCGAGGGATTCATCGCGCTGTTCTTCTCCGGCTCCGACCAGAGCGTCCAACGAGGCCGGGAGTACCTGGCCCGCACCCATGCCCGCGACACCGACCGTGACCCTGAAACCAGTCTGGCCTGCCGTGATGCGCAGTACCAGGCCCTGATGACCTGGGGTATCCCGGAATCGTCAAAACTGGAGCGGCTTTCGGCCATCACCCAGCCGACGCTGGTCGCCGACGGCGACAACGACACCATGATGTCCACCAAGAACAGCTACCTGCTGGCGGAGAAGATCCGCGGCGCCCAGCTGCGGATCTACCCCGACGCAGGCCACGGATTCCTCGACCAGTACCCGGCCGAGTTCGGCCAGCACATCCGCCAATTCCTCGGCCGTTAAGGAGAACTCATGACCGACCTGCTCACCACTGTCCTGAACACCTACGGCGGAGTCGACCGCTGGCGCGAACTGACCTCGGTCACCGCACACAAGCGGTTCGGCGGCGCCATCTGGGACATCAAGGCCGTCCCCGGGATCGTCGACGACGGTGAGATCACCGTCTGGATCAAAGACCAACGCACTTCGCTGGGGCCCTTCACCGCGCCGGATCTGAAGACCGCCTACACCCCGCAGCGGGTGGGTATCGAGACAACAGACGGGGACGTGGTGGAGGTACTCGACGACCCGCGCGCGTCATTTTCCGGACACGCCCTCGAAACACCTTGGACCACATTGCAGTTGGCGTACTTCACCGGGTATGCCATGTGGACCTACACCGCCGAACCGTTCAACCTCACCTTCCCCGGAGTGCGTGCCGAAGAAGGTGAACCCTGGACCGAGGACGGGCAGCGGTGGCGCACGCTGCACGTCGACTATCCCGACACCATCGCCACCCACAGCCCGCACCAGATCCTCTACGTCGATGCCGACGGATTGATCCGGCGACGCGACTACCAGGTCGACATTGCCGGGGGATCCCCGGGCGCGCACTACATCTCGGATTTCGATGAGATCGACGGTCTGGTGATCCCACGTACCCGGATGATCTACGTCCGCGACGCCGACAACCACCCGGTCCCAGAGCAACTCGTGGTGTCCATCGAACTGACTGACCTCACCTTGGGCTGAGGGCTGACATGTTCACGCGCCTCATCGCACTGAAACTCCGCGGCAACGGATCGTCCGGGTCACCATCGCCGACGGCTCCATCACACCGATCGTCACCGGGCTGGCCACCTTCCCGGACGGCATCGTGGTGGACACCGACCGGCGCCACATCTACTGGACGAACATGGGCGCTCCGGGCCTGCCCGCCGACCACCCGCTGCAGGGGGAGGACGATCTCGACTTCTGGCTGCGACGGCGGCGGTGTGCTCGATCAACCGCGTCGTCAGAATCCTGCGGCTCCTGCTCGGCGCCGCGGTGGAAAGCCACGGTGGTGATGGTCATTTGACGGATACCGCACCAGACCGCCCGATGTGAACGTCGAATGAGATTCCAACCAGAAGGGAACCACGATGCCATACCTGTCCGATCAGGCCGACGACCGTTTCGTCGGTGGGCCTGAGGGGGAACGCTTCCACTACCGCCGCTTCGGTAGGCCCGGGACGGTTCCGCTCGTGCTGTGCATGAGGCTGCGCGGCACGATCGACCACTGGGATCCGAAGTTGCTCGATGAACTGGCCGCCGAACGTGAGGTCATCGTGTTCGACAACCGGGGGACCAGCGCATCCAGTGGACCCGCGCCCACCACTATCGACGGCCTCGCCGACGGCGGGATCGCGTTCATCCGCGCGTTGGGCCTGCCCCAGGTCGACGTGCTCGGCTGGTCGCTGGGTGGGATTGTCGCGCAGGGCATCGCATTGCGGGCCCCGGAGCTGGTGCGCCGCTTGATTGTTGCGGGCAGCACCCCGGCCGGGGTGCCCGAGCAGCCGGCGCCCGGGCCTCGGGTCGGCGAAATCCTCGGTCACGCGGTCAACGATGACGAGGACTACTTGTATCTCTTCTTTCCGGAGACCGACGAGGGCCGGTCGGCGGGTATGGTGTCGTTGCGTCGTTTGGACACTCGGCTCGGGCACTCGCATGCTGCGGTCCAGCCGGACACCTACCGCGCGCAGCTTGGCGCCATCGCCGCATTTGGCGGGTACTATGACCGGCTCGCCGAGCTGAAGCTGCCGGTGCTGGTGGCCAACGGTGCACACGATGTGATGATCAATTCCTATGCCAGCTACGCGATGTCGCAGCGTCTGCCCGATGCCAAGGTGTTGCTCTACAGTGATGCCGGACATGGATTCCTGTTCCAGCACATCACCGATTTCGCCCACGACATCAACCGGTTCCTGGGCTGAGCGTCATAAAAGCCATCAGTCAAAACGAACTCGGTGGACCTGACGTACTGCACGACGTCGACGTCGACGTCGACCGCCCCGAACCGGGTCTGGGCCAGATTCTGGTACGGGTGCGCGACGCAGGGGTGAATCCTGTCGACACCATGAACCGCGAGAGCGGGGTGTTGGTCGGAGGCGCCACCGTTCGTGCTGAAACCGGACAACCTGGACCATGTGCACGCCGCGGCGCTGCCCCTGGCGGGGCTGAGCGTGGCGGGCCTTGGTGGATACCGCCCACGTCGCCGAGGGAAGCCGTGTGCTGATCACCGCTCCGGCCGGCGGGGCGGGACACTTGGCCGTACAGATCGCCAAGGCCTCCGGAGCGTCTGTCATCGGGATGACGGTGCCCGACGCGGAAGGTCACGTGCGGTCTCTGGGCGCAGATGAAGTGATCGATTACACCACAACAGAGTTCGCTGGCCGGCTGTTCGTCGAGGCGGACCGGCTGGGACTCACCGCGCTCGCCACCCTCGTCACGGCCGGGAAACTCAGGCGCACGATCGCGGCGACGTTCCCGCTGGAACATGCGGGGGAGGCGCAGTCCTACCGGGCCATTTCCGGCAAGGTGGTGCTCACCCTCTGACGCCGAGCAGACGCTCCGGTACCCGTTGTCGCGCGTTCCGGGGTACCGGAGCGTCTGCTCGCCAAGGAAACGCGCCTAGAAGCGCCCGCCACCGCCGCTGTAGCTGCGGCCCGACGAATGTGACGAGCCGCCGTAGGAGGTCGGACGGCCCATACCGCGACCGCCGCCGTACCCACCACCGAAGCCGCCGCCGAAACCGCCACCGCCGCCACGGAGGATGTTGCCGATGAGGATGCCGCCGAGCACGGCGCCCATGTCGGAGCCGCCACCCCCGCCGTACTGCGAGGTGTAGGACCGCTGCGCGGCCCGCACGTCGTCGTTGGCCAGGCCCTGCGCCTGTGCGGCCAGCGTCGAGGCCCCGTTCGCGTGCGCCACCGCCTCGTTCGGATTCGCGGCCCGCTTGGCCTCGGCGGCCTGAAGCTGCCGCTGCGCCTCGGCTAGCCGGGTGCGGGCCTCCGGCCCGATGCTGCCGCGCCGGGTCTCGATGAAGTCCGACACCGCCTTGATCCGTGACTGGGCGGTGAACAGTGCCTGCTCCAGCGCGCGGGCCAGCCGCTCGGCGGCCTCCTGCTGCTCATGCACCCCGGCCAGCAGCTGATCGAGTTCGGCATCGGCCTTGGTGAGCCGGGTGAACGTGCCCAGCGGATCGGACTTGCCGTTGGCCCTTGCGTCATCGGCAGCCTTGACGGCGGCGTCCCGGGCCGTGCTGAGCTTGTCGGCCTGCGGTGTACCCGATTGCGCCAGCAGTGAAGTCGCCTGATCGATACCGGCCTGGATGTCGGTGATGGCCGCGGGCAGCTCGGCCAGCGCCCGGTTGATGTCGGAAGCCGCGCTGTCCACGGCGTCGAGCAGGACGCGGGTCTGGTCGAGCGAGGATTCGGCTGAGCGCACCGCGTCCACCAGTGCGGTCTGATCGGTGGCGGGCCGCGACACCAGGTTGCGGGCGGTGGTGATGTTGCGGTCCGCGAACGCCAGCCGCTCCTTGGCGGTTTCGACGTTGGTCTCCACCGAACGTAGCGCCGCCGCGTCGAACTGGGTGTGGAGTTTGTCCAGGGTCTCGCGGGCAGGCTCGAGGCGGGCGGTCAGGCCGACCATCTGCTGGGTCATGTTGTCGAGCCGGGCCGGAGCGTTGATCACCAGATCGCGTAGCTGTTCGAAGGCTTGACTCTGGGCTTCCAGCTCACGGTCGGCCCTGGCCGCAGACACCACGACCTGCGTCAACAGCTGACGCTGCTGCAGCGGCGTCTCGGGGGCATCGTCGTCGAGGGTCTGACGCACATTGAAGGCTTGAGCCAGAGCTTTTTTCGCGTTTTCCAGGGCCGCGCTGAACGGTTCGGTGCGGTTCGCGCCGAACTCCTCGACCGCCAGTTCCAATTCGGCCGCACTGGTGCGTACGGCATTGTCGACGTCGACGACGATCGAACGGGAAAGCTCGTCGAGCGCCTCCAGCGGCACCGACGCCAACGCGTTGGCGTCGGTCGGATCGACACGTTTGGCGGCCTCGAATTCGGCGCGGCGACGCTTGGCCCGCCGCCGCCGGGCCCACCACCACACCAGTCCGAACAGCACCAGCACCACACCGATGCCGATCAACATCGCAGACCATGACACGCCGGGCGTGGCAACCGGTTTGGTGGCCGGTTCGGTCCTCAGGCCGTTTGCGGCGGCGATCGCGGCGCCGGCCCAGTCCTGGCGTCGCAGCGCCGGTTCGACGCTGTCGCGCCGGATCTCTTCGGCCCTGGCATTGCCGCCGGGAAGCGTGTCGGGAACCTGGAAGGAATAGGCGCGGTCCTTGGTGGCCACCGCGAGCAACGCGTCGTCATCGCCCAGATCGCTGAGCCGGATGGTGTTCTGGGCCCAGCCCAGGTAGTTCTGCCCGGAGAAGTCTTCGACGAACACCACCCACAGCTGAACGTGTTTGGTGTCGTAGAGCTGGTCGAGGGCGCGTTCCACACTCGCCCGCTGGGTCGGTGACAGCACCCCCGCGTTGTCGGTGAGTTGCGTGGCCAGGCGCAGCGGCGGCTCGGCGGTCGCCCCCGGGGCCACCAGCAGCCCGGTCATCATGATCGCGAGCAGCATGGAGAGCAGACGGGCGATACGCATGACCGTCAATCTAGTGTGCTGCAGGGGCGGCGCGTCGCTTCCTGGCAGACTGTGCGTCGGTGAACGGGGAATCGCAGTCCTGGTATGACGACTTCGATCGGCAACGTCTGGTGGCCGAGTCGCCGAAGGGTGCTGCGCTGCCCGGGACCGCCACCGAGCACCGCACCGATTTCGCCCGCGATCGGGCCCGCGTGCTGCACAGCGCGGCGCTGCGGCGGCTGGCCGACAAGACCCAGGTCGTCGGGCCCCGGCACGGCGACACCCCGCGCACCCGCCTCACCCACTCACTCGAGGTGGCCCAGATCGGGCGGGGCATGGCGATCGGACTCGGTTGCGATGCGGACCTGGTGGATCTGGCCGGGCTGGCCCACGACATCGGACATCCGCCATACGGGCACAACGGTGAGCGTGCGCTCGACGAGATCGCCAAACCGTTCGGCGGGTTCGAGGGCAATGCGCAGAACTTCCGGATCCTCACCCGGCTGGAGCCCAAAGTTCTTGACGCCGAAGGCCGTTCGGCCGGGCTCAACCTGACGCGGGCCGCGCTGGACGCGGTGGCGAAGTATCCGTGGCCGAGCTTCGGCACCCGCCGCAAGTACGGCTTCTACGACGACGACGCGGAGGCCGCCGCGTGGATGCGGGCCGATGCCCCCGCCGAGCGGCCGTGCCTGGAAGCCCAGGTGATGGACTGGGCCGACGACGTCGCGTATTCGGTGCACGACGTCGAGGACGGCGTCATCTCCGGCCGGATCGATCTGCGGGTGCTCGGCGATCCCGATGCCGCCGCCTCGCTCGCGGAACTCGGCTCCAGAAACTTTCCGAGCGTCAGCCACGACGATCTGCTGGCCGCCGCCGAGCGGCTGTCCCACCTACCGGTATTGGCCTCGGCCGGAAAATACGATGGCACCCTGGCGGCCTCGGTCGCGCTGAAGACGATGACGAGCGAGCTCGTCGGGCGGTTCGCCAATGCGGCGATCACCCAGACCCGGGCGGTCGCCGGCGGAGCGCCGGTACGGCGTTTTGCTGCCGACCTTGCCGTGCCTCCGCTGGTGCGGGCCGAGGTGGTGTTGCTCAAGATGCTGGCGCTGCAGTTCATCATGTCCGATCACCGGCACCTGCAGATCCAGGCCGATCAGCGCACTCTGGTCCACGAGGTTGCGCTGGCGTTGTGGGCGCAGGCCCCGAGCAGCCTGGACCCGCAGTTCGCGCCCGAGTTCGACCTCGCTGCCGATGACGGTGCCCGGCTGCGCGTGGTGGTCGATCAGATCGCGTCCTACACCGAGAGCCGGCTGGAACGCGTGCACGAGGCACGCTCGCCCAGACCGCTGGGATAGCTGCACCGACAACCTGCCCGGCGCCGAATGCCGGCCCGGGTCGACATTTCCCGGGCAGCGTCAGCGTTCCGGCAGCCGGAGCCGGCTCAAGACCGCATCCGCGCGTGCCCACAGCAACGCGCCCCCCACGTCCTCGACGACGGTTCGCGTCGCCCCCTCGATCCGGTCCGCCAGGGTGACGCCGCGGTCGGGCGAATGCACGCTGTCGTCGCTCCCGAACAACACCTGTACCTCGACTCCCGGCGTCAGCAGGTGAACCGGCCAGGGCGACGTGGCGAGCACGGTGTCGCGGGCATATCCCTGCGCTCCCTGGGCGAAGCCGTCGGCGAGCGCGGCGCGCAACATCGTGCGAAAACCCGGATCGTCGTAGACGGCGCGGTCAGAAGGCGGATAGTCGGCCATGATCATGTCGAAGAGGGCGCCCGCGGTGTAGGCGGACAGATCCTGCATCGCGCCGTCCGGGTCGGCCGCGATCGCGCTGACAAATTCGCGGTGCGCGGGTGCCAGCAAGGCGGCTACCGATGGACAGCCCAGGTCGTCGATCGGGGATGCCAGCACGAGCCGAGCAGCCCACCCGGTGCCGGCCAGCGCCAGGCCGAACGGTGCGCCTTGCGAGTTGGCGACCACGGGAATCGGGCGGCCGACGAGGCGGTCGATCACCGCGGCGAAGTCCGCACCGACGGTATCGAGGGTTTTCCCGGGATCGGATTCGGACGATCCGAGCCCCGGGCGGTCCACCGATATCAGGCGAACTCCGTGGTCGTCGAGCTGCTCGTGGCCGAACGACATCCGTCTGCCGCAGCCGGCACCGGGGATGAACAGCGCGGGTGTGCCCTCGGCGGGGCCGTACGCCGCATAGGCCACTCGGCGCCCGCCGTGTTCGACCACGCCTTCGGTCATCTGCACCACGCCGGAGTCACCCTGCTTTCGATCGTGTGAGCGCCCTCGGGCAACCCGGTCAACGCGACATCCCCGCGCGCATAGACTATGCCGGTGGCCGGCCGGATTCCTGATCGCGATATCGCCGCGATCCGTGAAAAGGTCCGCATCGAGGATGTCGTCGGGGACTATGTCCAGTTGAGGCGGGCCGGGGCCGACTCGATGAAGGGTCTGTGCCCGTTCCACGACGAGAAGTCGCCGTCGTTCCACGTGCGGCCGAATCACGGTCACTTCCACTGTTTCGGCTGCGGTGAGGGCGGCGACGTCTATGCCTTCATCCAGAAGATCGAGCACGTCACGTTCGTCGAGGCGGTCGAGCTGCTGGCCGACAAGGTCGGCTACACCGTCACCTACACCGGCGGATCGACGACCAACGTGCAGCGTGACCGCGGCAGCCGCAGCCGGTTGCTGGCCGCTAATGCCGCCGCGCAGGAGTTCTACGCCGAGGCGCTGGCCTCCGATGAGGCCGCCGAGGCGCGCAAGTATCTGACCGAGCGTAACTTCGACGCCACCGCGGCGGCCCAGTTCGGCTGTGGTTTCGCCCCGTCGGGCTGGGACACGCTCACAAAACACCTGCTGCGCAAGGGTTTTGAGTTCAAGGAGCTGGAGGCCGCCGGGCTCAGCCGGGAGGGTAAGCGCGGGCCGATGGACCGGTTCCACCGCCGGTTGCTGTGGCCGATCCGGGTGTCCTCGGGGGAGACCATCGGCTTCGGTGCGCGCCGGCTGTTCGATGACGACCAGAACCAGGCCAAGTACGTCAACACCCCCGAGACGGTGCTCTACAAGAAGTCGCAGGTGCTGTTCGGGCTTGATCGCGCCAAGCGCGACATCGCCAAGGGGCATCAGGCCGTCGTCGTCGAGGGCTACACCGATGTGATGGCGATGCACATGGCCGGGGTGACCACCGCGGTGGCCTCGTGCGGCACCGCCTTCGGCGAGCAGCACCTGTCGATGCTGCGCCGGCTGATGATGGACGACAACTTCTTCCGAGGCGAGCTGATCTACGTGTTCGACGGTGACGCTGCCGGCCAGGCGGCCGCGGTGAAAGCGTTCGAGGGGGAGCAGAACCTGTCCGGGCAGTCGTTCGTGGCGGTGGCGCCCGACGGGATGGATCCGTGCGATCTGCGACTGCGCTCCGGCGACGGTGCCGTGCGCGATCTGGTCGCACGACGAACCCCGTTGTTCGAGTTCGTGATTCGCAGCGCACTGGCCGAACATGACCTGGACAGCGCGGAGGGCCGGGTGGCGGCGCTGCGGCGATGCGTACCGATCGCGGCCCGCATCAAGGACCAGACCCTGCGTGACGAGTACGCCAGACAGCTGGCGGGCTGGGTCGGTTGGGACAACGTCGCGCAGGTGATCGGCCGGGTGCGGGAGGAAGCCAGCGGCGGTCGCAAGGATTCGCGGCGCCAGCCTGCGCGGCAACAGGCCAGACCCGCGGCGGCTCCTGTGTCGCGGCCCAATCCGACCGATCCGACACTGTGGCCTCAGCGCGAGGCGCTCAAGGCTGCCCTGCAGTATCCGGCGATCGCCGGTCCGGTGTTCGACTCGCTGACAGTCGAGAGCTTCACCCACCCGGGGTACGCCGCGGTGCGTTCGGCGATCGAGGCGGCCGGCGGCATGGCATCGGGCAAATCGGGGGCCCAGTGGATCGAGGCTGCACGTGAGCAGACCACGTCCCCGGCGGCGGCCAGCCTGGTCAACGAACTGGGGGTCGAGGCCATCAACGTCGAGGACGACGAGCATCTGCCTCGCTACATCAGCAGCGTGCTGGCCCGCCTGCAGGAAGTCTGGGTGGGCCGCCAGATCGCCGAGGTGAAGTCCAAACTGCAGCGCATGTCGCCGGTGGAGCAGGGAGACGAATATCACGCCCTGTTCGGCGACCTGGTGGCCATGGAGTCCTACCGGCGCAGCCTGCTCGAGCAGGCCAGTGGCGACGACCTGACTGCGTGATCAGACACATCGCGATAGGGTGAGGTGCAGTCGGGCATCTTCAGGCGAGAGAGGCAGACCTGGTGACACTGTTGAGCACGCGGACGCGACGGTTCGTCGCAGTTGGCGCATTTGCGCTGGCCACGGGGGCCGCAGCGGCAGCCCCGGCGTTCGTCGCGACATCCACATCTGGTTCCGAGGTCACAGCCCAGCCGGCCTGCCTGGCCTGGTTCGGCAACAAAGAGGACGGCAAGTGCCTGTCCTACTCCAACGGCATGCCTGCCAACATCGGTACGCCGTGGGTCGGGGCCGGCGGCAATGGCGGATTCGTCACTGGGCCGCTGCTGCCCGGAACTTCGATCAACCAGGGGATCGGCTAGCCCCTACCAGCTACTTTTCTCGCCGAACCGTCGGTGCTCTCCTTCGTGGCGAGCACCGACGTTTCTGCGTCTATGGGTGTCAGGGTGAGGAACTGCGGATCCGGAGACACCTGCTTGGCGATCTTGCGCCGTCCGGCGTCGATCACCGCCTTGGTGGCTGGATTGGCCGTCACCGCGCGGTAGGTGCTGGCGATCTGCTCATAGCGACGTCGCCCGGCCTTGGCGCCCAGCACGTAGCCGACGGCGATCACGGCGGCATAGCGGATCACTGAATACCTCCCAAAGCGACGGACCTCCCAATGCGACGTGCCCCCAGAGAACCAACTTGTGTGCTCCATCCTGCCTCACCGCCGCCCCGGCGCGCCCGTCTGGGAGCGAGTTGGCGGCAGCGGCGGTCCGTACGCTAGAGTCAACGCTCGGCCGCGGAGCTTCCGCGGAAGGTAGTCCCCTGTAGCTCAATTGGCAGAGCTCCCGACTGTTAATCGGGCGGTTATTGGTTCGAGTCCAATCGGGGGAGCAAGTTCTCCAAACCCCAGTCCTAGGACTGGGGCCGGGTCTGGGCCTGACGGGCCGCCTGGGTAAGCGCCTCCACCAGTGGGTTGGACGCCGACGCGAGAGCTTTCCGCTCCTCTTCGGACAGTTGGTAGAACGTCCACACGCCCCAAGCCGCCGGCCGCACGTACACCGTCACCTGTTGCCGGTTGTTGGCCAGCACGGCAGGGACGGGGACCGCACGATCGAGAGTGGCCGCGCTGGACATCTCCTCGGCGAGCTGTTGGACGTTGACTGATTCCTGCAGTTGGTACAGGACGGCCTTGTTGGCAGGGCCTTCCATGGCGAGGAACCAAGCCATCTGTGTCTCCTTGGGTAAATGTTCGTGAGCGGTGATCCGCGGTCGGATCGCAAACAGTGTCACCTATCGACGCGCCGTCGTCAGCCCACTCGCTCAGCCGGGTTGATTCGCTACCCTCGGGGTGTGTACCCACGGCTGATCGCCATCGTCGCCTTCATCGGTCTCCTCGCGGTTGGTTGCGGCTGGAAACCGTCGTCCGCGCCGCCTCCGAAGCCCGATACCTGCGCACCGACCGACGGCCCCAGCGCCGATGCGGTCGCCGATCAGATCGCCAAACTGCCGGCGCCCGAAGCGGGCAGACAGTGGACGCAGATCGGCTCCGGCCACACGAGCAATTGCCGGCTGTACTGGGTCCAGGTGGGCCAGACCAACCCTCAGCCCAACAGCACCGGACAGCTGCTGTTCTTCGACCGGCAGACCCCGCTCGGCCCGGCCACCCCGGAACCTCGGCCCTACATCAACGTGGTCACCAACGCCGATGACACGGTGGTGGTCAACTACCAGTGGCAGCAGGGGCATGATTCGCCCACCGCGCCGACCGGCATCGCCACCGTGCGGTTCCGGATCGGGGACGACGGCAAACTGGTTGCCGTCGACCCGATTCCGAAGCCCTGAGGCGCGTCAGCCGTTGAGCAGCTCGGCGGGGTCGAGCATCGCCGCGTAGCGCAGCTGCTCCGGGATACCGAACCCGTCGACGAGGATTTCGATGTGCGGGCGCAGTGAGCGGCAGCGTTCGTTGATCCCCCGGGTAACGGCCTTGGCGCGTTCGGTGGACAGGTAGCGGTGTTCGATGAACCAGGCCTTGTCGTCCTCGATCACCGACAGCGCGTACAGGTCGCAGACATCGTCGAGGAGTTCGCGGGCGGTGTCGTCCTCGCAGGCGTCGATGCCGGCCACGAACGCCTCCAGGATGACCCGGTCGATGTGCGCCTGCGCGGCGTGCAGCACGTGGTCCTGCACGGCGTTGAACGCGTCGAACGCCGACATCTCCTTGGACTTGCCCTGCAGACGCCGCGCCACCGAGGCCAGCATGTACTCCTCGCGGTCCTCGAACATCTTGACCTGGGTACCGCGGTTGAACAGGCTGCCTTCCTCCTCGTTGTCCTGGCGGGTGTCGAGGACGGTCTGGATGATGGTCTCGGCGGCCGTGCGTTTCAGCACTCGCTCGCCGGCGTAGTTGGCCGCGAACCGGACCCACTCGACCGGGCTCATGCCCTTGATGTCGTCGGCGTAGGCGGTCAGCAATTCCTTGGCGACCAACTGCGTGAGCACGTGATTGTCGCCCTCGAAGGTGGTGAACACGTCGGTGTCGGCGCGCAGGGCGATCAGCCGGTTCTCGGCGAGATAGCCTGCACCGCCGCACGCTTCGCGGGCTTCCTGGATGGCACGGCTGGCGTGCCAGGTGTTGGCGGCTTTCAGGCCGGCCGCGCGGGCCTCCAGTTCGCGTTGCTCCTCGGCGTCAGGGTCGTCGGAGGTCTGCAGCTCATGACATTTGGCCACCAGCTCGTTCTGGGCGAACTGCAGCGCGTAGGACTTCGCGATCAGCGGCAACAGTCGGCGTTGGTGCACCAGGTAGTCCATGATGAGGACTTCCTCGTCGCTCTTCGGGGCTTCGAACTGCCTGCGTTCCAGCGCATATCGGGTGGCGATGTCCAGTGCCACCCGCCCCGCCGCCGCGGCACTGCCGCCGACGGTGACGCGGCCGCGGATCAGCGTGCCCAGCATCGTGAAGAACCGCCGGCCGGGGTTCTCGATGGGTGAGCTGTAGGTGCCGTCGGGGGCGACGTCGGCGTAGCGGTTGAGCAGGTTTTCCCGCGGGACCCGGACGTGGTCGAACACGATGCGGCCGTTGTCGACGCCGGGGAGGCCACCCTTGTAGTGGCAGTCCGACGTCGTCACGCCGGGCAGGTCGTTGCCCTCGTCGTCGCGGATCGGCACGACGAAACAGTGCACGCCGTGGCCTTCGCCGTCCGGGGTGATCAACTGCGCGAATACGGTTGCTACCCGGGCGGTTTCGGCGGCCCCGCCGATGTAGTCCTTGCGTGCCGTGGGGGTTGGGGAGTGGATGACGAATTCCTGGGTCGCCGGATCGTAGGTGGCGGTGGTCTCCAGCGACTGCACGTCGCTGCCGTGGCCGGTTTCGGTCATGGCGAAACAACCCAGCAGGTCAAGGTCGATCAGCGGTCGGACGTAGGCCTTGTGGTGACGTTCGGTGCCCAGGTTCTCGATGGCGCCGCCGAACAGGCCCCACTGCACGCCGGCCTTGACCATCAGGGAAAGGTCGCTCATGGCCAGCATCTCGATCTGGGTGATGGCGGCGCCCACGTCGCCATTGCCGCCGTGCTCCTTGCGGAAGCCGTCCTCGGCAGCGCCGGCCGCGGCCATGATCTTGAGCTGCTCGCCCACCTTCGCGCGGGCGATCACCGTATTGGGGGTGTAATGCGGTCGGAAGATCTCGTCCGACAACCTGGCCCGCATGGCGTTTTTGACGTCGCGCCAGCGGCCGTCCAGCGCATTTCGCAGATGTTCGGCAGTTGAGGTCATATCCGACGGTAACGCGTGCGGCTGCTGTAGTAGGCCGCTTGGCCCTGTATCTGCGGGGAAGGCAAGCCTTCCTGGACAAGCCCGACCTCGCCGCGAAAGACTGGCGAACATGCCGGACTCGATCGGTAAGTCGCTATCTCCCACGGGCTTGCCGCATGTCAGCTATCACCGGCACGCCGATGTGACGGGCGGCTGGTTGCGCGCGGCCACCTTCGGTGCGATGGACGGTCTGGTCAGCAACACCGCGTTGATCGCCGGTGTCGGGGCCAGCGCTCCGGCTCAGACTGTGGTGCTCAGTGGTGTGGCCGGATTGCTGGCCGGGGCGTTCTCGATGGCGCTCGGCGAGTACACCTCGGTGACGACCGCGAACGAGCAGGTCGATTCCGAGGTTAGGGTCGAGCGCAAATCGTTCCGCAAGAACCCAGAGGCCGAGCAGGCCGAGCTCGTGGCGATGCTTCAGGAAATGGGGATGACGCCGGAAACGGCCGTGAAAGCCAGCGAGGAGATCCACCGCGACGAGAGCCGGGCCCTGAACTTTCACCTCGTGCAGGAACTGGGTGTCCACCCCACGGAGAAGCCGTCGCCGTGGGTGGCCGGGGGCTCGTCCTTCGTGATGTTCGCGATCGGTGCGATCGTCCCGCTCATCCCGTATCTGCTCGGCTTCCAATCGTTGTGGGCCGGGCTGGCGTGCGGCGGGGTGGGTCTGTTGATCGCCGGTGCGGTGGCCGCGAAGTTCACCCGTAAGCCGGTGGCCGTCGCGGGACTGCGGCAACTGGTGTTCGGTGCGGTCGCGATCGCGGCGACCTACGTCGTCGGCATCTTGGTCGGGGCCGTCATCACCTGATGTTGTATCGAATCCTGGCGGCCGGGTTGCTGGTCCTGGCCGGTTGTTCTCCTGCGCGCGCCGTAGCGGATTTCGAGTTCCTCGGCCAACGGCAGATTGCCTTCGCGACGCCATTCGCTGGCACCGTCATCGGCGGACTGTCGGGAATCAGCTATGACGCGGCCGACGACCTGTACTACATCATCAGCGACGATCGCTCCGCCAAGAGTCCGGCGCGTTTTTACACCGCACGGATCAACGTGTCGGACAACGGCATCGGTGACGTCGAATTCGTCGGAACCCATCCGTGGCTGGATCGTGACGGACAACCGTTTCGCCCGTTGGATGTTGACGCGGTGCCGGCTGTGGTCCCGCCGGACCCCGAGGCGATCGCCTTCGATGCCGGGAGGCAGCGGTTGTATTGGACCAGTGAGGGGGAGAGGCGGACCGGCCCCGGGGCGCCGATCCTGCTGGATCCATGGGTGCGGTCCGCCGGACTCGACGGCAGCTTCCTCGGCGAGTTCGCGCTGCCCGAGGATCTGCGGATGTCGGCCGACGAGCACGGCCCGCGCCGCAACAGCACGCTGGAGGGGCTCACGCTGACGCCGGACGGACGCCATCTGTGGGCGGCGATGGAGGGGCCAGGCTACGAGGACGGCCCACCGCCCGACGCGCAGCGCGGCGCGTTGACCCGCGTGTTCCGCTTCGATGCGGACTCCGGGGCGGTCGACGGGCGGTACACCTACCCGCTCGATCCGGTCAGTGCCGGGCCGGGTGGCGACAACGGGTTGTCAGACCTGGTAGCACTCGACGACAGGAACTTCCTGGTGATCGAGCGTGGTTTCGGCACCCATGTGGCGGTGCGGATCTACCGTGCGAGCCTGGTCGACGGCTCCACCGAGATGACGAAAACATTGCTGGCCGACCTGACCAGCACGCCCGGTCTGGCGCCGCTGGACAACATCGAGGGAATCACCTTGGGGCCCAAGCTGCCCGACGGCCGACAATCGGTGATCGCGGTCAGCGACGACAACTTCTCGCCCACCCAGGTGACGCAGTTCCTGCTGTTCGCGCTGTGAGAATTCACGTGCTGGGGCGCCTCGGGTGTGCTGGATGATTGTTTCGTGAGCGTCGAGTGGTTTGCGGTTTTCCCGACCGACCCGCAATGGGTTCCCAGCCAGGATCGCGAGGATGCTGCGCGTGCCGTGTTCGAGGTGCTGATGGGCGCTGATATCGAGGTCAAGGTGAACCGGCCCGGCAGGGTGGTGTTGGAAGATGCTGGTGAGTGCATCGAAACGATCGGTTGCCCGGCATGTGGGACCTTGGTGGGGGAGAACCCGAAGAGCATGGATTGGTGGGTGGCTCAGCTGAACAGAGTCTGGACCGACAGCGGTGGGTTCTGGCCGCTGGATGTGACGACACCGTGTTGTGGTGTTCAGACTTCTTTGAACGAACTGGTCTATGACGCGCCCCAGGGCTTCGCGTCCTGGTCGGTGGCGGCACGAAACCCGGTGTACGCAATAGGCGAGGAAACACTCGCACTGGTTGGCGCGGCGCTCGGGCATCCGGTTCGTTGGGCGCATCGGCACATATGACCACGCGGGTTTCGGCGGGACTCGCGTTCGTAACCAGGTGGCGGCCGCAGGCGATCTTTTCCGCCGTGACGTTACAAACGCGAACGCGTGGCGCAAGATCCGCTACTTCAACAACGCGTGGCGGTCGAAGTAGAAGTAGGTGTAGCTCGCCGTGACGGCACAGATGACGGTGGCCACCAGCAGCATCTGAGATCCGCTCACCACCACGCTGATGAAGCCACCGATGATCGCACCACCGGCGAATCCGGCCCACAGCAGGAAGTACCCCAGCCAATCGCTCAGCTGGCCTCCACTGATGTGGCGTTCGATGCCCTGGCCCATCTTCACGAGCGTCCCGGTCACGTAACTCAACGGGATGGACACCTCGCCGTCCTTCACGAACGACGTATTCAGGGCTCCGATCCCGAAGGCCACGAACAGGATTGGGACGTACGGAACATCGCGGGCCGTCCAGCCGCGCTCGACGAGGTCGACGACGGTGGACACCACCAGCGCAAGCGTCGTCAGCACCGTCGCGCCGTGGGGATGATTGACCCAGAGGTGCCTGCGGCACAACGAGGCGATCACCACTCCGGCGACGAAGGAGAGCAACAGCAGCGCGGCACCGATCGCCAGCCACTCCTCACCCTGGAACAAGCCGAGGAAGGCCCGCTCGGTGTTGCCCGTCATGAAGGTGACGAAATACCCCGCGGAATGGGTGAACGCCGCGGCTCCCAGTACTCCGGCGAGGCCAGCCAGAATCCACGACAACCGGGCCTCGCCGTCGAGCTGCTGCGACATCCCCCCATTGTGGGGAGCTTTGCTGACCTCGGGGCGGATTTCGCCCCTGTGTCAGCTGTCGGAACCCACGGTGACCGCGGTCGCCTCGTCGGTGAGCTCGTCGAGTTCGGCTTCCTCGACATCGATTCCGGCGAGGTGCGGACGCGTCAGGAACAGCACCACGGCGCCCGCCAGGACGGCCCCCGCGCCCACCCAGTACGGCAGGTGGACACTGACCTGTTCGCCGAGAACCCCGGCCAGCCACGGTGCGACGGCAGCCCCGCCGAAGCGCAGGAAGCTGTAGGCGGCCGAGGCCACGCCGCGTTCGACCGGGGCGGCCTTCATCACGGTCTCGGTGATCAGTGTGTTGTTGATGCCGATGAACAGGCCGGCGATCACGACGCCCGAGGCCAGCACGGTCTTGGAATCCGTCCACACCGCCATCGCGGCCAGCACGGCGGTGAAGGCGATGAGGTTGAGGATGAGCACCCGGACAGTGCCGAAACGGTGCTGCAGCCGCGGCGCGACCACCACTGAGGTGAATGCCAATGCCAGACCCCAGCCGAAGAAGATCAGCCCGATCTGGTGAGCGGTCATGTCCAGCGGGAAGGGCGTGAACGCCAGCAGGGTGAAGAAGCCGAAGTTGTAGAGCAGTGCGGTGATCGCGACACCGAGCAGCCCGCGATGGCGCAGCGCCCGGAACGGGTCGGCCAGCGTGGTGGCGCGTTCGGCGCGTGGGGTGGCCGGCAGCAGGAACGCGGTGATCACCAGGGCGAAGGCCATCAGCGCGGAGACGCCGAAGAACGGGCCGCGCCAGGAGATCGAACCGAGCACACCACCGACCAGTGGGCCGATCGCGATGCCCAGGCCGAGTGCCGCCTCGTAGAGGATGATGGCCTGCGCCACAGAGCCTTTCGCGGAGTTGACGATGGTGGCGAGTGCGGTCGCGATGAACAGTGCGTTACCGAGCCCCCATACTGCGCGCCAGCCCACGATCTGCATCACGGTGTCGCTCATCCCGGCCAGACCGGCGCCGGCGATGATGATCACCAGGCCGAGTAGCAGCGTGCGCTTGGGACCGATGCGGCTGGACACCACACCTGTGATCAGCATCGCCACGCCCATCACCGCCATGTAGCTGGTGAACAGCAACGACACCTGCGACGCCGAGGCGTTGAGGTTGTCGGCGATCGGTTTGAGGATGGGATCGACCAGTCCGATGCCCATGAAGGCGACGACGGAGGCGAAAGCGACGGCCCATACGGCCTTGGGTTGGCGCCACATCAGGGCGTTGACTCCTAACTAATTCTTGTGCGACAGCGGATGATCGTCGACGTCGGTGAGCAACCGGCGGATGATGCCGACGGAGGCGGCCAGCGTCCGGCGCTCCTCGGCGGTGAGCCGTTCGAGTCTCGGGTTGATCGCCGCGGCGCGGTCCGCCCTGGCTTGCTCCAGGGTCTGCCGCCCCTGCTCGGTGATCCGGATCAGCACGGCGCGGGCATCACCGGGATCGGTGGTGCGCGACACCAGTCCGGCGTCTTCGAGGCGGCGAACCTGGGTGGTCATGGTCGGCTGCGAACAGTGGTCGAGGTAGGCGAGATCGGAGATGCGGGCCTCACCCTGGTCCTCGATCGTCGACAGCAACCGGGCCTGGGCCCAGGGGAGCGGCAAGCGGGTGCGTTGGGTGGCCAGTCGGTTCAACCGGGCGACCACCGACAGCAGGTCGGCGCCAAGCTCGGTTTGATCGGTTACCGTGACATCCTCGGTCGGGGTCGGCATACCCACCATATTTACATAGATTTGCTATGTAGTCTACCTGCTCGGCGTGCGCTCGCTCACACAACGGGCAGCCGACGCCGGCGATCGCGGCTGGCAGAATCGAACGATGACCGCGATACCACCGGCGACGACGCCTCGGCGCGGCCTCACTCCCGGCGAGCTTGCGCAGGCTGCGGTGATGGCTGCGCTGTGTGCGGCCACCGCGATCATTGCCGTGGTGGTGCCGTTCGCGGCAGGCCTTTCAGTGTTGGGCACCGTGCCGATGGGCCTGCTGGCCTACCGGTACCGACTGCGCGTGCTCCTCGCGGCAACTGTCGCCGCCGGCACGATCGCCTTCCTGATCGCGGGCATGGGCGGCCTGATGACCGTCGTCGACTGCGCCTACATCGGCGGGTTGACGGGTGTGGTCAAGCGCAGGGGGCGCGGCACCGCCATGGCATTCGGGGCCTCGATCGTGGCCGGGGCAGTATTCGGGGCGGCCGCCGTCGTCGCGCTGTCGGTGCTGTCACGGCTACGCAATCTGGTCTTCGACTCGCTGACCGCCAGCGTCGAGGGCCTGGCCAAGGTGCTGGAACGCATCCCGGTGCTCGACGTGATCGCCGAACCGCTCAGGACCACCATCGCCACCATGATCGAGTACTGGCCGCTGCTGATGCTGGTGCTGGGCATCTTCACCATCACCTCGATCAGCATGGTCGGCTGGTGGGCGCTTTCGCGGATTCTGGCGCGGCTGCTCGGCGTGCCCGACGTGCACAAGCTCGACGCCGACACCGATGCCGATGACTCTGCCGTGATCGCACCGGTTCCGGCCCGGCTGACCGACGTACGGTTCCGCTACCCGGGGATCGATCACGACGCCTTGGGTCCCGTGTCCATGGAATTGCAGCCCGGCGAGCATGTCGCGGTGACGGGGCCGAACGGCTCGGGCAAGACCACTCTCATGCTCATGTTGGCCGGTCGCCAACCTACTTCGGGCAGCATCGAGCGGGCCGGGGCCGTGGGACTGGGCCGCATCGGCGGCACTGCCGTGGTGATGCAGCACCCGGAGAGCCAGGTACTGGGCACCCGGGTGGCCGATGACGTGGTGTGGGGGCTGCCCGTCGGCGCCACCGCCGACGTCGAGCGACTGCTGTCCGAAGTCGGGCTCGACGGGCTGGCCGAGCGCGACACCGGGGGACTGTCCGGTGGCGAACTGCAACGCCTGGCCGTGGCCGCGGCGCTGGCCCGAGAGCCCTCCCTGCTGATCGCCGACGAGGTCACCAGCATGGTGGACCAGCAGGGCCGCGACACATTGATGAATGTGTTGTCCGGGCTGACCGATCACCACGACATGTCGCTGGTGCACATCACGCACTACAACGACGAGGCCGATTCTGCTGACCGCTCGGTGCAACTCAGCGGCAACGGCGGCACCGCCGACAACACCGACATGGTGCAGACCTCTGCGGTGCCCGTCAACGACGCGGCCGCAACCCACCAGGGTGCGCCGGTACTCGAACTGACCGGCGTCGGGCACGAGTACGCCAGCGGAACACCCTGGGCGAAAACGGCTTTGCGCGACATCACGTTCACCGTCAACGAGGGTGACGGGGTGCTGGTGCATGGCCTGAACGGTTCGGGCAAATCGACCCTGGCCTGGATCATGGCCGGGCTGACCGTCCCGACGTATGGTGCCTGCCTGCTCGACGGGGCGCCCGTGGCGCAGCAGGTGGGTGCGGTGGCGATCTCGTTCCAGGCCGCCCGCCTGCAGTTGATGCGCAGCACCGTCGGCCGCGAAATCGCCTCGGCCGCAGGCTTCTCCCGGCACGAGACCGACCGGATCGCGGCCGCGCTGGAAATGGTCGGACTCGATGCGACGCTGGCCCAGCGGCGCATCGACCAACTCTCGGGCGGCCAGATGCGTCGCGTCGTACTGGCCGGACTGCTGGCCCGGTCGCCGCGCGCGCTGATTCTCGACGAGCCGCTGGCCGGATTGGACGCCGCCAGCCAGCGAGGTTTGTTGCGATTGCTGGAGGACCTGCGGCACAACAACGGACTCACCGTCGTCGTCATCTCGCACGACTTCACCGGTCTGGAGAATCTCTGCCCGCGCACCCTGCACCTGCACCACGGCGAGCTCGCCCTTGCCCCGACGACTGCCGGAGGCGCGCGATGACCGCTCCGACGCGAGGACAACGCAAACCGGTCGTGCTGTTGCGTCCGGTCCCCGGCGACACCGTGATCCATCGGCTGTGGGCCGGAACCAAACTGCTCTCCGTGGCGGGCATCGGTGTGCTGCTGACGTTCTATCCCGGCTGGGTGCCCATCGGCGCCGTCGCCGTACTGGTCCTGGTGACCGCGCGACTGGCCCACATCCCACGCGGGGCACTGCCCTCGATCCCGTTCTTCCTGTGGATCCTGGTGGCGTTGGGTGGGGTGCTCGCCGCGCTGGCCGGTGGATCCCCGTTCATCGACATCGGTTCGGTGCAGATCGGCCTGGGCGGGTTACTCAACTACCTGCGCATCACCGCGCTGGCGATCGTGCTACTGGGTCTGGGGGCATTGGTTTCCTGGACGACGAATGTCGCCGACGTCGCCCCGGCGGTGGCCACCCTGGGCCGTCCTCTGCGCGTACTGCGCGTCCCGGTGCACGACTGGGCGGTGACGATTGCATTGGCGCTCCGGGCTTTCCCGATGTTGATCGACGAGTTCCGCACCTTGTATGCGGCGCACCGGTTGCGTCCGGTCGAACCTGCGGAGACGTTCCGGGCGAGACGTCGACAGCGGGTGGGGAATCTGGTCGATCTGTTGGCCGCAGCGGTCACCGTGGCGCTGCGTCGCGGCGACGAGATGGGCGATGCCATCACAGCTCGCGGAGGCGCCGGCCAGATTTCGGCCGCGCCGTCAGGTCCCCGGGCGCGCGACTGGATCGCCTTCGCCATCCTCGTTCTGGTCTGCGGCACTGCCTTGGCCCTGGAGCTCACCGTCCTGCCGACCAGCTTCCCGCGGCGTTGACCGCTGCCCGGCCCGCGGCCGGGCCAGCCGAATGACGGCGTAGATGACGGCGGCTGCGATGACGACGACGGCCAGCCACGGCAGCAGCAGGCCGAACAACATCACGAGCCCGGAGGCCGCTGACACCAGGCCGTGCCAACCACGCTCGACCTGGCCCCAAAACCCCTGGTACTGCGGGGCCGGGCCGCCGATCTGCTCGGCGGTGATGTCGAGATTGACGGTGCTGTAGTCGATCTGATCGCCGAGCTGGGTGCGCTGTGCACGCAGACTGTCCAGTTCGGCCTGGCGCTGCGACAAGGCGCCCTCGGCCTTGATCAACGCCTCGGGGTCCTTGGCGTCGCGCATGATCCCGAGCAGGCGGTCAACCGAAGTCTGCAACGCCTTGATGCGGGCATCGAGATCGACACGCTGCGAGGTCACGTCGTCGGAGCGGACCTCGACGGTCTGCACCGTGCCGAGCTTCTTGAACTCGTCGAGGGTGCCTTCCAGTTCGGCGGCCGGGACGCGTAGCGCCAGTGAGATGCGCGCGCGGCCGGAACTGGAGCCGGCATCCTCGGAGCGGCTGTCGACCCGGCCGCCGGCATCGGTGGCCAGAGATACGGCTTTGTCGGCCACTGCGGCCGGGTTGCCCGTGGTGATCGACATCGATGCGGTCTTGACGATGTCCCGCTTGACGTCGGTGGGTATCGGCGCTTCCTTCAGCCCTGCACCGCTTTCCGGCACCGGTGCGGGTGCGGCTGGGGCGAACCCGGCATCGCTCTGTGTGGCCGCCGGTGCCGAGGAATTGGGGGAGTGACCGCCCGCGCAGGCCGGTGCGACCGCCAACATCGTCGCGGCAAACAGTGCCACCGTCATGCGGCGGTGACGGGATCCGCTGGTTTGCTTGCGCATCAGCCCAATGTAAGCGACAAGCCGGCGTTCACGGGCGGCAAATATTCCGTCGGTCAGCGCGCTGCTGCCGTGTTGGCCGCCCACTGAGCGTCGGCCAGCGACTTCTCCACATCGCGACGTCCCAGGAACATCTCGTCGAAATAGGGCTTGAGGGCCTGAAATCCGGCCGGGAAGCCGGCCGCGCCCGGCGCCGGGATCCGAGGCCCCCGCAGCACCCGGAAGAACGGGCCGACGTCAACTCCTCGTCGCGTCCAGTAGTCGTGGTAGACGGGCTGGGCTGCCAGCACGGCCGGGATGGCGGCACCGCCCGCGCCGAGGTATTCGTTGCCGCGCTTGCTACCCATCCAGTTCAGTACCTCGCGTACCGCGTCAGGATGATGGGTGGCCGAGTTCCCGGCTGCGGCAATGCCATTGGTGACACTGACCCGTCCCTTGGGTCCGGCCGGAAGCATCGCCACGCCCCACCGGAACCGGGCCTGGTTCGCCACCGCGGCCAGGTTGTAGGTGCCGGACTGAAACAGCGCCATCCGGCCCTGCAGGAACATGTTGCGCGAGAAGTCGCCGTTGTTGTTGGTGGCCGAGGCCGGCGGGGCGACGTGATCGTCGTTGATCATCCGAACCAGGTAGGTGAACGCCTCGGCGGCCTGCGGGTTGTCGAAGGCGAAACGATCTCCGATGTTGAAGATGCCGCCCGCCGAGCCGATGTAGTTGAGGTAGATGCCCTGCAGATCATTGGCGGCGTTGTAGCCCCACTGCCGGATCCGGCCGGTGTCGAAACCCTCGGTGCCGGCCGCGCGGCCCTGCTCGTCGACGGTCAGCCTCGCCGCCAGTGACCGCAGTGTGTCGTCTGGTCCGTTCGACCACCGCATCGTGGTCAGTTCGGCGAGGTCCACCCCGGCGGCGTCGAGCAGGTCGGCGTTGAAGTACACCGCGATGCCGGCGTCGGTCAGCTGCGGAACCGCCCACAGGGCGTCGTTGCGGGTGAACTGGTTGACCACTGAGGGCTCCCAGGCCCGGGCGGCGTTGGCGCCCAAGGTCTGTCCGATGTCGAGCAGCCGACCGTTGTCGGCATATCCGGCCAGGTAGGCGTTGGACAGCCAGAAGATGTCATCGGCGCTGCCCCCGGCCACGTCGGTACGCAGGCTGTCGAAGTAGGCGGAGTAGGCAACGGTGTTGACCCGCACCTCGATGTCGGGGTGCTCCCGAGTGAACTCGGCGAAGGACTGCCGGTAGGCGGCCGCCACCTGTGAATCCCACAGTCGCACGGTGACCACGGTGCGGCCCTCGGGTTCGGTGGTGCGGCCCAACAGCACGGCGGCCACCAACAGAACGGCCATGGTCAGCGCCAGGCCGATCGCGGCCGTCGTCGAGCGCCTCATGGCTGCTTCCTGTCGCGAGATCGACGTGAGGGTCGTTGTGGCCGCGGATAGGCAGCCCTGGTGTGGATCTCGACGATCACTTGATCCCCGTCACCACGATCGAGCGGACGATGTTGCGCGAGAACGCGACGAACAACACGATCAGCGGCACGATCGCCACCGTGGTCGCCGCCATCACCAGCGTCCACTGCGCGTTGTACTGCGTCTGCAGCCCGGCGGTCGCCACGGTGATCACCTGCCACTTGCTGCCGCTGGTGATCACCAACGGCCACAGGAAGTTGTTCCACTGGCTGACCACGGTGATCAACGCCAGGGTGACCAGGATCGGTCTGCTGGCCGGCACGACGACGTGCGTGATCACATCCAGGGTATGGGCACCGTCGAGGCGGGCCGCGTTGATCAGATCGCCCGGGATCGACCGAAAGTACTCGCGCAACAGGAAGATCGCATACGGCGAGCCGAACATGAACGGCAGCACCAGCGCCCAGAAGGTGTTGCGCAATCCGGCCTCGGCCATCATCAGATACAGCGGTACCACGGTAACGGTCGCGGGCACCATCAGAGTCGCGATGTAGACCCAGAACAGGGCGTCGTGGCCGGGAAACTGCAGCCGCGCGAAGGCATAGGCGGCGAGCACCGAGAACACCAGCTGGCCCAACAGGATGACCGCCGTCATCAACGCGGTTACGACGATGGCCCGGCCGAACCCGGCGTCGGCGAGCCCGACGTAGTTCTCCAGCGTCGGCGGTGTGGGCAGCGACAGCGGGGGATCGGTGGCGAACTGCTCGGCCGAGGTGAACGAGGTGAGCAGTCCGAGCCCGAAAGGCAGCAGCGTGACCACCGCGCCGAGGAGCAGGCCCGCGTAGATCAGTGCGTTACGTGAGGTCATAGCTGATCCTGCGGCGGAAGTAGAAGTGCTGGACGAGCGTGATGCTGACCAGGATGCCGAACAACACGATCGCCATCACCGAGGCCCGGCCCACTGCCGCCGCGCCGAATGCCTCCGCATAGATACGGTGCGCCACCAGATCGGTGTGGCCTTGCGGCCCGCCCGCGGTCAGCGCGTACACGGTGTCGAATACCTGCGCGGCGCTGACGATTCCGGTGACCAACACGAAGAACATGGTTGGCCGCAGCATCGGCAGGGTGATGTGCCGGAACCGCTGCCAGTCCGTCGCGCCGTCGGTGCGGGCGGCGTTGTGGACGTCGGCGGGGATGTTCAGGATGCCGGCCAGGAAGAACAGCGTGACGTAGCCGACATTGGTCCACACCACCACCGCGGATACCACCGGCAGCGCCAGTCCCGGGTCGGTCAGCCACTCGACCGGCCGGCCCAGCACGGTGCTCAGCGCCCCGTCGGTGGGGGCCAGGATCCATTTCCACAACACCGCGATGGCCAGCGGCGCACAGATCCACGGTAGCACGTACACGGTGCGGAAAAATCCGGTGCCTGGAAGTCCCCGAGCCAGTAGCGACGCGGCGATCAGGCCCAGCACGGTCTGCGTCGGGACCACGAGCAGCACGAACAGCAGCGTCACCGCCAGAGAGGTGCCGAACGACGAATCGGTGAGGACGGACGTCCAATTGTCCAGCCCCACATACTCGATCGGGCCGAGCAGGTCCCACCGCTGCAGACTCAACCAGAGCACCACCAGCATGGGCAGCAGCAGGAAGGTGACGACGCCGAACAGGCTGGGTGCGACAAGCGCGTACCCCAGTGCGGTCGTGCGGACACGCGAGGTGGCCATCGAGCTATTAAAGCGGTTCGTGACCTGCGGCCGCCACGGCGGGCAACCTCAACGCCCAACAGCCGGACTCTCATCCCCGTCGGCGAAATTTGCTCAGATGACGTACATCACTTGACCGCTGCGGAATCGAAGCCCGGACTTCGCGCTTGTAGCTGATGACAGCAACACAAGGACCGGGGGTTATCTCATGAGCACAGCGCAGCGAGCCCGAAAAGGCAGCGTGATCTCCACGGTGGCACAGTCCACGATCTTCACTGCACTCGCGCTGGCCGCCCTGGTCTTCGGTTCGCTGGCCGGCCCGATCGCCTCGGCCAACGCCGCCGACGGGTGTGCCGACGTCGAGGTGGTGTTCGCCCGCGGCACCAACGAGGCGCCGGGTGTCGGCGCCACGGGGCAGGCGTTCGTCGACGCGCTCAGCGCCGATCTGCCCGGTAAGTCGGTGGACGTATACGCGGTCAACTACCCGGCATCGCTGAACTTCGGTCAGGCGACCGACGGCATCGCCGATGCGAGCAACCGGATCCAGTCGATCGCAGCGACCTGCCCGGCGACCAAGATCGTGCTCGGTGGTTATTCGCAGGGCGCCGCGGTGGCCGGTTACACCACCTCGAGCTCCGTGCCCGCCGGATACGTCCTGCCCGCCGGCATCAGCGGCCCGATGCCTGCATCGGTCGCCACACATGTCGCGGCGGTGGCGCTGTTCGGAACCCCCGACGAGTGGGTTCTGGGCCTGGCCGACCGCGGTGCACCGCCCATCGCGATCGGCGCGCCGTACGTGGCCAAGACCATCCAGCTGTGCGCCCCCGGCGATCCCATCTGCTTCCCCGGTGGTTTGAACCGCGCCGCCCACAGCTCCTATAAGGACAACGGAATGGCAGTCCAGGCAGCCGATTTCGCGGCCCGCCAGTTGGGTGGCAGCGCCCCGTCGGCCACCATGGTGCAGACCGCGGGTGACGTCACCGGAAACTGACGCCGATCGAACCAAGGCTGGCGGCCGGAAGCGACTGAGCTTCCGGCCGTCAGCTGTTGAGGTCTCGGAATCCGGCGACGGTGTCGGCCAATGTGATTCGTGGATCCCGGTAGGTGACGCCGAGATCGCGTTCGCTCGGTGAGTCGTCGGACGCGGGCATCTGTGTGTAGTACTGCATCCCTGCTTCGGTGAACGGCGTCTGGAACGGCAGGAACGGCCCCATCCGGTCGAGCACCTGCCCGGCCACACGCAGCACGGTGTCGGGCACCGGGACGGCGAACATCGTCTTGTTGCCGACCTCGGTGAGCAGCTTGGCCAGCTGGTCCACGGGAATGCGGTGACCGCCGGCCATGTAGCGGCGGGGACCGCGTCCAGGTTCGAGCAACGCGACGTGCAGGGCCGCCAGGTCTCGACCGTCGACGATGGTCCACGCGGCGCTGCGACCGGGGATCGCTCCCAGTTGCAGTGCGGCGGCGACTCCCTCGCCGGCTTCCCCGAACTGGTTGCCGACCGGGGGCCCCATGACCATGCCGGGGTAGGTGATGTTCACCGGTGCGCCGGCGTCCTGCATTCCGCGGGCATAGATCTCGACCTGCGCCTTGGATCGCCCGTAGCCGTCGGTCCCGCCGAACACCGGCAGTTCCGCTTCCAGAGTGTCCACGTCGGGATTGAACAACGCGGTGATGCTCGACACGTGGATGATGGGATCCAGACCGAGTTCCGCGGCGCCGCCCAGCACATTTCGCGCACCGTCCATGTTGGTGCTCATCATCTGCGCGGTCTGGCTCGGGTCGGTGGCGACCAGCGCCGCGCTGTGGACGACGGCGTCGCAGCCCTCCAGCGCGCGCAGAACTGAGTCGCGGTCGGTGATGTCGCCGACAGCGTGATCGGAGACATCCACTCCGAGCTTGGCAACGCTGGTCTGTAGCCGGTCCGGATTGCGCACCAGAAACCGCACTGAATGTCCCGCGTCCGCAATCGCTTTCGCGCTCCACCCGCCCACAAATCCGGTACCGCCGGTGACCAACACGCGCATGACGCGAACCTCCTAGCAAGCGACGACCGTCGCTAGGACGCTAGTACGTCCGGCGCTGAGGGGAAGCGGTTTCGGCTCAGCCTCCGTGCTGGTCGGGTCGGCTCAGCCTCCGCGAAGCTCCGCGAGCTCCTTCATATTCGCCAACCCCTGCTCCTGCGCCTCATCCAGGAAACTCGGCAAGGGGGCCCGAAGCTCGGGAAGCACCTGATGGTCGAGCAGGGCCTGCAGATCAGCCTGCTTCGGGCTGTGGCCTGCCTGGTTGTCGAGCTCCTGCACGCCGGGATCGGTTGCGTAGTCGTACAGTTCGTGATGGATGGGCCGGGACGCGTCGATGTCCATGGTGCCGGGTTTCCAGTACGTGTACATGCCGAGCTTGGCCTCGGGGGTACGGACGGCGACGATGTGGCTGGGCGCCGATGTCGGGATTTCCATCGGCGGGCCGGAGGCGCCGAAGAACTTCTTTGCCAGTGGCGATTTCATCAACGCCGCCATCTCCTCGACCGACATGTCGTCGGTGGCGTGTGCGATCCACGGCCGGCCCGGTGTGGCTGCATCGGCGGCCATCCCGGCGATGTCGGCACGCTCGGACAGGTAGGAGTAGCGGGAGTCGGAGCGCCAACCGGCGCCGCCGTGGGCGATCGTTATGAGCAGCGCCGCCAGGTCGGCGCTGGAAGTCAACTGGGTACGGGTGTCACCAGGCCCAGGTGTCAGATGACCGGACGGGTCACGGATGTAGAGCGGCACCCGGATGCTCTCCTCGTACACCGCGGCGCCCTTGCCGCGCAGGCCGTGCGACCCGGCGTACTCGCCGTGATCGGAGGTGAAGACCACGACGGTGTTGTTGTCGATGTCCGGCCTGGCGGCGAGAGTGTCGAGCACCCGGCCGATCTGGGTGTCCACCTGCTGATGCAGCCACAGGTACATGTCCAGGCACCTGGCCCACTGTGCGGCGGAGTCGGGTCCGGTGTAGTCCATCGCGCCGGTCATCAGCGGCGACATGAAGTTCATGTAGTCGATCTGCAGCTGGGGCTTGCCCCTGCGGCGCAGATCGTCCGCGGTCTCGAAGTTCACCGGCTTTGCGCTGAATACGTGCGGAGCATTGTCGGGCAGCGGGTTTTTCGGCCACCAGCAGATGTCGTGCGGATTGACCAACGACACCGTGGTGCACCAGGGGCCCTCGGTCGCGTGGGCATCGAACCACCCGGTGAACTGATCGACGATCGAGGGATCCTGCTGCAGGCCCTGGTTCGGTGCGCCGTTGGGGGACGGGTAGGTGCCACCGGAGAAGCCGTGGACGTCCAGGCCGTCGGGGGTGTTGTCGGCCGCACTGCCCAGGTGCCACTTGCCCCACCACCAGGTGCGGTAGCCGGCATCGCGCAGCATCGTGCCCCAGGTGGGGAAGCGGGCCGCCAATGTCGATTCGGTGGGCCCCTCGCCGGTGTAGAGGCACCCGGTCTGGTGTGAGTACAGCCCGGTGGTCAGTACCCCGCGCGACGGTGTGCACATGTTCGATGCGCTGTAGTGCGAACCGAACGAGGTGCTTCGCGTCCGCAACCGGTCGAGGTTGGGCAGCAGTGCGCCGAGTTGCTGGGTATCGGGGAACCACTGGGGTGCCCGCATCTGGTCGACGATCACGACGAGGATGTTGGGCTGACCGGCCGTGTCCTGGGTCCGTCTGCTGAGTAGTTCATAGCCGCCGAATCCGACCGCAGCCGCGCCTGCCGCCACTGCCGCACCACCCAGAACCGTCCGCCTGCTGAGCTCCACCATTTAGTCAGGCTATGGGTTCTTGCTGTGCGCAGCATGAGTTTGGTGACAAGCACCCTTTAGTGTGGGGAATCATGACCGCTCAACGACGTGTGGACGCCGATTTTCTGGAGCTGCCCCGGTCCGAGTTGGCTGATGCGGCACTGTCCGCGGCAGTCGCAGCCGGCGCCAGCTATGCCGATCTGCGGATTCACCGGATCACCACCGAGATCATCCAGCTGCGCGACGGCGAGTTGGAAATGTCCGTGGTCAACCGTGAGGTGGGTCTGGCGGTCCGGGTGATCGTCGACGGCGCGTGGGGGTTTGCTTCCAACGCCGAGCTGGCACCGGAGGTGGCGGCCGAGACGGCTCGCCGCGCCGTGCAGGTGGCGACGACACTGGGGCCGCTGAATGCCGAGCGCATCGAGTTGGCCGCCGAACCGGTGTACGCGGATGTGACCTGGGTGTCCGATTATGGCGTCGACCCGTTCGCCGTCCCCGCCTCCGACAAGATCGCGCTGCTGGGCGAGTACTCGGGCCGGTTGCTGGCCTCCGACGGTGTGGACCATGTGTCGGCCGGGGTGCATGCGGTCAAGGAACAGACCTTCTACGCCGACACCTTCGGATCGTCTCTCACCCAGCAGCGGGTGCGGGTGATGCCGACGATGGAGGCGGTGGCCGTCGACTCCGCTGCCGGGTCGTTCGAGACGATGCGCACGTTGGCGCCGCCGACCGCCCGGGGCTGGGAGGCGCTGGCCGGAGATGATGTGTGGGACTGGACCTCCGAGCTGGCGGAGCTGCCGACGCTCCTGGCGGAGAAGACCAAGGCTCCCTCAGTCGTCGCCGGCCCCACCGACCTGGTGATCGATCCGTCCAACCTGTGGCTCACCATCCACGAATCGATCGGGCATGCCACCGAATACGACCGGGCCATCGGCTACGAGGCGGCCTATGCCGGCACGTCGTTCGCCACCCCGGACAAGCTCGGCACCATGCGGTACGGCTCCCCGGTGATGAACGTAACCGCCGACCGCACCGTCGAATTCGGTTTGGCCACCGTCGGTTTCGACGACGAGGGGGTGCGGGCCCAGCGCTGGGACCTGGTGCGTGACGGCGTCTTCGTCGGCTACCAGCTGGACCGGGTTTTCGCGCCGCGACTCGGGCAGGCTCGCTCCAACGGCTGCTCATACGCCGATTCGCCCCACCATGTGCCCATCCAGCGGATGGCGAATGTGTCGCTACAGCCAGGTCCGGAGGATCTCAGCACGGACGATCTGATCTCGCGGGTGTCCGACGGCATCTACATCGTCGGCGACAAGTCCTGGTCGATCGACATGCAGCGGTACAACTTTCAATTCACCGGCCAACGTTTCTACCGGATCCGTGACGGGCGCCTCGACGGGCAGTTGCGCGACGTGGCGTACCAGGCCACCACGACCGATTTCTGGGGTGCGATGGAAGCGATGGGCGGACCATCCACCTGGCGCCTCGGTGGGGCATTCAACTGTGGCAAGGCGCAACCCGGGCAGGTGGCGCCGGTCAGCCACGGTTGCCCGAGCGCGCTGTTCCGCGGCATCAACGTACTGAACACCCGGACGGAGGGCGGCCGATGATCGGCGCACAGCAGGTCGTCGAGATCGCCTTGGGCGCCGCAGATCCCGGCACGGAAACCATGGTGTTGGTCACCGATCGGGCAGACGCGTCGTTGCGGTGGGCCGGCAACTCGATGACCACCAACGGCCAGTCGGTCAGCCGTACCATCACAGTGATCTCGATCGTGCGCCGCGGGGGCAAAGCCCATGTCGGGTCGGTGCGCTCCACCGAGGTGGACCCGGCGGTGATTCCGGAGTTGGTGGTCGCCGCGCAGCGGGCAGCGGTGTCCTCGCCCGAGGCACGGGACGCGGCACCACCGCTGCCGGGCTCCGAGGTGCCGGTCGACTGGGATGCGCCGGTGGCGGGCACGGGGGCGCAGGTCTTCACCGGCATCGCCGATGACCTGGCCAAAGGTTTCGCCGGGTCCGACCAGCTTTACGGATACGCCCGCCACGTCTTGGAGACCACGTTCGTGGCCACCTCGACCGGTCTGCGTCGTCGTTACACCCAGCCGACGGGCTCGGTGGAGATCAATGCCAAACGCGACGGGGCGAGTGCCTGGGCCGGGGTGAGCACCGCGGATTTCGCTGACGTGCAGGTGGATTCGCTGCTCGACGAGTTGTCGCTGAAGTTGGGGTGGGCGGAGCGGACCGTCGAACTCCCGGCCGGCCGGTACGAGACACTGATGCCACCGTCGACGGTGGCCGACATGATGATCTACCTGACCTGGACCATGGATGGCCGCGGGGCGCAGGAGGGGCGCACCGCACTGTCGGCGCCCGGGGGGACCCGGGTGGGGGAGAAGCTCACCGATCTGGGGCTGACGCTGTACTCCGATCCGCGCGCCGACGCGCTGGCCTGCCAACCGTTCGTGGCGGTGCCGAGTTCCTCGGAGCGGGTGTCGATCTTCGACAACGGCATGGACATCGGCCGGGTGGACTGGATCCGCGACGGTGTGGTCAATGCACTGGCCTATCCACGGGCGGTGGCCGCCGAATACGGCACACCCGTCGCGGTGCCCGCCGACAACCTGCTGATGACCGGTGGCGCAAAGGATTTGGCGGACATGATCGCCGGTACCGAACGCGGTCTGCTGCTGACGACGCTGTGGTACATCCGCGAGGTGGACCCGACCGTGCTGCTGTTGACCGGGCTGACCCGTGACGGCGTCTACCTGATCGAGGACGGCGAGGTGACGGGCGCGGTGAACAACTTCCGGTTCAACGAGAGCCCGCTGGACCTGCTGCGGCGCGCCACCGAGGCGGGCATCAGCGAGGTCACCCTCCCGCGCGAATGGGGTGACTGGGCGACGCGCGCGTCGATGCCGACGCTCCGGATCCCGGATTTCCACATGTCCTCGGTGAGCCAAGCACAATGAGTTAAGGATGCTGTCCCAACGGCAATTCACGGCCTACGGCCCGTCACATTGGGCCGTCATCGCCGTGTTTGTCGTCGGGGCAGTGCTGCTGGTTTGGCTCGGCCGTCGCCAGACCGAACGTCAATCCCGGCTTTGCGGCCGCATCCTCGGTGCATCGACGGCCGCGATCTATGCCGCGATCCTGGTCTACAACCTGATCCCACCGTCGATCGGACGGTCGGTGCCCCTGCAGCTGACCGACCTGGCGACCGTCGCGGGTGCGTACGCGCTCTGGTCGCAGCGTCAGTGGGCCTTCGTACTGACCTACTACTGGGGTCTGGTGCTGAGCACGCAGGCACTGATCTCGCCGGTGCTGAAGAGCCCGGACTTCCCGCATTACGCCTTCCTGGCGTTCTGGGCGATTCACCTGCTCGTCGTGTGGGCCGCAATCTATCTGACCTGGGGCCGCGGGATGCGCCCGCAGTGGCGTGATTATCGGTTCGCGGTGGTGGTGACCGTGGTGTGGGCGGTGGGAACCATGGCGTTCAACGCCATGGCGGGTACCAACTACGGCTTCCTCAATGCCAAACCCACCACCGCGTCGCTGCTCGACCTGATGGGGCCATGGCCGGTCTATGTGTTGGTGGCCAGTGCCTTGGTGGTGAGTGTGTGGGCGCTCATGACGTGGCCATGGGAACGTCGAGGTCGGAGTCGTCGAAAGTCAGCTTCCGGGTAACCCCACGGCGCGGGACGCGGTGGAGGATACTGCCGGTGTGTCTGCCGATCTGTTCAACGAGTTGACGCACCTGGTCGCGTTGTCTCCACCAAAGTTGGCCGATATCAACGCCGATGTGCGTGAGGTGTGCGCGTCGACGCTGGGATTGCCACCCCTGCCCGCGGAGACCCGCGGCGGTGCGGTCGACCCCATGGTCACCGAGTTCGCCGAGCAGTTCAGCATCGACGTCACCGGCATCACCACTGCCCAGCGGGCGGCGTTCTCCGATCTGCTCGGGTCCGACGTGTTCACCGTGGCAACGTTGATCTATGTAGCCGACTTCGTGCCTCGGATGCGTGCCGGGCTGACCGCCCTGGGCGTGGACTGGCCGGAGGGCCCCGTGGTGTGGGACCACGACACCAATCCCGCCGACTACGTGCTCGACACCTTCATCCCGGCCGTGGGGCGGATGCGCGAGCTGGACCCGGTGACCTCCGAGATCGTGCGGTTGCGCGGGGCCCGCCAGCACAACTGCCGGCTGTGCAAGTCGCTGCGGGAGGCCGCGGCCCTGGAGGCCGGTGCCACCGAGTCCGACTATGACGGTATCGACGACTTCGAGAACTCCGAGCTGTCCGATCGGCACAAGGCCGCGCTGCGCTACGTCGACGCGCTGATCTGGACGCCCGCCCAGGTGTCAGGTGAGGAACTGCGCCAACATTTTTCGGAAGAAGAAGCCGTCGAGTTGACCCTGGACGTCATGCGCAACGCCTGCAACAAGGTGGCCGTAGCGTTGGGTGCCGACGCGGCACGCGTCGACGAGGGCACTGAGGAGTACCGGCTCGGCGCTGACGGACAGCCGATCTACAGCTGAGTTGCGTAGGTCGCGCCTGGCTTGCGCCTGGCCTGCGCCGTTTTCTACCCGGGGGTTGTGGCCCCGCCGAAACTACCGCCCTCAGGTAGAAATCGACGACAGCAACCGCAGAACATCGTCGACTTCGGTTTCGGTTGTCGCCCACGAGCAGACGAACCGCACCGTCGGCCGCAGTGGTTCGGGACGGTGCACGGCATAGCTCGCTGAGATGGCGGTGTAGGCCGCGGGTTCGAGGTCGACGAACACCTCGTTGGCCTCGGTGGGAGGGCCCAGCCTCAGACCGAGCGCTTGGAAGCCTGTGCTGAGCCGGGTGGCCATCCGGTTAGCGTGGGCCGCGGTCTGCAACCACAGCCCGTCGTGCAGCATCGCCTCGAACTGGGCCGCGACGAACCGCTGCTTACTGGCCAGCTGGCCGATCTGCTTCTGCACGAACTGGATTCCGTCGAACAACTCGGGGCGGCGCACCAGGATCGCGTCGCCCATCAGCATGCCGTTCTTGGTGCCGCCCACGGTGACGATGTCGGCATCGGCGATGGCCTCACGGGGAGAGATATCCAGGGCGGCAATCGCATTGGCGATCCGCGAGCCGTCGATATGGACCAACAGGTCGAGATCATGGGCGTGATCGATGAAGTCCTTGATGGCCTGCGGGGTCCAGACGCGGCCGTTCTCGGTGGACTGGGTGATGCTGACGATGCGTGGCTGTGAGTGGTGCACCGGCCCGCGGCGGGCCACCGCGGTGTCGAGCGTGGCCGGATCGATCAGGCCGTCATCGCTGATGAGTTTCGTCAGCGGGGCGCCCGAGAGCCGGACCGGTCCGCCGGCCTCGTCGACCAGTGAGTGCGCGATGTCGCTGCACAGGATCTCCTGCCACGGCCGCACCGCCGAGGCCAGCGCGATGATGTTGGCTGCGGTACCGGTGAGCGCGAACAGCACCTCGGCGTCCGGGGAGTCGAACACGGCCTTGATCGCGTCGGCGGCGCGCGGCGTGGCGGAGTCATTCCCGTAGGAAGCGACGGCCTCGTTGTTGGCCGCGACGATCGCGTCCATGACTTTCGGGTGAGCGGGCGCGGCGTTGTCGGAGGCGAACGCGTGAGAAGGCACCTTCGCCATGATCCCTACCGGCGACGGCTACGTCGAGGCGTCCTTCTTCTTGAGGAACACGGCCGGCAGCACCACCGTGGCCACCGCCGTGACCAGCCAGACCACCACGGTGGCCGCGATCCAGGAGCCGATTCCGCTGATGCTGAGCCCGTGGGTGAACACCGACGCCAGGACCAGCGCAACCAGGGTGGAGACCAGTCCGATGCCACCCAGGAACGCCGACGCGTAGCGGCTGGCCATTTTGAGGAAGAACGGCGACAGGACGCCCTGCGCGACGGCGAAGATCACCACCGCGGCGACGAAGCCCCATGCCGACACCGAGACGCCGGGTATCAGCCACGCGGCGACCAACAAGCCGAGGGCCGACGAGCCCAGAAAGATCGCGATACGCAGCAGAAAGCGGACCATGGGGTGAGCGTATCCGCGACGGGCGTGCCTGCGGCCCCTCATTGGCGTCTGTGTCTGCGCTGTGTGCGACCATATTGCGGCGCAGATGCGCCCGGGGGCGGTAGCTCAGTTGGTCAGAGCTGGGGACTCATAATCCCTAGGTCGCGGGTTCGAGCCCCGCCCGCCCCACTCAACAGTTCGACGAGCGCCCCTCGCCACGTTCGGTGACCAGCCAGGTGGTGATTCGGTTACGGTTTCGAAAAGTCTTCACACGTTAACGAGCGATGTTCTGTATTGAATACGACCTTGCTGTTTCTCTGGATGTGTCCACCATGGCCAAAGCCGCGGACCCGATGTGTGAGCGCAGAAATGGGGGAATGACGAATGCGCTTAGCGACAACCGTGATCACCATCGCTGCTACCTGTGCCCTTGCCGCGGGCTGCGGCGAGTCACCCGAACCGACCGCCGCCAGCACCCCGACCAGGCCGATGATCACGTCATTCGCCCCGGCGCCGGTGTTGAACAAAGCGCTGCCGAAACTGTTGCTCACCCCTGAGCAGATCGGTGCGGCGACGGGGGCGCCGGATATGACCGTGACCAGTACCCAGACCGAACTGCCGGACGACAGCGCAACGATGGAACCACGGGAGTGCCTGGCCGTCGACGGTGCCGCGCAGGCAGTGGTGTACGCCGACAGCGGTTTCACCGATGTGCGTGATGTGACGCTCCGAAATGGTGACAACTTCACCCACTACGCCCATCAGGCGGTGGTGCTGTTCCCCGACGCCGAGAAGGCCAAGGCCTTCTACGACGCGTCGGCGCAACAGTGGACGCAGTGCCACCAGTACAGGCACACCCAGTCCGGTACCCAGTGGGAGGTCGGACCCATCTCGAACAAAGCAGGAATGCTGAGCGTGATCACCACCCAACTGCAGGCCAAGGCAGGCGGTTGGGCGTGCGGGCGGGCGTTGACTGCTGACATCAACGTTGTCGTCGACGTCAACACCTGCAGCGCCAACCCGGCGGACTCTGCCACCAACATCGCGGGTCAGATCGCCTCGAAGGTGGATCCACCATCACCGCGCGGGTAAGTCACACCATGCCTGACAATCAGGGCATCACTCGAGGAGGCCTGTATGGCATGGGATTTCAGCACCGAACCGGAGTTCCAGAAGAAGCTCGACTGGGTCAAGCAATTCTGTGAGGACAAGGTCGAGCCGCTCGACCACGTCTTCCCATATGCGGTGCGTTCACCCGATCCGGTGGTGAAATCGTATGTCCGAGAGCTGCAACAGGAGGTCAAGGATCAGGGCTTGTGGGCCATCTTCCTGGACTCTGAGCTCGGCGGTCCCGGTTTCGGACAGCTCAAGCTCGGCTTGCTCAACGAGATCATCGGACGATATGCGGGCGCACCGCACATGTTCGGAGCGTCGGCCCCCGACACCGGGAACATGGAAATGCTCGCCGCCTACGGCACCGACGAACAGAAAGAACGCTGGCTGATTCCACTGCTCAACCAGGACCTGTTCTCGGCGTATTCGATGACCGAACCTCAGGGCGGTAGCGACCCCAGCCTGTTCAAGACGCACGCGGTGCGTGACGGCAACGAATGGGTGATCAACGGCGAGAAATGGTTCACGTCGGCGGGCCGGGTCGCCGACATTCTGTTCGTGATGTGTACCAACGGCATGTTCGTGGTGCCACGCACGTCACCGGGTGTCGAAATCATGCCCGAGCCGCGAAATCACAACCACATCGTCTACCGCGATGTTCGGGTGCCGCTCGACCACCTGCTCGGCCCGGAGGACGGGGCAAAGGTATTGGCGCAGAGGCGTCTTGGTGGTGGGCGGATCCACCACGCGATGCGCACCATCGCCCAGTGCAACTTGGCGTTCGACATGATGTGCGAGCGGGCACTCAGTCGGCAATCTCACGGCAAGGTCATATCCGAACACCAGATGGTGCAGGAGAAGATCGCTGAGTCCTACGCGATGATCAAGATGCTGCGACTGTTCGTCCTCGAAACGGCGTGGAAGATCGACAACACCTCCACGCAGGAAGCGCGCACCGAGATCGCCGCCGTCAAGTTCACCATGGCGAAGGTGCTGCGGGAGGTGTCGTTCAACGCTCTGCACATCCTCGGTTCGCTTGGCACCACTGATCTCACGCCCCTTCAGGCGATGTACGCCGGCGCGCCGACCATGGGCATCGCCGACGGCGTCGACGAGGTGCACAAGGCGACGGTGGCGCGCCGCGTGCTCAGGGATTACCACCCGCACGAGGGAAATTTCCCGACGGAGTTCATCCCGTACAAGCGTGAAGAGGCCCGCAGGAAGCTGCAGCCCGTGCTGGCCGCGAGACCAGATCTGGCTGCGTCCGCCGAGGCCTACCAGAAGTATTTCGAACGCCACCGTTGAGTCGTCGCACCCGAAAACCACCGGCCGTGATGGGCGGGAACGCCCATCACGGCCGGTGGTCGGGTTGCGCTAGAACCAGACTTTTCGCCCGCCGACCGGGCGACCGACGGCGCCGAGAATCCACAGAATGACCCCGATCACCACGAGGATTCCGCCGATGGTGTAGAGGATGGAGATGCCGGCGAAGTAGCCGATCAACAGGAGAATGATGCCGAGCACGATCATGGTCAATCCGTTCGACGTAGGAAACCTCGCGGTCTGTCGCAGGAGTAATTGCCAGATCCGTCGATATTCAAACGTGCAGATACGTAGGCGCCGCTAGCGTCCTCGAGCATGGCGAATCTGCACCGGCGCAGAGTGTTGCTCGGCGCCGGCCCGGTTCAGACAGTCACGCAGGGGGCGGTGCCGGAGGCGGTGGCGGTGCGGGTGGCGGCAGCGTGATCGGCGGCAGCCCGGGGATCTCGATGACGTTGGGCGGCGGGGGCGGGCCCAGCTGATTGAGCAGGTCGCCGGGAGGCGGAGGTGGAGCTTCGGGCGGGGGAATGTAGACCGGCGGCGGCACATATCCCGTGCTGGTGTTGATCGTGATGATCGAGCCGGGAATGGTCCTACCGCTCGGGGTTGTGCCGACCACCGAACCCTTCGTGGCATTGCTGTTGACGGCGGTGGGTTTGTCGGCCACTCGGAAACCGGAGTCCAGCAGGCGTTTCCGGGCGTCGTCGACCTTCAGACCTGTCACGCTCGGCACTTCGCCGCCGGGGCCACCGTCGACGTAACGCGGGTCGGTGGGTGGCAGGCCAATCGGGCCGAAGTCCTCGGCGATGGGACTCATTGCGGCATACCAGGTCAACGCCGGCTCGGTACCGCCGAACAGGGTGCCATCGCCGCATTTGCGCAACGGGTACGAGCACAGCCCCGACGGTGACGACGAGTCGTCGAAGACGTAGTTCGCGGCAGCGTACCGGTTGGTGAAGCCGAGAAAACCCGATGAACGGTGGGCCTCGGTGGTGCCGGTCTTCCCCGACATCGGCAGCTTCCAACCGACCGAACTCGCTGCGCCGGCGGCGGTTCCGCCGGCGTGGTCCTTGCTCAGTGCGTTGGCCAACGTATTGGCGAGGCCTTCGGGCACCGCCTGGTCACAGGGGACCGTCTCCACGCCCACCTCATGGCCGTTCCGATCGAAGATCTTGTCGATCGGGCTCGGCGGGCACCAAGTGCCGCCCGAGGCCAGAGTCGCTCCGACATTGGCCAACTCGAGCGCGTTGAGCTCGAGCGGGCCGAGCGTGAAGGATCCGATGTTCTGCCGCTTGACGTAGTCGGCGATGCTCTCGTCGGGGTTCGTCCCGTCGGGGTTGTAATCACGCGCACTGCCGGGTTCGGCGTAGGACCTCAGCCCCAGTCGGACCGCCATGTCCACCGCCCGCGGTACCCCGATCTGTGAGATGAGTTTGGCGAAGGCGGTGTTGGGTGATTGCGCCAGGGCGTCGGTGACACTCAGCGGGCTGCGGAAGCCGTGCGCGTTGCGCACGCACCAGGCTTCCTTCGGGCACCCGGGAGTGTCGCTGCTGCCCAGACCTTTGCCCACAAACGTTCCGGGGACATCGAGTTGAGCATTGATGCCCATGCCCATGTCGAGTGCCGCTGCGGTGGTGAAGATCTTGAAGATCGACCCGGCGCCGTCACCGACCAACGAAAAGGGTTGGGGCTGCACGGTCTGGTTGGCATCGAGATCGAGTCCGTAGGTGCGGCTGTCGCCCATCGCGATCAATCGATGGGTGTCCTTGCCGGGAGTGATCACGCTCATCACGCTCGCGACCCCGGCGGCGTTGGGGTCTGCATACTTCTCGATGGCCGACTGGACGCTGTCCTGCACCTTGGGGTCCAGCGTGGTGCGGATCAGGTAACCGTTGCGCGCGACGTCCTCCATCGTGAGACCGGAGCGCGCCAGGTAGTTCAAGACGTACTCGCAGAAGAAGGCCCGATTCCCGGCGGCGATGCAGCCTTGCGGAAGCGGTTCTGCGTGGGGGAGTACCCCGAGCGGTGTCGCCTTGGCGGCGCGCAGTTCCTCGGCGCGGTCCGGCAGATAGTCGATCAAGGTGTCGAGCACGAGGTTGCGCCGGGCCAGCGCACCGTCGGGGTTGGTGTAGGGGTCAAGAGCGCTGGTGGACCGCACCACGCCGGCCAACAGGGCGGCCTGCGGCCAGGTGAGGTCGGCGGCGTCGACGCCGAAGTAGGTACGCGCCGCGTCCTGAACTCCGAAGGCGCCGTTGCCGAACGACACGAGGTTCAGGTACCGGGCCAGGATTTCGCTTTTGGGTAGCGTCTTGTCCATCGCCAGCGCGATGCGGATCTCGCGCAGCTTGCGTGCGGGGCTGACCTCGACCGCGGCCAGGCGCTCGGCGTTGGTCTTGGCGTTGACCAGAAGGTTGTAGTTCTTGACGTACTGCTGCTCGATGGTGGACCCGCCGCGGACCTCGTCGATGCCGCGCAGATAGCCGAAGAGCCCGTTCAGCGTGCCCTGGACATCCACACCGTTGTGTTCGACGAATCGCTTGTCCTCCACCGAGACGATCGCCAGTTTCATGGTGTCGGCGATCCGTTCGGGAGGAACCACCCATCGGCGCTGCTCGTACAGCCAGGCGATCGGTTTGCCCGACGCGTCGACCATGGTGGTGACGAGCGGTGCGTCCCCTTTGAGCACCTCCGCGGAATCCTGTGCCACCGTGTCGGACAGCCGTGCCGTCATCATGCCGATGCCGCCGACGACGGGAAACATCAAGACCGCCGCGAGTAAACCGGCCAGCACACAGTGCATGGCCAACTTGGCAACCGTAGACCGCGACCGCGGTGGCGGGCCGGACATGCCCTCAAGCGTAAGGCGCTCAGCGGCAGCCGATGGATAGATCGCACGCAACACGTTGGCTACGTTGTGATTTCAGAACCCCGGATTATCGAATCTGATGAGATTCCCGCGGACGACATCGGCTGCCTGCTGCGCTTCGACGACCCGGTGCGCAACCGGGCCGACGGAGCGTCGCTAACGATCGCCGCGACTGCAGTTCGGATTCGCCGGCTTGGCAGGCCAACTGCACACGTCGATGTAGGTGGTGTTGGCGTATCCGCCGCCGTCGAACACCCCATAGGCGTCGCCGTGGGTGCCGGTGTAGGTGGCACCGCCGCCTCCGCCGCCGCCCGAGGTGATGATCGTGGTGACCGTCCACCCCTTGCTCTGTAGCGCGTCCTTGTAGGCGGTCATCACGTCATTCGGCGACCCGTTGACCTGGTAGTGCACGTGGATTCCGCCGTCGGCGATGTCGTCGGGTCCTCTGCTCTGCTGCACGTCCGCCGGTGTCGGCACCAGTGCCGCCACCGCCGCGCTGCCCCCGCCCGCGGTGGTGGTGGCACTGGTGCCGACCGGCGCCGTCGTCGTGGTGGCCTCGGCCTTCTCGGTGACCGGACTGCACGCCGTGGCGGCCAGGCCGATCGCCAACGCCCCGATGAGGCAGGTCGTGGTGTGCTTCGTCATGGCGTCCCCGTTCGTCTCGCCGCACGCTACCAACGCAGGCAAAGGCGTTTGGACGATATTGACGCGAGAAACCACAGGTCGTTCCGATTGCAACAACGCATCGCGCCCGTTGCCGCAACCGTCGACGCCGATAGACCGGCTATCTGTTTGATTGTCGTTACCCAGGTGTCGACTGTCGGGAAAGTATCAGTTCACGTGCGGCTTCAACCATGTGTGGGCTTGACGGATGACAACGATACGGAGACATGGATGAGGCGCAAGCGGTACCCGGTGGCGGCAGCGTTGGTGTGTACGGCGGCTCTGGTTACCGCCTGCAATGGCGGCAAGGGGGACGACCCGTCCCTTCCGCTGCTGGACCCCGCAGCCAAGGGCACCCTGTCCGAGCAGGGCGGAGCGGCCCGCGCCGGCGACGACCGCAGCTCGCTCATCGCCGACTCCATCAAGAACACCGGCGCCAAGAACGTCATCCTGTTGATCGGCGACGGGATGGGCGACTCAGAGATCACGGTCGCCCGTAACTACGCACAAGGAGCCGGCGGCGCCTTCCCGGGTCTCGACGCCTTCCCGCTGACCGGCCAGTACACGCACTACTCCCTGGACAAGGACGGCAAGCCCACCTACGTGACCGATTCGGCCGCCAGCGGATCGGCCTGGGCCACCGGGACCAAGACCTACAACGGCGCGATCTCGGTAGACATCCACGGCAAGGAACAGCGGACGTTGCTGCAGCTTGCCAAGGATGCGGGTAAGGCGACCGGAGACATCTCCACCGCCGAGATCCAGGACGCGACACCCGCGGTGCAACTCGCGCACGTCACCGGACGCAAGTGCTATGGGCCGGATGAGACGACCGCGCAATGCCCGACCAACGCGTTGGAGAAGGGCGGCAAGGGGTCGATCACCGAGCAGCTGCTGAGCACGCGCGCCGACGTCGTGATGGGCGGCGGCGCCGAAACCTTCCAGCAGGTCGCCAAAGCCGGTGACTACCAAGGCAAGACGCTCGAGGTTCAGGCCAAGGAGCGCGGATTCACCATCGTGCGCAACGCCGACGAACTCGGCAAGGCCGACAAGGCCGACCAGGAAGCCCCGTTGCTCGGCCTGTTCGCCGAGGGCAACATGCCGACCCGGTGGAGCGGTCCGGTGGCAGGCAAGGGCGGCTACCTGGAGCCGGCCGTCGAATGCAAGGACAACCCGGAGCGCGGCGCGTCGGTGCCGACGCTGGCCGCCATGACCCAGAAGTCCATCGACCTGCTCAAGGGCAATGAGAACGGATTCTTCCTGCAGGTCGAGGGCGCGTCGATCGACAAGCAGGATCACGCTGCCAACCCGTGCGGGCAGATCGGCGAAACGGTCGACCTCGACGAGGCCGCGAAGGTGGCCCTCGACTTCGCCGAGGAGAACAAGGACACCCTGGTGATCGTGACCGCCGACCACGCCCACAGCAGCCAGATCGTCGAGACCATGAGTGTCAATGACGTCCGCGAGGCCGCGGCCGAGGCGAAGCTGCCGTTCGAGGTCACCCGCGATGCCATCTACCCGGGCCTGACCCGCGTGCTGCGCGGTAAGGATGGACAGGACCTGACCATCTCCTACGGCACGTCGGACAACCTCGATGCGATGGACCAGGGCCACACGGGAGCGCAGTTGCGTATCGCGGCCTACGGTCCGAGTGCGGCCAACGTCGTCGGCCTGAGCGATCAGACCGACCTGTACTTCACGATGGCCCGCGCCCTAGGACTGAAGGACGACTGACCTCGCGCGGAGCGTGGCACCTTCTCACAGCGGACTGCAGGCAAAGACCAAGCCACGCCATAGCGTGCGATTCGTGATGGTGTCGTGGCCTGAATGTGACCCTTGCCGACCAGTGTTGCCCGAGTGACACAAGTGCACTGAAGCACTCGACGTCAGATCGGGGAGGACCACCATGACAGCGCACGCCACCGTCGGCCGACTGTTCGGGTACACGGCGCTGAGCGTCGCCGGCGCGCTGGCGGCACTGACGGTCAGCCACGGTATGGCGGCGGCCGCGCCGCGGGCGCCGTTGCCATCCGACGACCAGGCGCCCGCGGTGCCGTTCGACCCGGGTGCGTTGGTCAACGCCATCGACGACTACGCGAACCTGTTGTCGATACTGACCGGAGGCCACCGTGCTCAGCCCGGCCTCGGCGGTCCGGTCGGCGCGGTTCGACGGCCGGGAGGCGCTGTAGGCACCGTTGAGCAACCCAGCGGCGCCTACCCGATGCTCCCCGGGGTGCCGGTCCTGCCGGGGGAGCCGTGAACCCGGTGCCGTCATGCACCGTATATCCGACACCGAGCCGAGAACAATCAATCAGCGGAACGGAGTGAACCATCGTGTACCTCAGCCGAACAGTTGACACGCGCACCACGCGGATCGCCCTTTCGCTGATCCGTTGCCCCATCAAGAGCCGGCGGTATCCCGCCAAGCAGGAGCGTCTGGTCACCCCGCAGGAAGCAGCGCTGCTCACCCGGTGAGTCAGGAGCGGTTGTGGCCCAGGCGGTTCAGGCGGCCACGTCCGCGTCGAGGGCGACCCGCTCGGCGTCGTAGGTGTTGATGGCGACGCTGTCGAGAATCGCGTGCAGTTGCTCTGCCTGTGCGGGCGGGGCGAGTTCGGTCGAGCGGTAGACGAGTCCGGCGGCCCGCGCCTGGCGGCGCACGTGGCGGGTGCGACTCATACGCAGGTCTTCGTACCGACGCAGCCGCGCACCGATCTGTTCGGGCTGCGCGCCGCGCAGAAGCACGGCCAGCGTTATGGCGTCCTCGATGGCCTGATTGGCGCCCTGCCCGAGGTGCGGCGTGACCGCATGGGCACTGTCGCCCAGCAGCGTGATTCGATCGGTGGACCATCGCGCCAACGGCTCACGGTCGTAGATACCCCACCGGAACGTGGAATCCATCGCCTCGATGATCGACAGCACCGTGGGGTCCCACCCCTGGTAGGCGGCGGCGAGTTCGGCGACATCGCCAGGGGCGGTCCAGGATTCGTCGACGGTGAGGTTGGTGGGGACGAACGCGACGATGTTGAGCAGTGCGCCGGCCGATACCGGGTAGGCGAGGAAACTCTGCCGAGGACCCAGCCACATGGAGCTGGCATGCATATCGACGACGCCGTGCACTCGGTCGGCGGGAATGAGCCCGCGGTAGGCCATGATTCCCTCGCTCACAGGTTGGGCGGCGCGGGCCACGCGGGCCTGTAGGCAGGAATGGATACCGTCGGCGCCGACCAGAAGGTCCGCGTCGACCGTTGTGCCGTCAGCGAATTCGACGCGGACCCCGTCGCCGTGCTCGGAGGCGTCGACGCAGGAACGACCCAACTGCAGGGCACCGGCAGGCAGCGCGTCGGCAAGGACCTTCTGGAATCCGCCGCGGTGCAGGCACCACGTTGTCGCCGGGTCCCCGAAGCCGAGGGCCGACGGCTCACCGGCGATCGGCTCAGCCTGCCAGGTGCGGAACTGATAATGCGTGACGGGACCCGCGATCGCGGCCACCGCAGCGCCCACTCCCAGTGTGTTCAGGATGCGGGATCCGTTCGTCGCGATGGAGACGCCCGCGCCGAGCGCCTTGAGCTCGTGGGCCTGCTCGTACACGGTCGCGTCGATTCCGTTGGCGCGCATGGCGATCGCGGCGGTCAAACCGCCGATGCCGGCGCCGACCACGGCAACTCGTAGCTCAGCCATGAGATTCTCCTCAATCACGGAAAATGTACCGAGCGGTACGCTATTGACTATAAATGTACCGATCGGTACGGTCAAGGGGTGGCCAGGACAGCAGATCCAGCAAAGCGTGAAGAACTGCTGAAGGGCATCGTGCGGTACCTCGAAGAGCACGGGATCGGTGAGATGTCGCTGGCGCCGATGGCCGAGGCCCTGGGCACGAGCAAGCGCATGCTGCTGTACTACTTCGGTGACCGGGCCGAACTCCTGGCGCAGGCCCTGGATGCGAGCCGCCCGGAGCTGGGGGAGATGTTCGCCGGTGTCACGAGCTCTGACGAATTCGTCGATGCGGCAACGACATTGTGGCGGGAGCTGACCCATGGCGGTGAACGGCGGAATGTTCGGCTGCTGCTTCAGGTCCTCAGCCTGGCCATCACCGATCCGCAGACCTATGGCGGGTCGGCCCGCAACGCGGTCGAGACCATGATCGGCCCGATCGCTCAAGCCTTGACCGCGATCGGCTACGGCGCCGACGACGCGCGGGCGCGGGCCACCCTGGTGGTCTCCGGCCTGCGCGGGCTGTGCCAGGACGGTCTGGTCACCGAGGACAGGTCACGGGTAGACGCAGCCGCCGGCCTCCTGATCGCGGCGGCCGTAGCCGCACCTATCAACTGAGGATCTGCCGGTAGACGGCATGAGGGTAGGCATCCTCGCGGCGCTGAAACTTCAGGATGTCGGGGTTCTGTACGGTGCCGTCGCGAATCTCGATGGCCCGCGAGATCGTGTTGTCCGCCTCCCACGCCGTGGAGCCGTCGAGCACGGTCTCGATGTGTGGCATCAGCGCTTCGCTGATCTCCCAGGTCGCGGAGTTCCACAGGTAGGACGGGCTGTGGTCCACGGCGTAGTAGTAGATGCCGTTGGCCACCGTGCAGACCGGGTCTGTGAAGGAACTCGGGCGCGCCCAGCTGAACCCCATGCCGGCATCGCAGGAGACGTCGACGAGCAGGCTGCCGGGGTTGAACATGGCGAGATCGTCTTCGGTAACGAAGGTGAGGGGAGCGTTGGGATCTTGCAACACGCAATTGACGACGATGTCGTTCTCGGCAAGGAAGCGAGCCACCGGCACCAAGCCGTCCTCTGGTGTGTCGGCCCACGTCTGCTCGGGAGTGTCCTTGTCTCGTCCCATTTGCACGATCTGCGTCGAGTGGATCGGTGATCCGACGGCCGCCACGTCACGGTTGGTCAGGACGCGGACATCATCGACGCCATGGGCGTTGAGCGCAGTGACCGCACCGCGTGCCGTCGCCCCGAATCCGATGACGGCAGCGCGGAGCCGACGACCGTAGCTGCCGGTGATCCCAGCCAGTTGCATCGCGTGGAGCACCGAGCAGTAACCCGCGAGCTCGTTGTTCTTGTGGAAGACGTGCAGACCGAATCCACCGTCGGCCTGCCAGTGGTTCATCGCCTCGAAGGCGATCAACGTCAGCCGCCGGTCAATGGCGATCTGCGTGAGGGCGGCATCCTGCACACAGTGCGGCCATCCCCAGACGATTTGTCCGACCCTCAGCTCCGCCAGATCATCCGCCTGCACCTTGGGCAGCAGGATGATGTCGCAGTCCGCGAGGATCTCGTCGCGCGTCTTGATGCCGCCGACCAGTTCGGCCAGTGCATCATCTGTGGAGCCGAACGCCTGGCCGTAGCCGCGCTCAAGGTAGACCCGTTGCCGGATCGGTGGATCGATCCTGCTCAAGTGCGCCGGGTGGATGGGCAGCCTACGCTCGTTGGGTTTGCGGGAGTGGGCCAGAACGCCTAACGAAAGCTGTTTCACCTCAGCGTTTCTGGTCATGCAGTGCCACCTCGATGCGCTGAGCATTGGATCTTCGAGGAGATGTGTCAGACATTGCTGGGCCCCTTGTTTGTGAGGGCCTGAGTGGTCCCGATGTCTCTGACACTACGCGGCGCGCAGGGCCACCGGTGCCATCAACGGTTCGACCGCTCCATCGCGCGCGCCACCACACCGCGCGCCGGGCGCTGACGCACCAGCTGCGGCCACCAGAACCACTTGCCCATCAGTGCGGCGATCGACGGGGTCATGAACGAGCGGATCACCAGGGTGTCGAACAACAGACCCAGACCGATCGTCGAGCCCACCTGGGCGACCACGATCATCTCGCTGACCACCATCGACATCATGGTGAATGCGAACACCAGCCCGGCCGCGGTCACCACCGATCCGCTGCCGCCCATGGCCCGGATGATGCCGGTGTTGATACCGGCAGGCAGCTCTTCTTTGAGCCTTGCCACCAACAGCAGGTTGTAGTCCGCGCCGACGGCCAGCAGCACGATCACCGCCATCGCCATCACCATGAAGTGCAGTTCGATCCCGATCAGGTGTTGCCACACCAGGATTGACAATCCGAACGAGGTTCCCAGCGAAATCAGCACCGTGCCGACGATCACCGCGGCAGCCACCAGGCTGCGGGTGATGATCAGCATGATGATGAAGATCAGGCAGATCGCCGAGATCCCGGCGATGATCAGGTCGTAGTTGTTGCCTTCCTGCATGTCCTTGAAGGCCGACGCGGTACCGCCCATGTAGATCTTGGAGCCCTCGAACGGCGTGTTCTTCATGGCCTCCTTGGCGGCCAGTTTTATGTCGTCGATGATCTCGATGCCCTCTGGCGTCAGCGGATCACCCTCGTGAGAGATGATGAAGCGCACCGCTTTTCCGTCGGGTGAGATGAAGCTCTTCATGCCGCGCTTGAAGTCGGCGTTGTTGAAGGTTTCCGGCGGCAAGTAGAAGGTGTCGTCGTTCTTGGCGTCGTTGAACGCCGTGCCCATGGCGGTCTGGTTTTCCTGCATCGCGGCCATCTGATCCTGCAGACCCTTCTGGGTCTGATACATGGTCAGCATCATGGTCTTCATGGTCCGCATGGTCTCGATCTGCGGCCGCATCATCGTCGCCATCTGTGGCATCAGGGCATCGAGTCGGTGCATGTCCGGCATGAGTTCCTGGATGCTGTCCGTCAGGGCGTCCACCCCGTCGAGGCCGTCGAACACCGACCGCATCGACCAGCAGACCGGGATGTTGGAGCAGTGCGGCTCCCAGTAGAGGTAATTGCGCAGCGGGCGCAGGAAGTCGTCGAAATCGGAGATGTGGTCCCGCAATTCCTTGACGTCGACGACCATCGTGTCCATCTTGCCGACCATGTTGTGCGTGATGGAGCTCATCTCCTCCATCAGCGCGATCATCTGATCCATCGTGTTGATGGTCTTCTGCATCTCGTCGGCCTGCAGCAGCATGTCGTCGGCGCGGTCGGTGAGGTACTTGCGGTTCATGGTCTGCATGACCCCGCCCATGCTCATCTGGGCCGGGATGGTGCTGAACTCCAGCGGCTCACCCTGAGGGCGGGTGATGGCCTGCACACTGCCGACCCCCGGTACCTCGAAGACGCGCTTGGCGATCCGGTCGATCACCAGGAAGTCCGCCGAATTGCGGACGTCGTGGTCGGTTTCGATGAGCAGCAACTCGGGGTTCATCTTGGCCGCCGAGAAGTGCCGGTCGGCCGCGGCGAAGCCCTCCTGCGCGGGCAGATCGGTGGGCAGGTAGTTGCGGTCGTTGTAGTTGGTCCGGTAGCCCGGCAGCGTGAGCAGACCGACCAGCGACAGCAGGATGGTGCCCAGTAACACCGGCCCGGGCCAGCGCACCACGAAGGCGCCCAGGCGTCGCCAGAAGCGGATCCGCATGGCGCGTTTGGGTTCGAGCACCTTGCGGAACCGGCTGGCCACGGAGATGACCGCCGGCCCCAGCGTGAGTGCGGCAAAAACCGTGACCGTCATGCCGACGGCCATCGGAATGCCCAGGGTCTGGAAATAGGGGAGCCGAGTGAAATGCAGGCACAATGTCGCGCCGGCGATGGTCATACCGGAACCGAGCACCACATGGGCGGTGCCGTGGAACATCGTGTAATACGCCTGTTCTCGGTCCTCGCCGACGGCCCGGGCCTCCTGATATCGCCCGATCAGGAAGATCGCGTAATCAGTGGATGCGGCGATCGCGAGGGTGACCAGAAGCTGCGTGGCGAAGGTCGAAAGGCCGATCAATTCGTGATAGCCCAGGAACGCCACCACGGCGCGGGCCGCCGACAGCTCGATCACCACCATTGCCAGCACCAGGATCACCGTGACGATCGACCGGTAGACGAGTAGCAGCATCGTGATGATGACCGCGAAGGTGACGCCCTCGATGATCTTGACGCTGCGGTCGCCGGAGATCTGTTGATCGGCGGCCAGGGCGGTGGGCCCGGTGACGTACACCTTGAGCCCGGGCGGCGGGGACAGTCCGGCGATGAGCTTCTGGACGGCCTCCACTGATTCGTTGGCCAGCGCCTCACCCATGTTGCCGGCCAGGTACACCTGCACGTAGGTGGCCTTGCCGTCGTTGCTCTGCGCGCCTGCCTCGGTCAGCGGGTCGCCCCAGAAGTCCTGGACATGCTCGACGTGCTTCTTGTCGGCCTCGAGCCGGTCGACCATGTCGTTGTAGAACCGGTGCGCGTCGTCGTTGAGCTTGGCCCCGTCCCCCTGGGCCTCCAGCACGATCATCGCCGAGCTGTCGGAATGGAACTCGTCGAACACCGTGCCGACGCGCTTCATCGCGATCACCGACGGCGCGTCGCTGGGACTCATCGACACCGAGCGCATCTGGCCCACCACCTCGAGCGGTGGGACGGTGGCGCTCAGATACGCCAGGAGCGCGATCCAGCCGACAATCACCGGAATGGCGAATCGACGGATCCATCGAGCGATCCCCGTGTGGGGAGCTCTGGAATCGGCCATCAGGAACCCTTGGTGGTCGGTGGGGAGGACACGATGCAGCGGTCGGGCATTGTGTGAAGGCTTACCTTACTACGCGGTGTCGTTCCCACCGTCTTACCAGACGCGCTACGGCGACAGGCGGCCAGCTTTCGTCACCAGGCGCTACACGCCGACCGGTTCGGTCTCGTCGACTGGGCCCAGCCGCCACTTTCCCTCGCCGAGCAGTTCCAGGTGGGTGCTGTGGTGGCGGTGGACCGTGGAGCGGTGGGTGACGCTGACCAGCACGGTGTCGGGTAGTTCGCGGCGGACCAGGCTGTAGATCATGAACTCCAGCGGTTCGTCGAGCGCCGAGGTTGCCTCGTCGAGGAACGCCACCTTGGGCTTGGTCAGCAGCACCCGGGCGAACGCGACCCGTTGCTGTTCGCCGGGGGAGAGCACCTTGGCCCAGTCGGCGTCCTCGTCGAGCCGGTCGACGTAGCGCGGCAGCGCGACCGCGAGTAGGGCATCGCGCAGCGCGGTATCGGGCAGCGCGCCGGGCTGCTGCGGATAGGACACCACGGTCCGCAGATCACCCAGCGGGATGTAGGGCACCTGCGACAGATACAGCGTCTCGTTGTCGCCCTGCGGACACCGCACCGCCCCGGAGGCGTACGGCCACAGCTGGGCGATGCTGCGCAGCAGCGTGGTCTTGCCGGTGCCGGACTTGCCGGTGATGATCAGGGCCTCGCCGGCGGCCAGGGACAGGTTCAGTTCGTCGATCAACTGCTCGCCCGCCGGGTTGCGCACCTCGACGTCGTCCAGTTCGACCAGGCTGTCGGTGTCCGCGGCGAGCCCCGCGACGTCCAGCTTGGGCAGCTCGCGGCTCTGCTTGTCGGCGGTGACCAACCCGTGCAGGCGGATGATCGACGCGCGGTAACCGGCGAAGGTGTCATAGGAATTGCGGAAGAACGACAACGCGTCCTGGATGGCGCCGAATGCGGCCACCGACTGGTTGACCGTGCCGAGCTGGATCTGGCCGGTGAACAGTCGCGGAGCCTGCAGCATCCACGGCAGCGGAATGATGATGTGGTTCATCGACAGGTTCCATCCGGTGAAGGCCATGGTCCGGTTGACGAAGTGCTTGTAGTTGGTGACGACGGCGGCGAAGCGTTCGCGCAGTTGTGACCGCTCGGCCCTCTCCCCGCGGTACAGCGCCACCGATTCGGCCGCGTCGCGCAGGCGCACCAGCGCGTAACGGAATGCGGCATTGAACTTCTCGTTGTTGAACGACAGCCGGATCAGCGGGCGACCGAGGGCGAAGGCGACCACCGTGGCGAACGCGACGTAGACGAACACCGACCAGAACATCGCCCGCGGTATCTCGACCCCGAACAAGGAGAGGTCACCGGAGAGGCTCCACAGGATCGAGGTGAACGAGACGACCGAGACGATCGACGAGATGGCGCCGAACGGCAGTGTGCCGTTGCTGGTCTGGTGCGGGGTGTTGGGCTGCGGGCCGGACAACGCGGTGAATACGTCGATGTCGGACTGGATGCGCTGATCCGGGTTGTCGATGGTCTGGTCGATGAACCGGGACCGGTAGTAGGCGCGGCCGTCGAGCCAGTCACCGGTGAGCCGGTCGGTCAGCCACGCACGCCAGGCCAGCATGAAGCGCTGCGTCATGAAGAGGTCGATCAGGACCCGGGTGACCAGGATCGCGGCCAGCCCCATGAACGTCGCCAGCGCGATCCAGAAGCCGCGGATCCCGGAGTCCCTGACCTGGTCGTTGCCGGTGGCCAAGCCTTCGACGGCGACTTGGGCCGAGGTGAACAGGTCGTTGCCCTGATAGCTGAACAACACCGACAGGCGCACGCCGATGATGACCGACAGCAACATCGCGGCCAGGATCAGCCAGGGCTTGATGCTGTGGCGTCCGGTGAAGTAGGCGCCGGTGACAGCCCAGAACTGCCGCCCCCAGGTGGTGTACCGGGCGAGCAGGGTCAGGACGGCCAGAGTGCAGATCGCGGTGATGGTCCAGGCCTGGGCCAGCCACCACAGCGAGTGCAGGGGTTCGGCGCTCCAGTCGATCGACGGCGAGAACGGTTTCAGATCGTTCACTGGGGCCTCTTCCGGTCTGCCGACGCGTGTGCGTGAAGCTACCGCAGTCGGTGGGTCCGGGCTCATGCCAACACTCGTGTAACCCGGCGCGTTCGCCACTGTGGCAAGAGCGACGCATCGGCCGTCACTGTAATTTGTCGCTATGGCGACGTCGGCGGAACACCAGTTCGTGACGGCTGCTTTCATCGAATGCGCGGAGTCGCTGTCGAAGTCGGAACTGTTCACGTACGCAGAGGCGGATCGAAGTAGATTCGATTTCGCCGCCGTACTCACGCAGGATCATTCCCGGCTAGTGGTCGGACAGACTCTCACGCATCACGCGGCGGGCATCGACAAGGATCTGGCATCGCTCCTGCTGGACACCTCAGGCCAGGTCCCCGTGTATCTGTATCCACTTGAAGCCCGAAATGAAGGCCGCGTCCGGGAGTTTCTTCACAGTGCGCAACCACGCCTGGGCGACCGTGTCGAGCTTCTGCGGTTGATACGCTACCCGGTATTCGACGCCGACAATGAGTCGGAACGAAAGTTGGTGCAGGACAACATTCATCGTCAGGTACGAGATGATCTAGTACTCAACGTGTTGTTCGGCAGAATCGCGGCAGTCGACATAGAAATTCTCTTGCAAGGAACCGGGATACCAGGGCTGCTGCTGGCAGCTCTGAACGCAATCGCGACAACAGGATTCTTAAACTTTCCCGCCCTTGGACGATCGGTCGGTGCGAACCCGTCGACACTCCGACCGCGCGTTCAGTCCTTGTTGGCGGCGGGCATGCTCGATCAAGCAGTCGATGGGTCGTACTTTCGTGCCACTCAACGTGGCCGCGTCGTGTTGCGCATCGCTCGCCTTTTGCTGCGAGACCCGGTGATCGGACCCGAGTTGGCCTTCATTCTCGACCGACTCGGTCTCTCGGACAGCACCCGACTCCCAGCACTGGTATCGGATCGTCGGGATCCCGCCGACTTCGGCCCCGCGGCCAAGCGCGCCCGGTTCATCGCCGAGGCATCGGCCGCACACGAACAATTCGGATCCGATTTGGGTGTCGCATTTTTGTTCGACGATCCATATGCGCGCGACATGAACTGGGTGGGTCGATAGCGCCCCTGCCGTGGAGAGCGCGCTCTGTCGACAGCGTGGAACTTGAGCCCAGTCTTCGCGGCCTTCGAGGGTGGAAAGGTCCAAACTTTGGGGCTCTATTGCCGAAGTGGCGCGCCAACAGCGGGGTTCGTCGGTAGTGTGACCGTTGTCGACAGAGCAGCTCCCGGCAACATAAAGGAAACCTGTTGGTTCTCTACGAATTTCGCTGTGCGTCCGGTTGCGGCGTGACGAAAAAGATGTATTCGATGAGCGCACGTCCCGACGTCATCGACTGCCCCGACTGCCGGGGACCGGCGCGCCGAACCATCGCGGCACCGAACCTCGGCCACGGCGGCTCGACCGCCATGGCGCTTCAGGACTCAACACGCGCGTCGGCGGACCGTCCCACGGTGGTCACCGGACGACCGGCACCGGGCCAGTCCGCACGGCGACAGAACATCACCACCAACCCGCTACATCAGAAGTTGCCCCGTCCCTGAAGTCTTCGAAGGAGGATCAATGCCTGAAGTCGTATTCCCACTCGACTCGACCAAGAAGTTCACCGATCAGGAGAAGCTGGGCCACAACCGGTGGCACCCTGACATCCCGGCCGCGGTGACCGTCAAACAGGGCGACTCTTTCCGGGTCCACTGTCGCGAGTGGTTCGACGGCGCGATCGTCAACGACGATTCGGCCGACGACATCCTCAACGCCCCGCTGACCACAGTGCATGTGCTCTCCGGCCCGATCGCGGTCGAGGGCGCCAAGCCCGGCGACCTGCTGATCGTCGACATCCTCGACGTCGGTCCGATCCCGCAGGAGGACTCCGGGCCGCTGGCCGGCCAGGGCTGGGGCTACACGGGCATCTTCCCCAAGCTCAACGGTGGCGGGTTCCTGACCGATCAGTTCCCGGACGCCTACAAGGCGATCTGGGACTTCTCCGGCCAGAAGGCCACCTCACGCCATGTGCCGCACGTGGAGTTCACCGGGATCGTGCATCCCGGGTTGATGGGCACCGCGCCCTCGACCGGGCTGCTCGGGAAGTGGAACACGCGCGAGGCCGCACTGATCGCGACGGACCCCGACCGGGTGCCGCCGCTCGCCCTGCCGCCGGAGCCGCGCGACGCGATTCTGGGCGGGCTGACCGGGGACGCCTTCACCAAGGCAGCGGCCGAGGCTGCCCGCACCGCGCCGCCGCGGGAGAACGGCGGCAACCAGGACATCAAGAACCTCACCAAGGGCAGCCGGGTGTTCTATCCGGTGTACGTCGACGGAGCGAACCTCTCGGTGGGTGACCTGCATTTCTCGCAGGGCGACGGTGAGATCACCTTCTGCGGTGCCATCGAGATGGGCGGCTTCATCGACCTGCGCGTCGACGTGATCCCCGGCGGCATGGAGACCTACGGGGTGAGCGAGAACGCCATATTCATGCCGGGCAACACCGATCCGCAGTACTCCGAATGGATCGCGTTCTCCGGGACCTCGGTCACCCTCGACGGTGAGCAGCGCTACCTGGACTCGCACCTGTCCTACCAGCGGGCCTGCCTGCACGCGATCGAATATCTGACGAAATTCGGTTACAGCCCCGAGCAGGCGTACCTGCTGCTGGGCGCCGCACCCATCGAGGGACGGCTGTCCGGCGTCGTCGACATCCCGAATGCCTGTGCGACGGTGTACATCCCGACAGCCATCTTCGATTTCCCGGTAGCCCCGTCGGCTTCGGGACCGACGAAGATCGACCCTGGTATGGGAGCGCCGCACTCGTCGTTCGGCTGACGGCGCACGTATATCCTCGTCACCGGACCCCGATGCGCCGCGCCGGTGCGACACGGTCGGCGGACCGCTGACAGTCGGGGAGGGCTGAAAGGATCGTGCAATGACGCCGCCCCCTGGTGCCTCGCGCCTCGGCACCCGGTTCGGACCGTATGAGCTGAAATCGCTGATCGGTGTCGGTGGAATGGGCGAGGTGTACCGCGCCTACGACACGGTCAAGGAACGCACGGTGGCGGTCAAGCTGCTACGCACCGAGATCGCCGCCGACGCGAGCTTTCAGGAGCGGTTTCGGCGTGAGTCCCGCGTGGCGGCCCGGCTACAGGAACCCCACGTCATCCCCGTACACGATTTCGGAGAGATCGACGGCGTCCTGTACATCGACATGCGCCTGGTCGAGGGCGCCAGCGTCAAGGAACTGCTGCGGTCGGGCGGCCCGCTCACCCCGGAACGGGCCACTGCCATCGTCACGCAGGTGGCCGCCGCGCTGGACGCCGCGCATGCCGACGGCCTGGTGCACCGCGACATCAAGCCGGAGAACGTACTGCTCACCCCCGACGACTTCGCCTATCTGGTGGACTTCGGCATCGCCCACGTCGGGGGTGAGGCCAGCGTCACCATGACGGGCGTGTTGATCGGGTCGAGCGCCTACATGGCGCCCGAGAGATTCTCCGGCGGCCCCGTCGGACCGGCCGCCGACGTCTATGCGCTGACCTGCCTGCTCTACGAGATGATGATCGGCAGGCCGCCGTACGAGGCCGGTGATCTGCGCCAGCTGATGAGCGCCCATATGTTCTCCCCGGCCCCCCGGCCCAGCATCATGCGTCGCGGCATCCCGCGGGCATTCGACGAGGTCGTGGCCAAAGGCATGGCCAAGGACGCGGTCGACCGCTATCCCAGTGCCGGCGAACTGGCCAAAGCCGCCCGCGTTGCCACCACATCCGGTGCCTCGGCGGCACCTCCGCCACCACCACCGGTACCGCCCGCTCCTGCTCCCGCGCCGCCACCGCTGCCGTCACCGACGCCGTCCCCTCCGGCACCGACACAGTCACATCCGCCGGGCACCCGAGAGTTCTCGTCGATCTACCCGAACCCGGATCACACCGGCTTCACGCCGTACCCGCCGGTGCCGCCCGCACCTCAAGCGCCGCAGGCTCCGGCCCGCAAGCCGCGGGTCAGCCGCACCCAGCTGAGCTTGATCGTGGCGTCCGTGGGGTTGCTCGGGATCGCCGCCGTGCTGGCCGCAGTGTTGGCGAGCGGCGGCGACAGCTCCTCCACGCACGAGACGCTGACCGCACCGACCCCACCGAACGCCACGTCCGAGGCGCCGACGACGACCACCACCACGGCCGGCTCGGCGACCGCCAACGTCAGCGGCACCGACGACCAGGGCTTCATCGATCACACCGCGCGCTGCGCCGAGGGGACCACCCCGGCCGCCGTGATCCGAACCGCGTCGTCGCTGGCGGTCATCTGCCAGAGCGGCCCCGATTCCTTCTCCTACCGCGGTGAGCGGCTCAGCGACGGCGCCAATCTTCAGATCCCCACGGCCGAGCGCTCCGGCAACGGATTCGTGGCCACCAATCCCGCTGATGGTGCCCGCTACGAGGTCGGGCCCGACGGACTCACCATCAGCAGCTACGGCCACGTTGATTCGTCAGAACCGCCACTGGAGTACGGCGAGCGCTGACACGCCGGGGCGTACACGGCCACCGGGTTGGTCTTGCCCTTGAGAGCTAACCCGGGACGAGCCTCGAAACGCCCTTGGTCCCTGGTGAGTTGGCTCAATGTGGCACCCGTGAGCAGCACGGTGTCGCCGGTCTGGCGGGTCGCGGTCTCCACCCGGGAGGCGATGTTCACCGCATCACCTATCACGGAGAACTCCAAACGTCCTGCGCCACCGACATTTCCGGCTACCACCGGCCCGGAGTTCAGTCCCACGCCCACCGACAGCGTGCCGCTGAACTCGTCGTGCACGGCGGCCGCGATCTGCAGCGCCGCACCCAGGGCGTCGTCAGCGTGCCGGTCCTGGTGCCGGGGCGCACCGAAGACGGCCATCAGGCCGTCGCCCGCGTACTTGTCCACATGGCCGCCGTGATCGTGCACGATCGGGACGATTCGCTCGAACAGCCGGTTGAGCGTCGTGACCACCTCGGTGGGCTGCAACTGCTCGGCAAGCGTGGTGAATCCGCGGACGTCGACGAACATCAGCGTGACGTCCACCTCCTGGGCTTCCACCGATCCGGCAGCACACAGAATGTGTTCGGCCACATCGCGATCCACATAGGTGCCGAAGGTATGACGGATGCGCTCGCGTTCGGCCAGGCCCGCCGTCATCGTGTTGAAACCGGCCTGCAGGCGCCCGATCTCGCTGGCGTCGTCGACCTCGACCCGCGCACCGAAATCGCCGGCCTGCACCTGGGCCAGGGCCCGGCGCAGCGCGGTGACCCGTTCGGTGACCGAGCGGATGGCGATCAGGATCGCGAACAGCCCGACCACGATCGCCACCGCCACCAGGATCAGGATCGCCGCGAACGTGCGTTGGGCGCGGAAACCGACGTCGGCCAGATAGCCCACCGCCAAGACCGCCACGCCGAACAACGGAACGCCGGTCGCCAACAGCCAGGCCATCATCAGCCTGCGCCCGATCGTCGGCCCGAACCGTCGGTCCGGGGTGGCGCCGTCGAGGGCACGAGCCGACACCGGCCGCATGACCCGCTCGACGATCAGGTACCAGACCGCGCTCGTCGAGATACCGCCCAGTGCCACCACACTGAAGATGTACACCGCGGTGGACACCTGCTGACTGAGCGCCAGCGACCCGAAGATCACCGCGCCCACACCCCACACCGCAGCCGACAGTCGCACCGCCTCCCCGGAGGCGCCCAGCGTCATCCGCTGCTCCTTCGGGGTGGGCGCACGGCCCTCGCTGAGCCAGGCGGTGCCTGCGGCGAACCGGTGGCGCCGGACCCGCATCATCACCGGGACCGCGACGGCCAGGAACACGATCAGTACGGTGCCGCCGCGCATCAGCAGGCGTTGGGTATCGGCCGGGCTCAACACGATGGGAGCAGCGAAGGCCAGGAAGGCGCCGACTATCCCGCCGCCACCGGCGCCGACCACGGCCGCACTGCGCACCCAGCGCTTGAAGGTCTGATCCCGAAGTTCGGCCCCGGCGTCGCGGTGGATGACGTCGGACACGGCAGCGACGGGCGCCCTGAGGTGGGCCAGGCCGTTCACGGTGACGTCCATGAGCTGAGCTTGCGCGCGTAACCAGAACGGCCGATAGCGTAGTCGGCTACCTGCTTCCCGGTCGGCGTGCAAACCCGATGGGTACTCCCACAGCCCTCTAGTCTGGGATCGGAGGCACGAACCGGACCGCACGAACGGAGCAAGGGGACGCACATGAAGGTAGTGCTCGGGTATGACGGGTCGCTGGCGGCCAACGCGGCGATCAACAGCGGCGCTGCGCTGTTCCCGGCAGCCGATGCGGTGGTCGTCTATCTGTGCACGCCACCGTTCGGCAGCAAGGGACTGCGGGCCCGGCTGCGGCACTCGGCACGCAATGTCGACGAGCTGATCGATCTTGTCGACAGTGAAAGCGAAGGTGAGGCCGCGCGACTGGTCGACACCGGCGTGATCCTCGCCCGGGCCGCCGGCTGGAATCCGGAGGCGTTGGTCAAGCGGACCTGGGCCGGAGAGGGCCTCGGGCTGGCGCAGGTGGCCGAACAACTCGAACCCGACGTGCTGATCGTCGGCGCCCGCGGCGCAGGCGCGAGCGACTCGAAGCTGGGCAGCGTCTCGGATCTGGTGGTACACCACGCCCCCCGCGCGGTGCTCGTGGTGTCACAGAACATGATCTCGGCCGAATACGAGGCGGTGGCCGACGGGCCGGTCGTGGTCGGAGTCGACGGCTCAAAGGGATCCGACCGGGCGCTTGCCACCGCCGGCGCGCTGTTCCCCGACCGCGAGGTGGTCTCGGTCGGGGTGGACGACGGTGGCGCCGTCGACGTGGCTGCCGCCCAACCTGGGCACCGCGTGCCCAGGTTCCGCGGATCAGGCGCCGGCGCCACGGCCGACGCGCTCGTGGCGTTTGCCGAGGACCAACGGGCCGGTGTCGTGGTCGTCGGCTCGCGCGGGCGATCGGCGCTGAAGAAGGTGCTGTTGGGCAGCGTGGCTGCGGCGACGCTGCAGCGCACGTACCGGCCGGTGCTGGTGGTGCCGGGCGGCTAGGAGCCTTACCTGCTCATCCGGCTGTCTTGCCCGCGTCGACGATGTAGACCGCACCGTGCACGGCGGCCGCGTCGTCACTGGCCAGGAACGCGATGGTCTTGGCGACATCGGCCACGTCCATCATTCCGCGGGGCGCAGCGATTCTCATGATGAGATTCCAGTCCGCGTCCTCCGGAGCGGCGAACTCGGTGGTCTGGGGAGTGAGCATGCCGCCCGGGCACACCGCGTTGACGCGGAGGCGCTCCGAGGTGAACTCAATGGCCAGGGCGCGGGTGAGTCCGACGAGTCCGTGCTTGGCGGCGCAATACCCCGCCGAGTAGACCTCACCTTCGATGCCCGCGATGGATGCGACATTGACGATGTTGCCGCCGGCCTCCAGCAGATGTGGCAGCGCCGCCCGGCACAGGAAGAACGGGCCGTTCAGGTTCACCGCGAGATCCTTGTCCCAGTCCTCGTCGGTCACCGACATCGTGTGGCGCATCTGGTGGAATCCCGCGACGTTGATCAGTGCGTCGAGACGGCCGAACTTCTCGACGCACTGAGCCACCGCGTCCCGGCAGGCTTCCGACGAGGAGATGTCCACCGATGCGTACGCCCCTCCGCGCACATCCTCGAACACCGTGGCCATCCGTTCGGCATCGCGGGCGACCCCGAACACCTTCGCGCCGCGCGCGGCGAACAACTGGGCCACTGCCGCGCCGAGTCCCGATGAGGCACCGGTGACGAGCGCGACCTTTCCATCCAGAGCAGTCATGGCTCACACCTTCTCACGCGGCCTGGCCGGCGGAACCGCGGCCAGCAGGGTCCGGGTGTAGGAGTGCTGCGGCGCCCTGAACAACTCGGCGGCCGGGCCGTACTCGACCACCTCGCCGGCCCGCATCACCAGCACGTCGTGGCACATCCGGTGCACCACCGCCAGGTCGTGCGCGATGAACAGATAGGTCAGACCCAGCTCACGCTGCAGCTCGGACAACAGGTCGAGCACCCGTGACTGCACCGACACATCCAGCGATGCGGTGGACTCGTCGAGGATGAGCACCTCGGGCTCGGTGGCCAGCGCTCGGGCGATGCTGACCCGCTGGCGCTGCCCACCGGACAGCTCGTGCGGATATCGGGACGCGAAATCTGTTGGTAGTCCGACGAGTTCGAGGAGTTCTTCCACCCGTGCGGCGCGGGCCCGCCGTCCTGCCGCCAACCGGTGCACCCGCAGCGGCTCACCGATCGCCGAGCTCACCCGGGCCCGCGGATCGAGTGAGGCGAACGGGTCCTGGAACACCAGGCTGATCCTTCGGCGCAACTCGCGCCCGCCGGCCAGAATGTCGTCGCCGGCCAGCGTCGCCGTGCCTGCCGACGATGCGGCCAGCCCGGTCAGTGCAGCGGCCACTGTCGATTTGCCCGAGCCCGATTCGCCCACGATCCCCAGCGTCGTCGCCCGGCGGATCTCGAACGATACGTCCTTGACCGCCTGCACCGCGCCGTAGTGCACCTCAAGTCCCTTGGTCTGCAACAGAACCGGTGTGTCGTCGGCGGCAGGTTCGGGTCCGGGGCCGTCCACCAGGGGGCGGGCGGCCAACAACTCACGGGTGTAGGCGTGCTGTGGATGATCGAATACATCGAGGATCGGCGCCTGCTCGACAGCCTCGCCGTCACGCAGCACCGTCACCTCATCGGCCACCTGACCGATCACCCCGAGATCGTGGCTGATCCACACCACCGCGGTCCCGAAATCCCGCTGCAGATCCGCCACCAGTTCGATGATCTGGGCCTGCGTGGTCACATCGAGGGCGGTCGTGGGTTCGTCAGCGATGAGCAGTTCCGGATCACAGGCCAGGGCGATCGCGATCATCACCCGCTGACGTTGCCCGCCGGACAGCTGATGCGGGTAGGCATCGAGCCGGTCCTGGGGGAGCCCGACGGCATCGAGCAGCTCGCCTGCGCGGACACGGGATTGACGGCGGGTCATCTTACGATGTGTCTCAAGGGTTTCGGTGATCTGACGTTCCAGGGTCAGCAGGGGGTTCAGCGAAGTTCCGGGATCCTGGAAGACGAATCCGATCCGGCTTCCGTGCACGGCCCGCAGAGCCCGCGCCGAGGCTCCGACCAATTGGGTGTCACCGGCCAGCGTGCTGCTCCCGGCGACGACTGCCCCCGGTGCGTCCAACAGGCCGGTGGCGGCCAGCACCGTCATCGACTTGCCGGACCCGGATTCGCCGACGATGCCGACCGTCTGCTCACGATGCACGTCGAACGACACACCCCTCACGATCTCGCGGCGGCCGATCGCGACCCGTAGATCATCGACTTTCAGCACTGGTGAGGTCGGTGAAGTCACTGTCGCCCCGCCCTTCTCGCCTCGATGGACGTTCGTTGCTTGGGGTCGAGGACATCTCTGAGACCGTCACCGAACAGGTTGAACGCCAGTACCATCACGAAGATCGCCGCACCTGGGAACACTGCCATCCACCAGGCGAGGGTGACGAATCCCTGGGCGTCGAAGATCATCCGGCCCAGCGACGGCTGCGGTGGCTGGATGCCCAATCCCAGGAACGACAGTGCGGCCTCGGCCAGGATCGCGAACGCGAGCGACAGCGAGAGCTGAACGATCAACGGCCCGGCGATATTCGGCAGGATGTGCCGAATCAGGATGTAGCCGTCTCCGGTCCCCATACTCCGCGACACAGCGACGAAGGGTTCCACCCGCACTCCCAGCGCCGACGCCCGGGCCACGCGGGCGAAGATGGGGATGTAGACGATCCCGATGGCCAACATGGTGGTGGTGATACCGGGGCCGAGAACCGCCACGATCGCCAGGGCGAGCAGCAACACCGGAAACGCGAACATCACATCGACGACGCGCATGAACACGGTGTCGATCCAGCCGCCGCGGTAACCGGCGAGGACGCCGATCAGCACGCCGATCACCGCGGCCAGCATCACCGAAACGACCGCGACCCGGAGCGACGCCGCGATCGCGACCAATACCCGCGAGAACACGTCGCGGCCGAGCTCATCGGTGCCGAACCAGTGGGCGGTGCCGGGGCCCTGCAGTGCGCTGGGCACGTCGATGTCGTTGATCCCGTACGGCGCGATCCAGGAGGCGGCGACGGCGACGATCAGCACAGCGAGTAATACCGCGGCGCTGATCGCCGTGACCGGATTGGACAGCAACAGTCGCCACGATGCGACGCGGGAATCCTGGTTTTGGGTCATGACAGCCGAATCCTCGGGTCGACGATCGCATACAGCACATCCACCAGCAGATTGATCAGGAGGAACAGGACCGCGATCAATAGCACCGCTCCCTGGATCACCGGATAATCTCGGGCGGCAACCGAATTGAAGACCAGCCGACCCAGGCCCGGCCAGGCGAACACGACTTCGACGACGATCACCCCACCCAGGATCGTGGCCAACTGGATTCCGGTGATGGTCAACACCGGCAGCAGCGCGTTGCGCACGATGTGGCGGAAGGTTACGACCGGTGGGGGCAACCCCTTCGACCGCGCGGTCCGCACGTATCCCATGGCGGCGACCTCCAGCACCGCCGAGCGCACATACCGGGTCATGATCGCGCCGGCCACCAGGCCCACGGTCAGTCCGGGCAGGATGATGTGGCGCACCCAGCCGCCCGGATCTGCAAGCAGTGGGCGGTATCCCGAGGTGGGCAACCATCCCAGCGTCGAGGCGAAGAGCCCGATCAGCAGGATGCCCAACCAGAAATCCGGGACCGACACGCCGAATTGGCTGGCGACCCGCACGATTCCGTCGCTGAGCCGACCTTCCCTCAGCGCCGAGAAGATCCCGGCGGGCAGCGCGATCACCAGGGCGATGAGGATCCCGACCACGCCGAGGGACAACGTGGCCGGCAGCCGGTCGAGCAGGGTCAGGGTGACCGGGTCACCGTTGCGGAAGCTGACGCCGAGATCGCCGGTCAGCGCGGAGCCGAGATAGGAGAAGAACTGCTCGACGATGGGCCGGTCCATCCCGCTGGCGGCGCGCAGCGCGTCGTAGGCCTGCGGGGTGTAGCGGGTGCCGAGCGCGATCCGGACCGGATCGCCGGGCACCAGATGGACCAAGGCGAATACCACGATCAGCACGCCGATGAGCACCACCGCCGAGTACAGCAGCCGTCGGGCGAGGAACTCCGCGATCGGGTGGTTGGCACGGACCTTGTTGAAAGCTGTCAGATTCACCGGGTTTCACCTCCATCCAGGTCGGCAGTGCGGAACCGGACGGCGCCGTCGCGGCGCACCTGATACCCCGACAGGTTGTTGGCCCAGGCCTGGATCACCGACGGGTTGTACAGGTAGATGTAGCTGGCCTCATCGGCGATCCGGGTTGCGGCCTTGGTGTAGAGGTCTTTTCGCTTGGAGACATCGGTTTCGGTGCGGCCGGCGTCCAGTAGCCGGTCGACCTCGGGGTCGGAGAACTTCTGGGCGTTGCTGGTGCCGTTCGTGTGGTGCTGGGCGTAGTAGAAGTCGTCCGGGTCGATGTTTCCCAGCCAGCCCATCATCAACATGTCGAAGTGTCCGGTGTTCTGTTCATCGAGCCACGTGGCGAAGTCCACGGTGCGAATGTTCACCGTGATGCCAAGGGGCGCAAGGTTGTCGGCGATGATCTGGGCTGCCGTCACCGTCTCGGGGTACTCGCTGGTCACCAGCATGCCCAGGTCGTGCGGCGCGGCACCGGCTTCGGCGAGGAGTTTTCGCGCTTCTTCGACGGAGTAGCGGTAGCGGTGGTAATCGGTGAACCACGGGCTGCCCTGCGGGATCGCCAGTTGATTGGTCGCGGCGGTGCGATAACTGGTGGCCGTGGCGATCGCGTCGCGGTCGATGCCGTATGCGATGGCCTGCCGCACCCGCGGGTCGTTCCACGGCGCGCGGGCCTCGTTGAGTGCGAGGTACCAGTAGTCGTTGCCCGGTGTGACGGCCAGTGTCAGCGAATCGTCATCACGCAGCTGGGAGACGCGCTGTGGCGGTACCGAATCCGTCCAGTCGATCTCGCCGGCCTGCAACGCCGACAAGGCCGTCGTCGGCTCGGAGATGAACCGGAACGTCACCCCCGAAATCGGGGGAGGGCCGCCCCAGTAGTGCGGGTTGGCCTTCAGGGTGATGGAGTCACCGCTGCGGCGTCCGGCGAACGAGAACGGACCCGTGCCGACGGGATGGGTTGCGATCTGGCCGCTCTCGACATTGGCCCGCTGCACGATCGCCATGCCCTTGAATCCGCCGAGATTGGTCAGCAGATTCGGCGTGGGCCGGCGGACCGTGATCCGGACGGTCGCGGGATCGAGCGCGGTGACGCCGCTGACGGCGCTGAACTTATCGACGTTGGTCAGCTGCTCGTCGATGATGCGCCGGTACGAATACACCACGTCGTCGGCGGTCAGCGGGGTGCCGTCGTGCCAGCGGACGCCATCGCGCAGGTGAAAGGTCCAGACCAGTTGGTCGTCGCTGACATCCCAGGACCGGGCGAGCGCGGGACGCATCTGCAGGTTCTCGTCCGGTTCGACCAGCGTGTCGAACACGTTCTCCAGCACCTCGAACGAGAAGTAGGCACTGGTGCGGTGCGGGTCGAGTTGATCGGGTTCCCCCGCGATGGCCGCGATGAGGTTGCCCGCCGATTCGTCGCCGAGGTCTACCCGACTGCCGGTGGAACAGGCCATCGAACAGGCGGCCAGCACGAATGCCAGGACTGCTGCCAACGTTTTCACCGCTGGTCGTGTGGTCACGATTTCTCCAGGATCACCGCGGGCGATCCGCCAGTGCGCTCACCCGCTGGGGCCGTCAGGCAGGTCCAGATTGACGCGTATGGGCCCATACCGGTGACGACGCTGATGAAGACTGCGATACTCACCCATTGTGACCTTCAAGCGCACGGCGGCCGCGACCGCCCTGATGTCGACCCTGGGAATCGGACTCAGCCTGGGGGTTGCAGCTCCTGCACAGGCCGAGCCGCTCATGCAGGGCATCTACAACTACACGCAGGAGGGCATCGCGCACGAGTCCTGGTCGGTCTGGCCGTCCTGTGTCCCGACCGTCGGTGATCTGCGCGAGCCGCTGGAGTTGGCGGTGGCGTGCCGACTGCACGTGGAAACCACCCGCGGCACCAAGGGCGGCGATGCCCGGCTGACGGGCGGACAGTGGGTCTATTCAACTGCGGTGCTCGAGGGCATCAAGTGCTCGGATGGCAGTTGGGCGCCGACCAACGAGACCTACAAATTCGACGACATCGCACTCACCGGCACCCGCAGCGTCGCGAACAACGAAGCCTGTGGCGGTACGTTGGCGCCGGCGATCCACACCTTTCCGTTCAGCTTGAAGTACGACCGGCCGCTGCAGATTCCGGTCGACACCTATCCGCTGAATTGTCAGACCTGGGGCCTGCGCTTGTGCATGTGAGCGGTGCCGTCCCGTTGATCGACGGCAAGGTCGTCGACATCACCGGGCCGGGACGCACCGACCGGTTCGGGGTCACCGCCACCGATCTCGGCGCGTCGATCATCGCCCCCAACGGCAAGTTGGTGTCGGTGTTCGGTGACACGTTCTCCGGCAGCCGCGTCGGGCAGGGCGACTGGCGTTCACCGGTGGTACTGATCGGCACCGGCGACGCCAACCACGAGATCGTCTACGAAACGGCCGGTGGACCTGACCCCGCCTATGCGCGGCAACTGTGGGATTACCTCCATGACGACGAGGCATCCGGATGGCGGCGCGGCGGCATCAGCACCGTGATCCCGTCGGATCTGCTGCGCGTCGGCGACTCGCTGTACCTACACGCGATCGTCAACCATGGCTTCGGCACGGTCATCTGGACCGAGATCTGGCGCTCTGACGACAGCGGGGTGTCCTGGACCCATATGGGGGAGCAGGCGAAGTTCCCGGCAGATCTGCACGATGGTCACGCGCAATGCTGGTCCTGGGACTTCGACCCCCACGATGGTTGGGTATACGTGGTGGCGACCGGATTTCAGCGCGACAAGGGCATCATCCTGATGCGGGTGCGGCCCGACCAGATCGGCCGGCGGTCGCAGTACTCCAGCTGGGGGTTCGTCAACGGGCGCTGGCAGTGGGGAACCCAGGCCACCCCGATCACCCCACCCGACGAGCACTGGGGTGAGCTGACCTTTCGCCGCACCGCCCCCGGTCGATGGGTCCTCGGCGGATTCCTGGCGTCCTCATATGCGTTGGGCTACCGGGTGGTGTCCTCGCCAGTGGCCAACATGTACACCACCCCGGTTCAGACACCGATCACCGGATCGTCGTGGGACGCCGAGGACCAGGCGGACAGCAAGGTCGCCCAGCTGTACGGCGGCTATCTGCTGCCGGGCTCGCGCTTCGGCGTCACCGGCGGTGTCGGGCTGGTGGTCTCGCAGTGGCGCACCGACACCGGATGGCCATACCGCGCAATGCAATTCAAGTCCACGCTGAAGGACACATCCAGGAAACCGCAACGGCCCGACCCGATCAACCTGTGAGCGATCAGGCGGTGAAGCCGCCGTCGACGTTCCAGTTCGCCCCGGTGACGTAGCTCGACTCCGGGCCGGCCAGGAAGCTCACCACGGCGGCGATGTCGCTGGTGTGCCCGTAGCGGCCCAGCGCGGTGGTTTGCCTTACGACATCGGCGAATTCACCTTCGTCGGGATTCAGATCGGTCGCGATCGGACCGGGTTGCACATTGTTGACGGTGATACCTCGGGGTCCGAGATCGCGGGCCAGTGCGCGGGTCAGCGAGGACACCGCACCCTTGGTCATCGCATACACCGCGGTGCCGCCGGTGGGGACCCGGTCGGCGTTGATGCTGCCGATGTTGATGATCCGCGATCCCTCACCGAGGTGGCTGACCGCACTGCGGATGGCCGAGTACACCCCACCGATATTGATGGCGACCAGCCGGTCGAACTGCTCCTGCGGAAACTCCTCGATCGGTGCCATGTACGCGGTTCCGGCGTTGTTGACCAATACGTCCAATCCGCCGAGCGCACCCACCGCCTCCTCGACGGCACTGGACACCTGCGCCGGATCGGCGCTGTCGGCCTGGATCGCGACGACCTTCGCGCCGTCCGCACTCAACTCGCCGACCAGTTTGTCGGCCTCGGCGGCTGAGGCCCCATAGGTGAAGGCCACCGCGGCACCGTCGGCGGCGAGCCGTCGCACGATTCCCGCGCCGATTCCACGGGATCCGCCGGTCACCAGTGCGCGTCGTCCGGCCAGTGTGTTTGTGCTCATCGGAGTCCCTCTCGTCGTGAGTTCGAAGCTGTGCGAAACCGATCGATTACTAAGGACATGCGGCCGGGCGACATCGATGCCCGGTGTGACTGGTATCACGGCGCGCACATCTGTCGACGGGCTGGCCGGAACCGCCACGGGGAGGTAGGTAGTACACCTAAGGTGAACGCCGTGACGAAACGAGTTGTGGTCTGGGGCACCGGTTTTGTGGGCAGCATGGTGATTGCCGAGATCATGCGGCATCCGCTGTTCGAGCTGGTGGGCGTCGGTGTCAGCAATCCGGAGAAGGTGGGCCGCGATGTCGGCGAGATCTGTGGTCTGGGCGCTCCGGTCGGCGTCACCGCCACCGACGACATCGACGCGCTGATCGCGCTGAAGCCAGATGCGCTGGTGCACTACGGTCCCACCGCGGCCCACGCCGACGTCAACATCGACGTCATCACCCGGTTCCTGCGGGCCGGTATCGATGTCTGCTCCACCGCGATGACGCCGTGGGTGTGGCCCAAGATGCACCTCAACCCGCCCAACTGGATCGAGCCCATCACCGAGGCGTGCGAGGCAGGCGGGGCGTCGTGCTTCACCACCGGAATCGATCCCGGCTTCGCCAACGACCTGTTCCCGATGACCCTGATGGGCCTGTGTTCGGAGGTACGCCAGGTGCGGGCCTCGGAGCTGCTCGACTACACCAACTACACCGGCGACTACGAATTCGAGATGGGCATCGGCAGACCGCCGGAGAAGCGGGCGCTGCTCGAAACTCCGGACATCCTCATCTTCGCTTGGGGCGCAACGGTTCCGATGATCGCGCACGCCGCGGGGATCGAACTCGACGAGATCACCACCACGTGGGACAAGTGGATCACCCCCGACGAACGCAAGTCCGCCAAGGGCATCATCCCGGCCGGCAACGTCGCCGCGGTGCGGTTCACGATCAACGGCGTGTACCGCGGCGAGACCCGGATCCAGCTCGAACATGTCAACCGGATCGGCCTGGACGCCGCGCCGGACTGGCCATCCGGAAACGACAACGACGTCTACCGCGTCGACATCGAGGGCACCCCGAGCATCTCCCAGGAGACCGCGTTCCGGTTCACCGACGGTTCCGGTCGCGATGCCGCTGCCGCGGGCTGCCTGGCCACCGGACTGCGCGCGCTCAATGCCGTGCCTGCGGTGAATGAACATTTGCCCGGCTGGGTGACTCCACTGGATCTACCTCTGATTCCTGGGTTTGGCACCATTCGCTAGGTAACGCCCGCCGCGTCAAACGAGATGGAATACCGGATAGGGTCCTTCTCGAAACGGGGTGACATGGCTGACGGGATCGGGTTGTCGATCGGATCGACGAACCTCACAGCGGTAGTGGTGGGCCGCGCCGCGGTGACGCGGTCGCCGGTGCTGACGCTCTTCCCTCACCGGGCTCCCGAAGTGGGGGTACCCAGCGAGAACCCCAACCTGAACGAACGCGGTCTGATTCTCACCGACTTCGTCGAGCGGGTGGGCGACCCGGTCGGGATGCTGGCCCCTGACGGCTCGTCACACCGGGGCGAGGCCGCGCTGGCAGACGCCCTGGCGGCGCTGCTGCGCACGCTGACCGGAGGACGCCCGCCGGCCGATCCGATCGCGGTCACCCACCCCGCGCATTGGCGGCCCAACCAGGTCGAGGCGTTGCGCGCCGAACTCGCCGCCGTCGGCGGCTTCGGAGATCCGGCCCTGGTGCCCGACGCGAAGGCGGCGCTGGTCGCACTGCAGGACAACCCCGGGGTGCCCACGCGCGGTGTGATCGCGGTGTGCGACTTCGGGGGCAGCGGCACCAGCATCACCCTCGCCGACGCCGACCGCGGCTTTCAGCCGATCGCACCGACGATCCGGCACCCCGACCTGTCCGGCGACCTGATCGACCAGGGACTGCTCACCCACGTGGTGAACGACCTGTCGGCGGCCGGAACGATCGACCTGGCCAGCACATCGGCCATCGGGTCCCTGGGCCGCCTGCGCGCCGAGTGCCGGCGGGCCAAGGAGCGCCTGTCCACCGAATCCGTCACGGCACTGGTCGCCGAACTCCCGGGCCATCGCAGCGACGTGCGGCTGAACCGCAACGAACTCGATGACGTGATTGCCCAACCACTGCGTGAGTTCATGTCGGTCCTGCAGGGCGCGATTGAACGCACTGGGCTGCGCCCAGGCGAACTCGTCGCGGTGGCGTCCACGGGCGGCGGCGCCCGGATCCCGGCGATCACGACGACGCTGTCCGAACATCTGCGCGTACCGGTCATCACGGCGGCCCAGCCGGAGCTGACCCCGGCCATCGGCGGTGGTCTCATCGCGGTGCGCGGCACCGTGGAGGACGGGAAGACGGCCATGGCCCCGGCCTCCATCGCAGCGGCCCCGCCGACGCAGGCCGCGGCCCTGGTGGCGCCCGAACCTCCCGCCGCGCCACAGGCGTTGGCCTGGTCCGACGCCGAGAACGTGCCCGACGTCGCGCCGGTCGATGACTACCGGGTCGAAGAGTACGGCGACGACTACGGGGCCGACTTCGATACCGGTTTGGACGCTGCGGGTGGCGGACGGACCACGGCGCGACCGCAACTCGAGTTCGGTGAGCGGGAGCTGACCGAACGCGACGAGATCGCAGCCCGGCCCTGGTATCGGCGGCCGCCCGTGATCCTGGGTGCCGGCGCTGCCGCGGTGTTGGTCGGTGTTGTCGCGGTGTTGGTGAGCATCATGGGGAGTGACGAGCCCACCCGTCCGGCGTCCACCTCCAAGGCGGTGACGTCGAGCACCGCAGCCCCCGATGAGCAGGCGCCCGCAACGCCGGTCGACCAACCGGACAATGACCAGGCGCCGCAGACCGTCATCCGCGAGGCGCCGGCCCCGCACACCGTGACGCAGACGGTGGAGCAGCCGGCCCCCGAGGCGCCGCCGGTGACGGAAAACCCGCCGCCCGCCGAGACACCGCCCCCGCCGACGACCACGGAAGCGCCGCCGACGACCACCGAAGCGCCCGTCACCACCACGCAACCGCCGACCACCACGCAGGCGCCCACCACGACGCACGCACCGTGGAGTCCGACCGCCCCGTATCCGACGATCCCTGGCCTGCCATGGGTGCCGGCACCCGGTGGCGGTCACACCGGCGGCTGAGGCTCAGCGCGGAACCGACTCGGTATTGCCGTCACACGGTGGACCCCACAGGCCGCGATGCGCTTGTCGCGCTTCGTTTTCGGCCGCCGAGATGGCGTCATAGCGGGTGACGGGGCGGTGACCATACACGTAGGCGTGGGCCATCCCGGCCCGCGCGGCCTCCACTGAGTAATCCCAACCGTCGGCGCGGACCAGGTACGCCAGGGTGCGCCCATATCGATCGGTTCTGTCTTGAGTCGGATCGGGCTGAAGTGCCACCCGCTGTCCGACCATGTTCGACCTCGCGAACTCCGTCGCCTCCGGGCCCCAGCAGCCGACGGTGTAGCCGGGCTTCTTGGTCTCAGGCGTGTCGATACCCAGGATTCGCACGCGAAGTCGGCCCCGCACATCGTCGCGAATGTCGATGGTGTCGCCGTCGACCACTCGCAGCACCACTGCTGTCGTGGCGATGGGGTCGGCCGAGGCGGGCAGAGGGGTGATGAGGGCGAACAGGCACACTACGACACCGACAACGCGGATCGCGCTTGTCGATGCCATGACCCGCTAGGACTTCTTCTCGCAGGCGATGCCGTCACCGTCGCTGTCGAGGTGGGAGGCATAGCCGGGATCGTCCGTCGTCATGTTGGACTTGCCGTCCGCGTAGGCGTCTTTGCAGTAACGATACGGCGGGTCGGCCTGTGCCATGGGGGCCACACCGATGGCGCCGCCGATCAAGGCTGCTGCGAGGAGAAAGGCGCGAAACATGGGAACTCCCTTGTGATCTTGAATTGACGGTATCGTAAGTAAGCGCATCGTAGAATGTGCGAGCCCGTCGGAGGGTGCGTTTGCCGGGAAATCTCATCAGTTGCGCCCGGCAAGACTTGCCGACCGGACGCCTATCGACCGAGCGCGAGTGGCGTCGCCCGGATCAGCCTCGCGTGAGCGCGTCGATGGCCGCCGTCGCCTCGGAGGTGTAAGTGATGGAGCGGTCGAGTGTGGCCGCGGTGCGCAACGTAACGGCCAACGCGGCAGCGGCGAGGTCGACGAGGACCTCGATGTCCACGTCGCGGTGGGTGATGCGGTCGATCATCATCTCGTCGAGGAAACCGATCCAACCGTGCATGGCGATGCGCAGGCCAGGCGCGACGGGCTCGGCGATACCCAGGGCCGACAGGATGCGTTGAGCTCCCGACCATCGGAGGTGTTCGACGGCCGACTGATGTTCGGGATCGGCGCCCAGCGCCCCACGCAGCAGCGCGACGAAACTGCCCGAGTACGAATCGATGTGGGTGATATGGCTGCGCAGGGCATGGCGTAACTGATCTGCCAGGCTCGCACCCGGCGGTGCGGCGGCGGTCTGAACCGCAGCGATCTCCTCGGCGATCTCGTTCATCACCGCCAGATACAGGCCACGCTTGTTGGTGAAGTGGTGGGCGATCAAGCCGTAGGCCACACCGGCGTCCTTGGCGACCTGTGCCGTGGTGACCTGATCGTAGGGCCGTGTCGCGAAAAGTCTCCGGGCCGCATCGATGATGAGCTGATGCCGATCGGTCGACTTGGCTTGCGTGTTCACCGAATTGGCCCGGCCAGTGCGCCGCGGGTATCGACCCGCCGGCCGCCCACTGTGGCGAGCATCCGACCCAAGGCTGGAACCTCCAGGGGGATAAGCGAATAGCGTGGATGGACGACCCGGCGGGCGCCGCGCTCGAGCCCGCGGACGATGGCCGCTGCGGTGGACGCGGGCGCCACCGGCGGCAACGTCGGTGGCGGGGTGGTCTTCCACGGCAGCTCGTCGATGTCGCGCAGCGCTGTGTCGGTCGCACCGGGCACCACCTCCACCACCCGGATGCCGGTCCCGGCCAGCTCTAGCCGCAGCGACTTCGTCGCCTGGGCCAGAGCGGCTTTGGATGCGGAGTAATAACCGAGCAGGGGGAGTGGCACGGCCTGAACGGTAGAGGTGACGTTGACGATCACACCGGAATCGGCCGCGCGCATGGCCGGCAGCAGTGCGGAGGTGAGCGCCAGCGGGGACCAGACATTGACCTCGAAGACGGCGCGGGCGGCGGCCGAGTCAGCCACGAGCGATTGCGCTCCGGTCAAGTTGGTGCCGGCATTGTTGACCGCGATGTCCACCCCGCCGAGCGCATCCAGGGCCCGGCGGCCGAGTTCGACTGCGGAACCGGGGATGGCCAGATCGACGGGGAGTACGGCGGGGCGGGGCACTCCCGTGCCCGCAATCTCGTCGGCGAGGTCGTCGAGCAGATCCTTGCGGCGGGCCGCGAGCGCCAGCGTCGCGCCCCGCTGCGCCAGGGCCAGCGCCAGCTCGCGTCCGATCCCGCTCGATGCGCCGGTGATCACAGCCTTCGTGCCGGAAAGGTGGATTCCGCGGTGTCGCATGGTCTGGCTCCGCTCAGCCCGTGGGGATGTCGACCCGATGTGGACGATGTAGACCCACGGTGCCAGACTGACTGATAATCAGTCAAGGTCTGGTAGTGGCATCCCGAACGGCTGCCGACCAAGATGGACGGGTGCACAACGGCTGGCAGAAAACTGAAAACGGCGCGGGGAGCGTCTCGTGAGCACCGGCGCCGAAGTGGTGGTGAACCGGCTGCTGGCCGAGGGCGTCGACGTGTGTTTCGCCAACCCGGGCACCTCGGAGATGCATTTCGTGGCCGCGCTGGATGCCGCTCCGGCCATGCGTCCGGTGCTGTGTCTGTTCGAAGGCGTCGCCACCGGAGCCGCCGACGGATACGCCCGCATCGCCGGCACTCCCGCGGCGACCCTGCTACACCTCGGCCCAGGGATGGCCAACGGTCTGGCCAACCTGCACAACGCCCGGCGCGCGTTCACTTCGGTGGTCAACGTCGTCGGCGATCATGCGACCTACCATCAACCGCTCGACGCGCCGCTGGAGTCCGACATCGATGCGCTCGGGTACTGGACGGGCGGTTCGGTGCACCGGCCCGAATCAGCCGCCGACCTCGATGCCGCCGTGCACGGTGCGGTGCAGAGCGCGACTGGCACGCCCGGACGTGTCGCCACCCTGGTCCTGCCCGCCGACTATTCCTGGGGTAGTGCGCCGCAGAACCCCTTGCCCGACACAGGCATCGAATATCCAGTTGACGACGGACCGGCCGGCCTCCTGGATGTCGCCGGTGCGGCCGAGTTGCTGCGCACCCAGGGGGAGCGCGCGGTGGTGTTGCTGGGCGGTGCCGCGACCCACACGGAGGGTCTACGGGCCGCGGCGCGGATCGGCGCGGCAACCGGGGCGCGCGTGCTGGTCGAGACTTTTCCGGCCCGGCTGGCCCGCGGACGGGGCGTACCGCCCATCGAGCGGCTCGGCTACCTGGCTGAGCAGGCCACCCAACAACTCTTCGGGGCAACGCATCTGGTGTTGGTCGGCGCGAAATCGCCGGTGTCGTTCTTCGCCTATCCGGGCAAGCCGAGTGTGTTGGTGCCCGAAGGTGCCGAGGTCTGTGCTCTGTCGGTGCATGAATTGGCCGCACTGGCAGACGAATTGGGCGGTGAACTACCCGCCCCGCCGCCGCCCGTCCCGACCGAGTTGCCCACCGGCCCGCTCAATCCACAGAACCTGGCGCAGGTGATCGCGGCGCTACTGCCGGAGAACGCGATCATCTCCGACGAGGCCAACACCAGCGGCGTGTTTCTGCCGGCGGCCACTGCAACCGCTCCGCGCCACGATGTCCTGACCCTGACCGGCGGCGCCATCGGACAGGGCCTGCCGGTCGCGGTGGGAGCCGCAATCGCCGCGCCGGACCGACCGGTCATCGCCCTGCAGTCCGATGGCAGTGCCGCATACACCATTTCGGCCCTGTGGACGATGGCCCGCGAACAGCTCGACGTCACCGTGGTGATCCTGAACAACCACGCGTATGCCATCCTGCAGCTCGAGTTGTTGCGGGTGGGGACTCAGGCCAACGGGGAACGGTCGCGTTCACTGCTCGACCTGAGTCGTCCGGACATCGACTTCGCCTCGATAGCACAGGGATTCGGAGTTCCGGCCACCCGGGCCACCACGGCCGATGAGCTTGCCGACCAGTTCCGCGCGGCGCTGGCGGAGCCGGGACCGCATCTGATCGACGCGGCCCTGCCGGCCTGGTCGCCGGTTTGATCACTGGCTCGGCCGGCGCTTCTCCAACACCACCGCGGCGATCGGGATGCGCATCTCCTCGGGCTCGGCGGACAGCCGCGCCGCGATGCCCGCATGCAGCCGGTCGTAGAACACCGGCAACCGGTCGAGGCCACCCTCGAGCGTCGCCCCCAGATCGGCGAATGCCGTGAACTTGAGGAAGTCGGCCCAGCGAGTGCCGAAAGCGCCTGCGTCCCTGTCGCTGCGGTAAGCATTGAAGATTCGGTCCTCCGCCTCGATCAGTTCGACGTGCTGGATCTCAAGCCGCTCGAACCGCCCCGACGGGGCGAACGGTGCGGTGAAATCCACGGCACGCCGTCCCGCGATCGGCAACGACATCCGCGTCGCCTCCTCGGCGCTCACCACACCGGTGGCAATCAGCTCGGTCAGCGCACCGACGACGGCGCGGAACAGCGGGCGGTAGCCCAAATCACCGTCGTCGTCCACTGCCGTCGTCAACACCACCAGGCGACCACCCGGACACAGTTCGCGGCCGCGGAAGGCGATGAACTCGTGCCAATCGTGAGCTGCCTGCCTGGCATAGGCGGCGCGCACCTGCTCGTCGTTGCTGTAGGCCGCGATGACGTGGTCGGCGACCGGCATCGGCACCTTGCTCAGTCGTGCTACCGCCCAGGCCGACCAGCCCAGGTGCACGCTGTTCGACGGCAGGATCTGGCTGTAGAACGACCGGCCGATCGCCGAACTGAAGGTGGCCGAATCCCTGTACCGATAGGACTCCGGATCCTCCTCCAGAATCCGGAACATCGTGGAGAAGTCGTTGTCGGCGACATCGGTGTGCGTCACCAGAATCGAGTGCTCGGGTCGGGTGCGGCTGCGCACCGCCGCGATGGCGGCGTTGATCGGTTGCATCGAATTGTGCGCGGTGCCGGCTCCGTAGTCGGCGATGACGACGGGTTGAGGCGCTGCCGGGATCGGTACCGTGTGCGCCGCGAGCTCGAGAAGCTTGATCGCCGAACTCATTCCGGCGGTGTGCGGGCGGGGTGTGGCTCGGCGCGGCCTGGCCATGATCAGGTTCGCCGTCGCCGACGCAGCAGCAGTCCGATGAGTACGCCCATGACGAAAATGATGACCAAGATGAACCACATCGGCGACTCGACGGTCACCCAGAGCACGTGTACACCCACCCGATCACGGTTCTGCGCGACGAAGATCGCGGCCAGGGCGACCAAGATCAACGCCACCCAATAGCGCAGCGCCAACCGGCGTGCCGGTCGGGCGGTCTCGGTGCTCTGCGTGTCGTCGCGAGGCATACCCCGACGGTAACCCGCTACCGACCGGCTATGACACACTTCGGCGATGAGTAACGGAGGGGGCGCCCCGCGGACGGCGATCATCGTGTCCGTCGTCGCCTTGGTGATCGGTGTTCTCGGCATCATCGCGTCGGTGATGGTGAACGCGTTCGTCATCGCAGATGACGATGCCTACGGCGAGGTGCCGATCCCGGGCTCGGCGAGTTTGGAGTTGCCCGCCGGCGACGTGGACATCGCCTACCGCGCCACGACCCTCACCGTGGGCGGCAAGGGGGTGATGGTGCCTCCGATCCAACTGGCCATCACCCCGCCGGCCGGAGTGGCCACACCGCTCATCACCGACTCGATGAGCAGTTCATCGAAGACCAACCGGGAAATCACGGTGCGGGTCTTCACCGCCCACATCAAGGAGGCAGGGACCTACCGTATCGACGCCAAGGCCTCGGTCTTCGAGTCTCAGAATCCCAGGCTGACATTCGGGCACAGCAGTCCCTACTACTGGGTGATGTGGCCTTTCATCGGGATGACGGTGCTGGCCGCTGTCGCGCTCGGCCTGTCGATCATGTGGAGCCTCCGTTCGGGGAAGCGGCCGACTCCGCCACCCAGCTACCCGCCGACGTACGCACCGACCGGCACCCCGACGTACACCCCGACATATTCCGGATCCCAGGTTCCCGACGATCAGGCCGTCCGGCTCGAACAGCTCAAAACCATTGCTGCCCTGCGTGATACCGGTGCACTGACCGAGGTCGAGTTCGAAGCGGAGAAGCGCCGGATCCTGGGGAGCTGAGGCTAGGCGGCCCGCGTCACCAGGCCGGAGCGCTGGAAGGATCCGACCGGCACGAACCGCTCCAGTAACGCGTCAGCCGGCTCACCGGAGAACTCGGTGATCAGCTGCTTGGCGGCGGCCACCGAGTCGAGACGTTCGACCGGCCTCGGATCATTCAGCAGCCCATAGAGTTTCGAGGCGAACCGCGGGCTGCCCTGCGCCGCCGCGAAGAACAGGTTGCCGTACTCGGCCAGCTCGGGATCGGACAGGAACAACCGGGTGACCAGTTGCGCGGCCCGTGCCCGGTCCGCATAGAAATCCTCGAATGCGTTGCGCAGCCAAGCCTCGTCGAACGGTCCGTCATGTTGGGCTGCCTTGCGCACCAGTACTGCGGCCTGTATCAGGCCGCCTTGTGCGCCCTGACCGGCGATCGGATCGTAAGACACCGCGGTATCGCCCAGCGCGGCCACTGGATGACCACTGGCGGTGCGGCCCACCCCGCCACGCACCACCTGGGTGACGGCGCCTTTGAGCCACGAGTGCGGATCGGCCTCGATGGTCCTGAGCTCACCGACTTCGGGCAGGTCCCAGTCGATGAAGTCGCGGTGCAGGGCGGTGACGATGTCGAGCGCGGATTGCGCGTCGTGGGCGCCGGCGAACCGGTGCTCCCACTCGCTACCGGGGCGGGCCCAGCCCAGGAACGCCCAGGTCGGTCCGGCATCCTTGTGCAGGTACCCACCCCACCAAGCCTCGCCCTGATCGGAGACCACAGTCAAGGCGCTGTGGCGGCCCCCTGCGCCGCTGCGGTGGGCGAAAACCTCAGGACCGTAGGGTAAACCGGTCAATGTCACCGTCAACAGGCTGCGCTGCGGCCGATCGTAGGCGGAGCGCTCGGCGTCGACAGGAAACAGGGACGACAACCCACCGCGGCCGGTCGCAACCAGCGTGAGGTCGACACTCGCGGCGATCTCGTCCAGGCGCACCGGGTCTACAGCCTCGACCACGAACGTTCCGCCGCGCTGCTGGAACAAGGTGAGCCGATCATCGGCCTTGAGCCGGGTGTCCACCGCGAGCCCGACGAAGCCGTCGAAGTCGACGTCAAAGGCGATCTCCTCCGACCGGTCCGGACCGGAACCGTCCACCACGCGCACACTTTCCCCGGTCAAGGTCGGGGCGGTGGCCAGATAGGTGTTCAGACCCAGCGACTCCTCGGCCCGCTGGGCCTCCCCGAAGATCAGCGCGGTGCCGGTGGCCGGAACGTCATCACGCAAACTGCGTTGATCGCGGTCGTTGTAGAGGGTGACCGCAAATCCGTTGTCCAGCAGCCCGAGGGCGGCCGTCACGCCGGTTTGTCCCGCACCGATCACCGCTGCGGTCCGCCCATCTGAACTCGTCATGGGTGCCACTATGGGCGGGTCGACGCCTGCCGGTAAGGAACTGGCTCAGCGTGATCGCAACCTCTCTACCCGGGGGTGTTGCCGATCATAGACAGCAAGGGGTCGGCGGGACCGATGTCGAGGGTGCATTCGCTGGGCCGTGGATCTGGCACGAAAGCCCAGAACATCGCTCCTGCGGCCCCGAATGCGTGCATCTTTTCGATGGCCCCGCCGAGGACCTGTTTCCGCTCACGCAGCGATGCACAGGAACCTGCCTCCATGCCGATCTCGGCGGCAAACAACGGCTTACCTACGGCACGGGTTTGCGCGACGCGGCGTTGTAGCCCGTCGTAAGGGTCTCCGGGCAGATAGTCCATCTGCTCGTAGTAGTGGTACTCGAGCACATCGACGCCGGGGGAGGCGGCCACCATCTCGAACTCGTCTCCCGCCGACCCGCACTGCCCACCGCCGGCGTGACCGCTGAAGATGATGGCGCCAGGGTCCAATTCGCGAATCCGGGCCCCGGAGATGTCCAGGAACGTGCGCAGTGTTTCCGGAGCGGTGGCATGGCAACTGCGCTTGGTCCAATGGCAGGTGTGGTCCAGGCAGTAGGACGGCTCGGGTTCACCCACTGCAGTCCACCCGGCAACCGATGGCGAGCCGCCCCAGCGCTTGACGGCGGTGTCCAGCCACGCGGTGAACGTCATCGGTAGACCGTGCGAGACTTCGGTGCGCCAGCCGCCCGCGTACCAGTCGTAATCCTTGAAATAGTCGTTCTCGCAACCGCCGTCGTCACTGGTGAGCACAGCGATCAGGAGCTGGCCGTGACGCTCGGCTGCGCGGAACACTGCGTCCAGCGCGGTGAAATCGAGTTGCCCGGTGTATTTGTTCACCGCGAAGCTGGAGTAGGCGTTGAACCGCGTCACCGAATGCGCCGGCAGGCTGCCGAAGTACGAGTCGAGATCAACCTGTGCGCCGCATCCAGCATTGACAGACCAGTTGGTGGCCAGCTGGTAGGCGTTGATGCCGATCGGCCACACCGGTTTGCCATCGATGGTGAGCGACGTTCCCGAGACACCAAGCCGCGGAATGGCTGCCTGGCCGGTGGTGGGCTGGGCAGTCGTGCCGGGCAGTGGCGGCATCGGCTCGGGCGGCGAAGGCGAACAGGCCATCGAGACCAGCAGTGCCACGCAAAGCAGCACCGCGGTGCGAACTGGCCTGTCGACCATTGAGTCAGGTTATCGACTCGCTTCCCGCCGCAAGGGCTAATGCCCGCGGGCAACCCATTCGTCGTAATGGATGATCTCGTCGCCGATGGTGGTGGTGTCTCCGTGCCCGGTGTAGACGACGGTTTCTCCGGGCAGCATGCCCAGTCGCTTGGAGATGGAGTCCAGGATCGTGGGGAAGTCGGAGAACGACCGACCGGTGGCACCCGGGCCGCCCTGGAACAGGGTGTCGCCCGAGACCACCGCGCCCAGTTCGGGGATGGACCAGCACACCGAGCCGGGGGAGTGTCCGGGGGTGTGCAGGGCGTGCAGTTCGAGGCCGCCGGCCTTCAGCACGAGACCGTCCTCGACCGTGCGGAAGTCGTTGTCGGGGTGCATGACTCGCCACAACATCTCGTCGGCGGGGTGCAGCAGCACCGGTGCGTCCAATGCCTTGCCCAGTTCGGGTGCAACGGTGATGTGGTCGTTGTGGCCGTGGGTGCAGACCACTGCGACGACGTTGCGGCCGCCCACGGCCTCGATGATCGGGGCGGCGGTGTGGGCGGCGTCGAACACGATGACGTCACTGTCATCCCCGACGAGCCAGATGTTGTTGTCGACGTCCCAACTGCCGCCGTCCAGTTCGAACTTGCCGCTGGTGACTACCCGCTGGATCTGCGAAGGTCCGCTCATTTCTTCAACACCACCACCGAGCGCAGCACCTCGCCGGCGTGCATCTTGTGGAACGCATCCTCGATCGCATCCAGCCCGATGCGCTCGGAGACGAACTTCTCCAACGGCAGCCGGCCCTGCAGGTACAGCGAGATCAGGGTGGGGAAGTCGCGTTCGGGCAGGCAGTCGCCGTACCAGGAGGACTTCAACGACCCTCCGCGGGAGAAGAAGTCGACCAACGGCATCTCCAGGGTCATGTCCGGGGTCGGCACACCGACCAGCACCACGGTGCCGGCCAGATCGCGCGCGTAGAACGCCTGCTTCCAGGTCTCGGGGCGTCCGACCGCGTCGATCACGACATCGGCGCCGAACCCGTCGGTCAGATCCTGGATGGTCTCGACTGCGTCGAGTTCACGGGCGTTGATGGTGTGAGTGGCCCCGAAATCGCGGGCCCAGTTCAGCTTCTTGTTGTCGGTGTCGACGGCGATGATCTTCTTCGCGCCGACCAGAGCGGCACCGGCGATCGCCGCGTCTCCCACACCGCCGCAGCCGATGACGGCGACGGTGTCGTCTCGGGTGACCGCACCGGTGTTGATCGCCGCGCCGATGCCGGCCATCACACCGCAGCCCAGCAGGCCGGCCACGGCCGGGTCGGCCTCGGAATCGACCTTGGTGCACTGGCCTTTGTGGACGAGGGTCTTGTCGGCGAACGCGCCGATACCCAGCGCCGGGGTGAGTTCGGTGCCGTCGGTCAACGTCATCTTCTGCGCAGCGTTGTGGGTGTCGAAGCACAGGTGCGGGCGGCCACGTTTACAGGCGCGGCATTCCCCACACACCGCGCGCCAGTTCAGGATCACGAAGTCGCCGGGCTCGACATGGGTCACACCTTCACCGACGGATTCGACGGTGCCGGCGGCTTCGTGGCCGAGCAGGAACGGGTATTCGTCGTTGATGCCGCCCTCGCGGTAGGTCAGGTCGGTATGACACACGCCGCAGGCGATGATGTCGACCACCACCTCACCGGGACCCGGATCGGGGATGACGATGTCGACCAGTTCGACCGGCTGACCTTTGGACCGAGAAATCACACCACGCACCGTCTGGCTCATGCCTATAACCTAATGCAAACCGGACAGGTGTCCAATTAGTGGCCGGATCTCGTCGTCCACTGAATCTCGGCCCGGTGGAGCGTCCGCGCGTTACCGTGGGTTGTGGTCGACGATCGAACCCAACTGCTCGTGGTCGCACGCTCTGCGTATCAGCGAAATGACTGGCGTACCAGCTACGAATCCTTCAGCCGAGTCGACGGCGTGCTGTCCCTCGACACCGACGATCTTGCCGTGTACGCCGCGGCGGCCTGGCGGCAGGGTCATGGCCGCGAATCGGTGCGGATCAACGAACAGGTACACACCCGGCTGCTGCGCACCGACCAGGTGCAGGCCGCGATGAAGGCGGCCGAACTCGGCCTGGCCTGGTTGGCTCGCGGTCACGTGTCGCTGGCCGGCAGTTGGGGGCAGCGGGCGCAGATGCTGCTGGACGGCGTCCCGGAGACCACCGCGCACGGTTACCTGGCATACCTACTCGCGGCGACGGCGGTCGATACCGGCGACAACGACCGATTCGGCGCTGAGACGCGGCGGTTGTCCGTCCTTGCAGAGAACTTGGACGACGCCGCCTTGGCCACACTGGCGCGGGCGCTCGGCGGGGTGGCGGCCGCCGCTGCAGGCGATCCGGCCGGTTACCAGGCGCTCGATCAGGTGCTGCTGCCGGTGCTCGATGAGCCGGTGCCGGTGGAATGGGCGGCAGATGTGTACCGCCGGGCGTTGAGCCTGGCGCACCGCCAGGGCGCAGGTGATCGGTTGACGTCGTGGACGCAGTCGATGCAGCAGTGGTGTGAGGCCACCGAACCGGACTCATCGGAGTCGGCTTACCGCGCGGTCCTCGACGTGCACCGGCTCTCGGCGGTTGCGAACCCCGATCCGGGGGAGTTGGTCCGGCGGGTGGTCGGACTGCGTCGCCTGGTCGCCGACGTGGATGCGGTGGCGGCGAGCATGGTCGAGGAGTTGCTGTCCCGGAGTCTGGGGCGTGCCCGATAGATTTGGTGTCGATGAGCGCCGCCGAAGTCCTCCGCGTTATCGATACCTGGCCCGTCGAGACAGCGGCTGCTGCAGTGGTCGGCCCCTCGGGTGTGATGGCCGGCCATGGCGATCTGGACAAACCCTTCACGTTGGCCTCGGTGACCAAACCGCTCGTCGCCCGTGCCGCGCAGATCGCGATCGAAGAGGGCGCGGTCGAACTCGACACTCCGGCGGGCCCGCCCGGTTCGACGATCCGGCACCTGTTGGCTCACGCCTCGGGCGTGTCGATGCGCTCGGCCGAGGTGCTCGCCAGGCCGGGGCAGCGTCGGATCTATTCGAACTATGGATTCGAACTGCTGGCGCGTGCTGTCGAGGATGCCGCCGACATCGAGTTCGCCAGCTATCTGACCGAGGCGGTCTTCGCGCCGCTGCAGATGACCAAGTCCACTCTGTTGGGCGGGACGCAGGCCGCCGGGTTCGGCGGTGTATCGACCGTCGGGGATCTGGCGGCATTCGCCCGGGAGTTGCTCCGCCCGGCGTTGGTGTCGCAGCAGCTGCACGACGACGCGGTGACAGTGCAGTTTCCCGGGATCGACGGGGTGTTGCCGGGCTTCGGGGTGCAACGGCCGAACGACTGGGGGCTGGGCTTCGAGCTCCGGAACGGAAAATCGCCGCACTGGACGGGGTCGGCGAACTCCGCGCGCACGTTCGGGCATTTCGGCCAGTCGGGGACGTTCCTATGGGTCGATCCGGCCGCTGACCTGGCCTTGGTGGTGCTCACCGACCGCGACTTCGGCGACTGGACCTACCCGCTGTGGCCTGCGATATCTGATGGAGTGCTGAGAGAAAACGGGACACACTAGCGCAACACTGGCCACACAGGGCACAATAGACACGCGCGGCACACACAACTGCATGCTCGATCGGAATACCAGGCCGTTGGGGAAGACGTCCCTCGTATCCGAAGGAGTAGCAGATGCGTGCGTCGAACCAGTTCGCCGACGCGGCGACGGGCGTGGTGTATGTCCATGCCTCACCCGCGGCGGTATGCCCGCATGTTGAGTGGGCGTTGTCGTCGACCCTGTCGGCGCGGGCGAACCTCAAGTGGACGCCGCAACCGGCCATGCCCGGCCAGTTGCGCGCGGTGACCAACTGGGTTGGGCCCGTCGGCACCGGGGCGCAGTTGGCCAATGCCCTGCGCTCCTGGTCAGTGCTGCGCTTCGAGGTGACCGAGGACCCCAGTGCCGGGGTGGACGGGCACCGCTGGTGCCACACCCCCCACCTCGGTCTGTGGAGCGGTGCGATGAGTGCCAACGGTGATGTGATGGTCGGTGAGATGCGGCTGCGTTCCCTCATGGCCGGCGGCGCCGACATGCTGGCAGCCGAACTCGACACCGTGCTGGGTACCGCATGGGACGAGTCGCTCGAGCCCTACCGCAACGGCGGCGACGGCGCCGAGGTGTCCTGGCTGAACAGGGGCGTGGGGTAGCTCGTCAGCTACGCGCCCAAAGGCAGTAGCCGCTGAGCTTCGTCGTGAACATGTGGTCGCTGACCTCGATCGTCAGCGACTGGCCCGGGTCTGCGCTGAACGTCTGCGGCTCCGACGTCCTGCCTGCGCCCAGGACATCCACAACTTCGGCGCCACAATGGGCCTCGGCAGTCTGCGGGGTCCCTGTCCAGGTGCCCGCCCGGGCTTCCGGGTTTCGCCTGCCCTGCCCGTGCAGGATCACCTCGGGCCCGGCGGTCAGCCAGCGATCCGACGAGGGATAGGGGCCGCCGAACGTCTGCCAGCTCCCGGCCGTGCACTGCAACAGACGCCGGTTGTTGCCGGTCTGTGCGGGATCGGCAGGGGTCAGTGCCCCGTCCAGGTTCTCGGCGCACGACGAGTCTGGTTGAGGCGCCGTGGTTTCGGACGGTCCCTGCGGCACCGGCTCGGGGTCGGCGTGCGCACAGGCACTCGTGCTGAGTGCGGCAACCACGGTGAGGGCCGCCGCACACAACGCGAACGTTCGAGACATCCGGCTACACCGAGACCGTCTTCATCGTGGACAGGTCGGTCTGCATCAACCGGACGTTGTAGTCACCCCAGTAGGAAAGGTTGTAGTACAGGTACTGCGAGTTGTCCTCCACGACATTGCCGTTGGCGTCGACCTTGTTGAAGTAATCGGTGCCCGACATCGGGTGGACCATGGGCGCATACATGCCGGTGTTGGACGTCAGGTTGTTGTTCACCAGCGTCGTCGTATCCGACCATTCACCCTGCGGTGAATCCGACACCCGCATCACGACGTTGTTGCCGCCATCGGTGTAGAGCACGACGTACTTGCCCAGATACTCGTTGTACTGCACCGACATCTCGCTGACATTGCCGCCCGTGGGCAGCCCGCCGACCCAGATGCCGTTGGCGATCTTGGTGAACAACCCGAGGGTGAAGAAGTCCGCCACCTTGTAGAGCGTCGGCAGGAAATCGGTGCTGCTGGAGCCGAACACCGGAGCCGCCGCCGACGGATCACCCGTCACCCACTGCCCGGCGCCGCTGGAATCCTCACCCGAGAAGTACTCGTAGGCATCCAGGTTGCCGATCTGATCCTTCTGCACCCGGGCCACGTACGCCGAACCCTGCCTGCCCGAAGGAGTCCCGTACACGTAGACGTACGGGTCGGTCGGGTCGTCCGACATCACCAGCGCATTCTGCTGGAAATGCTCGTCGCCCGGGACGTAGGCCGGTCCGGCTCGGAACCAGCCCGACGAGCGCACGGTGTCGCGGTCGACGGTCCAGGTCTTGCCGCCGTCGTCGGAGTAGGCGATCGCGGAGTAGTTCGTGGTCCAGCTGCCCGGGTTGTCCCAGGTGCGGACCGACATCACCGTGGCGTACTGCCGGTAACCGCCCTCGGCGCCGGGGTTTTCGATCGCGATGGCCGACGTCGGGATCATCGTGTAGGTCTGGCCGAACAGTCCGTTGAGGCCGCCCGGGTCGTAGATGATCTGCGTGGCGCCGGCCGGGGCGCCCCCGGTGCCGTACCACTGATGAGTCCCGCCGGGGTCGCCTGGATACTGCGCCCCGGCATTGATCACCGCACCGTTGAATTGCAGACCATCGGACAGATCGGTGTCGATCGTGCGAAACAGTACGTTGTTGCGCCAGTCGCCGGCCATGCCGGGCTCGCTGTAGGTATCGCCGAACAGCGTGTAGATGACCGGTTTCCCGGTCACCGGGTCGGTGTAGCCGCTGTTCCACATGATGCCCAGGTCGGTCCCCGCGACGTACCAGTGGTCGGTGACGCCGGGGCCGGTGACCCACCCGAGCTTGGAGGTGTAATTCGCCAATGACGACGGGACCTGGGGTTTGGGCGTCAGGTCATCGGTCTGCACCGCGGCATTGGGGGCGGCGGCCGCCATCGGCTGGATCTCGCCCTCGGCGACCACCGATGCGGCGTCGTTGGCCGACACCACGCGCGAAGCGACCGGATTGATCGACCGCTCGAATTCCCTTCGTGTCCAAGCCATCATGGCCCACAAAGCGGGGGACTGACCAGGTGCGACGGGGCTGCTACCCGCACCGAACGGCGACAGCCCCGCGACGCTCAGCAGGGCCGAGACAACCGGAGGTGCGCTGACCTTGGATGCGGTGGCCGGCGCAGCCGGGACGACGGTCTTCTCCGGCACGATGTCGGGGATAGCGGGGATGTCGAACTTCGCGACGTCGGTGCCCAAGGCGGAGACGACGTCGTGATTGCGCTGGTTGATGTTCTCGGCAACCTCGTTCAGACGTACCACCACCGTGTTGGTGTTGGGGCGTTGCGCGCGCTTCAGCGTCGGTGCAGACGTCGCCGCGTCCGCGGCGGTCCGCGTGCTGTCTGTCTTCGTGCTGATGTCGGCCTTGTTGCCGGTCTCGGGCACATTGGTGAGTGTGCCCTGAATCTTGCTCCGGGCCTTGGTGGTCCGGTTTTTCAGCGGGCTGCGAGCGGTGTCCAGGCGGCTCTGCGTTTGCTTGATCGTGTCGCTGACATCATTCAGTCCCGACTCGACGTCCTTGCGGATCCGCTCGCCGATCTTCGACAGTGCGCCGGACGGAGTCGTGGCCGGCTTCTTGATCGTCGATGGTTTGCTCGGGTTCTTCTTTGTCCCCGAGCTTGGGGTGGAACCGTCGGAGCTGCCCGTCGTCGATTTGCCGGGATCACCGGACCCGCCGTCGGCCCAGGCGATTCCGGTCCCGGAAGTCAATGCTGTGCCGATGCCGAGAGCAACGGCCAGCGCGCCGACGCGGCCGATGTATTTGGTCGATTCCATGACGCTCCGTACCAGTCCACTCCACTCAGAACCCCGACCCAGACGAAACGTACCGCGTGCCGTTCACGGTGTCGGGCAAACACGCCGATTCGCCGAGAGTGGGGCGGCACTGCGAAGTCCCGCCGTCACCTGATCCGGTAGTGGGCGGGGTCCGGCGCGGACAACATGCGCGTGAGGGTAGCCCGGTCGAACGGCCACAGGTCGATGGTTCCGGCGTCGGTGAAGTACCACGAATTGCATCCGGTGTTCCAGACCGTCGGCCCGAGCGCATCGGCGACGGCGGCGTTGAACTCGTCGGTGGCCTCTTCGGTGACCTCGACCTCGCAGAGTTCGCCGTTCTCAAACCGCTTGAGCCAGGCCACGATGTAGCCGGCCGTGCACTCGGCCGAGTACTGCAGCGGGATCGACCCCGTCGGTGAGTTCGGGCCCAGCACGGTGAACAGGTTCGGAAACCCGGGAATCGTCGTCATGCGGTACGCCCGTGGGCCCTTGACCCATGCCTCGTCGATGGTGATCCCGTCGCGGCCCACGACGGTCATCGGTCGCATGTAGTTGTGTGCCTGGAAACCTGTGGCCAGCACCGCGACATCGACGTCGTGGTGCGTGCCGTCGGCGGTGCGGATACCCGTCGGGGTGAATTCCTGGATGGGATCGTCGACCAGGCTGGCGTTGGGGCGCTTGATGGCGCGGTAGTACGTGCCCGAGACCACTTGCCGTTTACACAGCGGTTCATAGTCCGGAGTGAGTTTGGCCCGGAGCGTACGGTCACGGACCTGGGCGGCCAGGCTCCACCGGGCGTAGGACTGCACCAGCTTGCGCCGCCACGAGGGCGTGGTGACGACGTCGGCGAGGATGTTGGATCCCCACTGCAGACGTCGGAAGAGAAAGTCGTGCCATCCCGGCCGCCGATGCAGGACCTTGGCGAGCACCGACGACTGCCGTAGCGACATCGGTGCCCACAGGATCCACTGCGGGGATCGGGCGAAGTGCAACAGTGTGCGGGCCTTGGGTTGCAGCGCCGAAACCACCTGCACGCCGGTCGATCCCGTACCGATGACGGCGATGCGTCGACCGTCGGTCTCCACTTCCGGATCCCACCGGGCGGTGTGCACGATCTGCCCGCCGAAGGTGTCCATGCCGGGAATGTCGGGTATCGACGGATGATGCAGCACCCCGGTGGCGCAGATGACGAAGTCGGCCGTCAGGGTGTCGCCGTCGGCCGTCGTGAGTGTCCATGCCGTGGCGGTGCTGTCGTAACGCGCCTCGGTGACTTCGGTGTCGCACCGCAGATGGGCGTCGAGTCCGAACCGTTCCATGACATCGCGGTGATAGCGCTGAATGTCCTCACCGGTGGCCCAGATGTGGCTCCAATCCGGTTTCGGTGCGAACGAGAACTGGTAGATCTGCGACGGTACGTCACAGGTGAGTCCCGGATAGCGGTTCCAGTGCCAGACGCCGCCGACGTCCGAACCTTTTTCCAGGATGGTGAAATTCGTGAATCCGGCTTGCTGAAGTGTGTAGGCGGTGGCGATTCCGGCCATCCCCGCGCCGATGATGACGATGCGGACTTCGCGGCTCATCGAGCCTCCTCGCTGACGGCGAGCGCCCGCCGGACGGTGGTGGGTGCGGTGAGCATCGATGCCTCGAACGCCGACTGCCGCCGGTCACGGCGCATGAAGTGGGCACCCAGGCCTGCGAGATCTGCCGCATCGGGCCGGACGAGGACGACCTGCGTGCCACGCGCCCGCACTGCCGCCACTTCGCGGTCCAGGCCCACCGACATCGGCCGGCGCAGCAGACCGCGCTCCAGCCTTCCGCCGAGTCCCGGTGCGCGCGTTCCCGGTTCGGAGGCCATGGGAGTGATCACGCAGATGATCTCGGCTTCCTCGGGGCCGATCAGATCGACCGATGCCGTCGAGGCGGCGCCACCGTCGACGAAGTTCCTGCCGTCGATCGAGACCGGTGGCATCCAGCCGGGGACCGCCCAGGATGCGCGTAGGGCTTCCCCTGCGGTGGCCTGCGGCGCACCTGGCGCTCCGAAGACGACCCGCTCGCCGCGCTGGTAGTCGAACGCGACCATCCGGGCACCGGGGTGTCGCATCCAACCTGTGCCCTCGGAGAATCCGTCGGCAAGGCGCTGCAACCAGTCGGTGTTGCCTCGACCGACAGGGGCGATACCGGTGGCGGCGGCGAGACCCTTTTGGCTGACGAGCAGCCGGGGGTTGAGCAGGCGGGGCACAGGAATCGGCGGCAGGCTGGGTGGTGTGTCCGCGATGTGGCGACGCAGGCGCTCATCGGTAGAGGTGCCGCGCTGCATCGAGATCAGATCGTCCACCGTGGCACCGCCGCCGAGCATCGTGACAAGCTCGGCTCCTGCCGAGGTGCCCTGCAGCACGGCAGCGTCGCGCGGATCCCATCCGGTTGCTTCGGCCAGTGCATGCAGCGCCGCGACTGTCCACGCCCCTCCGATGGTCCCACCGCAGCCGATCGCCAGTGCCTTGGTCATGGTGTCACCTCGGAATCGGACTGTGCGGCATGTGCTTTCGACTGCCGGTCGAGACGCTGCTGGTAGCTGGATCGGCCGCGCGCGTCGAGGGCGGTCAGAGCGCGACGGTCGTCGATCCTGGCACGCACCGCGCTCTGGAGCGCTTCGGGTACCAACGCGTCCACCAGGGCCCATCCGGGAGCGACCCAACCCGGCACCGACGTGCGGGCGGCGTGAGTGCGGACAGTCTTGAGGATCGTGCGCGCGACGTCATCGGGATCCACTGTGGGAAGGCCGTTGCCGAGCTGTACGCCCGAGGTGAGTTCGGTTCGAACCGCCGACGGCAGCACTGCCGACACGGTGACCCCGGTGCCCGCGTACTCGCGCCGTGCGGCCAATGACGCGCCGAGTGCGGCGAACTTGCTGGCGTTGTAGGTCACCATGCCGGGGATCGGGATCATGCCCGCCATCGACGCGACATTGACGACGTGACCGCGACCGCGGGCCACCATCGACGGGACCACGGCGCGCATGCCGTTGAGGACGCCACGAACGTTGACGTCGAGGATCAGGTCAGTGGTGGACTCCGGTTCGGCATCGAAGGCTCCGAGGGGCATGACCCCGGCGTTGTTGACCAGGATGTCGACGCGGCCCGATTCCCTGATGACGTCGGAGACGAAACCCTCCCACGACGACCGCTGCGTGACGTCGAGGTAGGCCGCCCGGCAGCCGGGGATACCGGCCACGGTCGTCGCGGCCACATCGCCATCGACATCTCCGATCCATACCGTGGCGCCACGGGCCGAGAACAGCTCTGCTGTCTTGGCGCCGATGCCCCGCGCCCCACCGGTGATGATCACCACCGCGCCGTCCACCGGCGCTTGCCGCTGTGAAAACCGCACGTCATGCCTCCCCTGAAGTCGCTTCACGACCGTTCGGATACTGACGGTATCTGAATACTTTGAGTTAAATCAATACCCGAAGTCTCCTGCGCTCTATCATCAGCGCATGCCGCGGCTGACCAGGGCTCAACGCCAGGAACAGACGCGGGCCGAGCTGTTGCAGGCCGCCAAAAAGCGCTTCCTGAGCCACGGGTATGCCGCCACGAGCCTCGAAGACATCGCCGACGACGCGGGCTTCTCCAAGGGCGCCGTGTACTCCAACTTCGGCAGTAAACCCAACCTCTGCCGCGACGTCCTCGAGCTGATCCATCGCGAGAAGTTCGCCGAGATGGCCGAGCTCGCGATATCAGATGCCGAGTTGGACACCCGCGTGGAGGCGTTGAGCGCCTGGCTGGAGCGCACCGCAGGCGACGTCGGCTGGACCATGCTCGAACTCGAATTCGCGGTCCTGTCGCGGAACAATGCCGAGCTGGCCCAGATGATCACGGCGTTGCGCAACGAGGCCGCGCAGATGGTCATCGACGTAGTCAGGTCGATGTCTGCCGAGTTGGGCCTCACCGAAACGCAATTGGTGAACAGCGACGTGGCAGCGAGCCTCGAGGATCTCGGCAGTCTGCTGCTCAGCGCCGGGATCGGCCTCGGTATCCAGCGGGCCATCGATCCCTCGGTGCCGGCACGGCCGTTCACCGACGCATTCGGACACCTGGTGAAACTGCTTGCCGCCCTGGGATCGCCGAAGTAACCCGAAGGAGTTTGGATGGTATTACCGGCCGCCGCACTGTCGACCCGACGCCCGAGTCGCAGATCCCGGGCGTGCTACGGCATCGCCCGCCGAACCCTCCTCGTCCAGGTACGTCGATCCGTCGCCTATCAAGGGAGTCGATCTGCCGAGGATCGTCTCGCGGCAATCGGTCGTCGCATCAATGCGTTCGCGCGGCTCCAGCGACTGCGCCCGAAGCGAGGGCTGCGGGTCAGCCGGATCACGCTGGGGCGCGTCACCGTGGAGACCATCCGCACCGCCGAAGCTGCTCACCGCCCCCTGTCTGACGGCGCCATCCTCTATCTGCACGGCGGAGGATTCTTTCTCGGCGGCTTCGACACCCACCAGCACGTCGTGGTCGCACTTGCCCGGCGAACCCAACTTCCCGTGGTGCACGTCGAGTATCGGCAGCACCCTGATGTGACCGTCGACGAGTCCGTCACGGACTGCCTGCGCGTCTACCGCTGGATGTTGGACCAGGGCGCGGAGCCGGCCAACACCATCGTGGCAGGTGACTCGGCAGGTGGATTCCTCGCATTCGCAACCGTTCTCGCTGCCCAGGCGCACAACGTCGGTACGCCCGCGGGCGTCATCGGGGTCAGCCCGCTGCTCGAACTCGACGGAGAACGCCGCTCCGGCCATCCCAACTTCGCCGAGGACAGGATGGGAATCGGACTTGCCCTGCCGATGATCGTCGAATGCGTCGGCCCCAAGGAGTCGGACGGTCATGCCCTGTCACCGGTCAACGGAGTGCTCACCGATTTCCCGCCCAGCCTGATCATCGCGGCGGAATCGGAGGCACTGCGTTGCGATGCCGAACGCATGCATGAAGTGCTGACCGATGCGGGGCGGTCGTGCGCGCTCAAGGTCTGGCCCGGTCAGCTCCACGCTTTCCCGGCGTTCCTGCCGTTTCTGCCGGAGAGCCGGGAGGCCCGCGACTGCATGGTCGAGTTCATTCAGGATTGCTTGGGCGCCAGTAAGCGCAGTGCGGCCGGCACCGCGGACACCGTGACCGGCAACGGGGCTGCGTAATCCCCGTCGGCGTAAGCGTTTATCCCTGGGCATTCCACGTGGATCATCTTGGCCCGCTTGGTGGTCACCTCGTCGAGATCGACGTGGGTGCCCTTGAAAACCGTGGGGAACAAGCGGATCAATCTGGTGCGGGATGCCGACGTGATCATCGTGACGTCGAGCAGTCCGTCCGAATGGTCGGCCCCCGGGCAGATCAACATGCCGCCGCCGTAACTGCGGGTGTTGCCGAACGCCGCCAGGGTGAGGTCGGTGCGGATCTCCGGGCCGTCGTCGAACGTGAGCCGGAACGGCAGCAACCGTAGCTTCGAGATCTCCGCGACCATCGCCACGTTGTAGCGCATCCGGCCGTGCGGCCACCGCATCCGGTTGGTTCGGTCGCTGACCAGCGAATCGAACCCGGCGGCCATCACGGTGCCGAACCACTTGACCGTGCCGGCGGAATCCTCGATGTGACCGAGGTCGACCGTCTCGGTGTGGCCGTCGGCGATGACGTCGGCCGCGGCCTCGGGATCGCCTGTCGGCAAACGATATTCGCGTGCGTGGTCATTACCCGTCCCGGCCGGGACGATGCCCAGTGGGATATCGCCGGTGGCCAGCGCCTGCAGGGCCAGCGAGATCACCCCGTCGCCTCCGACGACCACGAGGGCGTCGGTGCCGCGGTCGAGTGCCTCGTCGACCAGGCGGCGGGCGTGCGCGGCGTCGGTCCCGACGATGGCGCACACGTCGATGCCGCGCCGCTGGAGCTGCGCTACCGCCCGCTCGGCCGCATGCGGCGCATTGCCATGTCCCGACAGGGGATTGGTCAGAACCGTGACCCGATTCACGGAATCAGCTTGCCCGGGTTGAGGATTCCTGCCGGATCCAATGTGGCCTTGACAGCGCGCAATACCTGGGCGCCGAGGTCTCCGATCTCGTCCCGCATCCACGGGCGGTGGTCCGCGCCGACGGCATGGTGGTGGGTGATGGTGCCGCCGTTGCGCACCATCGCTTCGGAGGCCGCGGTCTTCGCGGCCTGCCACTGCTCGATCGGGTTGCCGCGCTGGGCGGCGACGACCGTGAAGTAGAGCGAGGCGCCAGTGGGGTACACATGCGAAATGTGGCACATCACCAGTGCCGGCGTGCCGGATTCGGCGAGCGCGGTGGTGAGGGCCTCGGTGACCGCGGCCTTCAGCGTGCCCAGGTTGGACCACGTGGTGGCGGTCTCCAGTGTTTCGCACAATGCACCGGCGGCCAGCAGTGAATCACGCAGATACGGTGCGTTGAACCGGCCGTGCTCCCAGCCTCGCGCCGGGGCCTCGCCCAGCGACGTGCCGCCCTGGGCTTCCAGGACTGCGCGGGTCTCCTCGTGGCGGCTCTCGGTGTGCGCCGCGGTGCCCTCGAACAGCGTGATGGCCAAGCAGCCCCCGGTGATGCTCTGCTCGCCGATGCTGTCGGTGGTGGCCAGGTTCACCCCGGTCTCGGCCTCATCGGACAGCCGGATCACTGTCGGTCCGGTGCCGGTCTGGATGACCGCTCGCAGCGCCTCGGCGCCGGTCGCGAAATCCGGGAAGGACCAGGCTTCGTAGCGCGTGGTCTCGGGTACCGGGTGCACGCGAACCCGGACCCGGGTGATGACACCGAACACCCCTTCCGAACCGAGGATCAGCTGGCGCAGATCCGGGCCGGCCGCCGAGGCCGGGGCGCGGCCGAGCTCGAGCGTCCCTGCCGGGGTCACCGCGCGGAGGCCGCGGACCATGTCGTCGAAACGTCCGTAGCCGGCTGAATCCTGGCCGGAGGACCGGGTGGCGGCGAACCCGCCGATGGTGGCGAACTGAAAGCTCTGCGGAAAGTGGCCCAGCGAGAAGCCGTGTGCGCCGAGCAGGGCCTCGGCCTGCGGTCCGGTGACGCCTGCACCCAGTTCGGCCTCGCCGCTCACCTCGTCGAGGCTGTGCAGCGCGTCGAACCGGCGCAGATCGAGCGCCACGACCGCGGCGAAGTCGCCGCGCAACGGATCGAGGCCGCCCACCACGCTGGTCCCCCCGCCGAACGGGACGACCGCGATGCTGTGTTCGGAACAGTAGGTCAGGATCGCGGCGACCTCGTCGTCAGTACCCGGCAGCAGGACCGCGTCGGGCGCATCCTGGACACCGGAACCATTGCGGCGCAACAGGTCCAACGTCGACTTGCCTCCGGCGTGCAGTAGCCGTGACATGGTGTCGGTGCCGCAGTGTGGTAAGCCGACGATGGCGGCGAGGGCCTCACGATCGCCATCGGACAGGGCCGACGGCTGCAACTGCGCCTGCTCGGGTGTCGGCTCTGCCGCCGGAGCCGCGTCGACGCCCAGCGCCTGTTGCAGCAGGGAGCGGATCCCTTCGGACAGCGGCTTGGCCGCGTCCGGATCGCCCCAGGCATTCCATTTCATCGGAGGCAGAAACTGTTCGGCCGGCTGAGTCATGCGTTACAGTATTACACATGATGTCAATCAGTAACGAGGGATCGCTGAGCGACCAGATCTTGGATGCCGCCGCGAGCTGCGTGCTGGCCTTCGGCGTGGACCGGGTGACCCTGGCCGAGATCGCCCGCCGGGCCGGGGTCTCCCGCCCGACCGTGTACCGGCGTTTCCCCGACACCCAGTCAATCCTGGCTGCGCTGCTCACCGCGCGGGTCGTCGGAGTCCTCGATACGACCGAGGTGGGCGGCCCCGGCCGGGCGGCGCTGGTCGACCGCATCGTGACGGTGGCCACGCGGCTGCGTCACGACGAGGTGATCATGGCGGTGCTGCACTCGGCGCCGGAGGTTGCCATGGTCTACATCGCCGAGCGGCTGGGCACCAGCCAGCAGATCCTGATCGATGCACTGGCCGGGGAACTCAAGCTCGCCCAGGAGGTGAGCTCGGTACCCAACCGGGTCCGGGCAGGTGATCCCCGTCAGCTGGCGACCATGTGCCTGCTGATCACCCAGTCGGCGATCCAGTCCGCACAGATGGTCGAGCCCATCCTCGACGCCGACGCCCTGGCGGTGGAGCTCACCCACGCACTGAATGGATACCTGGCATGATGACCGGCCCGACGGCGCTCAACCACGCAAGGCGCACAACCGAATTGGCAGCACTCGCCGACGGCGAGCAGGTCGACGTCATCGTGATCGGTGGTGGGATCACCGGTGCGGGCATCGCCCTGGACGCCGCCACGCGGGGTCTGAGCGTGGTATTGGTCGAAAAGCACGATCTGGCCTTCGGGACCAGTCGGTGGAGCTCGAAACTCGTGCACGGCGGACTGCGCTACCTGGCCACCGGCAACATCGGGATCGCCCGCCGCAGTGCCATCGAACGCGGAATCCTGATGACCCGCAACGCACCTCATCTCGTCAAGGCCATGCCGCAGCTGGTGCCGCTGCTGCCGTCGATGGGTCGCGGGTCACGTGCGTTGGTGCGCACCGGATTCGTGGCCGGCGACGGCCTGCGCAGGCTCGCCGGGACCAGCGCGTCGACCCTGCCACGCTCACGCCGGGTGGACGCCCGCCGGGCCGCCGAACTGGCGCCGACCGTGCGTACCGAGGGCCTCGACGGCGGCTACCTGGCGTATGACGGCCAGCTCATCGACGACGCCCGCCTGGTGACCGCGGTCGCCCGCACCGCCGCGCAGCACGGGGCCCGCATCCTGACGAGGGTGTCGGCAGGCGCCGCCGGCGCGACCTCGGTACGCCTGACCGACGAACTGACCGGCGATTCCTTCGACGCGACCGCGCGGATGGTGATCAACGCCGCCGGTGTATGGGCCGGCGATCTCGACCAGGCGCTCACGCTGCGGCCCAGTCGCGGAACACATCTGGTGTTCGATGCCGCCGCGTTCGGCAATCCCACCGCGGCCCTGACCATTCCGATACCGGGGGAGTTGAACCGGTTCGTCTTCGCCATGCCTGAACAGCTCGGCCGGGTCTACCTGGGGCTCACGGACGAAGATGCCCCGGGGCCCATACCCGATGTGCCGCAACCCACTCCGGCTGAGATTCGTTTCCTGTTGGACACCGTCAACACCGCGCTGGCCACCGACCTGACCACCGAGGACGTGCGGGGCGCGTATGCCGGGCTGCGGCCGCTGATCGATACCGGGCAGGGCAATACGGCCGACGTGTCCCGCGAGCACGCGGTGGTGGAGTCGGCGAGCGGGGTGATCAGCATCATCGGCGGGAAGCTCACCGAATACCGCTACATGGCCCAGGATGTGCTCGACCGGGCCTTAACGCTGCGCGGGCTCACCGCCTCGGGTTGCCGCACCGCCAACCTGCCGCTCGTCGGCGCACCGGCCAATCCGGTGTCCACCCTGCGATCCGAACACGCATTGCCGTCCTCGCTGGTCGCCCGGTACGGGGCCGAGGCGCCCAACGTGATCGCACGGGCGCGGTGCGCCCGACCCACCGAACCGGTGGCCGAGGGAATCGACGTCATCCGTGCCGAATTCGAGTACGCCGTCACCCACGAGGGCGCGCTGAGTGCCGACGACATCCTGGACCGGCGCACGCGTATCGGGCTGGTCAGCGCCGACGGGGACCGTGCCGCCGGCGTGGCCGCCGAGATGATCGCTGAATTCGGGGAAGTCGAGTAGTCGGCGCTGAGGACTCTGGTCTGGCTACGACTGGGCCAGCAGCGCATCGCGCACCGCTGAACTCGTGTGGCGTTGCCACATCGCCTGGGCACCCACCAGGAGCTCCGGTTCCAGATCGATCACCGCCACGCGGCCGCCCATCACGGAACCGGCAGGGGCGGTGACGAATGCGATCGCGCCCGTGGTCAGGGGAGCGGTAACCGTGGCCGAGCCCTGCACCCGGCTGACCACGTAGTCCGGTTCGAACCCGGCGCGGCGGCAGGCGCTCAACAGGAAGTCGCTGTAGTAGGAGCTGCCGGGCGGCGCCCACAGCGCCAGCCGTTCGTGAGCGAGATCCCGGATGTCGACCACGTCGCGCGTGGCCAGCCGGTGGGTGGCCGGCACAGCCAGCCGTACCCGGTGATACCCGACCACCGCGGTCGACAGCACGTTGGTGGGCACCACGCCGCGGCGCAACCCGAGTTGAACGGTGCCGTCGAGCACGCCGTCGGTCAACTGGTCGGGGTAGAGCTGACGGAACGTGAACGACGTCTCGGCGAACTCTTCGATGGCGGATTCCATGATTTCGTACACCTCGCTTCCGCTCAGAGCGGGCGTGTGGCCGACGACGTAGTTCTCCTCGGCGCCGGTGGCCGTCCGTTCGACGTGCTGGGCCAGAGTGCGTGCCGCGGCCAGCAACGTACGTCCCTCCTCGAGCAACAGATCGCCCGCCCTGGTCAGGGCGACACGGCGGCCGACACGCACGAAAAGTGCTGCTGCCAACTCCTTTTCCAGCTGCTGTACCGAGCTGCTCAAAGCTTGCTGGCTCAGGTGCAGTGTTGCTGCCGCGGAGGTGAAGCTGCCTGCCTCGGCGACTGCGACGAAGTGGCGAAGCCGGCGCAGATCGGGGAGATGTGCTGACACCACCCCACTCTATCGACAAGCAATGCTTGTGAAAACGTCGGAATTTTGCGTTTTTCATTTGTTGATGGTCTGACTAGCGTCGAGGCCATGAGCAAACTAGAGGGAAAGTCTGCAATTGTTGCCGCGGGTGCGAAAAACCTGGGTGGTCTGATCAGTGCGACGTTGGCTTCGAGGGGTGTCAACGTCGCGGTTCACTACAACAGTGCCTCCAGCGAGGCCGACGCCGACAAGACGGTGGCGGCAGTACAGGCCGCCGGGGTGAAGGCGGTCAAGGTGCAGGGCGACCTGACGGTGCCGGCCAATGTTGAGAAACTCTTCGACACGGCCATCGACGCCTTCGGCAGTGTGGACATCGCGATCAACACCGTCGGTAAGGTACTGCGGAAGCCGTTCGTGGAAACCACTGAGGCCGAATATGATTCGATGTTCGACATCAACGCCAAGGCGGCCTACTTCTTTCTGCAACAGGCAGGCAAGCGGCTGAACGACAACGGTTCGGTGGTCACCATCGTCACCGCGTTGCTGGCGGCCTACACCGACGGGTACTCGACCTACGCGGGCTCCAAGAGTCCCGTCGAACACTTCACCCGGGCCGCCTCCAAGGAATTCGGCGTCCGCGGCATCAACGTCAACAACGTCGCCCCCGGCCCGATGGACACGCCGTTCTTCTACCCGCAGGAGACCCCGGAGCGGGTCGAATTCCACAAGTCGCAGGCGATGGGCAACCGGCTGACCGAGATCACCGACATCGCCCCGCTGGTCGTGTTCCTGGCCGACGAGGGCCACTGGATCAACGGGCAGACCATCTTCGCCAACGGCGGTTACACCACCCGCTGAAACGCCGAATGGCCGGTTATTGCACGGCTATTGGCCTGAAATGTGCAATAACTGGCCATTCGCGCCAGCTGAAGAGTTACAGCGGGATGTTCTTGTGGCGGCCGCGCCGGTGCGGGGCCTCGGCCAGCGCCTGCGTCAGCTTGCTTCGAGTGTGAGCCGGATCGATCTTCTCGTCGACCACGCCGATCTCGATCGCCGAATCCACACCGCCGGCGATGCGCTCATGCTCGATGGCGAGCTCCTCGTGCAGGGCATCCCGCTCCGCGGCATCCTCGACTGCCGCCAGCTTGCGCTTGTGCAGGATGCCGACGGCGGCCTTGGCGCCCATCACGGCCACCTCGGCGTCCGGCCAGGCGAACACCTTGGTGGCGTTGAGCGACCGCGAGTTCATCGCGATGTAGGCGCCGCCGTAGATCTTGCGGGTCACCAGGGTGACGCGGGGGACCGAGGACTCGCCGAAGGCGTGCAGCAACTTGGCGCCGCGACGGACCACGCCGCCCCATTCCTGATCCACGCCGGGCAGGTAGCCCGGAACGTCGACGACGACCACCAGCGGAATGCCGAAGGCATCGCAGAGCCGCACGAAACGGGCCGACTTCTCGGCGCTTTCAGAGTTCAGGCAGCCGCCGAGACGCAGCGGGTTGTTGGCGATGACGCCGACAGACCGGCCGGCCAGGCGACCGAGGCCGACCACGATCGACGGGGCCCACTTGGCCTGGAACTCCTCGAACGGCACACCCTCGTCGAGCAGAGCCTCGATGATCGGGTGCACGTCGTAGGCGCGGCGAGCCGACTCGGGCATCAGCGCGGCCAGGTCGGTGTCGCCGGCCTCGGCCTTGTTGCGATCGAAATGACCCTGCTGGCTGAACAATCCGACCAGACGGCGGCCGCGCTCGTAGGCATCGAGCTCGTCGTCGGCGACGATGTGGCACACACCGGACTTCTTGTGGTGGGCGTCGGGTCCGCCGAGCGACACCATGTCGACGTCCTCGCCGGTGACACTGCGCACCACGTCCGGACCGGTGACGAACACCTTGCTGTCCGGGGCCATGATGATCACGTCGGTCAGGGCGGGACCGTAAGCCGCACCGCCCGCGGCGAATCCGACGACCACAGAGATCTGCGGGATGTAACCCGACGCCCGGATCATCGCCTCGAAGACCAGGCCGACCGCGTGCAGCGCCTTGACGCCCTCGGCCAGCCGCGCACCACCCGAGTGCCAGATGCCGACGATCGGGCTCTGCTCCTCGATCGCGGTGTCGTAGGCGTTGACGATGTGGGCACAGCCCTCGATGCCCATGGCGCCGCCCATCACGGTGCCATCGGTGCAGAACGCCACCGTGCGAACACCGTTGACCGTGCCGGCCGCCGCCAGCACGCCCGAGCGGTCCCGCTCGTGCAGCAGCTCGACGCTGCCGTCATCGAAGAAGGTCTGCAAGCGCAGCAGCGGGTCGCGGGGGTCGAGCGACTCGGCGGCGGTTTCGGGGGCCATGATCGTCATGTAGGTCTCCTTTAGTGGAAAGCTCTGGGGCGCCGTAGTTCGGGTTCTCAGTACTTTCCGAAGGCGAGCGCGACGTTGTGCCCACCGAATCCGAACGAATTGTTGATGGCGTACTTGAAGTCGCCTTGCCGCGGCTCACCGGCCACCACGTCCAGATCGATCTCCGGATCGAGGTTGCGCAAGTTGAGCGTCGGAGGAATGACGCCGTCTCGCAGCGCCAAAACCGTCAGGATGGACTCCACCGCACCGACCGCACCGACCGAATGGCCGAGCGCGGACTTGGGCGCGTAGACCGCGGGCACGTGGCCGCCCATCGCATTGTTGATTGCTTTCCCCTCGGCCACATCGCCGACGCTGGTGCCGGTGGCATGCGCGTTGATGTGGTCGATGTCTGAGGGCTGCAGACCCGCCAACTGGATGGCCCGGGTCATGGCATAACCGGCCTGCTCACCGTTGGGGTCCGGCGCCACGATGTGGTAGCCGTCGGAGGTCACGCTCGCCCCCATGAGGCGGCCGAGGATGTTGGCGCCACGCGCTTTGGCGTGCTCCTCGGTCTCGATGACCATGAGGGCGCCGCCCTCGCCGAACACAAAGCCGTTGCGGTCCTTGTCGAACGGCCGACAGGCACCTGCCGGATCATCGTTGGTATTGGACAGCACGATGCGCATCTGCGCGAAGCCGGCGATCGGCACTGCTTCGATCTTGGTCTCGACACCACCGCAGATCGCAATATCGGCTTCGCCGAGCACGATCTGGCGCCAGGCGTTGGCGATCGCCTCGGACCCCGAAGCGCAGGCCGAGATCGAGGTGGACACCCCGGCCTTGGCCTTGCGATCCAGCCCGACGGCCGCCGCCGCACCATTGGGCATGTACATCTGCACCACCAACGGCGACACAGCGCGCAATCCCTTGGTCCGCATGCCGTCGTAGGCGAACACCAGCTCCTCGGAGGAGCCCATGCCCGTGCCGATCGACACCATGAGCCGTCGGGTATCGACCTCCGGGGAGCCAGCGTTGGCCCAGACCCGGCGGCCGATCACCGTCGACATCTTCTGCAAATATGACAGTCGGCGCAGTTCTACCCGCGACAACTCGTGATCGAAGTCCTCCAGGAGATGACCACCGATGCGAACCGGTAGGTCGTACTCCTCGACGAACGAATCGGTGAGAGTGCGGATGCCACTCTGCCCGTCGAGCAGCTTCTTCCAAGTGCTTTCAGCATCGGTTGCCAGCGCCGTTGACATGGCTACGCCGGTGACAACCACATTGGGAAAACCATTCCCGGTGGACAATCCCGCCATATTTACGGAGTTCTTCCTTCCGTGCATTCCCTCGGTTTTACCCTCGGGGTTACCTACCGGACGTCTGCCCGTCCTCAGTACTTCCCAAAGGCCAGAGCCACATTGTGGCCACCGAACCCGAACGAGTTGTTGATGGCGTACTTGTAGTCGCCATAACGAGGCTCGCCCGCAACCACATCGAGATCGATCTCGGGATCCGGTGTCTCGTAGTTCAGCGTCGGGGGGATCACCCCGTCCCGCAAGGCGAGCACCGTCAACACCGACTCGAGGGCACCGACGGCACCGATCGAGTGACCGAGGGCCGACTTCGGCGCGTACACCGCAGCGTTCTGACATCCGGCAACCCGGATGGCATTGGCTTCGGCAGTATCACCGATCGGGGTGGCCGTGCCGTGGGCATTGACGTGGTCGATGTCCTTGGCATCCAGCCCGGCCGTTTCCAGAGCCCGCTTCATCGCGGCACCGGCGCGAACGCCGTTGTCCGCCGGAGCGACCATGTGGAAGGCGTCCGAGGTGATGCCGGCACCCATCAGGCGGGCCAGCGGCTTGGCGCCACGAGCCAGGGCATGCTCCTCGGTCTCGATGATCATCATCGCGCCGGCCTCGCCGAACACGAAGCCATCGCGATCCTTGTCGAACGGCCTGGACGCACCCGCGGGATCGTCGTTGCGGGTCGACATGGCGCGCATCATCGAGAACGCTGCGATCGGCAGGGCCTCGATACCGCCTTCCACGCCGCCGACCACGGCGAAGTCCGCGTCACCCATCACGATCTGACGCCAGCCGTGGGCGATGGCCTCAGAGCCCGACGAGCACGCCGACACCGGGGTGATGACCCCGGCACGGGCGCCCAGCTCCAGGCCGGCGACCGCGGCCGCACCGTTGGGCATGATCATCTGAACGGCGAGCGGGCTGACCTTGCGGATCCCGCCCTCGTTCATCGCGTCGTAGGTCTCGACGATCTTCTCGCCGCCGCCGAGACCGGTGCCGATCACGACCGCGAAACGATCAGCATCGACCTCGGGCGCACCAGCGTTCTTCCATAGCCGGCGGGCCAGCACCAGAGACATGCGCTGCACGTAGGAATTACGGCGCAACTCGATGCGGGTGAGGTGACTGTCGATGTCGTCGACGAGGTGACCACCGATACGCACCGGAAGGTCCCACTTGGTGACGAAGTCGTCGGTCAACTCACGGATGCCGCTTTCTCCGGCCAGGAGGCCCTTCCACGTGCTCTCGATGTCAGCAGCGAGCGCCGTGGTGGCCTCCACGGCAGTCACCACGACGTTCGGGAAGCCTCCGTTAGCAGTGGAAGGTTTTGTCATTCCGAGCCAAACTTCTCGCGCAGGGCGGCGGCGGCCTCGGGGTTCTCTTCTTCGAGCTTCTGGATGTAGGAGACCACGTCACCGACGGTGCGCAGGCCGGCCAGATCCTCGTCGGGGATCTTCACGCCGTACTTGTCCTCGGTCTGCACGGCGATCTCGACCATCGACAGCGAGTCGATGTCCAGGTCGTCGACGAAGCTCTTCTCGGGGGTCACCTCAGACGGCTCGATGCCGGTGACCTCTTCGATGATCTCGGCGAGACCGGCGATGATTTCTTCTTGACTGGCGGCCACAATGGCTCCTTCTTGTTGTTGACAGCCCTCCGGGTGCGGAGGACATATGGGACGTTCGGTTGATGCTGCTATTCAGTTGTCGCAGGACTTACAGCTCGTCCAGCCCATCCAGGTCTGCTGGGGTCTTGACCGCGCGCGTCGGTGTGCCCTTCAGTTCACGCTTGGCGATGCCGACCAGGGTGCCCGCCGGCGGGAACTCGACGATCCCGGCGCGCTCGGCGCCCTGGAAGCGATCCCGCAAGGTGGCGGTGCACAGGTCCCAGCGCACCGGCTTGGTCAGCTGGGACACCAGCTTCTCCATCGCGTCGGCGGCCGAGGCGACCGGCTGGCCGTCCGCGTTCGACAACAGTGTCGCAGTGGGCTCTGTGGTCGTTACAGACTCGGCGGCGGCGGCGTAGCCCTCCAGCGCGGAGGCCATGTACTGGGTGTGGAATGCGCCTGCGGTGGCCAGCTGACGGACGCGGGCCTTGGCCGGCGGATCCTCGGCGAGCTTCTCCAGCGCGGCGACCGCTCCGGCGGCCACGATCTGGCCCGCGGCGTTGCGGTTGGCGGGGACCAGGTCGAGTGACTCCAGCCTGGCCAGCACCTCGGCCTCGTCGCCGCCGAGCACCGCGGACATACCGGTCGGCTCGACCGCGCAGGCCTTGGCCATCTCGGCGCCACGGGTGGCGGCCAGCTTGACCGCATCATCGGCGGAGATGACGCCGGCGATCGCGTAGGCCGCGATCTCGCCGACGGAATGGCCCGCGACGATGGTCTCAGCGGTCTGGGGGAGGCCCCGCTTGGTCAGTTCCTCATACGCCAGCAGGGTGGCGGCCACGACCAGCGGCTGGGTCACCGCGGTGTCGGTGATCTCCTCGGCGGTGGCGGTGGTTCCAAGCCGCGCCAGGTCCAGGCCGCTGATCTGCGACCACGTGGCGAGGCGATCGGCCGCACCGGGCAGCTCCAGCCAAGCGGAGAGCATGCCGGGCGTCTGCGATCCCTGTCCGGGGGCAAGCAATGCGAGCACGGGTTGAGGCACGTCATTAAGAGAACACTGTGAAGACGGTTTTGTGGGGTGTAAGAGATTATGAACCTTGTCTTATGTTTTTGTAGGTTCCCCACAAAAGTGCATGTTATGCGACGTTCCCTATATCGCAGCGCAATCTGGCACAGGCCTCTTCGGCGGCAAGTGATTCAAGATCAGGCCCGCTGCCGAGTGGAATGAGCCGGGCGAATCGCCGAGATGGCGGCGCTACCACCATATGGCGTGCTCGGCTGGTATGCCTGTTTGCTCAATCTGCCGACCGTCGACGCAACCCGCAGCACGTAGGCGTCCCGGGGAACGACCGGATCGCGGCCGGTGAAGTCGCCGATCCGTTTGAGCCGGTAGCGCACCGTGTTTGGATGAACGAACAATTTGCGTGCACAAGCTTCTATGGCGCCCCCGGAATCGAGGAACGCGTCGAGCGTCTCCGTCAGCGCCGGGCCGGCGTCGGCCAATGGGCGCATGACCTCGGTTTCCAGTGCGGCGATCGCAGTCTCGTCTCCCAACAGGGCCCGCTCGGGCAGAAGCTCGCGTGCTGACACCGGGCGGGGTGCGCCGGGCCAGCCGGCCACCGCGTTCATGCCGGAGATCGCCTCGGTGGCGCTGCGATACGCAGCCGTCAGGGCTGGGGACGTCGGCCCGACTACCACCGGGCCGTCGGCGAACACCGACAGCAGGTCGACGAGGAAGCGGTCGGTTGCTGACAGGGGGCCCGACACAATCGTTACCAGCCAGGTCCCGTGCACGTCGGACAGTGCCGCCCGGTCATGGCGCTTCACGACGTCGTGGATGTCGTCGCGGGCAAGATCCAGCCGGTCCGGACGCGGCAGACCCACGATTACCGTGGCCGGAGCGGTCGCGTCCCAGTTCAGTGCCGCCGCCTGGGACTGCAACTCGGGTCCGGTGTCCCCGCGCACCACGGCGTCGACGACGTTGGCCTCCATCCGCAGATCCCAGGCCCCGCGGGCCTCGGCCTGGTCGGCATACGCGCTGGCCGCCGCGAACGCCAGGTCCCGGCTGTAGCGCAGGATGCCCGCGGTCAGCGCGTTGAGCTGCTCTTCGGATCGGGCCAGCATCGGCACCACCTCTTCGAAGAACTCCATCGAGGTCCGGACCATCTCGACCGATTGGCGTAGGGCGATCCGGCGCCGCAGGTCCTGTGGCACCACCTCGAAGGCCTGCGCGGTGTAAGAGACGTCGCTTTCCGGGTCGCGCATCCACTCGACGAAGTTCACGACGGCGGTTTGCACGACTAACTGCACGCTCGCGCGCTGCGATGCGTCGAGATCGGAGAAGAAGTCGAGGCGCTCGGCCATGGCGTGGACCGCCTCGGTGGCCAGCCTGCCGGAATACTGCTTCAACCGGCGCAGCGTCGACTCGGGCACGCTCTCAAGGACCTCGACGGTCGATTTGGGCGGCACGAACCGCTTGTCAGCCATCCCTAAAAGCTACGCCAAGATTCTGGTGGATTCCTCCAAGAGCGCCGCTCCGAGGGCTGTCGCTCCCTTAAGAGAGACAGCCCTCGGAGCCCTCGACTAGGCGCTGCCGGTGTCGACGTAGGACACCGCTGCGGCGAACACGTCGTCGATCTTGTACTGCTTGGCCGCCGCGATGGGCACCGAAGGATCGATCTCCCCGTCACGGGCCAGGCCCTCCAGCGCTGCCACCACGACCGACTCGGCGTCGGTGTTGAAGAAGCGCCGCGCCGCCGGGCGGGTGTCCGAGAAGCCGAAGCCGTCGGTACCCAGGGTGATGTAGGTACCGGGAACCCACGGCCGGATCTGCTCGGGCACCGCACGCATCCAGTCCGACACCGCCACCACCGGGCCGGCGGCATCGGCCAGCGCGCTGGTGACGTGCGGGGTGCGGGCGGGCTGATCCGGATGGCGCAGCCGGTGCCGCTCGATCTCCACGCCTTCACGATTGAGCTCGCCCCAGCTGGTCACCGACCACACGTCGGCGGCCACATCCCACTCCGCCGCCAGCATGTCCGCGGCGCGCAGCGCCTCGGGCATCGACACGCCCGACGCCAGGATCTGAGCGGTGTTCGTGCGCTTCTCGGGCGCCTGCCGGTAGCGGTACATGCCGCGCAACAGGGCCTCGGTGTCCAGACCGGCCGGCTCGGCGGGCTGCACGTAGGGCTCGTTGTAGATGGTGATGTAGAAGAACACGTTCTCGGCGTGCTCGCCGTACATCCGCTGCAGGCCGCTCTCGATGATGTGGGCGATCTCGTAGGCGAACGCCGGGTCATAGGTCACCGCGGCCGGATTGGTGGACGCCAACAGCAGCGAATGACCGTCGGCGTGCTGCAGGCCCTCACCGGTCAGCGTGGTGCGCCCGGCCGTCGCGCCGAGCACGAAGCCCTTGGCCATCTGATCGGCGGCCGCCCAAAGACCGTCGCCGGTGCGCTGGAACCCGAACATCGAATAGAAGATGTAGATCGGGATCATCGGCTCGTTGTGGGTGGAGTACGACGTGCCCACCGCGGTGAACGACGCCGTCGACCCGGCCTCGTTGATGCCCTCGTGCAGGATCTGGCCGACCTCGGATTCCTTGTAAGCCAGCATGAGTGCGGAGTCCACCGACGTGTACAGCTGCCCGTTGCGGTTGTAGATCTTCAGGCTGGGGAACCACGAGTCCATGCCGAAGGTGCGGGCCTCGTCGGGGATGATCGGCACCAGGCGCGGACCGATGTTCTTGTCCCGCAACAGTTCCTTGAACGTGCGCACCGTCGCCATCGTGGTGGCGACGGACTGGTTGCCCGAGCCCTTCTTCAGCGCCGCGTAGGTGTCGGCCGCCGGTAGTGCCAGCGGCGTCGTCTTGTTGCGCCGGGCCGGTACGAACCCGCCCAGGGCGCGGCGACGGTCCAGCAGGTACCGGATCTCGGGGGTCTCCGGTCCCGGGTGGTAGTACGGCGGCAGGTAGGGGTCTTCCTCGAGCTGGGCATCGGAAATCGGCACCCGGGTGACGTCGCGGAAATCCTTGAGGTCTTGCAGCGCAAGCTTTTTCATCTGATGCGTCGCGTTGCGCCCCTCGAAGTGGCTGCCCAGGGTGTAGCCCTTGATGGTCTTGGCCAGGATGATCGTCGGCTGGCCCTTGTGCTCCATCGCGGCGCGGTAGGCGGCATAAACCTTGCGGTAGTCGTGACCGCCGCGCTTGAGGTTCCAGATCTCCTGATCGGTCATCGGCTCGACCAGGGCCTTGGTGCGGGGATCGCGACCGAAGAAGTGATCGCGCACGTAGGCGCCGTCGTTGGCCTTGTAGGTCTGGTAGTCCCCGTCGGGCGTGGTGTTCATCAGGTTGACCAGCGCGCCGTCGCGGTCCGCGTGCAGCAGCGCATCCCACTCGCGGCCCCACACCACCTTGATGACGTTCCAGCCCGCGCCGCGGAAGAACGACTCCAGCTCCTGGATGATCTTGCCGTTGCCGCGTACCGGACCATCCAGGCGCTGCAGGTTGCAGTTCACCACGAAGGTCAGGTTGTCGAGCGCTTCGTTGGCGGCCACCTGGATCAGGCCGCGGCTCTCCGGCTCGTCCATCTCACCGTCGCCGAGGAACGCCCACACGTGCTGATCGGAGGTGTCCTTGATGCCGCGGTCGTGCAGGTAGTGGTTGAACCGGGCCTGGTAGATCGCATTCATCGGGCCCAGGCCCATCGACACCGTCGGGAATTCCCAGAAATCCGGCATGAGTCGCGGGTGCGGGTACGACGGCAGGCCGCCGCCGGGGTGGCTGTGCTCCTGACGGAAACCATCCAGTTGGTCGGTCGTCAGCCGGCCTTCCAGGAAGGCCCGGGCGTAGATGCCGGGGGAGGCGTGACCCTGGATGAAGACCTGGTCGCCGCCGCCCGGGTGGGATTTGCCGCGAAAGAAGTGGTTGAAACCGACCTCATACAGCGACGCCGACGACGCGTACGTCGAAATATGGCCGCCCACACCGACTCCCGGACGCTGAGCGCGGTGCACCATGATGGCCGCGTTCCACCGGATCCAGGCGCGGTAACGTCGCTCGACGTCCTCGTCGCCGGGGAACCAGGGCTCCAGTTCGGTCGGGATGGTGTTGACGTAATCGGTCGACGTCAGGGCCGGGATGGCGACGCGCTTCTCGCGTGAGCGCTCGAGCAGTCGCAACATCAGGTACCGGGCCCGCGCCGGACCGGATCGCTCCAGCAACTCGTCGAACGACTCGAGCCATTCCGCGGTCTCGTCGGTATCGATATCCGGAAGGTAGGAGGCAACCCCCTCCCGAATGACCCTCACCCGGTCGGGTTCGGCTGCAGTAGAGGAGTTTTGGGCCAGATCCTGGCGCACGAACTCGGTGGTCAACTTCCGCTCCTTGTTAGGCGGTAACAACTGACAGTGCTTGTGGCACCTTCTATCGTCCCCCCATCTTGCCGCCTCCGTGCCGCTGGGGGTGGGGGTGCGTAAGTTACCCATGAGTTGCTTTGTGAACCGGTAACGTCTGCAGATCGTGCCGGTTGATGGGCGATTTGGGGCAAAGGCGGGGATTGCCGCGCGCGCACTCGGCGGGGCCGCGGTGATCGCCATGGTCGTAGTGGGTTGCACGTCCATTACCGGCGGTACCGCAGAGGTCGATTCCGCCGCGGCCCCCGAATACCGGGCATCGGTGACGGCCTCGATCGAAGAGTCCTCGTTGAGCTCGGTGGCCCGCGAATCCGAACGCCAGGCCTCGCTGACCACGCGCGCCGTGCACACCGTGTGCGAGGACCTCAGCACCTCCGTCGTCGACGCGGTCAATGCGGTCAACGGCTACGTCGAGGCGGTCAACAACGGGGGTGACACCGCGGCCAAGGCCGGCCCCGCGATCGACGGGCTCAACCGCAGCGCCGATCTGGTCGGTTCCGGCCTGTCCGACGCGCTGTCCCCGGATCTGCACGCCGCGCTGACCGAGTGGATCGACTCGGCGAGAGCCCTCGTCACCGCCATTTCCGGGCATGTCGGCGCGGATCAGTTCAACGCGGCATCTGAGCGCTCGAACGCCGCGCGAGAGAACGCACTGACCAGATGCGACAAGGCCTACTGACAGGTGAGCGGACAAACTCGCCCGCCGGACACCCGCACTGATGCCTCGTCGTGCGACGATAGATCGCAACACGCATCGCGCACGCGAATGAACAAGTGATGGTCAAGTCTTGAGAGAGGCTCGAGAAGAGGTTAAGGAGGACCGACGGTGGTCGCGGCGGGGACGGACTCAAGCCCGAACTACGCCCACATACTGGGCATCCAGAAGGATCAGATAGTCCAGGAACTGGGTTGGGACGAGGATAGCGACGACGACATCCGGGCCGATATCGAAGAAGCGTGCGGATCTGAGCTGGTCGATGAGGATTCGGACGAAGTAGTCGATGTCGTATTGCTCTGGTGGAGGGACGACGACGGGGATCTCGTCGACCGGCTGATGGATGCCATCACCCCACTCGCCGAGGACGGCGTGATCTGGGTGGTGACTCCCAAGACCGGTAAACCCGGGCACGTGCAGCCCGCGGAGATCGCCGAGTCGGCGCCGACGGCCGGTCTGATGCAGACCTCGTCGGCCAAGTTGGGGGATTGGACGGCGAGCCGGTTGGTGCAACCCAAGTCGAAATCGGCGGGCAAGCGGGGGCCGTGATGAGCACTCGCGCGAAGAACAGACGGTGATGCTCGCTGTCGGTGCCCCGGCGCCCGATTTCACGCTCCGGGACCAGAACGGCAGGCCCGTCACCCTCAGCGCCTACCGCGGCGCCAAGGACGTGCTGCTGGTGTTCTTTCCGCTGGCGTTCACCGGCGTGTGTGAGGGCGAACTCGGAGAGATCCGCGACAAGCTGCCGCAGTACGAGAACGACCACACCGCGACCCTGGCCATCTCGGTCGGCCCACCCCCGACGCACAAGATCTGGTCCATCGAAAGTGGATTCACGTTTCCGGTGCTCGCCGATTTCTGGCCGCACGGCGCGGTCGCCCAGGCCTACGGCGTGTTCAACGACGAAGCCGGGTATCCGAACCGCGGCACGTTCGTCGTCGACAAGGCCGGGAAGGTCCGGTTCGCCGAGATGATGGACCCGGGCCAGGCGCGGGATCAGGCGGTGTGGCGGGAGGCACTGGCGGCATTGCAGGCTTGAGCAGGCTTGAATTTCCGGTCACGCCCCTGCGGCGTGTACCGTGCCTGCGACGGGGCGCGTAGCTCAGTGGTAGAGCTCTGGTTTTACACACCAGCGGTCGGCGGTTCGATACCGTCCGCGCCCACCAAAGATCATCATCAGCCCGTCGGTTCGTCATCCTTGCAGTGCAGGTCGACGTAGACCGTGGTGTAGCGCGTTTGGGTGCCGACCTGGCCGGCCGGTCCCCGGATGATCCAGTTGTTCTTGACGTCGTGGCCGTCGCGCACCGCACTGACGGTGCACTGATCCACCGAGTTGTTGCCGACCTTGGCGACGATGACGTTGTAGCCGTCGGCCTTCAACTTGTCGATGGTCTCCTGCGCGGACGGGTTCGACGGTGCGGCGACGGCGGGAGCGGCCGTTGTAAGGCTTAGGGCCGCTGCGCCTCCGATGATCGCCACAACACCGATAATTCGGCTATATAGTGATCCTTTCATGATTGGAAACACCACCTTTCCAGTAGGTGAAATATCCTTCAGTCTAAGTTCGAATAGAGGTGACAACGACCACCTCATATCGAAATCACATGATTTCACGGGGCGGTTTCCCATGGAGAATTCATATGAATCGAATGGGTAACTCACAGGGGATTCAGTGGAAATGATGGCCACCGTCATAGGGTTCGCCATCGGCGGTCGTAAGGTGAATTGCGCTCTAGAGAGTCATTCCCCTGGCCGCAGCATGTATCCGACTCCACGAACGGTGTGGATGATCGGCGAACGGCCGGTGTCGATCTTCTTCCGCAGATATGAGATGTAGAGGTCGACGATGCTCGACCGGCCGCCATATCCGTAGTTCCACACCCGGTCCAGAATCTCGGCGCGGCTGAGTGCACGGCGCGGGTTGCGCATCAAGTAGCGCAGCAGCTCGAATTCGGTGGCGGACAACGACACGGGGACCCCGTCGCGCAATACTTCACGACTGGCGTCGTCAAGCATCAGATCGCCCACCTGTAGCGTCTCGACCTCCGGTGATGCCACGTCACCGGACCTGCCCAGCAGGCCCCGTAGCCGCGCCATCAGCTCCTCGAGGCTGAACGGCTTGGTCATGTAGTCATCGGCTCCCGCCGCCAGCCCCGGTGCGCGGTCCATTACCGAATCGCGCGCAGTGAGGAGCAGGGTTGGCGTATAGCTGGCGGACTCGCGGACGCGTCGCAGAACCTCCAGGCCATCGATATCGGGCAGCATGACGTCGAGCACCACGACATCCGGGTCGGTCTCGTCGAAACTTCTGACGGCTTCCTGGCCGTTGCGAGCGACCTCCATGACCCAGCCCTCGTAGTGCAGGGCCATCTTCACCAGGTTGGCCAGCGCAGGCTCGTCATCCACCAGCAGAACTCGAATGGGTGAACCGTCGGCACGGTGAATGCGCGGCTGCTGACCGAGGACGGCCCCCTGGGGTCGCTGCACACCTGTGACAGACACCGACGTCATGATTCCATTTTCCTGGCGACTGCTATCGCTGTCACCGAGGTCATATCGACTCCTAATGTGCGCAGCTCGCGGTACGTTGAATGACGCTTCGAACTGCATTCGACACGCAAATATTTGGGTTCTCTATGCGTCAGTCCGCATTGCTTGACGTTACTTTCCGACGATTAATAGCCTGGTAGTGGAAAACGGGTAAGCGTTGATCGCCTACCCGCGGGTGAATTTGTTCGTGAATATTGCACAGCTTTCTTTTGGTGTCGACAGCGGCGACGAAAAGCTGCCTCGCCGACGTTGCCGTTTCGGGTCTGATCCGGCGCCGACCATCGACCGAAGGAGCCTGCCATTCAGCAGCGATTGACGCCGGCCGCACAACGGCCCGCCGACGGGCCCGTTGGCTCGTCGGAGCAGTCGCGTCTGCATTCACTGCTGCGCTATGACCTGCCGGCGTCGCTCGTCGTCTTCCTCGTCGCGCTGCCGTTGTCGTTGGGTATCGCCGTTGCCTCCGATGCACCTGTGCTCGCCGGAATAATCGCCGCGATCGTCGGCGGCATCGTGGTGGGCATTCTGGGTGGCTCACCGCTGCAGGTGAGTGGGCCGGCCGCCGGGCTGACGGTCATCGTCGCCGGCCTCGTCGCGGAGTTCGGTTGGGCTGTCACTTGCGCGATCACCATCTGCGCCGGCGTACTCCAGGTCTTGCTGGGGCTCAGCCGGATTGCCCGCGCGGCGCTGGCGATCTCGCCGGTCGTCGTACACGCGATGCTGGCCGGCATCGGAGTCACGATCGCCTTACAGCAGACTCACGTGCTGCTCGGCGGTGACTCCGCAAGCTCCGCCTGGCGCAACGTCACCGGACTACCCGGGCAGGTAGTCGATGCGCACGGGCCCGCGACCTTCCTCGGCCTGCTCGTCATCGGCATCCTCGTCGGATGGCGCTGGATGCCGGCGCGGGTGAAGGTGGTGCCCGGCCCGCTGGTGGCGGTCCTCGGCGTGACTGTGCTCTCGCTCGTCGCACCATTCGATGTCTCGCGGATCAAGATCGACGGCTCGCTGGCAGATGCCCTGCAACTCCCGAACCTGCCCGACGGCAACTGGGGTGCGTTCGCCACGGGGGTCCTGACGGTGGCATTGATCGCCAGCGTCGAAAGCCTGTTGTCCGCGGTGTCGGTAGACCGCATGCAAAGTCGCGCTCCGCGCACCAATTTCGACCGTGAGCTGATCGGTCAGGGGGTGGCCAACATTGCGTCGGGCTCCATCGGCGGCCTGCCGGTGACCGGTGTGATCGTGCGCAGCTCCACCAACGTTGCCGCCGGCGCCCAGACCCGCGCGTCGGCGATCCTGCACGGTGTGTGGGTGCTGGCGTTCGCGGTGCCGTTCGCGGGTCTGGCCAAGATGATCCCGACGTCGGCGCTGGCCGGTCTACTCATCGTGATCGGCATACAACTGGTCAAATGGGCTCACATCAAGACGGCTTGGCGCACCGGCGACCTTGCGGTCTACCTCGTCACGATCATCGGTGTGGTGTTCCTCAATCTGCTCGAGGGCGTGCTGATCGGCCTGGCACTTGCCATCTCGCTGACCGTCTGGCGGGTGGTTCGGGTCAAGATCACCGCCGATCCGACCGGCGACGGTGAGTGGCGCGTCGTCATCGACGGTTCGGTGACTTTCCTGTCGCTCCCAAGGCTCAACAGCGTGCTGGCATCGGTGCCGGAGGGATCGCATGTCACCGTCGAGCTGTCGGTCGACTTCATCGACCACGCCGGTTACGAGACCATCGACTCCTGGCAGCGACAGCAGGTCGCGTCGGGCGGCAGCGTCGACATCCACGATGTCGGCGCGGTGGAGATGGACAGCGCCGTCGCTGGGCCGCCGATGCGTGGATTCACCCCCATCGACAAACGCACCGGCGTCGCGCCCTGGAGTTCCTGGCAGCCGCGGCTGCGCCCGTCGGTGCTGCACGGGCTGGCGGTCTATCACCGCCGCACCGCGCCGTACATCCGGCCGCACATGCAGGAGTTGCAGCACGCACAGCGTCCCGAGACGCTGTTCATCACATGCGCCGACTCGCGGATCGTGCCCAACGTGATCACCAGCAGCGGACCCGGCGACCTGTTCACCGTCCGCAACGTTGGTAACTTCATCCCGACCGGACGGCAGGACGTGTCGGTGGACGCTGCGATCGCATTCGCGGTGAAGGCCCTCGACGTGTCGTCGATCGTGGTGTGCGGGCATTCCAGCTGCGGTGCCATGAACGCGGTATTTTGCGATGGCCCAGGCCAATCCACTGGTGACGAAGTGCTGGACACCTGGCTGGAGTACGCACGGCCGACCCTGGCTGCCTTCGACGGTGGCCGCCATCCGATCGCGCAGTCGGCAGCCGCCGAAGGGTTCGACGCCGTTGATCAGCTGAGCATGGTGAACGTGGCGTTGCAGGTGCAGACGCTGACCGAGCATCCGCTGCTGCGCGAGCATTATCAGCAGGGGCGGCTCGACATTCTCGGGCTGTTCTATGACATCCCGAGCGCGGCGGTGCTCCGGGTGACGCTGACCGAGGTGGGCGCATTCGAGCTGGGACACGCGCGGTCGTAGGGGCGAACCCGGACCGTCGTGCCATGTCTCGTCAATCGTTGGGGCGCAACATATATCCGACACCGCGCACGGTGTGGATCATCGGCTCGTGGCCTGTGTCGACCTTCCTGCGCAGGTATGAGATGTAGAGGTCGACAATGCCAGATTTGCCGCCGAACCCGTAGTTCCACACCTGATCGAGTATCTCGGCGCGGCTCAGAGCCCGCCGCGGATTACGCATCAGATACCGCAACAGCTCGAACTCGGTCACGGTCAGCGCCAACGTCGCACCGTCGCGGGACACCTCGTGGCTGGCTCCGTCGAGCACGATGTCGCCGACCCGCAGCACCTCGTCGACCGGCGGTGCAATATGGCTGGACCGGCGCAGCAAACCCCTGAGCCGAGCGACGAGCTCCTCCAGGCTGAACGGCTTGGTCATGTAGTCGTCAGCGCCGGCGGTCAACCCCGATACCCGATCCACCACCGAATCACGTGCAGTGAGAAACAAGGTCGGGGTGTATGTTTCGGCTGCCCGCACTTGCTGCAAGATCTGCAACCCATCGACGTCGGGCAGCATGATGTCCAGCACAACTACGTCGGGCTCGCTGTCGGTGAACAAGGCCATTGCGTCGCTGCCGTTGTGGGCGACGTCCACGGTCCAGCCTTCGTAACGCAGCGCCATCGTGACCAGGTTGGTCAGCGCCGGTTCATCGTCGACCAGCAACACCCGGATCGGTGACCCATCGGCACGATGCATCCGGGGTAGCTGACCCAGCATCGCCTGCCGGGGTACTTGTCCACGTGGTGACACCGACATCGCCGCCATAACACCATTGTCCGGAGGCATAGATGACTGTCACATGGTTCATGCCAAATTCATATTCGAACAGTTCACCGGTAGATACCTTCATATCGAAGTAATTTGCGCGCGGTGCGGTCGTAGCCGCGCACCGCAGTTGGGCTGGCTCCAGGCGATCCACGCCAACCGGTCCAAAGATGTTCGGCTGCAACTCAAACAGAGATGGTCGATCACCGCTCGGCGGACGGTGGGCTCCTGTCGCCGCCGATGGCTACGTCCACACGGAATAGTTCCAGATCGCTACCGATCGTCGCCGGGGCCGAATGTCGGCGCGATAAATGCTTCGCCCCATGCATTGCGGCCAAGGCACTTGCCGAATTTCGGTCCTACGACCACACCGGCTTCGCGCGCTGCAGCGCGAGTCGTTGCCCGCGCATGGCGGTCTCGCCCCGGCACGACGGGCTGTCCCGGGTGAACTTCATGTTCACGAATCCCGTGAGATCGGCCCGGATGACGTATTTGAACGGAACCGGGCCCGTCTTGTACTCGGGGTTGCCGGGCCGGCACTGCATGCCGGGGTTGACGCGCTCACCGACCCACGCGCCCTGGTGCCGATCGGCGGCGGGGTCCCAGGCCAGGTCCAGCTGCCAGGTGCCCTCCGGCGCGGGTGAGAGCACGTGCAGGCACTGCGGGCCGCACCCTGACAACGTCCAGTTGTAGGGCTCCGGTGCCCGGTCGGTCGAGGTCTCGGTGACGGTGTAGAGGCCCGGCCGAGGCAGCGGCGGAACCGGTGCCTGCGGGGCGGCGGCCGGCGGGCCGGATGACTGGAGGCCGCCGATCGCGAAACCGATTGCCAGGGAAGCGGCAACCGGGGCAATGAGCTCTTTCAAGGGTTCCTCCGCGTGGGATCATATCCACGGGCCCGGCGATACCCTGCCGTACGACCCGAATTCAAGCTCCGGCGAAGAACTCCAGCGCGATGCCGTCGGGATCGCGGAAACTGAGCCCCGACCCGTACGGTGCGTCGACGATCCCGCCATGGGCGATGCCCAGGCCGTCGAGCCGGTCCGCCCAGGCCTGCAGCTCCGCACGCGAGGCGCAGCCGAAGCCGACGTGGTCCAGGCCCACCCGGAACTCACTGAAACCTCCATCGGGGGCCGGGGTCCGGTGCTGGTGGACGCCGAACAGCGTGCCGCCGTCCAGCAGCCACACCAGGTGATGGAAGCCGGCGTCGGTGTCCTCGTCGAGCACCGGTTCGGCGCCGAACAGGGCTCGGTACCACGGCCCGCTGATCGCCAGATCGCGAACGGTGACCGCCACGTGAGCCAGTGCCGGAAACGCCATGATTCGCCTCCCGAGTCAGACCACTCGCTTGCCGAGTCGGTCACGGATCCGCATGTCCCACAGGTAGATCTGATAACCCAACAGCCACACCTCACGCGGGATCACGCGATCGGCGACCCGCAGTCCGCTCAACAGCCACTCGAAGCGCCGCTGCTGATCGGCCGTCCAGCCCAACTCCATGTGGCTGCGGAACTCCGCGGGCAGGAATCCGGTGGTGGCGAACAGGTTGAACCGGCCGGCCAGCAGGCGCAGCGGGGCGGGCAGGAACGCCATCGCCGCCACTCCGTGCAGATGCTCGCGTACCGGCGGGTCGATCCGCAGATCCTGCAGCGAGTGCTTCCAGTACGCGTCGAAAGCGTCGCGGTCTTCCGGCCACATCTCGTCGCGCACCTGCAAGGTGGTGCCCAGCGCGCGGGCGTCGGCGTAGATCGCGTCGGCCGATTCCTCGTCGAGCCGCCCGTAGAGGAACTCATGCATGTCGACGTAGTAGCGGTACAGACAGGCCGCCACCCAGAGCTGTAGCCGGGGGTCGAAAGCGTTGTAGGACACCGGGCTTGAGGCCCGCGAACGGACCAGGGCATGCACCTTGTCGATCTGGGTGCGCAGCAGCGCGCGGTCGGCATCGGTGCCCATGGTGGCCGCAGCCAGATAGGTGCCGGTGGTGCGGGCCCGTTTGAACGGATGCTTGTAGACGTTGCCGCTGTCCACCGGGCTCTCAAGGACCCCGTAGCCCACGCCGGGGGAGGACAGCTGCATGATGACGTTGGCCGCAGGTAGCAGCGCCGCTGCCGGGTTGAGCAGATCGGTGACCCGGCGCGGGCGTCGTGGCGGACCCAGCCTCATGACTTCGAGTAGACCACCTTGTGAGACGCTGCCGGGGTGTTTGCGCGCAGAAGCCACCGTCGGGCCGCCGGTATTGCCGTCGGTTTCCTGGCCGACCTGCTGCTGGGCGATCCGCGCCGCGGGCATCCGGTGGCCGGGTTCGGCACTGGCGCTGCACGGTTGGAGAAGCTGACCTATACCGACAACCGCGGGACAGGTGCACTGCACACCGGGCTGCTGCTCGGTGGACTGGCCGGGCTGGGCTGGGCGGCGGGACGCGGCGACAGTATCTGGGTGACCGCGGCGGCCACCTACGTCGCGCTCGGCGGCACCTCGCTCAACCGGGTGGGTGGGCAGATGTCGGCGCTGCTGGAGACGGCCGACCTCGACGGGGCCCGCGCCCTGCTGCCGTCGTTGTGCGGGCGGGATCCGGCCGCACTGGATACCTCGGGTCTGACCCGGGCCACGGTGGAATCGCTGGCCGAGAACACCTCTGATGCCCAGGTGGCGCCGCTGGTGTGGGCGGCGATCGGCGGGGTGCCCGGGGTGCTGGTGTACCGGGGCGCCAACACGCTGGACGCGATGATCGGGCACCGTTCGCCGCGGTACCTCAACTTCGGTTGGGCCGCAGCCAGATTCGACGACGTGCTGAACTATCTACCGGCCCGGCTGACGGGGATTCTGACGGTCCTGTGTGCACCGGTGGTCGGCGGGTCACCACGGCCGGCCTTGCGGGCGTGGCGGCGCGACGCGGCCCGCCACCCCAGCCCCAATGCCGGGGTGGCCGAGGCGTCCTTCGCCGGGGCGCTCGGGGTGCGGCTGGGCGGCCCGACGCAGTACGCGCATCAACTGGAGATCCGGCCCACCCTGGGCGACGGCCGCATACCCGAAGTGGCGGATGTGGCCCGCGCGGTGCGACTCTCGCGCGCGGTCCAGGCTTCGGCGGCGGCTGTGTCGGTACTGCTTGTGGTCGTCAGCGCCGCTTGCCGTAGCGGTCGGCGATCTTCTCCTCGCCGGTGAGTTCGCGGGGCGGTTCCTTTGCGGCCGCCTGGGCGACGGCCCGTTCGCGCCTGCGCTGCTGCACCTCGGCATAGACGAAGTAGCCCACGCCGAGCGGGGCGACGATGCCGAATGCGATCCACTGGATGCCGTAGGACAGGAACGGTCCGGCGTCGAGGTGCGGCAGGGACAACTCCCCGAGGCCGCCCGGTTGGTTCGCCACCAGCTGCAGATACGACCCCGTCAGCGGCACGCCGGTGAGCGACGCGATCTGGTCGGGGTTGATCGAATACACCTGTTGGGCGCCGTCGTCGCCGCGGAACGGCTCCTTACCCGGCAGACGCGCTTCTGCATCCCGGACCCGGGCGGTCACGGTCACCCGGTCGGTCGGTGCCGGCGCGAACTGGGGGACCTTGTTTCCGTCGATCGGGGTGATGAAGCCGCGATTGACCAGTACCGTCGGCCCGCCGTCCACGGCGAACGGGGTGAGGACCTCGAAGGCCGGTTCGCCGTCGACCACCCGAAGCCGGACCAGCACCTCCGACTTCGGCAGGTAGTGCCCGGTCGCCGTGACCCGCTGCCACTGGGCATCGGGCGCGACCGAATCCTGGTGCGGCAGAACAGTGGTCACCGGAACCGGATCGGCCTGCAGTGAATGGCTGATCTGGTTGTTCTCACGCGAGGTTTTCGTGTTCTTGCCCAGCTGCCACGGCGCCAGCACCGTGAAACACAGGTAGGCGAAGGCGGCCACCACGATGAACAACGCCACCCATTGCGGTCGCAGCAGGAAGGTCAGGCGGCGCATCAGACTGCCGTTCCCCGGATTCCCCGGTCGGCCAGCGCCGCGTCGACCCAGGTGTGCAGCCCGGGCAGGGACGACTCGATCACGGTGAACACATCCTCGAAATCGGCCTTGCCGCCGTAGTACGGATCCTCCACGTCGAGGGCGTGTGCTCCCGAGCGCGGGTCGAATGAGCGCAGCATCCGCAAGCGGTCGGGAACCACGCCCAGATCGGTCAGGATGCGCAGGTGATTGCGGCCCAACGCGACCACCATGTCGGCGCCGAGATGGTCATCGCAGACCTGGGCGGCCACGTGCTCGCTGGGATAACCGCGCTCAGCCAACACCAGGCAGGCACGGCTGTCGGCGCCGTCACCGGCATGCCAACCGCCCGTGCCTCCGCTGCTCACCCGAACCACATCGGCCAGGCCGCGCTCGCGGATCTGGTGGGCGAACATCTTCTCGGCCATCGGGGACCGGCAGATGTTGCCCGAGCACACGAACGTGACGTGCAGGACCGGTTCAGTGGAAACGTCAGACACCGAGCACCCCCCGAAGCGCGGCGACGGTATCGACGTGGGCGTGTGCGGCCACGGCGGTGGGACCCGTGAAATCGGTGGCACCGTAACCCCAGCCGACCACCACGGTGTCGATACCGTGCTGCGCCGCGCCCTCGACGTCGTGCATGCGGTCACCGACCATCAGGACGCGCTGGGGCAGCGGCTGCAACTGGGCCAGCGCGTAGGCGACCACATCGGCCTTGGCCGCCCGGACGCCGTCGGGACTGGCTCCGGCGATCACCTCGAAGTAACCATCCAGGCCGAAATGCGCCAGGATGCGCCGCGCGGTGGGCTCGGCCTTCGACGTGGCCACCGCCAACCGCACCCCTGCGGCCTGCAGGTCTGCCAGCAGCGCCTCGACGCCGTCGAACAGGCTGTTCATCGCCCAGCCGCGGCTCGTGTAATCGGCGCGGTAGGCCGCGATCGCGGCGTCGGCGTCGAAACTCGTCGCACCCAGGCTCAACGCCTGCAACGTCTCGTGCATGGGTGGGCCGACGATGCGTCCGACCAGGTCACCGTCCGGAATGCCGGCGCCGACATGGGTCAGGGCATGGCGGAAACTCGACACGATCCCGGCCGCCGAATCGGTCAGGGTGCCGTCGAGATCGAAGAGCACCAGCTGCGGTCGGGTGAGTTCCAGCGTGTCAGTCACGTGCCCATTCTCCCGTATGCCGCGGGCAGCTCTCCGACCACTAGTGTCGTGCTGTGCCAAACCCACCCCGCGCAGGCGCCCGCTACCACGGCGACCAGGCCGCATTGCCGGGAATGCTGGACTTCGCGGTCAACGTCCGCCCCGGTGGCCCGCCGGTCTGGCTGACCGACCGCTTGGCCGCTCGGCTGCCCGACCTGGGCAGCTACCCGAGCCAGGCCGATCAACGCCGCGCGGTGCACGCCGTGGCGCGGCGGCACGGCCGCGCCGCCGACGAGGTGGCCCTGCTGGCCGGCGGAGCGGAGGGCTTCGCCCTGCTGGCCGGGCTGCGGCCACGGTTGGCTGCGCTGGTCGCCCCGTCGTTCACCGAACCTGAAGCCGTCCTGGCCGCGGCCGGCGTGCCGATCCAGCACGTGGTGCTGCCGTTCCCGTTCACGCTGACCGGCGCTGTCGTGCCGGAGGAAGCGGACCTCGTGGTCGTCGGCAACCCGACCAATCCGACCGGGGTGCTGCACCGCGCCGACGACATCCTGGCGCTGCGTCGGCCGGGTCGGCTGGTGGTGGTGGACGAGGCGTTCGCCGACGGCATCCCTGGTGAGGCCCAGACGCTGGCCGGCGAATCGTTGCCCGACGTGCTGGTGCTGCGCAGCCTGACCAAGACCTGGGCACTGGCCGGGCTGCGGGTGGGATACGCCCTCGGCGCGCCCGAGGTGCTGGCCCGGCTCACCGCGCCGCGTCCGCACTGGCCCCTGGGCACCCTGCAACTGGAGGCCATCGCCGCGACCGGCAGTCCTGAAGCCGTGGCCGAGGCCGATGCCTCAGCCCGGCAGGTCGCCGGGTTGCGGGCCTCGATGGTGGCCGGGCTCGAGGAGCTCGGATTGGGCGTAGTGGCGGGCGACGCGCCATTCGTGCTGTTCACTGTGCCCGACGCGGAGCTGATGCGGAAACATCTGGAAAGCAAAGGCATCGCGGTGCGGCGTTGCGATACTTTCGTGGGCCTGCCGGAAAACTACCTGCGTGCTGCGGTGCGGCCGGAATGGCCCGCACTCGTCGACGCCATGACGGAGGTACTGCAATGAGTGCGCGACCGGCCGGGGTGCCGTTGGCTGACGTGATCGCTACCCTGGACGCGGCGTACCCGCCGCACCTGGCCCACGACTGGGACTCGGTCGGGTTGGTGTGCGGCGATCCCGACGAGCCGGTCGAATCGGTCACGATCGCAGTGGATGCGACCGAGGCTGTGGTCGACGAGGTCCCGGAACGCGGGCTGCTGCTGGCCCACCACCCGCTGCTGCTGCGCGGCGTGGACACCGTCGCGGCCGACACCGCCAAGGGCGCGTTGGTCCACCGGTTGATCCGCACCGGCCGGGCCCTGTTCTCCGCCCACACCAATGCCGACGCGGCCTCACCCGGCGTGTCCGATGCGTTGGCCGAGGCGTTGGGCCTACGGGTCGACGCGGTGTTGTCGCCTGCGGCATCCGGTCCCAATCTGGACAAGTGGGTGGTGTTCGTACCCGCGGCGGACGCAGCGAAGGTGCGTGAGGCGTTGTTCGACGCGGGCGCCGGGCGCATCGGCGACTATTCGCACTGCAGTTGGGGTGTGGCCGGAACCGGCCAGTTCCTGCCGCACGACGGGGCGGCCCCGGCCATCGGTGAGGTGGGCACCGTCGAGCAGGTGGCCGAGGACCGGGTAGAGGTGATCGCGCCGTCGAGGCTGCGCGCGACCATCCTGTCTGCCCTGCGGACCGCTCATCCCTACGAGGAACCTGCCTTCGACATCATTGCGCTGGCGCCGATCCCCGGGGACGTGGGCATCGGCCGGATCGGCGAGCTGGACCGGCCAGAGCCCTTGTCGGCGTTCGCATCCCGCGTCCGGGCTGCGCTGCCGGCCACCTCGTGGGGGGTGCGGACCTCAGGGGATCCCGACGCCATGGTGTCGCGGGTCGCGGTGTGCGGGGGAGCGGGCGACTCACTGCTGGGCACAGTGGCCCGGGCTGACGTGCAGGCCTATGTGACCTCGGATTTGCGGCACCATCCCGCCGATGAGCACCGACGCGTGTCACCGGTCGCGCTCATCGATGTGGCGCACTGGGCCTCCGAGTTCCCCTGGTGTGCCCAGGCCGCCGGAGTGCTGCGCGGGCAGTTCGGTGACGCGCTGAAGGTGCGGGTGTCCTCGTTGCGCACCGACCCGTGGAACGTCGAGTGCTGATCGCTACCAACAACATGAAAGTCAGGGCATGAAAGCCGAAGTAAAACAACAACGTTCGCTTCTAGCGCTGACGGAGGTCGATGCCGAACTCGGGCGCATCGAGCACCGCACCAAGCACCTGGCCGAACAGCAGAAGGTGGATGAGGCGCAGGCTGCGCACGCCGCCGCCGGCGACGGGGTGGGCGTTTTGGGCATCGCCCTGGAAGACCTGGAAGCCCAGGTGACCAAGCTCGAAAGCGAGATCGACTCGGTCCGTCAGCGGGAGGACCGTGACCGCAAGCTGATCGACGGCGGCACGGTGGCCGCCAAGCAGGTCGCCGAGATCCAGCATGAGCTGGAAACCCTGCAGCGCAGGCAATCGAGCCTGGAGGACTCCCTGCTGGAGCTCATGGAACGCCGCGAGGAACTGGCGGCGCAGCAGGCCGAGGCGATGCAACGCATCGATGACCTGCAGGCCGCGCTGTCATCGGCACAGCAGGCCCGCGATGCCGCTCTGGCGGAGATCGAGCAGTCCCGCCAGCAGGCACGCACTCGCCGCGACGGTCTGGTGAACCTCATCGACGGTGAACTCATCGATCTCTACGAACGCCTGCGGTCCCGCGGCGGGGCCGGGGCCGGGTTGCTTCAAGGTCGCCGCTGTGGCGCCTGCCGGATCGAGATCGACCGCGGCGAGAGCGCCCGGATCGCCGCGGCAGCCGACGATGACGTGGTGCGGTGCCCCGAGTGCGGGGCAATCCTCTTGAGGTTCAAGCAGTGAAGGTTCTCGTCGAAGCAGACGGCGGGTCCCGGGGCAACCCCGGACCGGCGGGCTACGGCGCGGTGGTGTTCGACGCCGAACACACCGCAATACTGGCTGAACGTAAGGAATCGATCGGCCGCGCCACCAACAACGTCGCCGAATACCGCGGCCTGATCGCCGGTTTGGAGGCCGCCACCGAGTTGGGCGCGGCCGAAGTGGCGGTGTCGATGGATTCCAAGCTCGTCGTCGAACAGATGTCGGGGCGCTGGAAGGTCAAGCATCCTGACCTGATTCCGCTGCAGCGCCGGGCGGCTGAGCTGGCCAAGGGCTTCGATCGGGCCAGCTATACGTGGATTCCGCGGGAGCGCAACAGCCACGCCGACGGGCTGGCCAACGAAGCCATGGACGCTGCAGCGGGCATCCTCAGCGACCAGCCTGCGCCCGAGCCGGCCAAGGAGCCCGTACAGGCCGAGAAGGCCGCGCTGTCCGCGCCGGGGTGGACCGGTGCCACCGGCGCCCCCACTCGGCTGTTGCTGCTGCGCCACGGTCAGACCGAATTGTCCATCGCCCGGCGCTATTCGGGCCGCGGCAACCCGGTATTGACCGAGGAAGGCCGCAGGCAGGCCGACGCTGCTGCGCGGTATCTGGGTGCACGCGGGGGTGTTGCGGCGGTGGTCAGCTCACCCCTGGAGCGGGCCTATGAGACCGCCGCGGAGGCGGCCAAGGCGCTCGGTGTCGACGTCCGAGTCGATGATGACCTGATCGAGACGGACTTCGGTGCGTGGGAAGGACTGACGTTCGCCGAAGCCGCGCAACGGGATCCGGAACTGCACCGACGCTGGCTGCGTGACACCAGCGTCGAGCCGCCCGGTGGCGAGAGCTTCGACGCGGTGGCGCACCGTGTCCGTCGGGCCCGCGACCGGATCATCGCCGAGCATGGCGCGGCAACGGTTCTGGTGGTATCGCACGTGACCCCGATCAAGACGATTCTGCGGCTGGCTCTCGATGCGGGGGAGGGCATCCTGTACCGGCTGCATTTGGATCTGGCTTCGCTGTCGATCGCCGAGTTCTACGGCGACGGTGGATCTTCGGTGCGGTTGGTGAACCAGACCGCATACCTGTAGGTCACGCGTGCAGGTGTAATTGTTCGCCGTGCGGGCCGAAGATCGTGATCGCCTCGACCGCTCCGTCGACGACCCCGAACCAGTGCGGGGTCCAGGTTGAGAACTCCACGGCCTCACCGGGATTGACGACGAAGTCCTGTTCGCCGAGGATCAGTCGCAGTTGGCCCGACAACACGTACATCCAGTCGCGTCCTTCGTGGACCGGGAATTCCGCCGGTGGCTTGTGGCGCTTGGCACTGATCCGGATCTTGTAGGCGTGCAGCCCGGCCGCCGGGCCCTGCCGGGTCAACGGCCAGTACGTGATGTCGTGGTGGGTGTGTGAGCTGCCGGTGACCCGGGGGTCCTCGGCCTGCGGCGCGCGCAGTAACTCGTCGGTGCTGACCGACAGCGCGGCGGCCAGGCGGGGCAGGTGATCCAGGGCCAGTCGGCGCTTGCCCGATTCCAGCCGGCTCAGCGTCGAGACGTCGATCTGGGCGCGGCGCGCAACGTCTTCCAGGGTGAGCCCGCGTTGGGCCCGCAACTCGCGAAGCCGGCTGCGGACCAGTGCGTCGATGTCGGCCGGCTCGGCTGCGTTTGCCTTCATGGCAAATTAGCTTGGCACTTTGCCATGTGATTGGGCAAGCTCGAAGGCATGGAGAATGTTTGGGACTGCGTAATCGTCGGTGGCGGGGCGGCCGGACTGAGTGCGGCGCTGGTGCTGGGCCGGGCCCGTCGGCGCGTACTGCTCGTCGACGCGGCGAATCAGAGCAACCTGGCCGCACACGGAATCGGTGGTCTGCTGGGCAGTGACGGCCGTCCGCCCGCCGACCTCTATGCGGCCGGCCGCGCCGAGCTGGCCGCCTACCCCACGGTGGAGGTGCGCACCGGCGAAGTCGTACGCGGTGAGCCTGGATTCGCCCTCGAGCTGGCCGACGGAAGCCGCGAGCAGGCCAGGACGGTGCTGCTGGCCACCGGCATGGAGTACCGCGCACCGAACATCGCGGGGCTCGACGGTCTCTGGGGTGGTTCGGTTTTCCACTGCCCGTTCTGCCATGGCTGGGAGATGCGCGACGCGCCGGTCGCCGTGATCGCCCAGGGTGACCGTGCGGTGCACTCGGCGTTGATGATGCGCGGCTGGACCGAAGACCTGGTGGTACTCACCGACGGGGACAGCGGACTGGACGACGCGCAGGTCAAACCGCTGGACGCGGCCGGAATCAGTGTCGACGAGCGTCCGATCGCCGGCCTCATCGCCCGCGACGGTGAACTGGAGGCGGTCGAATTCGCCGATGGCACGCGGCTGGCAAGGCGCGGCGCGCTCGTCGCCGCCACACTGCACCAGCGCTCGCCGCTGGCCGCACAACTCGGGGCGGTCTCGGCGCCCGGACCGATTGCCGCTGATGCGCTGCTCGTCGACGGGTTCGCACGCACCTCGGTGCCCGGCTTGTTCGCCGCGGGTGACCTGAGCGCCCAGATGCCCCAGGTGGCCGCGGCGGTCGCATCGGGCAGCCAGGCCGGCGCCGCCGTCGTACAGCACCTGCTCGGCGAAGACGTCGGACTGCCGGTGGCGCCGTGGCCCGCACAGACGGCTGTCACCGCCCAGTACTGGGAACGGCATTACGGGCAGCGCGGCCGCATCTGGAGCGGCCGGGTCAACGCCCAGCTGGCCAGGATCGCCCAGGACCTGCCCGCAGGCCGGGCACTCGATCTGGGCTGCGGTGAGGGCGGCGACGCCGTCTGGCTCGCCGAACACGGCTGGGAGGTCACGGGAGTCGACGTCTCCGACACCGCGCTCGCCCGGGCCGCGGCCGAGGCGCGGGAACGTGGTGTGGCGGAACGGATCACGTTCGAACGCCATGACCTGTCCGAGAGCCTTCCGGACGGTCGCTTCGACCTGGTCTCGGCCCAGTTCCTGCAGTCTCCGATCGGCATGGATCGCGCCGCGATGCTGCGTCGCGCCGCCGGGACGGTGGCCGACGGCGGCCTGCTGGTCGTCGTCGATCACGGGGCCGCCCCGCCTTGGGCTCCCGAGCATGTCCGGAAATTTCCGTTCCCCAGCGCCGACGAGGTGGTCGACTCACTGAACCTCGACGAAGCGCACTGGGAACGCGTCCGGGTGGACGCCGATGAGCGGGAGGCGACGGGACCGGACGGGCAGCGCGGCGTCCTGATCGACAACGTGATGGTGTTACGTCGATTGGGCTGAATCGACTTGTCATACCGCTGTGGCATAGTCGAAAATATGTTCGAAATATCCAGGTTGTCGCAGGTCAACCCGCATGATGACGAGGCGACGCTGCATCGGCGCATCGAGGAACTCGAGCGGGCCAAGTCGGCCGCGGCTGCCGGGCAGGCCCGGTGTGCGGCCCTGTTGGACGCGAAGCGCCGGGCCGCCGAGGCGGCGGCGGGAGTGTCGCGCGCCAAACTGGGCCGCGGGGTGGCTTCGGAGGTTGCGCTGGCTCGTCATGATTCGCCGAACCGGGGGAGTCGGCATCTCGGGTTCGCCAAGGCGCTGGTGTACGAGATGCCGCATACGTTGGCGGCGCTGGAGTCCGGCGTGTTGTCAGAATGGCGGGCCACGTTGATCGTGCGGGAGTCGGCGTGCCTGTCGGTCGAGGATCGGCGTGAATTGGACGCCGAGATGTGTGCCGACGTCACGAAGCTCGACGGTATGGGTGACAAGCGAATTGAGGCGGACGCCAAGAAGATCGCGTACCGCCTGGATCCGCAGGCTGTCGTCGACCGGGCGGCGAAGGCGGCAGAGGACCGGAATGTCTGGATCCGGCCGGCGCCGGACTGCATGGCGCGGCTGACGGTGTTGTTGCCGGTGCAGAAGGGCGTCGGCGTGTATGCGGCGCTCAAACGCAGCGCTGATACGACGTTCGACGGTCGGACCCGCGGGCAGGTGATGGCCGACACCGTGGCAGAGCGGGTGACCGGCCGCCCTGTCACGGTGCCTGAGCCGGTAGCGGTCAATTTGTTGCTCTCCGACCAGACCCTGTTGGCGGGCGACGAGAACCCGGCCGTGGTCGAGGGATACGGGCCGGTGCCGGCGTCGGTGGCCCGTTCCCTCGTGAGTGACGCGGTGGCCGACGAACGGTCACGCGCGACGCTGCGGCGGCTCTACCGGCATCCGGTGTCCGGTGCATTGGCGGCGATGGAGTCGCGGTCGCGGCTGTTTCCCAAGGCGCTGGCCCAATTCATCGGATTGCGGGACCAGACCTGCAGAACCCCGTACTGCGATGCGCCGATCCGCCATCACGACCACGCCCAACCGCATGCCGGCGGTGGTCCCACCAGTGCGCGCAACGGTCTCGGCGAATGCGAACGGTGCAACTACGTCAAAGAGTCACCCGGGTGGAGGGTGACGACCAGTGACGAGAATGGCTTCCATACAGCCGAATTCGTCACTCCGACGGGGGTGGCCTATCGGTCCGCCGCCCCGCCGCCACCCGGGCCAGTCGAGAGGTACGAGAGCGTGACCGAGCTGCGGGTCGCGATCGAGTTCGCGCGCTGCCCGGCCGCGGCTTAGTCACCGCGGCTTGGTAACGCGGGTTAGTCCGTGCGTTGGGTCAGCCGGATGCTGTTGCCCGATGGGTCACGGAACCCGGAGTCGATGCCGTAGGGCATCTGATTGGGAGGCTCGGTGAACTCGACGCCGCGGGCGGTGAGCTCCTCGTAGCTCTTCTGGCAGTCGTCGGTGGTCAGAAACACCGTGCCGGCGAAGCCCTTTGCGGTCAGATCCTGGACCTGCTTGCGGGTCGATTCATCCATCACGGGCTCGCCGGGTACAGCCATCAGCACGATGCCGACGTCCTCCTGTCCCGGCGGGCCGACCGTGACCCACCGGAAGTTGCCCATCTCCTCCGGAAACGAAACATCTTCGCGCACTTCCATTCCCACATTTTCGGTCCAGAACTTCAACGCGACTTCCTGATCGTGAACCCACAGATGCGTGTAAGCGATTTTCATCATGAGCAGACGCTACGTCCGCTCTGGCCCGGCCGTCTTCTCCGTTTGTGCTGTCTTGGCTCGGCCGGTGTGGGGCCGCCGGGTATCGCGCGCCAGAATGCAACTGGGCACCGGGGCGCGCAGCATCGCAGGCGGCAGGCCGGCGCGATAGGCCGCGGGAGGCTTGCCGTACACGCGAGCGAAACTGGTGGTGAACGACCCCACGCTGTGTAGGCCGACCATCACGCAGATGTCCGCCACCGAGCGGTCGGTGTTGCGCAGCAGCGCCGCAGCCCGTTCCAGCCGTCGGCTCTGCAGATAGGCGCGCGGAGACTCACCGAAGGTGCGGGTGAACATGCGGCTGAAATGCGCCCGGGACAAGCCGGCCGCCGCGGCAAGGTCGTCGACGGTGATCGGATCCGCGTAGCGGGCGTCCGCCAGATCCTTCGCGCGGAGCAAATATCGTGCCGGTGGCACCTGAGCCATGATTTTGAGGGTAGTCTGACCAGCGCGAACGAGTTGGCTGGGCGGCCGCGGCACCTTCGGGTGTCGAGGAAAGTCCGGACTTCACAGAGCAGGGTGATTGCTAACGGCAATCCGAGGCGACTCGCGGGAAAGTGCCACAGAAAACAGACCGCCACCTGAGCCCTTGCGGCGAGGGGGTAAGGGTGAAACGGTGCGGTAAGAGCGCACCAGCACCCCGGGTGACCGGGGTGGCTAGGCAAACCCCACCCGAAGCAAGGCCAAGAAGGCCGCAACCTGGTTGCGGCCGCGCAGGCGTTCGAGGGCTGCTCGCCCGAGCCTGCGGGTAGGCCGCTCGAGGCACCCGGCGACGGTGTGTCCAGATGGATGGTCGCCACTGACCCTCCTGGCAACGGGAGGGCCGGCACAGAATCCGGCTTACAGGCCAACTCGTTCGCCCTCAGCCCCCTAGTGGGCCTTGCGCACCGCTTTGGCCAACTTCTTCAGCGCGTCGTCCAACAACGCCCGGGACTGCTGGGCGGCGTCGTGCTCCTGTTGGTAGAGCAGCCCGTAGGTGAAGGTGTCCTCGCCGGCGGCATGTGCGGCATCGGCTTGGGTGCTCAGGTGTGCCTTGCTCACCACGCTGTCCTGGTGGTCGCCCAGCAGGGACTGGATGCTCTTTGCCCGATCGGACACCTTGTCCGCCCCGGTGGCAGCCGCGGTATAACGAAGCCGTTTGGCGCCCTTGCGGATCCGGTGTAGCGCCTCATCCTTCTCGTCGGCGCTGGCATCTTCGGCAGCCACCGCCGCGGCGGTCTTGGCCGCCTTACGTACCCGCTTGTACGCGGCGTCGATGGTCACCGATGGCGCAGAGCCGTCCGCAGATTCGGGCTTCTCGGCACCGACCAACTCTTCCAGTGAGTCCAGCAACCGGAAGTAGCGTTGTGACCGCATCGCCAACAGCGAACGTCGCCAACCCGCGGTGTAGCGGCGGTTGGCACCCTCGACCAGACGCTGGCGTACCGGGCCGCGGACCAGCTCGGCGGGCATCTCGTCGAGTGCGCGCTGATAACGCTCGCCCAATACCTCGGCATCGCGGGCCACACCCAGGACAGCGGCCAGCGCCCGCAACTCGTCGAGCACCCAGCCGTCGTCATCCAGCCCGAAGGAGTCCTTGGACTCCTGCAGCAGACTGCGGATCTTGCGGGTCGTCACCCGCATCTGATGTACCGAGTCGTAGGCGTCCGCGCGTACGGCCCGGTCCCACTCCAGCAGCGCGTCGATCTGCTCGGCGATGGCCCGGTGCACCGGATCAGCCGGGAGCGTCGGGGCCGGGGCCTGGTCGGTACCGAGGACCTTGGCCAGCTTCGAACCGTGCCCGGCCGGTTCCGCGCCGGCATCCGCGAGCCGGTTCGACAGGCGGTCCATCAGGTCGTCGGGCACGTCGGCGGTGAGCAGTTCCAGCTCCCACTCGCGCCAGCTCTGTTCTTCGCCTTCGGTGGCCGAAGCGGTCACCCGGTCATCACAGAATTCGGCGAGTGCGACGCCGTCCGCTCCGTGCAGTACCTCGACGTGGCGTTCGGTGCTGATCCGGGCCACCGGGGCCAGCGGACGATCCCGGACGATCGCCAGCACGATGTCGCGCAGATCCTCGGGCACCGTGTCGGTGCCCGCGCCCAGAGGCGCGCGAACCTCGGTGCGGGTGTCGACCCCGGCCGGGAGCTTCAGGTGCCAGCCCGCGTCGTTGCCGCCGGTGCGGCGCCGCAACGTGATGCGGTGCGCTGCCAGGTCGCGATCAGGGGTGTCGAAGTACACCGCATCCAGATGCTGGGTCGGGGTGTGTTCCACCTCGGTGACGGCCGACAAACCCTCGAACGAGGGCGAGACGGTGTCCTCGGTGACGGCGAACTTCCGCTCGATTTCGGTGTATCTCGCGGTCTTGGATTTGCCGGGAGCCATAGTCACCTTCGCTGTGCACCGGAGGCGGGAGATCGGATGGCACCAGCGTGCCATATTCGGGTGGGTGCCACGACCGGTGTCCGGTCACAGCAACATCAAGACTTGGCGCTGTCCCGACCGCGCTGACGGTCATGTCCGCAGACGTCTCTTACTGTTGCTGGCATGGGGGCTGAGACGACACCGGCGAGCGCCAGTGCCGGGCGCGGACGCCCGCGGCTGGAGCGGCCGCGGCGACCGGGCACGACTGCCCGGGAACAGATCCTTGACGCCGCCGCCGAACTGTTCACCAACCACGGCTACGCCAGCACCTCGACCCGGCGGATCGCCGACGAGGTCGGGGTGCGACAAGCCTCGCTGTATCACCATTTCGCCACCAAGGACGACATCCTCGACGCCCTGCTGGCCGGCACCGTCGACGAGGCCCTCCGCCTGGGCGCCGAACTGCTCGACGGCGCGGGTACGGCGGCACAACGCCTGCACATCCTCGCCGTCGCCGATGCGCGCCAGTTGTGTGCGGGACGGTGGAATCTGGGTGCCCTCTATCTGCTTCCGGAGCTCCGGACCGACCGGTTCGCGCCGTTCCGGCAACGACGCGCCGAGCTTCGCGAGGTGTACCGCAGATTGTCAGACGCGGTGATCGCCGAGTGCGGTGGTCCACCCCCGGCCGCCGACCTGCCGTTCCGATTGGTGGAATCGGTGGTCAACACCCGCTCCGACGAGGTCGAGGGCACGCCCGCGCAGCCCTGGGTGATCGCGGAGGCGGCGCTGCGGATCCTCGGGTTCGACGGCGACTTCAGTCCGCTGGTGACTGCCACCGCGGCTCGACTGGGGGTGCGACCGCCGCAAACCCCGGCCCGCTAGAGTTCGGGCCGTGACCGAGCCCACCTATGAAGCCATCTCGTTCGAACAGTCCGGAGCCGTCGCATACATCACGCTGAACCGCCCGGATGCCGCGAATGGCATGAACGACACCATGACTCGCGAACTGGCCGACGCCGCGCGGCGCTGCGACACGCCTGCGACCAAGGTCGTGGTGCTGACCGGTGCGGGCCGGTTCTTCTGCGCGGGTGGCGACCTGAAATCGTTCGCCACCGCACCCGACCGGGGCCAGTTCATCAAGGGCGTCGCCGACGACCTGCACCAGGCCATCTCGTCGTTCGCCCGGATGGACGCCGTGCTGATCACCGCGGTCAACGGCACCGCGGCCGGCGCCGGGTTCAGCCTCGCGGTGACCGGTGACCTGGTCCTGGCCGCCGAATCCGCCACCTTCACCATGGCCTACACCAAGGTGGGCCTGAGCCCCGACGGCAGCGCGTCCTATCACCTGCCGCGACTCGTCGGCTTGCGCCGGGCGCAGGAACTCATCCTCACCAACCGCACGCTCTCGGCCACCGAGGCGCAGGAGTGGGGACTGGTCACCGAGGTGGTCGCCGGCGACGAACTGGCCGCGCGTGCCGCCAAACTGGCCGAGCAGGTGGCCACCGGGTCCGGCGGATCCAACGGCGCGGTCAAGTCGCTGCTGGTGTCCTCGTTCAAGAACAGCCTCGAAGAGCAGATGGCTGCCGAAGGGCGGTTCATCGCCGAGCGGGCCAACTCCGCCGACGGCCGCGAGGGCGTCGATGCTTTCCTGGCCAAGCGCAAGCCCGACTTCGCCTAGGCGCTCACGCATAGCCCTCGATCACGACGGTCTCCATGTCGGGAACGTCCTGGCGTAGTGCCAACACGACGCCGGGCGCGGCCACCAGTCCGAGGATCGCACTGAAGGGGACTTCGGACACCGGCTGACAGGTCGTATTGCTGAACATCCGCAAGAACGAATGTTCGTCGTACCTGAAGTTCGGGCCGTAGTCGTACACCACGAAGCCATCGCGCAACGCCACGTAACCCGCTTCGGACTGCCTGCGGTCCGGCAACAGAGAGCCCGCGGCCTCTAGCGGTGTTGTGGTGGCGCATTTCGGTTTTCCGTCGTTGCCGTACACCGACAGCACGTCCCACCTGCGTCCGTTGTAGTGGTGGCGGACCAGGAAGTCCTCCGCCGGCGCCGGCGTCGTCTGCGCGCCGACATCCACCGGCAGCGGCACGACGAGTTGCCTACCCGGATCGACGTAGAAATCGCTCGCGCGCTGCGGGTCGTTCGCATCGACCCGTAGGTACAGGCCGGACGAGCCGGTCGGGAACGGGTAGACCGAATAGTCGCGCCAGGAATCGTCATCGAGGGATACGTCCGGCAAGTAGGTGTGCTCCCAGAGCTTCTCACCGTTCAGCGGATCGGCTGCGAGGATTCTCTGGTTCACCACGCGCCGCCCGTCGTTCTCGCGTTCGCACCACAACAGGGACGTGAGGCGGTTGCCGGTATCGGCCGCGCGTTGCTCCTTGCAGTCGCCACGGGGATTGGCCACCGACCACATCGGTTCACCGGTGCGGGCATCGAAACGGGTCCAGGTCTCGTCGGTGCGGTCGATGAGAAACGGATCGGGGTCATACAGACCCGATTCGCCGAGGAACGCCGATGTCAACCGCGCGTCGCGGCGGGTCCACAGCCGTTGCCCGGTAACGGCGTCCAGGCCCAGCAGAACATATTTCCGGTCCCGGGCGAGGGACGGTGCGGCACCGAAGTCCGCTATGACCACGGTGGCCCTCTGGTCGTAGACCCGCGCCGACATGACGGTCTTTCCCGGTCCGGTTCTGCGATAGTGCCACCGCTCGTTGCCGTCGGCACCATAGGCGGTGACGGCTCCCGCGTGAGTGACCACAAAACCCGCTCCTGCCGGCCAGATTTCGTATTGGGGATCGGCGGACGTGCCGAGCGCGGCAGGTAGTTTCACGCTGAATTTGTGCTGGCCGAGCGCTGTCGGGTACGGCGGAACGTCGACTCGATCCGCCGTGGTCGCGTCGATGAATCTGGCGTCGTTACCGGCGAACCCCGCGGCGACGGCCACCGCCCCGGACACCACGACCGCGACGACGACACCGACCACCAGCGCCGACTTCACGCGTCGAGTCCACCAGGGCAGCCCGAAGCCCGCGAACACCGTGGCGACCGCACCTGCGATGGCAAGCACCCAGGCACCGATCGCCGCTGGCAGCGCCGCCGTGATGGGGCCTTCACCCATGACATGGCGGAAGTAGCCCAGCACACCGGTGCTGAACGCGGCGAGGAACACGAGCGCGCAGACCGCCACTACGCCCACGGAGGCCCAGCGGGGTGGCAGGGCCGCAGCCCGAGACCGCATGGCGCGCTGAAGGGCGATCAGAAGCAGTACGGCGACGACGGCTGCCGCCACAGAAAGGAAGGTGGCCGAGTTCCACGGATGCTCGTCGACGCCCGAAGGGGGAGCGGCATCGCCGACCACACCGAACTTGGCGTCGAGACGACTCCAGACTGCCAGTGCAATCGCCGACAACAGCAGGACAATGGCGGCGCCGGCAGAGAATGACGCAATTCGACTCGGTGCGGTGTCGTCAGAGGGCTTGTCCTGGTCGCTGTTCACACGCCCAATCGTCACACGGATCGGCGCACCGCCAGATCAACAAAAACGTCGCTGAATCCGTTCTCCAGCGACGTTTTCGTTGATCTCGGCGGGGGAGATCAGTAAGAGTGCTCTTCGGCCGGGAAGACCCCGGACGCCACATCGTGGGCGTACCGCGTTGCCGCACGGTGCAGTTCGCCGCCCACGTCGCCGAAGCGCTTCACGAACTTGGCGGTCTTGCCACTGGTGAGCCCGGCCATGTCCTGCCAGACGAGCACCTGAGCATCGCAGTTGGGGCCGGCCCCGATGCCGACGGTGGGGATGGTCAACTTGCCGGTGATCTGCGTGGCCAACTCGGCGGGCACCATCTCCAGCACTACCGCGATGGCGCCGGCTTCCTGCACGGCGATCGCGTCGTGGATGGTCTGCTCGGCGGCGTCGCCGCGACCCTGGACGCGGAACCCGCCCAGCCCGTTCACGCTCTGCGGCGTGAAGCCGATGTGCGCGACCACCGGGATGCCCGCGGCGGACAGCGTCGCGATCTGATCGGCCATCCGCTCACCACCCTCGAGCTTGATGGCCTGCGCGCCGGTCTCCTTCATGAAGCGGGTGGCGGTCGCGAGGGCCTGGGTGGGGCTGCTCTCATAGCTGCCGAACGGCAGGTCGGCGATCACCAGGGCGTGCGGGGCGCCCTTGACGACCGCGCGGGCCAACGGGATCAGCTCATCGATGGAGATCGGCACGGTGGTGTCGTAGCCGTAGACCACGTTTGCGGCCGAGTCACCGACCAGCAGTACCGGAATCTCGGCCTCGTCGAATACCCGTGCGCTGGAGTAGTCGTAACACGTGAGCATCGCCCACTTGTGGCCTTCGGACTTCCACTTCTGCAGTGTGAGCGTGCGGACCTTGGTGCGCGGCTTGGCTTCGACAGAATCGGAAGCACCATAAACAGACTGTTCAGACATCGTCGTCCCTTGTGATGGTCGGTTCGATCCTCGAGGCCGCTCTGCGGTCCCCGGGTTCGGCTGACAAGTGCAAGTCTGCCACTGCACGTAATGAAGGCCAAAGCGACGTTCGAGTGGATTTCCTCACAGTTCGTGCGCGGAGCCCTAACATCAGCGGCATGCAACGGCTCAGCGGACTCGACGCCAGCTTCCTGTATCTCGAAACTGCCGCGCAGCCCATGCACGTGTGCTCGGTGCTGGAACTGGACACCTCGACCATGCCGGGCGGCTACACCTTCGACCGGATGCGTGACGCGCTCACCCTGACCATCAAGGCGATGCCGCAATTCCGGGAGAAGCTGGCCGACAGCCGGTTCAATCTCGACCACCCGGTGTGGGTGGAGGACAAGGACTTTGACGTCAACCGGCACCTGCACCGGATCGGCCTACCCGGTCCCGGTGGTCGGGCCGAGCTGTCCGAGATCTGCGGACACATCGCGTCGCTTCCGTTGGACCGGACCCGGCCGTTGTGGGAGATGTGGGTCATCGAGAACATGGCGGGCACCGATGCCCACGCCGGAGGTCGATTGGCGCTGATGACGAAGGTGCACCACTCCGGCGTCGACGGGGTGACCGGCGCAAACCTGATGTCGCAGCTGTGCACCACCGTGGCGGATGCCCCGCCCCCGGACCCGGTCGACGGGGTGGGCGGCGCCACCGGCGCCGAGATCGCCATCAGCGGTGCACTCAGGTTCGTGACCCGGCCACTGAAGCTGGCCAACGTGCTGCCCACCACGGCGAGCACGGTCATCGACACGGTGCGCCGGGCAATCAACGGGCAGGCGATGGCGGCCCCCTTCAACGCGCCGAAGACCGCGTTCAACACCAACATCACCGGTCAGCGCAGCGTGGCGTTCGCCCAGTTGGACCTTGAGGACATCAAGACCGTCAAGAACCACTTCGACGTCAAGGTCAACGACGTGGTGATGGCGCTGGTGTCCGGCGTGCTGCGCACCTTCCTGCACGACCGCGGTGAACTGCCGGAAAGCTCGCTGGTCGCGATGGTGCCGGTATCGGTGCACGACCGCTCCAACCGGCCCGGCCGCAATCAGGTGTCGGGGATGTTCTCCAAGCTCGAAACCAACATCGAGGACCCGGCCGAGCGGCTGAGGGCCATCGCCGAGTCGAATTCCGTTGCCAAGCAACACAGTTCCGCCATCGGTGCGACGCTTCTCCAGGATTGGACCCAGTTCGCGGCACCGGCGGTGTTCGGCGCCGCGATGCGGGTGTACGCGGCCAGCCGCCTGTCCGGGGCCAAACCCGTCCACAATCTGGTCATCTCGAACGTTCCCGGGCCACAGGACCCGCTGTACCTACTGGGGTGTGAGGTCAAGGCCATGTACCCGCTCGGCCCGATCTTCCACGGATCCGGGCTCAACATCACCGTGATGTCGCTGACCGGCAAGCTCGACGTCGGCATCATGTCCTGCCCGGATCTGCTGCCTGACCTGTGGGATATGGCCGACGATTTCCACGTCGCGCTCGACGAACTCCTTGCCGCTACCCGATAGCGTCGCGGCACCTCGTGACCAGGCCCGGCCTGCGGCAATGTCGTGCCATGGCAGCATGGTCAGCCATGAAGTTCAGGATGAGGTTCGGCGCGCTGCTGGCGATGACGGCGGTGGCCGCGGCGGGCTGCACCCAGGTGGTCGATGGCCAGGCCAAGATCGCCGTTCCGCGGCCCGGCACGCCGGTGCAATGGCTGCCGTGCAACGCCGGCTCCGGTGACCACGTGCAGATCCCCGACAATGCGGAATGCGGGATGCTGTCGGTGCCGGTCGACTACTCGAAGCCTGACGGCGACGTCGCCCGCCTGGCGATGATCCGGTTCCCGGCGGCGGGCCAGAAGATCGGCTCGCTGGTGATCAACCCCGGCGGCCCCGGCGAATCCGGCGTGGAATCGGCCGTCTCCCTGTTGTCGGGTCTGCCGCAGTCGGTCAAGGACCGCTTCGACATCGTCGGGTTCGATCCGCGCGGTGTCGGATCCTCGACACCCGCGGTGTGGTGCAACTCCGATGAGGACAACGACCGGCTGCGCGCCGACCCGACGGTGGAATACACCCCCGAAGGCGTCGAGCATCTGGAGAACGAGACCAAGAAGTTCGTTCAGCGCTGCGTCGACAAGATGGGCAAGGAGTTCCTCGAAAACGTCGGCACCGAGAACGTCGCCAAGGATCTGGATGCCATCCGGGTTGCCCTCGGCGACGACAAGCTGACCTACCTCGGCTACTCGTACGGCACCCGCATCGGCGCCACCTACGCCGAGCAGTTCCCGCAGAAGGTCCGCGCGATGATCCTCGACGGTGCCGTCGACCCCAACGCCGATCCGGTGGAAGAAGACATCCGTCAGGCCGCGGCGTTCCAGAAGGCCTTCGACGACTACGCCACCGACTGCACCACCAAGAACCCCGACTGCCCGCTTGGCACCGACCCGGCCAAGGCCGTCGAGGTGTACAAGAGCCTGATCGACCCGCTGGTGGAACACCCCGCCAAGACCCGCGATCAGCGCGGGCTGGGCTACAGCGACGCCACCGTGGGCACGATCCTGCCCCTGTATTCGCCGAACCTGTGGCGGCACCTCACCGAGGGCCTGACCGGACTCAAGAACGGCAACGGTGACGTCATGCTCGCGTTGGCTGACCTCTACATGGGCCGAGATGCCAAGGGCCACTACAACAATTCGACCGACGTGCGCGTCGCGGTCAACTGCGTGGACAAGCCCGCGATCACCGACCGGGCCACCGTCGTCGAAGAGGACCGGCGGGCCCGGGAGGTGGCCCCGTTCATGAGCTACGGCGAATTCACCGGGCATGCGCCCATGGGCACCTGCGCATTCTGGCCGGTGCCGCCCACCAGCAAGCCGCACGAGATCTCGGTGAAGGGGCTGCCTCCGACCCTGGTGGTCTCGACCACCAACGACCCGGCCACGCCCTACCAGGCGGGCGTCGACCTGGCCCGCCAACTCGGCGGCACCCTGGTGACCTTCGAGGGCACCCAGCACACCGTGGTGTTCCAGGGCAACAAGTGCATCGACGACATCGCCGCGACCTACCTCGTCGACGTGACGGTGCCCCCGCCCGGAACCCGTTGCTGACCGATCCGGCCGTCAAGGTCACCGGTTGGTCTCCGGCGGATCTCTGGTCGGCGTCAGGCGCAGACCCGGCGGTGGCCGCCGTGCGACCATGACTGCCGTGTGGTGGGCGGGCAGGCGGGCGGCGAGTGCCCTTGCGGTGACTCTGCTCAGCGCATCCGCCGTGGTGTGTCCGGTCGCCGTCCCCGTCGCGGCTGCTGCGCCGGAATCCGGGCCGGAGTGGGGAAGTTGCGCTCAATGGGTGCAAGATCCGGCACGGATTCCGACGGCGCAGTGCAGCACGGTCGCTGTTCCGATCGATTGGAATTCCCCGGACCCCCAAGGCGCACAAGCGCAATTGGCCGTCATCCGGATACCTGCCAGCGGTCAGCGGATCGGCGCCCTGTTCATCAACCCGGGCGGCCCCGGCGCCTCAGCGGTGGACACCGTCGCCGGCATGGGTGCCGCGCTGGCCGGCTCCCCACTCACCGATCATTTCGACCTGGTCGGCTTCGATCCGCGTGGCGTCGGGCATTCGACCCCGGAGCTGCGCTGCCGCACCGACGCCGAGATCGACGCCTACCGCCGCGAGCCGATGGCCGATTACAGCCCTGCCGGGGTCGCCCACATCGAAGATGTCTACCGTCAGTTCGCCCAGCAGTGCCTCGACCGCATGGGCGCGCCGTTCCTGGCCAATGTCGGCACCGCCTCCGCGGTACGGGACATGGATGCGGTGCGGGCCGCGCTGGGGGAGGGACAGATCAACTATCTGGGCTTCTCCTACGGCACCGAACTGGGCAGCGCGTACGCCGAACAGTTCGGGGACCGGGTACGCACGATGGTGCTCGACGGCGCGATAGATCCCAGCCTGGATCCGATCACCAAGAACGTCCGCCAACTCGCCGGCTTCCAGAAGGCCTTCGACACCTACGCCGCGGAATGCGCGACGGCGGCCGACTGCCCCCTGGGCACCGACCCTGCCCAGTTCGTCAGCCGGTACCAAGGGCTCGTGGATCCACTGGTGACGACGCCGCACCCCACAGCGGACCCGCGTGGACTCGGCTACGCCGACGCGATCACCGGCACCGGCAACGCCCTGTATTCGGCGCGGTACTGGCCGTACCTGACCAGTGGGCTGCTCGGGTTGACGCGTGGCACCGACGCCGGCGACCTGCTGTTGCTCGCCGACGACTACTGGCGCCGCGACGAAACCGGGCACTACCAGAACATGCAGGACGCGTTCACCGCGATCCGGTGCGTCGACACGCCTTTCCCCACCGACCCAGCGGTGTGGGCCGAGGCGGACCAGCGGACCCGTGCCGCCGCCCCGTTCATGTCCTACGGCGAGTTCACCGGATACGCGCCGCGGGACATCTGCGCGCTGTGGCCGGTGCCCGCGACGTCGTCACCCCACCCGGTCACCGGGCCCGGGCCGGGCAAGGTCGTCGTGGTGTCCACCACCGGCGACCCGGCCACGCCGTATCAGGCCGGGGTGGAACTGGCCCGGCAAATGGACGCGGCGCTCATCTCGTTCAAGGGCACCCAACACACCGTGGTGTTCAACGGGAACGCCTGTGTCGACACCGCGGTGCTGAACTTCTTCGTCACCCAGGGCTCCCCGGGCAACCTCTCCTGCTAACTCCTTGCAGGCCCGTAACACAGAATTAACAGCCGATGCCTACGCTGCGCTCATGGACCGCCAGAAGGAATTCGTGCTGCGCACCCTGGAGGAACGCGATATCCGGTTCGTTCGGTTGTGGTTCACCGACGTCCTCGGCTACCTCAAATCGGTAGCGATCGCGCCCGCCGAACTCGAAGGCGCCTTCGAGGAGGGCATCGGTTTCGACGGCTCTTCGATCGAGGGCTTCGCCCGTGTCTCGGAGTCCGACACCGTGGCACGGCCTGATCCGTCCACCTTCCAGGTGCTGCCCTGGACCACCAGCGCCGGCAAGCACTACTCGGCGCGCATGTTCTGCGACATCACCATGCCGGACGGCTCACCGTCGTGGGCAGACTCGCGACACGTGCTGCGTCGGCAGCTCGCCAAGGCCAGCGACCTGGGCTTCACCTGCTACGTGCACCCCGAGATCGAGTTCTTCCTGCTGCAGCCCGGCCCGGACGACGGGTCGGTGCCGGTGCCGGCGGACAACAGCGGTTACTTCGACCAGGCCGTGCACGATTCGGCCCCCAACTTCCGCCGGCACGCCATCGAGGCGCTGGAGCAGATGGGCATCTCGGTGGAGTTCAGCCACCACGAGGGCGCACCGGGCCAGCAGGAGATCGATCTGCGCTACGCCGATGCCCTGTCGATGGCCGACAACGTGATGACCTTCCGGTATCTGGTCAAGGAGGTCGCGCTGGCCGACGGTGTGCGGGCGTCGTTCATGCCCAAGCCGTTCGGCGAGCATCCCGGCTCGGCCATGCACACCCACATGAGCCTGTTCGAAGGCGATACCAACGCCTTCCACAGCCCCGACGACCCGCTGCAGCTGTCCGACGTGGCCAAGTCCTTCATCGCGGGCATCCTTGAGCACGCCAGCGAGATCAGCGCCGTCACCAACCAGTGGGTGAACTCCTACAAGCGCCTGGTGCACGGCGGTGAAGCCCCGACGGCGGCGTCGTGGGGCGCGGCCAACCGCTCGGCGCTGGTGCGGGTTCCGATGTACACCCCGCGCAAGGCGTCGTCGCGGCGCGTCGAGGTCCGCAGCCCCGACTCGGCATGCAACCCCTACCTGACCTTCGCGGTGCTGCTGGCCGCCGGTCTGCGTGGCGTGGAGAAGGGCTACGTGTTGGGCCCGCAGGCCGAGGACAACGTCTGGAGCCTGACACCCGAAGAGCGGCGCGCCATGGGCTACCGCGAGCTGCCCACCAGCCTGGGCAACGCGCTGGAGGCCATGGAGAACTCCGAGCTCGTCGCGGAAGCGTTGGGGGAGCACGTATTCGACTACTTCCTGCGCAACAAGCGCGCAGAGTGGGAGAACTACCGCAGCCACGTCACGCCCTACGAGCTGAAGACCTACTTGTCGCTCTGAGACGGGTGGCGCCGGTGCCGGTCGTTTCCTGCGAGCGTGCGCTACCGTCGTGAACGTGCCCAAGCCTGCAACCGATCGCCCGAAACTGCCCAGCGTCGGTCGGCTCGGTCTGGTCCATCCCCAGGCAGCGGCCCACTTGGAACAGCTCGGCTGGAACACCGAGTCACACGTCGAACTGCTGTGGTCGCTGTCGCGTGCACCGGACGCCGACGTCGCGCTGCTGGCAATGGTGCGGTTGACCGACGCGCTCGGTGCGGACGCCGACGAACTCAACCGGCGGCTCCTGACCGACAAGGCGCTGCGGGGCCGGCTGTTCGGGGTACTCGGATCGTCTCTGGCTCTCGGTGATCACCTCGTCGCCCATCCGGAATCGTGGCGGTTGTTGGCCGGTGCGGTCGACCTCCCCGGCCCCGACGAACTGCACAGTGTCTTCACCGCTGCGGCCCGGGCAGCCGAGATCGACAGGGGCGCAAGCAGTGCCGTGCCCGCGCTGCGGGATCTCTACCGGGACCGACTGCTGGTCCTGGGCGCGCTCGACGTCGCCTCGACCGTCGAGAACGAGCCGGTGCTGCCCTTCGTCGAGGTGGCCGCCCATCTGTCCGACCTGGCCGACGCCGCGCTGGGCGCCGCGCTGACAGTGGCCACGCGCGTCGTGTGCGACGACGGTGTGCAGCCCCGGCTGGCAGTCATCGCCATGGGTAAATGCGGTGCGCGCGAACTGAATTACGTCAGCGACGTCGACGTCATCTTCGTCGGGGAATCGGTCCCGGACGGCGACGGCGACGACAACCTGGCCACCGCGACCCGGGTGGCCGGCGAGATGATGCAGTTCGCCGCCGATGCGTTCTTCGAGGTCGACGCCGCGTTGCGCCCCGAAGGTAAACGCGGACAACTGGTCCGGACTCTGGAATCCCACGTCGCCTACTACCAGCGCTGGGCGAAAACCTGGGAATTCCAGGCCCTGCTCAAGGCGCGTCCCGCCGCAGGCGACGCCGAACTGGGCAAGGCCTACATCGAGGCTCTGATGCCGATGGTGTGGACCGCGTGCGAGCGTGAGGATTTCGTTCCCGAGGTTCAGGCCATGCGCCGCCGCGTCGAGGAACTCGTCCCGGCCGGAGTACGGGCCCGCGAGCTCAAGCTGGGCACCGGCGGCCTGCGCGACGTCGAATTCGCTGTCCAGCTCCTGCAATTGGTGCACGGACGCAACGACGACTCACTGCATGTGGCGTCCACCGTCGACGCGTTGGCGGCCCTCGGCGAGGGCGGTTACATCGGCCGCGACGACACCGCCAACATGACGGCCTCCTACGAATTTCTGCGACTGCTCGAGCACCGGCTGCAGCTGCAGCGGCTCAAACGCACCCACATGCTGCCCGACGACACCGACGTCGAGGCGTACCGATGGCTGGCCCGGGCGGCGCACGTGCGACCCGACGGCCGGCACGACGCCCAGGGCGTGCTGCGCGAGGAACTCAAGCGGCAGAGCATGCGGGTGTCGCGACTGCACGCAAAGCTCTTCTACCAGCCTCTGCTCGAAACGGTGGGCCAGCCGGCGCTGGGTATCGGCGCAGGCATGAGCACCGAGGCGGCCGAACGTCAGCTTGCCGCACTGGGTTACGAGGGGCCCCAGAGTGCATTGACCCACCTGGCCGCGCTCACGGGCCAGAGTGGGCGTCGGGGCACGGTGCAGCAGGTGTTGCTGCCGACCCTGTTGGACTGGCTGTCGGACACCCCCGACCCGGACGCGGGCCTACTGGCCTACCGCCGGATCAGCGAGGAACTGTCCGAGCAGCGCTGGTACCTGTCGACCCTGCGCGACGAGGGCGCAGTGGCCAAGCGGCTGATGCGGGTGCTGGGCACCTCGGCCTACATCCCCGAACTGCTCATGCGGGCTCCTGAGGTGATCCAGCTGTACGCCGACGGGCCCAACGGCCCCAAACTGCTCGACGGCGATCCCGACAGCCTGGCCCGTGCCCTGGTTGCCTCGGCCGGCCGTCACCCTGACCCGGTGCGCGGCATCGCCGCCGCCCGCACCCTGCGCCGTCGCGAACTGGCCCGCATCGCCTCCGCGGACGTACTGGGCCTGCTCGACGTGACCGACGTGTGCAAGGCACTGACCTCGGTATGGGTTGCCGTGTTGCAGGCCGCACTCGACGCGGTGATCCGGGCCAACACCCCCGAATCCGGCGCGCCCGCACGCATCGCCGTGATCGGTATGGGTCGCCTCGGTGGCGGCGAACTCGGCTACGGCTCCGACGCCGACGTGATGTTCGTGTGCGAACCCAACTCGGGTGTCGAGGAATCGGCGGCCGTGCGCTGGTCGGTGAGTATCGCCGAACAGGTCAGGGCCCTGCTGGGGACACCCAGTGCGGACCCGCCGTTGGAGGTCGACACCGGACTGCGCCCGGAGGGCCGTAACGGGCCCCTGGTGCGCACGCTGGCGTCATATGCGACCTATTACGAGCAGTGGGCGCAGGCGTGGGAGATCCAGGCCCTGCTGCGCGCTCACCGGGTGGCCGGTGATCTCGAGCTCGGCGAACGATTTCTGCTCATCGCCGACAAGACGCGTTACCCCGCCGGTGGGGTGTCGGCCGAAGCGGTCCAGGAGATCCGCCGGATCAAGGCACGTGTGGACGCCGAACGGCTGCCCCGCGGCGCGGACCCCAACACCCACACCAAGCTGGGCCGTGGCGGACTGGCCGACGTCGAGTGGACCGTACAGCTGCTCCAGCTGCGTTACGCGCACAATCTGCCTGCGCTGCACAACACTTCGACCTTGCAGACCCTCGACGCGATCGGTGCGGCCGAGCTGGTCGCCGAGAGTGACGTCGAATTGTTGCGCGAGGCCTGGCTGACGGCCACGCGGGCGCGCAACGCACTGGTCCTGGTGCGCGGCAAACCCACCGATCAGCTGCCCGGGCCGGGCCGCCAGCTCAACGCGGTCGCGTTGGCGGCCGGGTGGGGCAGCGACGACGGCGGGGAGTTCCTGGACAACTACCTGAGGGTGACGCGGCGGGCGAAGGGCGTGGTCCGGAAAATTTTCGGCGGGGAGTAGCCGAGGCCGAATTGGGCCCCGCGTGCAGGACGTCCCAGTGGCTGGTGTTAATAAGGGCATATAACCAATTCACTGGGAGTCCGGATGCAGCACACGTTCGACGTCATCAGCGCGGCCGAGCACGAACGGCTCGAGGCGCTCTACGAACCCTTTGCCCGGGCGATGCGCGAACTCGTCGACGCCGGCGTGCGAACCCAGGTGGACCCACAGTCCATCGCCGAGGCAACCGCGGCCGTCGAGGCCGTCACCGCCTCGCTGCGCCGCGAACAGCGCGACGGGCCACACGCCTTGCTTCATGCCGAGACCAACCGCCCGGTGGTGTGGGCCAACCCGGTCGTCGGACTGCGCAACGCTCTGGCCCCGCCGCTGGTGATCGAGCATGCCGAGGACGGCAGCTGCTGGAGTGAATTCGTGCTGGGCGCCGCCTACGAGGGGCCGCTGGGCTGGGTGCACGGCGGCATCTGTGCGCTGGTGCTCGACCATATTCTCGGCGAGGTGGCCAGTGGGGGACTGAACGAGCCGCGCTACACGGGGACCATCACGTGCCGGTACAACCGCGGCACTCCATTGGGGCCGCTGCGCGCCGAGGCCCACATCGATCGGACCGAAGGTGTCAAAACCTTTGCGCGGGGCCACATCAGCGACGGCGACGGGATCACCGTCGAGGCGGAAGGCGTCTTCATCACCCCGGCGTGGGCGCGGGACGCCGGATGAAGTTCTACGTGAGCATGGCCTTCATGGACACCCGGGAGGCCGTCGAAGTGGCCAGGGCCGCAGACGATCTCGGGTACGACGGGATGGGCATCCCGGATCACGTGGTGAACCTGGAGACGCTGTCGACACCGTATCCGTACACCAAGGACGGCAAGCGGCGCTGGGAGGCATTCACCGACTGGCCGGACCCATGGGTGATGATCGGCGCCCTGGCGCTCGTCACCACCAGGTGCAAGTTCGTCACGACTGTCTACCTGCCCGCGATGCGTGACCCGTACTCCGCCGCGAAAGCCATCGGCACCGCGGCCTATCTGGCCGACGGGCGGCTGGAACTCGGCATCGGCGTCGGCTGGTGTGAGGAAGAGTTCGACCTGCTGGGGCAGCAGTTCGCGCGACGCGGCAAGCGCACCGACGAGATGCTCGAGCTGATGAAGAAGCTGTGGGAGCCCGGCTGGACCGAGTTCTCCGGCGAGTTCTATTCCACGCCCCGGCTCGAGATGGAGCCCACCCCGCCGCGGATCCCGATCTACGTCGGTGGTCTGTCCGACATCGCGCTGCGGCGCGCGGCGCGCCACGACGGCTGGATCGGCGATCTGATCTCCACCGATGACGCCCTGCAGCGAGTCGATCGGTTGCGCGAGCTACGTGCCGAAAAGGGTTTGACGATGGATGATTTCACCATCATCACGCCGCTGACCGACGCCTTCACTCCCGAGCACTACGCGCGTGCGGAGGCTGGTGGGATTCAGGGCATCATCACCATGCCGTGGATGTTCTACTCCGGGCCCTCGGCGACCCTGGCCGAGAAGATCGACGGACTGAAGCGCTTCCGCAAAGACCTCGCGCTGGACTAGGCGGCAAGCCGCTTGCGGCGCGTGGCGTCCAACGCGTAAGCGCCACCACCGATTGCGGCGAGCAGCAGGAAGCCGAAGCAGTACAGCACGGCGAGTTCGCCGCCGTTCTCGATCGGCCACAGGCCCTTGGGCTGGTGCTCGGTGAAGTAGGCAAAGGCCATCTGGCCCGCGGCGATGATTGCGGCGATCCGGGTGAACAGCCCGACTGCGATCAGCAGGCCGAGGACCAACTCGAGTACACCGGCGTACCAATACGGCCAGGTGCCCACCGGGACAGCGCCGCTGCCCGAATCGACGGGCCAGGCAAAGAGTTTGGATGCACCGTGGATGGCGAACAGCAGACCGAACACGACGCGGAACAAGCTGATGACAGCAGGAGAAATTGAGCTCAGTCGGCTGTCCAAGTTGGTCGTCATGTGCCGACAATACTCGCCGTCCGCAGAAAACTCACAGCTCCAGCAACACCGTTACCGGCCCGTCATTGACTAGTTCCACCTTCATGTGCGCCCCGAAAACTCCTGTTTGCACAACCGCACCCAATTCCTTGAGTGCGCCCGCGAACTCTGCCACCAGAGGTTCAGCAACGGCACCGGGTGCGGCCGCGTTCCATGACGGGCGCCTGCCCTTCTCGGTATTGGCGTACAGCGTGAACTGGCTGATCACCAGGATGGGTGCGCCAACGTCCGCCGCGGACTTCTCACCGTCGAGTATCCGCAACTGCCAGAGCTTTTCGGCCATCCGCCGGGCCTTGGCGGCGTCATCGTCATGGGTCGCCCCGACCAGGGCGACCAGCCCCTGCGGGTTCGGCTCGATCGCGCCGACGATTTCGCCGTCGACCGCAACATTGGCCGATGTCACCCGCTGCACCAGAACCCGCATCGGTCCATTGTGCTTTCGGCGCTGAGCCGGCCGCCGGTCGGGTGCCTACCCGAGGGCGGATCTGCCGTAGTTGTCCGCGTACGCGTTCGCCACGCCAGGCAGGATCTCGACGATGGTGAAATAGCGGTCCCACAGTGGTGTTTCGCGAAGTTCCTCGACCGCGAGCTCGTACTCGTGCGGATCGGTGGTCTCCCACAGCAGGAGGTCGGTGACCCTGGCGGTGTAGAACTCCGTGTCGTACCAACGGAAATTCACTGCTGGGTGTCGATCGAGTATCGGTTGCAGGTGCCGGGCCAGTTCATCGAAGCGTTTGGCCACCGGGAATCCGAGCCATTCCGGATTGGTCTTGACCAACATGAAAACCGTGAACATTGTGAACCTCGTTCTCTCATCTGTGAATACGACCGGAGAGAAACGAAAAGGCCAACGAATCTCTCCGTTGACCTGTGAGGTTGTCAGCACCGCAAGCGATTGCGCTCGCGTTGGTTAGGTTAGCCTAAAACTGTGGCCCCCGGCAAGAACCGGGGGCCACAGTCTGAGCGACTTGGACGTCGCGTCGGCGGTGCCGACTTAAACGTCGCGTCGGCGGTGCCGACTTACACGTCGTAGTACAGGCTGAACTCGTACGGGTGAGGCCGGATCTGGATCGGCATGATCTCGTTCTCCCGCTTGTAGGAGATCCAGGTCTCGATCAGGTCCTCGGTGAACACGCCGCCCTCGGTGAGGTACTCGTGATCCTCTTCGAGCTTGTCGATGACAGCGGCCAGCGAGGTCGGGGCCTGCGGGATGTTGGCGGCCTCGTCCGGCGGCAGCTCGTAGAGGTCCTTGTCGACCGGGGCGAGCGGCTCGATCTTCTTCTTGATGCCGTCGATGCCGGCCATCAGCATGGCCGCGAACGCCAGGTACGGGTTACCCGAGCTGTCCGGGCAGCGGAACTCGAGGCGCTTGGCCTTCGGGTTGTTGCCGGTGATCGGGATACGGACGCAGGCCGAGCGGTTGCGCTGGCTGTAGACCAGGTTGATCGGGGCCTCGTAGCCCGGCACCAGACGCTTGTAGGAGTTCACCGTCGGGTTGGTGAACGCCAGCAGCGACGGGGCGTGGTGCAGGATGCCGCCGATGTAGTGGCGGGCGATGTCGGACAGGCCCGCGTAGCCGGACTCGTCGTGGAACAGCGGCTTGCCGTCCTTCCACAGCGACTGGTGGGCGTGCATACCGGAACCGTTGTCACCGAACAGCGGCTTGGGCATGAAGGTGACGGTCTTGCCGTTCTGCCACGCGGTGTTCTTGATGATGTACTTGAACAGCAGCACGTCGTCGGCCGCGTGCAGCAGCGTGTTGAACTTGTAGTTGATCTCGGCCTGACCGGCGGTGCCCACCTCGTGGTGGCCGCGCTCCAGGGTGAACCCGGCGTTGATCAGGTTGGTCGACATCTCGTCGCGCAGGTCGACGTAGTGGTCGTACGGCGCCACGGGGAAGTAGCCACCCTTGGGGCGGACCTTGTAACCGAGGTTGGGGCGGCCGTCGGCCTCGGAGGGCTCGCCGGTGTTCCACCACGCGGACTCGGAGTCCACCTCGTAGAAGGTGCCGTTCATCCGGGAGTCGAAGCTCACGGAGTCGAAGATGTAGAACTCGGCCTCGGCACCGAAGAAACAGGTATCGGCGATACCGGTGCTGGCCAGGTAGTTCTCCGCCTTGCGGGCCACGTTGCGCGGGTCACGGGAGTAGGCCTCGCGGGTGAACGGGTCGTGCACGAAGAAGTTCAGGTTCAGCGTCTTGGCGGCGCGGAACGGGTCGATGCGGGCGGTGTCGGGGTCCGGCAGCAGCATCATGTCGGATTCGTGGATCGACTGGAACCCGCGGACCGACGAGCCGTCGAATGCGAGACCGTCCTCGAACACGCTCGCGTCGAACGCCGACGCCGGGATCGAGAAGTGCTGGACGACGCCTGGCAGATCGCAGAAGCGAATGTCGACGTACTCGACGTTCTCGTCTTTGATCAGCTTGAAGATGTCGTCGGACGTCTTTTCTGCCACTTCAGTGTTCTCCTTTACTGGTAACCCGCGGGTTGACGCTAAGGACACGATGTTGCGCAGTCGTCAACCATATGTTGCGCGCAAGTTACGCGATGACCGTTCTCTGTGACATGAGCTACTCGCCGCAACCAAACCGGCCACGCCTATTCTGGCCCTATGGCGCGCACGATGGGAACTTGGCTGTCCGGACCTTCCTCCGAACCCGCCAGTGGATATCCGGGAGAGCGGCTCGGACTTCCCCAGCAGGGGCCCGGGTCGATCGCCCGATTCGGCCGACGCGTCGGTGCCATCCTGGCCGACTGGCTGATCTCGCTGGGCCTGACGGCGGTGCTGGCGGTGTCGTTCGGGCTCATGAGTCGCGACCAACTGCTGTACTCGCTGGACTTCCGGAACATCGCGCTGCTGGTGTGGTTGGTCATCGGGGTCGCCGCGGTGCGCTTGTTCGGCTTCACCCCCGGCCAGTACCTGCTGGGTCTGGCGGTGATCCCGCTCGACGGCCGCGACCACGTCGGGTTGGGCCGGGCGCTCACCCGCAACCTGTTGATCGTGCTGGTCATCCCGGCGCTGTTCACCGACGAGGACCACCGAGGTCTCCATGACCTGGCATCGAAGACCGCGGTGGTGCGGCGCTAGAACCTAGCGCCGACGCACCGTGCGCTGCACGCCACGCATCTTCGCGCCGGCGGGCATCGGACCCTTGGGCATCCCGGCCGGACCGGACTTGGTGCCCAGTGCGGCGAGCCGGGACTCGATCGAGTCCATCTGCTTGACGGTGATGTTGGCCGGCAGCTTGTTCAGGTGGCGCTCCAGCTTCGACAGCGGCACCTCGCCCTCGCCGTTGCCGACGACGATGTCGTAGATCGGGATCTCGCCGACCAGGCGAGCGGTGCGCTTCTTCTCCTGCGCCAGCAGTGGCTTGACCCGGGTGGCCGAACCCTCACCGACGAAGATCACACCGGGACGACCGATCACCCGGTGCACTGCGTCGAAATGACCCGTCGCGGCGACGCCGGGGGTGACCCGCCACTTGCCACGCAGGTTGTCCAGTGCCCAGGCCGCGGCACCCGTCTGGCCCTCGGCCTTCTTGTACACCGACTTCTGGGCCCGGCGGCCGAAGATGATGAACGCGACGAGCGCGCCGAGCACCACACCGAGCGGGACCATCGTGTACATGGTGAACCCGCCGATGAGCAGGCCGGCGACCACAGCGGCAGCGACGATCAGCACGAACGCGCCGATCATGTACGGCAGCAGGCGCTTGTCCTCTTTGCGCTGGATCTGGAATGCCTGCCACAGCTGACTGCGCCGCTGTTTCGAGGCCGCCTTGCGGGCAGCCTTCGCCTCGGCCTTTGCCGCCTTGGTTTCTGCGGCATTGCGGGTTTTCGCCATTAACTCAGGATACGGGGGGTTGATCCGCGAACCGAACCCGCGCGGCCTGGGCATAGAGCCGGCCCGCGCGGTAGGACGAACGGACCAGTGGTCCGGCCAGCACACCGGCGAATCCCAGGCCCTCGGCATAGCTCGACAGCTCGACGAACTCGTCAGGGTGGACCCAGCGTTCGACCGGGTGGTGGCGGGGGGAGGGCCGCAGGTACTGGGTGATGGTGACGATGTCGCAGCCCGCGTCGTGCAGGTCGCGCAGTGCGGTGTGCACCTCGTCGATCGTCTCGCCCATCCCGAGGATCAGGTTCGATTTGGTGACCAGACCGAAGTCGCGGGCAGAGGTGATGACCGCAAGGCTGCGGTCGTAGCGGAACGCCGGACGAATGCGCTTGAAGATGCGCGGCACGGTTTCGACGTTGTGCGCGAACACTTCTGGGCGCGACTCGAAAACCTCTTCAAGCTGTGCGGGCTCTCCGTTGAAGTCCGGGGCCAACAACTCCACGCCGGTGTTCGGGTTCAGGGCATGGATCTGACGGACCGTCTCCGCGTACAGCCACGCCCCGCCGTCGGGCAGATCATCACGGGCCACCCCGGTCACGGTCGAGTATTTCAGCCCCATCGCCTGCACGCTCTCGGCGACCCGGCGCGGCTCGTCGCGGTCCAGATCGGCCGGCTTGCCGGTGTCGATCTGGCAGAAGTCACAGCGGCGGGTGCACTGCTCGCCGCCGATCAGGAACGTGGCTTCCCGGTCCTCCCAGCATTCGAAGATGTTGGGGCAACCCGCCTCCTCGCACACCGTGTGCAGACCTTCGCGGCGAACCAGACCCTTGAGCTCGGTGTACTCCGGACCCATCTTGGCCCTGGTCTTGATCCACGGTGGCTTGCGTTCGATGGGCGTCTGCGCGTTGCGCACTTCCAGACGCAGCAGCTTCCGACCTTCAGGCACCACAGTCACTGGTTCATCCTACGTTCAGCGCTACTTCCAGGCGTCCGTCGAGCGCGTCGGACACGGCGGCGGCGACGCGGTCGGTGACGTCCTCGACGGTGATGCGACGACCGAGTTCTGCCGTCAGCGATGTCACACCGGCATCCGCGATTCCGCACGGCACGATCGACGAGAACGCCGACAGGTCGCAGTCACAGTTCAGCGCGAACCCGTGCAGCGTCGTCGCCCGGGACACCCGGATGCCGATCGCGCCGACCTTGCGGGCCGGGCGCAGCCCGTCACCGGCGACCCACACGCCCGACCGTCCCTCGACCCGGCCCGTCTGCAGATCGAGATCCGCGCACACGGTGATGAGTGCTTCCTCAAGGCGCCGAACGAAATTCACCACGTCGAGCGGCTCGGTCAGCCCGATGATGGGGTAGCCCACCAACTGTCCGGGGCCGTGCCAGGTGATCTTGCCTCCGCGGTCCGTGTCGACGACGGGAGTGCCGTCCACCGGACGTTCGTGTGGCTCGGTGCGCTTGCCGGCGGTGTAGACAGCCGGGTGTTGCAGCAGCAGCAGAGTGTCGGGCCCACCGGCCACCCTGGCATCGGCGATCTCGCGCTGTAGTTCCCAGGCGGCTTCGTAATCGATCGTCCCCAGCTGCCGCACCGCCACCGGAGCAGTCGCCGAGCGGATGGATGCTGCCATGATCGTCCACGCTACTCGCGCGCAAAATTGCTGCCCGGCGCAGGGGTTTGCGCCCGATATCGTCGGACAGTGCCGACGTTTTCCGCCCGCAATTCGCTCTGGCGACTCTTGATGCTGCTGCTGTTCACACCGCTTTTCGCAGCGATTTCGGCCTGGATGACCCTCAACGCCGAGCTTTCGCTGCTGTACCGGGTACTCGGTGGGGCCAGTTGCCTGATCTCCCTGATCCTGACGGTCATCGCGGTGGTCGGGCTATTCGACCGCAGCGAGCAGGTCCGGGTCGCCTCCGACGGCATCTACTACAAGCGGTGGTCGGAGACGGTCATCCCGTGGGACGAGATCGTCGATGTGTCGGTGTTCAAGGACCGCTATCAGAAATTCATCATGCTGCGTCTGGCAGACCCGAAACGGTTCCCGTCGACGACGTTGGCCGGTCGTTTGGGCGGGGCCAACCGACGGTTGGCCGGTCGTTTGGGCGGGGCCAACCGACGGTTGGCCGGCGGTGACATCGCGATTTCGCTGACTCATATGAACCGCGGCTTCGACGAGGCGATGACGGTGATCGAGGACTACCGGGCTACGTCGGCTCGCTAATCCTCGGGTGCGGCGGTGGCATATGTCAATGCCTCGCCGACGGTGTTGTGGTGGAAGCTGAAGCCGGCCCGCTCCAGGGCGGCGGGGATCGCGCGCTGGCCGATGAGCAGTCCCTCGTCGGCAATCTCGCCGAGCAGCGTGCGCAGCGCGAATCCCGGGACCATCACCGGGGTGGGCCGGTTGAGCGCCCGGCCCAGTGCGGCGGTGAACTCGGCATTGGTCACCGGGGCCGGACCGGTGAGATTGACCGGTCCGGACAGGCTTTCGGTCGTCATCGCGAACAGCACCGCGCGGACCTCGTCCTCAAGGCTGATCCACGGGATGTACTGCCTGCCGTTGCCCAGCCTGGCGCCCAGGCCGAGAGAGAACAGCGGCTTGAGCCGGTTCACCATGCCGCCCGACGGGGACATGACCAGCCCGGTACGCAGCAGCACCACCCGACAGCCGGCGGCGACGGCCGGCGCGGTCGCCGCTTCCCAGTCTGCGCACAGCCCGGCAAGGAAACCGCGCCCTTCGGGCGCGGACTCGTCGGTCACCCGGTCCCGGGTGTCGCCGTAGTAGCCGACCGCGCTGGCATTGATCAGCACCGGCACCCCGGCATCGGCCACCGCCCCGGCCAGCACCTCGGTGGGGCCGATCCGGCTGTCGCGCAGGCTCTGCTTAAAGGCGCCCGACCACCGTTTGTCGCCGACGCCGACGCCGCAGAGGTTCACCACCGCGTCCACGCCATTCAGCGCGCCGGCGTCGAACTCGCCGGTGTCGGGATTCCAGAACAGCTCGTCGCCGTTCGATGGTGCCCTGCGTACGATCCGGAGCACCCGGCGATCGGCAGCGCGCAGCGCTGACACCAGCGCCGAACCGATCAGACCGGATGATCCCGCTATCGCGATGACGGCGTCCGCCACAGTGGGGAGCCCCTCCTAACGGCGTTTACAGCCCGAGGTCGGCCTCGAAAGCACCTTCTTCGAGCCTGCGCTTGATGGTGGTCACGAACCGGCCGGCATCTGCGCCGTCGATCAGCCGGTGGTCGTAGGTCAGCGGCAGGTAGCACACCGAGCGCACACCGATCGACTCATTGCCGTACTCGTCGGAGATCACCCGCGGACGCTTGACGATCGCCCCGGTGCCCAGCATCGCCGCCTGCGGCGGCACCAGGATCGGGGTGTCGAACAGCGCGCCCTGGCTGCCGATGTTGGTGATGGTGAACGTGCCACCGGACAACTCGTCTGGCTTGAGGTTGCCCGACCGGGCCCGAGCCGCGATGTCGGAGATGGCACGCGCCAACCCGCCCAGCGACAGATCACCAGCGTTGTGGATCACCGGAGAGAGCAGACCCTGATCGGTATCGACCGCGAAGCCGAGGTGCTCGGCGTCGTAGTAGGTGATCTCCTTGGTGTCCTCGTTGTAGCTCGCGTTGATGTTCGGGTGGATCTTCAACGCATCGATGACGGCGCGGGCGATGAACGGCAGATAGGTGAGGTTGACACCCTCGCGCTCGGCGAAATCTGCCTTCGCCCGGGCCCGCAACGCCACGATCTTGGTCATGTCGACCTCGTGGGTCTGGGTCAACTGCGCAGTCGCCTGCAACGATTCCCGCGTCTTCTTCGCGGTGATCTGGCGAATCCGGTTGGCCTTCTGCGTCGTTCCGCGCAGGTGCGCCAACGCCGGGGACGGGGCCGCCGACGCGGCGGCGGGTGCGGCCGCGGCAGGGGCCGCCGGTGCGGCCGGAGCCGGGGGAGCCTTTTTGGCCTCGGCCGCGGCGAGCACATCCTGCTTGCGGACGCGTCCGCCGACACCGGTGCCCTTCACCGATGCCAGGTCGACACCGTTCTCCGCGGCCAACTTTCGCACCAGCGGGGTGACGTACGGCGAGCCGTCTCCGGCTGCCGCCGGGGCCGCGGGCGCCTGCGCGGCAGGGGCTGGCTCGGCCTTGGGCTCGGCCTTGGGCTCGGGCTTCGGCTCTGGTTTCGGTTCGGGCTTGGGCTCCGGTTTCGGTTCAGGCTTCGCTTCGGGAGCGGGTGCTTCGGGAGCAGGAGCAGCGGCCGGCGCCGCGGAGGCGTCACCGATCTTCGCCAGCTCGCCGCCGACGGCCACTGTGTCGTCCTCTTCGGCGGTGATCTCCAGCAGGGTGCCGGCCACCGGGGACGGGATCTCGGTGTCGACCTTGTCCGTGGACACCTCGACGAGCGGCTCGTCGACGCCGACCGAGTCGCCGATCTTCTTGAGCCAGCGGGTGACGGTGCCCTCGGTGACCGACTCGCCCAACTCAGGCATCACGACGGTGGTGGCCGACCCGGAGGCGGCAGGAGCCGGGGCGGACGGGGCAGGCTGTGCCGGGGCGGCGGGCTCCGGGGCAGCAGTCTCGGCCGGCGCGGCCGAGGGCTCGGTGGCCTGGGGCTGCGGCTCGGGTTCCGGCTTGGCTTCTGGCTCCGAGGCGGGCGCTGCCGAGGCTTGTTCGCCGGCCTCGCCGATGACCGCGAGCTCGCCACCGATCTCGACGGTGTCGTCCTCCTGGGCGACGATCTTCGTCAGCACACCCGCGGCGGGCGACGGGATCTCGGTGTCGACCTTGTCCGTGGACACCTCCAGCAGTGGCTCGTCGAGTTCGACGGTGTCGCCCTCTTGTTTCAGCCAGCGGGTGACGGTCCCCTCGGTGACGCTCTCACCTAGCGCGGGCATCTGGACGGAGATGGCCATGTATTGACTCCTCGGACGGTCACTTGTGACGACTCGAACTCTGGCTTACCACAGCTAGGTGCACTGGGTACGGCACCTAGGTGGATTGTCGGAACCATCCTGTCACTGCAGCAACATTCGCACTCACTCAGGGTTGCCGATCCTCTGGCACTATCGAGTGAGGGTTTGCAGGGCGGTTCGTCGAACTTCCCCAGAGCTGAGGAGATCCGTCCGTTGGGCCTGTTCGATACGTTTCGCCGAAACCGGTCGGCGCGCGGATCCGGCAGCGACCAGGCCGGGGACCTGCAGTATCTGCAACGTTGGGTGGCCGAGCATGTCGGAGTCGAGGCATTCGTCGAACCCCGCACCACCGTCACGGAGGTGACGGTCGTGCTCGTTGCTGCGGACGGGGAATGGACGCGGCGGCGCACGGGTGGCGAGGCGGGTGCGCGGAAGCTCAGCGAGCGTTTGCAGATCCCCGTGTACGACGTGCAGAAGGTCGGATATCCGCAACGGATGCGGGACTACGATGCGCGTCGACGCATCGAACGGCAGCGCGCCGTGTACCGCGAACTCGACGACCGTTAGAGTCGAGGCAACCGGTACCTCCGGTATTGGATACTGTTCGTCACAGGTACCTCGTGGAGGATGGACTATGCAGCGCTTCGTCGACAGTTCGGACGGAACCCGTATCGCGGTTTACGAACAAGGGGACCGGCAGCGCCCCACGCTGGTGATGGCCCACGGCTGGCCGGACTCGCACGTGCTGTGGAACGGCGTCACGGGCGAACTCGAGGACCGCTTCCACATCGTGCGGTACGACAACCGCGGCGCCGGGGCCTCGGATGTCCCCAAGGCGGTCAGGGCCTACCGGATGGACCGATTCGCCGACGACCTGTCTGCGGTGATCGACGCGGTGAGCCCCGGCCGCCCCGTGCACGTGCTGGCCCACGACTGGGGTTCGGTCGGCGTATGGGAGTACCTGAGCCGGCCCGAGGCCTCTGAGAAGGTGGCGTCCTTCACGTCGGTGTCGGGACCCAGCACCGACCACTACGGGTCGTTCGTGCGCGGCCGGCTCGCCCGCCCGTACCGGCCCATCCGGTTCGCCAAGGCGGTGAACCTGGCCTCGCGGTTCAGCTACTGGATCCCCTTCTCGGTCCCCGTCGTCGCGCCGGTCCTGATGCGGCGCGGTGCCGCGCGTCGACTGCAGGCCATCGACACCGCGGGCCCCAAATTCCAGTCCGAGGCGCTTGACACCGATGCGGCGAACGGCCTGAAGATCTACCGCGCCAATGCGATTCGCTCGTTCACGACTCTGCGGAGCGATCACTATGTGACGGTGCCCGTGCAGTTGATCTGCAACGACCACGATCCCGTGGTGCGTGGACACGGCTACGACGAGTCGTCTAAGTGGGTGCCGCTGCTGTGGCGCCGTGACCTGAAAGCCGGCCACTGGGCGCCGTTCTCACACTGGCGGGCCATCGCCAACGCGACAGCCGATCTGATCGATCACATCGAGGGTGCCCCGGCCTCCCGCGCCTTGCGGCGTGCTCAGGTCGACCGCTCGCGTGATCCCTTCAGCGACACACTGGTTTCGGTGACCGGTGCGGGCAGCGGCATCGGCCGTGCCACCGCCCTGGCCTTCGCCGCACAGGGCGCCGAACTGGTGGTCAGCGATATCGACGAGGCTTCGGCCAAGGCCACCGCCAACGAGATCGCCGCGCGCGGTGGCGTGGCCCACGCCTACGGACTCGACGTGTCCGACGCCGAGGCCGTGGAAAGCTTCGTCGAGCAGGTCTGCAGCACCCACGGCGTGCCCGACGTGGTGGTCAACAACGCCGGAATCGGCCACGGCGGCAAGTTCCTCGACACCCCGGCCGAGCAGTTCGACCGGGTGCTCGATGTGAACCTCGGGGGAGTCGTCAACTGCTGCAGGTCATTCGCCCGACGCCTCGTCGACCGGGGTACCGGTGGCCACATCGTCAACGTGGCCTCGATGGCCGCCTATTCGCCGTCGGCTTCGATGAACGCCTACTCGACCAGCAAGGCCGCGGTGTTCATGTTCTCCGACTGCCTGCGCGCCGAATTGGACGCGGCGGGAGTCGGTTTGACGACGATCTGCCCGGGCATGATCGACACCAACATCATCGACACCACCCGCTTCGACGTCCCTGCCGAAAAGCAGGACCAGGTGGAGCAGTTGCGCGCGGCGACCAAGAAGGCCTTCGCCGCGCGGCGCTACGGGCCGGACAAGGTGGCCAAGGCCATCGTCGCCGCGGTCCGCAAGGACAAGGCGATCCGCCCCGTCACCCCGGAGGCCTATGCCGCCTACGGCGTGGCACGGCTGGTGCCCTCGGCGCTGCGCCGGGTGGCGCGGTCGGGGTCGCTGTAGACCGCTACTGCGGGTGGGCCGTCAGATACTCGCCGACGGATATCCGAGACTCGGCGGCGTACCCGATGGGCAGCAGCACGTCCCCTGCGGTGGAGACGTAATACACATCCCAGCGGTAGAACGCGCCGAAAGCCGCCGGATCGGCGGCCATCGCGGCGGCGTAGTCGGTGACCGCTCGCACGTACTCGTCGGCGTTGTTGTACCGGAACAGGGCGTGGTCGGGGTCGTGGGAAAAACCGTTGGCGGCCAAGTAATTTCCGGCGGCCATGATGCTGTCGCGGGGTGAGTGGATGTCGCCGCCCAGGCCGTACGCGGCGAACGTGGAGGGCATGAACTGCATCGGCCCCTGCGCGCCGGCCGAGCTGTCGCCGGTGACGCTGCCGAAGTGTGTCTCGATCAGGTTGATCGCCGCGAGGTAATTCCAGCCCACGCCGGAGGCCGCCTCGGCCTCGCGGTACGCGTCCAGGAGCAGCTCAGCCGGAGCCGGCGGGTTGATGCGCCACGCAGGCAGCGTGTCCTTGGGTTCGGCCAGCGTGGCGAGTTGCCGACGCGCATCGACGTTGTGGTCGTAGAACGCGACCAGTTCCGCGGGGATGCGGGGCCGGATGATCGCGTCCCATTCGGGGTGGCGGCCGATCGCGCGGTAGGCGACCTGCTGACGCCGGGCCGCCTGTGTCAGCGTCGTCTCCGGCGTCGACGGAGCACGGAGGGCACGCTCGTCGGCGATGAGATCCTGCGCCAGCCGAGCCGGATCCGGCGCCAGGCGGGGCTGCGCTCCGGCGGGGGTCGCCGGCGCGGCCGGGTGCGTCGACGGTGCGGCCGCACTCGTGGAGGCCCCCGGCGGCGGGTTCGACGTTCCCGAACAGCCGGCGAGAGCTGCGCCCAACGTGAAGAAGATCGCGAGGCTCCGAAGAAATCTCGCCATCTTGTTCACGTTGGGCGGGAACATGATCAGCCGTTGTCGGCGATATCCTCCAGGACCGCGAACATCGTCCGCGTCGGCACTCCGGTGCCGCCCTTGGGTGTGTAACCCCAAGGGCCGCCGGTGTTGTAAGCCGGGGCGGCGATGTCGATGTGCGACCACTGGACCCCGTCGGCGACGAACTCGCGGAGATACGTGCCCGCCACCAGCATCCCGGCGTAGCGGGACCCGCTGACATTGGCCAGGTCCGCCACCGAGGACTTGAGGTCGTCCTTGAGTTCCTCGGGCAACGGCATGGCCCAGCCGTTCTCGCCGACGGACTGCGACAGCGTCGCCACCCGGTCGCGGAATTCGTCGCTACCCATCACGCCCGGCGTGCGGGAACCAAGGGCCACGGTCTGCGCGCCCGTCAGGGTGGAGGTCTCGATCAGGTAATCCGGCTCGTCCTCGCACGCACGCACGATCGCGTCGGCCAGGATCAGACGACCTTCGGCGTCGGTGTTGAGCACCTCGACGGTGATCCCGCCGTACTGGGTCAGCACATCGCCCGGGCGTTGCGCGGTCGACGACGGCATGTTCTCGGCCATCGGCACGGTAGCGATCACCTCGATCGGCAGGTTCTGCCTGGCGGCCAGCACCACGGTCGCGATGACCGCGGCGGCGCCACCCATGTCCGAGGTCATGTGATGCATGTTGGCGGCCGGCTTGATCGAGATGCCGCCGGTGTCGAACGTGATGCCCTTACCGACGAGCGCGACGCGCTTGGCCTTCTTGCCCTTTGCGCCCCGGTGGGTCAACCGCACCAGGCGCGGCGGGCGCGACGATCCCTTGCCGACACCCACGATGCCGCCGTAGCCGGCCTTGGCCAGAGCCTTGTCGTCGAGCACCTCGACCTCAAGCCCGGCGTCCTCACCCAAAGCCTTTGCGCGCTTGGCGAATTCGTCCGGAAAAAGGTGGCTCGGCGGGGTGTTGACGAAATCCCGGGCCGTCGCGACCGCCGAAGCGATGTCCACCGCGCGCTGCGCTTCCGCCTTGGTGGCGGCCTTGGTGTCGGCGGCCAGCGCGGTGATCGCGGTCAACCCGGCATCGGTGGGTGCGGTCTTGGCGCTGCGGAAGTCACTGAATCGGTAGGCGCCCAGGATCAATCCCTCGACGGCCGCCTCCAGGTCGATCGCCGACAGCGACGTCACCACCGTGGCGACCTTGTCCAACGCGCGTGCTGCGGTGCCGGCGGCCCGGCGAATCGTGTCGGCCGACCACTCGTCGCGCGGCTTACCCAGGCCGACGGTCAGCACGCTGGCAACCGGAAGCGACGCGACCACCAGGCGGTGCGTCTGGCCCTCGCCGCCGGTGGCTCCCAGCGCCTGCAGGCTGGATTCCACGGCGGCGACCGCGTCGTCATCGAGGTAGGGCCCCACGGCCAGGACCTTGGGCCCGGCGTCGTCGCTGACGACGCCGATGACGAGGACGGCCTCGGCGACCCCCTTGCGGGGCAACGACGAGCTGACAGTGACGGTGGGGGCCTGGTAGCCGGGTGCGCTGCTCACCCCGTTCACCCTAGAGTCCGGCGAGCGGATACGCCGTGACCGGTGCGTCGAACCCTTTCAGGGTCAGCGCCTGCGCCGCGGCGAACTGTCGGCGCGGCAGGAGATCGTGCAGGGACTCCGACACCAGGATCTGGCTGGGTGGCGCGATGCCCACCAGCCGCGCCGCGCGATTGACGGTGTTGCCGAAGTAGTCGCCGCCGATGGCTAGCGCGGGACCGAAGTCCACTCCTGCCCGCACGTGCAGGCCCGTCTCACGTACCCGCGGGTGCGTGACCAGGTCGACGGCCACCTGAGCCAGCTGTTCGGGTTCGTAACCCACCCACATCACGGCGTCGCCGATGAACTTCACCACCCGGCAGTCGCGGGCGTGGACGATGTCGGAACTCGTCGAGCTGAACTCGTTGAGCAGGGCCGACAGTTCGGTGGTGGTCAGCATCTGGGTGAGTGCGGTGAAACCGGAAAGATCGGCAAAACCGATGCCACACAACACGCCTGAGGATCCCTCCTGCAGGACGTGCTCGAAGTAACGCCGTGTGCTCATCAGATGGTGACGGTGCACGGCGTCGATCATCGAGCCGATGCGGGGAATGAACCGGGCCGCGGCCCGGTAGGCCTTGGCGGTGGTGAGCTCGTCATGGGAATGCTCGAGCTGGATGTCGGGGGTGCCGGCCCGGCTCATCGACGAGATGGCCTCGGACAACCTCGCCATGCCCGAACCCACCACTCGAAGCAACCCGGTGGCCTCGACGTCTCCCACCAGCACGCGCATCTCGGCCCAGGTGCGCAGCGCCTCCACGTCGGCCGTGCTCAGAGTCTTTACGTCGCATCCGGCGACGGTCAGGCCGAGCGCTGCCCACGCGCGTTCCACGTCGGCCAGCGGAACCCCGATCATCGCGGCCACATCGGCCAGGCAGTACTCCGGCGGCCCCGACCACTGCAGGACATCGCCGGCCAGGCCGAACAGCCGGCCGCGGGATTCGGCCTCGATCATCTCCTCGGCGGTGAACCCGAGACCGTCCAGATACTCGATGAGCGGGGCGCGCCTGCGGGCGTCGGCGATCCCGCCGGATTCCAGCGCATCGAAATCGACCACCAGGTAAGTGTGCAGTTTGGTGGTGGGATCAGGCGTGCGGTTTAGGGTGAACTCGTGAGTGACGACCTGCTGCACGGACCGTTGGAAGACCGCCACCGCGAACTGGGGGCCAGTTTCGCCGAGTTCGGCGGATGGCTGATGCCGGTGTCCTACGCCGGGACCGTCTCCGAGCACAACGCCACGCGTGAGTCCGTCGGCCTGTTCGACGTCAGCCACCTCGGCAAGGCACTGGTCAAGGGGCCGGGTGCGGCGGCCTACGTCAACGCGGCCCTCACCAACGACCTGAACCGGATCGGACCGGGTAAAGCGCAGTACACCCTGTGCTGCACCGAGTCGGGCGGCGTGATTGACGACCTGATCGCCTACTACGTCTCCGACGACGAGATCTTCCTCGTGCCCAATGCCGCGAACACCGCGGCTGTCGTCGCCGAACTGCGCAAGAACGCCCCCGACGGGCTGACCATCACCGACGAGCACCGCTCCTACGCCGTGCTGGCCGTGCAGGGGCCGAAGTCCGCCGAGGTGCTCGACGCGCTCGGGTTGCCCACCGACATGGACTACATGGGCTACGCCGATGCCGAATACGACGGCGTGTTCGTCCGGGTGTGCCGCACCGGCTACACCGGCGAGCACGGCTACGAACTGCTGCCGGCCTGGGACCGCGCCGGCGTGGTGTTCGACGCACTGGTGGCGGCCGTGCGCGCAGCCGGCGGCGAGCCCGCGGGCCTGGGTGCCCGCGACACCCTGCGCACCGAGATGGGCTATCCGCTGCACGGACACGAACTGTCGCTGGACATCTCGCCGCTGCAGGCCCGCTGCGGCTGGGCGATCGGATGGAAGAAGGACGCGTTCTGGGGCCGCGACGCGCTGCTGGCCGAGAAGGAGGCCGGGCCGGCTCGTGTGCTGCGCGGCCTCAAGGCCGTCGGCCGCGGAGTGCTGCGCGCCGATCTCGCGGTGCTCGACGGGGACACCCGGATCGGGACCACGACATCGGGAACGTTCTCGCCGTCACTGAAAGTCGGTATCGCGCTGGCGCTCATCGACACCGCCAACGACATCGCCGACGGGCAGCTGGTGAGTGTGGACGTGCGTGGCCGCGCCGTCGAATGCGAAGTGGTCAAGCCGCCGTTCGTGGCCCCGCACACCCGCTGAGCTCCTGCTCCCGCGGGGAAATGGGCTAGCGACCGGGCGATACAATCGCTGCATGACTAGCGGCCATCTCGAGTTCACGGTTTCAGCCAACGCGAATCCGGCGACCGATGCGGTACGCGACTCCATCCTGGCCAACCCAGGCTTCGGCAAATACCACACCGACCACATGGTGGCCATCGACTACACCGCCGGACAGGGCTGGCACGACCCGCGGGTGGTCCCGTACGGGCCGATCGAGCTCGACCCCTCGGCCATCGTGCTGCACTACGCGCAGGAAGTGTTCGAAGGGCTCAAGGCCTACCGCTGGGCGGACGGCTCGATCGTGTCCTTCCGGCCGGAGTCCAACGCCGCGCGGCTGCAGGCGTCTTCGCGGCGGCTGGCCATCCCGGAACTTCCCGAGGACGTGTTCATCGAGTCGCTGCGCCGGCTCATCGCGGTCGACGAGGCGTGGGTGCCCGCGGCCGGCGGTGAGGAGTCGCTGTACCTGCGGCCGTTCGTGATCGCCACCGAGCCGGGCCTGGGCGTGCGCCCGGCCAACGAGTACCGCTACCTGGTGATCGGCTCGCCGGCCGGCGCGTACTTCAAGGGCGGTATCAAGCCGGTCAGCGTGTGGCTGTCGCACGAGTACGTGCGCGCGTCACCCGGTGGCACCGGTGCGGCCAAGTTCGGCGGCAACTACGCGGCCTCGCTGCTCGCGCAGGCGCAGGCCGCCGACAACGGGTGCGACCAGGTGGTGTGGTTGGACGCGATCGAGCGCCGTTACGTCGAAGAGATGGGCGGGATGAACCTGTTCTTCGTCTTCGGCAGTGGTGGTTCGGCCCGGCTCGTCACCCCGGAGCTGTCCGGCTCGTTGCTGCCGGGTATCACGCGAGACTCGTTGCTGCAGTTGGCAACCGATGCCGGATTCGCGGTCGAGGAACGCAAGATCGATGTCGACGAGTGGCAGAAGAAGGCCGCCGCGGGTGAGATCACCGAGGTGTTCGCCTGCGGTACGGCCGCGGTGATCACCCCGGTTTCCCACGTGAAACACGCCGACGGCGAGTTCACCATCGCCGACGGACAACCGGGCGAGATCACCATGGCCCTGCGTGACACCCTGACCGGGATCCAGCGCGGCACCTTCGCCGATACGCACGGCTGGATGGCGCGGCTGAACTAGCCGATCGCCAGCCCGAGCGCGGTCAGCGTCGTCGTCACCTCGACGGCGGCGCCCAGCACGTCACCGGTGATGCCACCGAACCGTCGCACGCAGTGGGCGACCAGCAGCGCCGAACAGCCCACGGTCACCAGCACCACGGCCGGGCCCTGCCACATCCGGGGACCCGCCCATGCGGCCAGGACAGCAACGGCGCCCACCCAGGCCGCCCCTACGGCCACCGGCTGGGTGCCGGCCACCGCGCCACCCAGTGAGCTGCCCGCCGCGGCGGGCACCGAACGGCGGCAGGCGACGACCGCCGCGACGCGTCCGGCGGTGACGGCGACGACGACGGCGACCGCGCTGAGTTGAGCGAATGCCATTGCCTGACAACCGATCACCACGATGACCGCGGCGACGCCGAACGGCCCCGCCGAACCGTCACGCATGACCGCCAGTGCCCGTTCCGGCGGGCCGTAGCACCCAAGACCGTCGACGGTGTCGCAGAACCCGTCGATGTGCAGCCCGCGGGTGGCCAGCAGGAGCACCGCCACCGCCAGGAGGCCGGGTAGTGCACCACCGGTGCCGAAGGCCCACTGGCCGCCGGCCACCACCGCGGCCGCGAGCGCGCCCAGCATGAGGCCGGCCACGGGCAGCGCGGTGAGGGCGCCTCGACCGATGCCGGCCGAAGTTCGCACCGGTAGCACCGTGCCGAATGCGAACGCCCCGCCGAGCGCGGAAATCATGATGTTGATTCGAGCGATCCGGCCACTGCGGCCTCGTCGAAGGTGGCCATCGAGGCCAGGGTGGCGATCGCAGCCCGCACGATCGGCAGCGCCACCGCGGCGCCGGTACCTTCGCCCAGACGCATGCCGAGGTCGACGATCGGCTCCAGTCCCAGCTGTGACAGCGCCAGGCTGTGAGCCGGTTCGGTCGACCGATGGCCCGCCTGCCACCACGCCTGCGCACCCGGTGCCAGCTTCTCGGCCACAAGCGCCGCGGCCGTCACCACCATGCCGTCCAGGAGCACCGGGGTGCGTCGCACCGCGGCCTGGGTCAGGAACCCGGCCATCGCGGCCAGGTCGGCACCGCCGCACACCCGCAACAGACCCACCGGATCGCTGGTCACCGATCGGGCCCGGTACAGCGCGTCGCGTACCGCGCCGGTCTTGCGCATCCAGCCTTGGTCGTCGATACCGGTGCCTCGGCCGACGACCACGACAGGTTCGGTTCCAGTCAGTGCTGCCACCAAAGTTGTTGCTGCCGTGGTGTTTCCGATTCCCATATCGCCGGCGATCAGCAGATCGGCCCCGGCATCGATCTCTTCGTCGGCGATTTGGCGCCCTGCCGAGATTGCCGCGACCGCTTCCTCTTCGGTGAGGGCATCCTCGACCGCGATGTTGCCCGAGCCGCGGCGGATCTTGTGGGCGCCGACCGCGGGGGACAGCGGCTCGTCACAGTCGACGGCCATGTCGGCGACACGGACCGTGGCCCCGGCCACCTCGGCCAGTACGTTGATCGCGGCGCCGCCCGCGTCGAAGTTGGCCACCATCTGTCCGGTCACCGCGGCCGGAAAAGCCGAAACGCCTGCGGCGGTGACCCCGTGGTCGGCCGCGAACACCACCACGCGGGCCCGGGTGAGCGCCCGCGGCGGGCACACGCCCTGACACGAGGCCGCCCAGACCGCGAGGTCTTCCAGCCGACCGAGGGAGCCGGGCGGTTTGGTGAGCCGGGCCTGGCGGGCTCGTGCCGCCGCGGCCGCCTCGGCATCTGGTGCAGAGACCGCGGCGAAGGCCTCGTCCAATTGCGTCATGACGGCTCCTTCACCGTGAGCGGTTGGCCGGCCACCACCAGCACCACGCGGTCGCACACAGCGGCCAGACGCTGGTTGACCGTGCCCAGTTCATCGGCGAACCGGCGTCCCGCCTCGGTGGCAGGCACCACCGTGAGCCCGACCTCGGGGCTGACCAGGACCAGGGGAGCGGTGAACGCGTCCACCGCCTGCACAAGGACGTCGACTTCGCGGTCCACGGGTGATCCGGTCCAGGCGCCGAGGCGGTCCATGGTCGCGGTCAGCCAGCCACCGATGTCGTCGACGAGTGTTGCGGTGCCCGGAATCTCGCCCGCGCCGGAGTTCAGAGCCCCGGACAGATCAGAGGTCTCCACGGTGTGCCAGTGCGCGGGCCGACGCACCTGGTGTGCGCTCACGCGGTCGGCCCAGGCGGGATCACCGTCGCCGCCGGGCCCGGTGGCCAGGTAGCACACCGGTGCCTCCCCGGCAGTACGGGCGATCGCCGCCTCGGCCCACTGCGATTTACCCGAGCGGATACCGCCGAGCACCAGGGTGCGCACTCCTCAGGCCGCCTGGAATGGCATCAAGAGATCTTGTCGCCGCGTTCGACCGCCGGCCGCGGCGCGCGCATGCGGCGCAGCTGCGACGCCCGGCTGGCTGCGTAAAGCCCGAGCTTCCAACCACTTTCGGTGTTGTCGGGGAACTTCTCGTCCACCATGTGATTCACCTTGCGGCCGACGATGAACCCGTCGATGAGCATGATGACGACCAGGATCAGCATCGCGTAGGACAGAATCTGCTGGAACTTCAGCGACGGCAGCGCAAGCATGAAGAAGATCATCGCCAGGGCGGCGGGCATGAACAGGCCCAGCACATTGCGGCGGGAGTCGACGATGTTGCGGACATAACGGCGAACCGGGCCCTTGTCGCGGGGCAGCAGGTAGGACTCCTCGCCGGCCATCATCTTCTCGCGGCGATCGGACATGTCGGCCCGGCGGGTGAGCCGCTCGATCTTGCGTTCTTCCTTGGACAGCTTGGGCCCGCGCAGCTCCTTGCGGCGCTGCCGCGCCTCGGCGGAGGTCAGCGGTGCCGGTGCGACCGGGCCGCGCCGCTTGCTCGCCTCGTTGCGTTTGGGTGTCGGCCTGCCCTTGGGGGCGGTGCCTGAGGTCGCAGCACCGGCCGTTGATTCGGCGGTCGGTGCGGCCGACCCGTTGACGACCTGGTCGGTTCCGGCGGATTCGCCTTCGTTGTCCTTCTTGCGGCCCAGCAGCTTCACGACTGCCAGGTTACTGCCCGCCGCAGGTGACCCGGCCACATGCCCCGGCCTGTGGATAAGTCGGGAATAGCGTCGGAACAAGGTACCGTTGAGGTAGTAGACGCGCGGTACGTCCTCGCGTTTCCTTGATGCCCAGGGATGTTTAGGGAGAGCTATGACTGTTCAGGACGCCACCTCCACCGAAACCCACGGTGTGACCCTGTCCGACGCTGCGGCGACGAAGGCGAAGGCGCTGCTGGACCAGGAAGGCCGCGACGACCTCGCGCTGCGTATCGCGGTTCAGCCGGGCGGCTGCGCCGGCCTGCGCTACAACCTGTTCTTCGATGACCGCACCCTCGACGGTGACCTCAATGCCGAGTTTGGCGGCGTGAGGCTGGTCGTCGACCGGATGAGCGCGCCGTACGTCCAGGGCGCCACCATCGACTTCGTCGACTCCATCGAGAAGCAGGGCTTCACGATCGACAACCCGAACGCCACCGGCTCCTGCGCCTGCGGCGACTCCTTCAACTGACGTGAGCTGACGCCCAGCGGTCAGTACTGACCGCTGGTGCGCAGTACATACGAGCACACCAGAACGTGCTCGTTCTTCCCGTCTTTCTGCACCAGTAGCTGTGCCACGCCCTGCTGTTCCTGGCCGCTGGAGCTTTGGCCTCGGGTCGACCCGCTGGCCGGTGCGACCCGCATGGTGAACAGCACCTGGGCCTGCGTGGTGGACCACGGCACATTCGCGTCGATGCCTGTCACCTCGACGTGGCTGAACTGCTTCTGAAATGCGTCGCTGGCCAGGCCGGCCACTGCGAGGTCTGCCTTGCGATCTTTGACCCCGTCGTACAGCCCGCACAGCGTGTGCCGCGCAATGGTTTCGTCGTCCCCGTCGAGCAGCGCGTCGAGGTACTCCTGGATCGCGGCCTGTGCCCGCGCGTCGGAGACCACCACCGGTGCCGCGGGTCCACGCCGGCCCGCGACCAGCACCGCCGTCAGCACCCCTCCCAGTGCCGCCACCACCAGCAGCGCCGCCAGAATCTTGGGCCAGCGCCGTCGTGTGGGGTAGGGCACCGGCGGCGGGAGCGTCCCGGGATATGCCGACGGTTCGGTCGGCACCGGCTCGGGATAGGGCTGGGGCGGAATGTGCTCGGGGCACTGGTAAGAACCAGTCATCAAATGACGCTCCCCGCGTGATCTGGAGGTGGGTCAGCCGTCTACGGTGACCGGGAATACGGTTATACGCAGGTTAGCGCAACCCACGAGGTGCGACTGTGCGCGCAGATCGCCGGAAGGCCCACGCGGGTACTGTTATGTAGCCGACTTAACGAAATGAGGGGTGACACTACGTGACCATCGCAGTTACCGGATCCATCGCGACCGACCACCTGATGCGGTTCCCGGGCAAATTCTCCGAGCAACTGCTGGCCGACCACCTGCAGAAGGTGTCGCTGAGCTTCCTGGTCGACGATCTGGTGATCCACCGTGGGGGAGTCGCGGGCAACATGGCCTTCGCGATCGGCGCCCTCGGCGGCGATGTCGCGCTGGTGGGCGCCGCAGGCCAGGATTTCGCCGAGTACCGGACCTGGCTGGAAGGCGCCAACGTCGACTGCGGCAACGTGCTGATCTCCGACAGCGCTTACACCGCCCGCTTCGTCTGCACCACCGACGAGGACATGGCCCAGATCGCCTCGTTCTACCCGGGTGCGATGTCCGAGGCGCGCAACATCTCCCTGGCCGATCTGGTGGACCGCGTCGGCAAGCCCGAGCTGGTGATCGTCGGTGCCAACGACCCCGAGGCGATGTTCCTGCACACCGAGGAGTGCCGCAAGCTCGGCCTGGCCTTCGCCGCCGACCCGTCCCAGCAGCTGGCCCGGCTCTCCGGTGACGAGATCCGCAAGCTGATCAACGGCGCCACCTATCTGTTCACCAACGACTACGAGTGGGACCTGCTGCTCCAGAAATCGGGCTGGAGCGAGGCGCAGGTGATGAGCCAGATCGGCATGCGCGTCACCACCCTCGGTGCCAAGGGCGTCGATCTGGTCAGCTCCGACGGCACGTTCGTACACGTCGGCGTCGTGCCGGAGAAGCATCAGGCCGACCCGACCGGTATCGGCGACGCCTTCCGGGCCGGCTTCCTGACCGGGCGCAGCGCCGGATTGAGCCTGGAGCGCTCCGCGCAGCTGGCCTCCCTGGTCGCGGTGCTGGTGCTCGAAGCGACCGGTCCCCAGGAGTGGACCTGGGATGCGGCCGAAGCAGTGCAGCGCCTGACCGATGCCTACGGTGCCGAGGCCGGTGCCGAGATCGGCAAGGCGCTCGGCAACTAGCCTGCCGAACAGACGCAAACTGCCCCGAAACCATCGGTTTCGGGGCAGTTTTGCTGGGGGCACCGCCCGCTTGCGGGGGACTGATCGCGCCTAGAGCTGTACCGGGTAGTGCGGTTCCTTGATCTGCGGGGTCACGCTGTGCTCGACGAAGATGGCGTGCCACAGCATGAAGATCAGTACGGTCCACAACCGGCGGCTGTGATCGCTGACGCCGCTGCGGTGCTCGTCGAGCATGGTGCGCACGGCAGCGAGGTCGACATACGCCCCGGCCTGCGACGACGCCGTCATCGCGTAGGCCCAGTCCATCAGCTCTCCGGCGCGCAGCCAGTGCCGGATCGGCACCGGGAAGCCCAGCTTGGGCCGATTGAGCACATGGGCCGGAATGATCGGTTCCAGTGCCCGGCGCAGCGCGTATTTGGTGGTCGAGCGGGTGATCTTCTGATCGACGGGCAGCCGGGACGCGACCGCGAACACCTCGGGGTCCAGGAAGGGCACCCGCAGTTCCAGTGAGTTGGCCATGGTGATCTTGTCCGCCTTGACCAGGATGTCGCCGCGCAGCCAGGTGAACAGATCGATGTGCTGCATGCGGGCCACCGGATCCCAGCCCCGCGATTCGGCGTATATCGGGGCAGTGACGTCGGTGTGCGTCCATTCCGGCCGGAAGCCCGGAAGCACCGCCCGCAGCTGCTCATCGGAGAAGCTGCGGGCATTGCCGTAATAGCGCTCCTCGAGCGTCAGCGAACCGCGGTGCAGCAGGCTCTTGCCGCGCATGCCCTCAGGCAGTGGTTTGGACGCCTTGCCCAGCGATTTGCGCACCGGACGCGGCAGATAGTCGAAAGGCCGCAGCGACAACGGCTCCCGGTAGATCGTGTAGCCACCGAACAACTCGTCGGCACCCTCGCCGGACAGCACCACCTTCACGTGCTTGCGGGCCTCGCGGGCAATGAAGAACAGCGGTACCAGGGCCGGGTCGGCCACCGGTTCGTCCAGGTACCAGACGATCTCGGGCAGCGCCTCGACGAACTCTGCCTGGCTGACCACCTTGGTGACATGCCGGGCGCCGATGGCCTCGGCGGACGCGACGGCCACGTCCACCTCGGAGAAGCCCTCCCGCTCGAATCCGGTCGTGAAGGTGATCAGCCGGGGGTTGTGGCGCATCGCCAGCGCCGCGGTGGCCGTCGAATCGATGCCGCCCGACAGGAACGCGCCGACCGTCACATCGGCACGCATGTGCTTGGCGACGGAATCCTCCAGGGCGGCGGTGATCTCGTCGTAGCGGGACTGCTCGGCGCCCTTGACGAACGGCACCGCATTGAATTTCGGGTAGAAGTAGCGGGTCACCTCGGGACGGCCGCCGGGCTTCAGGCGCGCGTAGCTGCCCGACTCCAGGCGGCGGATGCCGCGGTGCAGCGTCTCGGGTTCGGGTACGTACTGCAGCACGGTGTAGTGCTGCACCGCCCGCTCGTCGATGCTCAGGTCCAGCCCGAGAATGTCGGCCAGGCCGAGCAGGCACTTCTTCTCGCTGCCCACCGCGGTGCCGCCCGGCCCGGTGGCCATGAACAGCGGTTTGATGCCGAACGGGTCCCTGGCACAGAACAATTCCCGCTCGACGGTGTCCCACACGGCGAATGCGAACATGCCGCGCAGCCGATTCAGCGCGTCTGCGCCCCAGTGGTGGTACGCGGCGACGATGGCCTCGCCGTCGCCGTCCGTGTGAAATACGGCACCGGCGCCGCGTAGCTCTTCACGCAGTTCCAGGTAGTTGTAGATCTCACCGTTGAAGACGAGTGCGTAGCGGTCCGGCTCGTCGGCGGGTCCCCAGCGCAACGGCTGGTGACTGTGCGCGATGTCGATGATCGACAGCCGGTTGAAACCGAGCACCACAGTGGCGTCGCCGCTGGTGTCGGCCCACGTACCGGGCTCGTCGGGCCCGCGGTGACGCATCAGGTGGGAGGCGCCGGCCACCGCGTCGACCAGCTGCGATCCGGCGTCGGGGGAGGCGTCACCCTGGGTGGATTGGGCTGGGTCAGTTACCAAGGCGAGCAGTCCACACACCGCGTCAGTATGTCTGATCCGGCGGCTCCCCGAGACCACCACCCGCGTGGCTGCGTCGGCTGCTCAGCTCGCGTTGCGATCCCATTCCCGAGTCGCTTCGCTCCCGTGGACCGGCGTGGTCTACGCTGCGTAGTATTCGCAAAACAACGACCGGTCGCGGTCGCGAAATACCGATCTAGGAGGCGCCAACGTGACACCTCGCGGGCTTAAGAAGGTGGCCCGAGCGGCGTTGTTGACCATTGTCCTGGGTGGCTCAGCGCTCTTGCTGAGCGGCTGCAGCTGGCAGGACGCACTCGCGCTCGGTTGGCCGACCGGAATCACTCCGGAGGGCAAACTCAACCGAGAGCTGTGGATCGGCTCCGTGATTGCGTCCTTCGTGGTGGGCGCCATCGTGTGGGCTCTGATCTTCTGGTCGAGTGCATTCCACCGGAAGAAGAAGGGCGACACCGAGCTGCCGCGCCAGTTCGGCTACAACATGCCGCTGGAGCTGGTGCTGACGGTCGTCCCGTTCCTCATCATCTCGGTGCTCTTCTACTTCACCGTGGTGGTCCAGGAGCGCATGCTGCACAAGGACCCGAACCCCGAGGTCGTCATCGACGTGACCGCCTTCCAGTGGAACTGGAAGTTCGGCTACCAGAAGATCGACTACGCCGACGGCACGTTCGATTACGACGGTGTCGACGCTGAGCGCAAGGGCGCGATGACGTCCAAGCCCGAGGGCAAGGACGCCCACGGTGAAGAGCGGGTCGGCGCGATCCGGGGTCTCAACCCGGAGGACCGCACCTACCTGAACTTCGACAAGATCGAGACCCTGGGTACCTCCACCGAGATCCCGGTGCTGGTGCTCCCCGTGGGCAAGCGCATCGAGTTCCAGCTCAACTCCGCGGATGTGATCCACGGTTTCTGGGTGCCGGAATTCCTCTTCAAGCGCGACGTGATGCCCGAGCCGGTGGCCAACCACTCGGACCACATCTTCCAGGTCAGCAAGATCGAGCAGACCGGCGCCTTCGTCGGGCGCTGCACCGAGATGTGCGGCACCTACCACTCGATGATGAACTTCGAGGTCCGGGTCGTCGAACCCAATGACTTCAAGGCCTACATCGACCAGCGCAACGCGGGCAAGACCAATGCCCAGGCGTTGGCGGCCATCAACCAGCCGCCGCTGGCCACCACCACGCACCCGTTCGATACCCGACGCGGTGAGCAGGCACCGCAGGCGAGCAAGTAGGGGCTACACGCAATGCATATTGAAGCTCGACTGTTCGAGATCCTCACGGCGTTCTTCGCGCTGTCGGCGGTGGTCTACGGCGTGTTGACGGCGATGTTCGCCACCGGCGGCGTCGAGTGGGCCGGCACCACAGCGCTGGTGCTCACCACCGGCCTGACCTTGATCACCGGCACCTTTTTCCGCTTTGTGGCGCGACGTCTCGACACCCGCCCCGAGGACTACGAAGATGCCGAGATCAGCGACGGCGCAGGCGAACTTGGCTTTTACTCGCCGCACAGCTGGTGGCCGATCCTGATCGCGCTGTCCTTCTCGGTCGCCGCCGTGGGTGCCGCCCTGTGGCTTCCCTGGCTGATCGTGGCCGGTATCTGCTTCGTGCTGATGGCAGTCAGCGGCCTGGTCTTCGAGTACTACTGGGGTCCTGAGAAGCACTGACCCGTCCGGACGTGCCGGTTGTGGCCTGGCCAAGGTCACAATCGGGCCGTCACTTCATCCGCCACCGGCAGCGCCGGACTCGCCGGCTTCACGTCGTTCGGTAATGTTGCCGGGGCACTGTCACTTGCGAACGGTTTCGGTCGATCCAGGTGGCAGTGAAGTTGTCGAGAAGGATAGGCGTAGATGAGCGGGCCGAATCCCCCGGAACCGGGTGCCTCCGGTTCTGATTTGCCGGATCAACCCGGAAAACATTCCGCACCCGAGGATCGGACTCCGGTGTCGGGCGCTGACGCGGATGGCGGCGAGACCGAGTTCTACTCGCAGGCATACTCCGCGCCCGAGTCGGAGCAGTTCACCAGTGGGCCTTACGTGCCCGCCGATGTGGCGCTCTACGACTACGACGACTACGACCCGGCGACCGAACTGGTCGACACGGCCCCACCGCCGCGCTGGCCGTGGGTGGTCGGTGTCACCGCGATCATCGCCGCGGTCGCCCTCGTGGCCTCGGTGGCCGTCCTGGTCACCCGGGATGAGGACACGGCCAACCTGGCCACCCCGAAGCCGAGCACCACCACGTCGGCGCCGCCGGTGCAGGACGAGATCACCACGACGACTCCGCCTCCGCCACCCCCGCCACCTCCCACGTCCGAGGAACTGCCGCCCCCGCCGCCTCCGGAGACCGTGACGGTGACCGAGCCACCCCCGCCGGCGCCTGCGCCCACCGAGGCACCTCCGCCGGCCCCGGGTACATCGTCGGCCCCGCCGACCACCACCACCACGCATGCCGGACCGCGTCAGGTGACCTATTCGGTGACGGGGACCAAGGCGCCGGGTGACATCATCACGATCACCTACGTCGACGGGAACGGAAACCGGCGCACCCTGCGCAACGTCTACATCCCGTGGACCTTCACGATGACCCCCATCTCCAACTCGGACGTCGGCTCGGTCGAGGCCTCCAGCCTGTTCCTGGTCAGCAGACTGAACTGCTCGATCACGGCGAGCGACGGCACGGTGCTCTCGTCCAACGCCAACAACTCCGCTCAGACTGCCTGCTGATGTCCGGGCCCATCAGCGAACTCGAGACCACCGACCGGGTTTTGCTGGGCGCCTGCGCCGCGGTGTGGCTCGCGGCGCTGGGTGCCGGAGTGGCGGCCGTGGTCGCCCTGGTGGACCTGGGCCGCAGCCATCCACAGGGCTCCGAGAATGCTGACGTCCCCTGGGTGCTGTACACCGTGATCGGTCTGTCGGTGCTGGTGATCGCCGGGGCCGTGCCGCTACTGTTGCGGGCCCGAGCTCAGGCCGACAACCGCCAGCCCGGACGCCGGCCCCAGCCGCCGGCCCGCTCACCACGCCCGATCGGGGGCAGCTACCGTGCTGCGCCGGTCGAGATGAGCCGCTACACCGCGGGCAACGGCGTTGCCGCGGCGGCCGAGGCGCTGTGGCTGCGATGCATCCTCGCGCTCGTCTGCGCCATCGGGCTGGGAGCAGCGGCCATCGGGCTGGCCACCTATCTGATGGCGACGGGCAGCGAGGTGGCGGCGTGGTGCCTCTATGGCCTGGCCGGTGTGGTCATCGTCGGCATCGTCGCGCTGCCGATCGTGGCGGTGCGCCAGTTCGACGCGTTGCCCTCCTGAACTCACCCGAGGCCCAGAGCATCTCGGGTTTTGCTGCGAAACATGCCGGCCGGTGCGTAGCCTCGGTGTCCAGGTGCGGACAGGGGCCAACGACACGGAAGGCGAGGCCGCGCATGAAAAAGCTCTTGGCGGGCTTGGTGGCGGTCGGCGTGGGCATTTCGCTTGTCGGTTGTGGGACCGACACCAAGACCGAGCCCACAACCTCCTCCGGTGCCACCTCGGCGGCGACGACCACGAGTGCCGCGGCGGAGCGGCCCAACATCACCGGTCCGAACAAGACGATCAACGACTACATCACCGAGAACAAGATCGCCGAGACGCCGTTCAAACCCGACGAGCCCGGCACACCGGATTTCGACTTCCCGTTCCCTCCGGACTGGAGCAGCGCGGGGGACAAGACGCCCGCCTGGGCCTACGGCGCCATCGTCTACGACAAGCCGGTGGATCCCGCCGATCCACCGGCCATCATCGCCATCGCATCGAAGCTGACCGGCGACGTGGATGCAGCTGAGGTCCTTGAGTACGCGCCAGGGATGTCGCAGAACCTGCCGGGCTACAAGTCGGTCATGGACCCCGAGAAGGCCACGCTGGGCGGCTTCGAGGCGGTCCGGTCAGCCGGCACCTACACGCACAACGGCGAAGCGCGCGTGATCGCCCAGAAGACCGTGGTCATCCCCGGCAACGACGCCCTGTTCGTGTTGCAACTCAACGCCGAGGCCCCCGAGGGGCAGAAGGATGTGGTGATCGACGCAGCCAAGGTCATCGACGAGCAGACCAAGATCACCCCGTAGCGGAGACCATGACATGTTGATCAGAACCAGGGCACCCGAGCTCCTGTTGGCGACTCTGTGCAGCACGATGCTGGCCTCCGCGGTTCTGGCGGCGGCTCCGTCGGCGACGTCGGCGCCCTGTCCGGGAGGTAGCACTCTGGACCCGACCACCGGGATCTGTTGGTCGGAGAACAGCCCGAGCAACAGCTTGGGCGGCTCGGGCAACATCCCTTGTCTCCCTGGGCGTCTGGGCCTGTGCCTCGGTGCGCTGCAGAACACCCCGGTCCCGGGAGCGGCATTGCAGACGACACACCCGGCCGCCGGGCCGGCGCCCAGGTCAGGGCCCAAGGGCACCTGGCCGTAGCGCTCGTCGTCGCCTGCTCGGTACCTCCGCACACAAAACAATCGCCGCAACCTCTTTCGAGAGGCTGCGGCGATTGTTTGGGGTAGGGGAGTGGTCAGTGGTGACCGTTGGTCTCCCCGTTGCCATTTCGCTCCTGCTGTTCGCGCAGAGCGGTCAGGGCCTTGTGCTCGGAGGCATGCGCAGCCTCGGTGAGCGCATCGTGCTCGACCGCCGGATCGGCGAACAGGAAACTGCCGGTGCCCGGTGAACCTGCCGAACCGAGCTTGTTCATCCGCTTCGGCAGGGCAGCGCCCTGGTACTCCAGCGGAATCGGGTGACCGTGGTCGTCCACCGGTCCCAGCGGCTGGTGCAGCTCGACGTAGGCACCGTGCGGCAGGCGCTTGATGATGCCGGTCTCGATGCCGTGCTCCAGCACCGCACGGTCGCTGCGCTGCAACGAGATGGCCCACCGGTAGGCGATGAAGTACACGATGCCCGGCAGCACCACCATGCCGATACGGCCGATCCACGTGGTCGCGTTCAGCGAGATGTGGAACTTGAGCGCGATGATGTCGTTCATCGCGGCCAGGGTCAGCACCATGTAGAACGCGATCGCCATGGCGCCGATCGCGGTACGCACCGGCACGTCACGCGGACGCTGCAGCAGGTTGTGGTGGGCGTCGTCGCCGGTGACCTTCCGCTCGATGAACGGGTAGGCGATCAACAGACCGAACACACCGCCCATGATCAACGCGACCCAGACCACCGCGGGGATGGTGTGACCGAACGGGTAGAACTCCCAGGCCGGCCAGATACGCGCCAGGCCTTCGGTCCACATCATGTAGAAGTCGGGCTGGCTACCCGCCGAGATCTGAGACGGCTTGTAGGGCCCAAGATTCCAGATCGGGTTGATCGTCAGCAGACCGCCCATGAGGCCGAGCACGCCGGTGATCATCGCGAAGAACGCACCCGACTTCACCGCGAACACCGGCATGACGCGCACGCCGACCACGTTGTGCTCGGTGCGGCCGGGGCCCGGGAACTGGGTGTGCTTCTGGAACCAGACCAGCGCCATGTGCGCGCCGATCAGGGCCAGGATGATGCCCGGGATCAGCAGGATGTGCAGTGCGTACAGGCGCGGGATCAGGATCTCGCCGGGGAAGTCCCCGCCGAACAGCGCCCAGTGCAGCCAGGTTCCGATGATCGGCATGCCCAGGGTGATCGACGACAGCGCGGCGCGCAGACCGATACCGGACAGCAGATCGTCGGGCAGCGAGTAACCGAAGTAGCCCTCGAACATCGCCAGGATCAGCAGCAGCGAGCCGATCACCCAGTTGGCCTCACGCGGGCGGCGGAACGCACCGGTGAAGAAGATGCGCGCCATGTGCACCATGATCGACGCGGCGAACATCAGTGCGGCCCAGTGGTGGATCTGACGGACGAACAGACCGCCGCGCACCTCGAAGCTGATGTCGAGTGCGGACTCGTAGGCCCGCGACATCTGAACGCCCCGAAGCGGTTGGTACACACCGTCGTAGGTGACGTGTGCCATCGACGGATCGAAGAACAGCGTCAGCCAGACACCGGTGATCAGCAGCACGATGAAGCTGTACAGCGCGATCTCACCCAGCAGGAAGGACCAGTGGGTGGGGAACACCTTGTTCAGCTGCCGGCGCACCGCCGCCGAGGGGTGGTAACGGGAATCGATCGCATCGCCCTGTGCGGCAGCGATCTTGGCAAGGTCAGGGCTCATGATTTGCGCTCCCAGAATGCCGGTCCGACGGGTTCGACGAAGTCGCCGTTGGCGACCAGGTAGCCGTCTTTGTCGATGGTGATGGGCAGCTGCGCCAACGCGCGCGCAGCCGGACCGAATATGGGCTTGGCGAAGTGCAACGCGTCGAACTGCGACTGGTGGCACGGGCACAGGATGCGGTAGGTCTGCTGCTCGTACAGCGACGAGGGGCAGCCCAGGTGCGAGCAGACCTTGGTGTAGGCGAACAGCTCACCAAAGTTGAAGCTCTCCTGGCCTTTTCGCTTGACCACGCGGGGCATGTCGGCCGGCTTGATGCGGATCAACATGACCGGGTTACGCACACCCATCGAGATCTCGGTGAGGTGGTGCTCGGACTCGACGGTGGTGCCGTCGCCGTCAGACTCGCGCCAGGGGAAGACCGTCTCCATGCCACCGGCGTCGAGATCCTCCGGCCGCATCTTGACGAACGGCGACGAACCGGGACGTCCGGTCGCGCGAGCCAGGTAGATGGTCTCGCCGTGGAATCGGGGCGTCCACCCCGAGGTCCACAACACGGCCTTCTTGCCTTCCGCGGTGGGCACCACGGGCTTCCACGGGTTCTTGATCAAACCGCCGATGAAGGCCACCAGGGTGCCGGCCCCGAATGCGCCGAGGCCGATGCCCAGCGACAAGCCGATGAGCTTGCGGCGCTTGACGGTCGAGCCCTCCAGGGCGTCGGTCAGGTTGGCCGCGATGGTCTTGCGGGCGAGCTCGGGGGAACGCCCGTCGTGGCGGTCCTGGACCGAGATCTCCTCGGGGATGAACTTCTTCTGGAACAGCACCGCGCCGATGCCGATCGCCAGGATCGACAGGCCGAAGGTCAGACCGTACAGCGGGGTGGCCAGTGAGTAGAGGAACTCGCCCTCCGAACCGAAGGGCTGGTACTCCCACGGCCAGAACAGGAAGATCAGCAGCAGTGCCAGGCCCGAAATGCCGCCGAGCAGAAGCCAGTACGCGACCAGCCGCTCGGTGCGCTTCTCGGCCTTGGTGCCGGGGACCGGCCACCGGGGCTCCTTGAAGATGGTCTCGACACCGTCGATCTTGCCGCCGAGCTCGACGAGCTCCTCACGCGACATCTCGGCCAGTTCGGCGTCGGACGGAATCTTCGGGGTGTTGTCGGTCATGCTCGTGCCCCGATCCACATTGCCACGCCGATAGCGGCGACCATTCCGATAATCCACATCGCCATGCCCTCGGGGGCGGGGCCGAAGCCGCCGAGCCCGTATCCGCCGTAGCTGGGCGTCTGAGCCGACTCACGGACGTAGGCGACGATGTCGCGCTTCTCCTCCGGCGACAGCTGCCGGTCGGAGAACTTGGGCATGTTCTGCGGCCCGGTCTGCATCGCGGTGTAGATCTGTGCCGGCTCGGTCTCACCGAGGTCCGGCGCGTACTTACCGGAAGACAGCGCGCCACCCTTGCCGGTGAAGTTGTGGCAGGACGCGCAGTTCAGCCGGAACAGGTCGCCGCCGCGGGCCACGTCGGACCCGATCAGCGATTCCTGGGCCACGCCGCCGTGCTCGTCGCGGATCACGGTCGGGCCGCCGCCGTTGGCCTGAACGAAGGCGCCGAGAGCGTCGATCTGGTTCTCGTCGAAGTGCTCGGGCTTGGACGGTGCCTGGGCCTCACCGCGCATCGCGGGCATACGACCGGTCGACACCTGGAAGTACACCGCGGCCTCGCCGGTGCCGATCAGGCTGGGCCCACGGTCGGGCACACCCTGCAGGTTGGCGCCGTGGCACGAAACGCACGACGTGTCGAACAGTTGCTTACCGGTGCGCAGCAGAGCCGACTGAGATTCGTCGGCGACTGCGACCTGCGGTGTGGGTGTCAGCGTGGCCGCAACACCACCTGCGACTGACAGGCCGACCAACAGCAGGAGACCTGCTGACAGTCGTCGGCGCAGTCGTCGGCGCGACTTGCTGGTCATCGAACCCCTTCTCATCGAATCGAACATCGGCCGGCCGATCAGCGGACGAAGTAGATGGTGGCGAACAGCGCAATCCAGACGATGTCGACGAAGTGCCAGTAGTACGAGACGACGATCGCCGCGGTGGCCTGCGCGGGCGTGAATTTACTCATCTTGGTGCGGGCCAGCAGCAAGATGAACGCAACAAGTCCGCCGATGACGTGCAGGCCGTGGAAACCGGTCGCGAGATAGAAGACCGATCCGTAGGCGCTGCCCGGGATGGTGGTGCCGTGCTCGACCAGGTGGATGTACTCGTATCCCTGGCCCAGTACGAAGAACAGGCCCATCAGGAACGTGATCACATACCACCGGCGCAGCCCGAACACGTCGCCGCGCTCGGCGGCGAACACGCCCATCTGGCAGGTGAAGGATGACGCGATCAGAACCAGCGTCACCGGAACAGCAAGGGCCAAATTGAGTTCGGTCGGCTCGGGCGGCCAGTCGCCACCGGCTTGGGCGCGCGCGGTGAAATACATCGCGAAGAGTCCAGCAAAGAACATGAGTTCACTGGAAAGCCACACGATGGTGCCGACACTGACCATGTTCGGTCTGTTCAGCGAATGAACGCGCGACGTTATTGCCGTTCCCGAGGTACCTACAGCGCTCGTCACATCCGCAAGTATGACGCTTTGTAGTTGTCGAACTCCACCCGGGTCGAGCAATTGGTCGGATTCGTGTCGCGTTGGGTTCCCCTCGCCCCGGAGACGAGTCCCGCCCAGCGATAGCATTCGGCGGTGGCTCCTGCATCTTCACCGCTATCCGCATCGTCGTCCGGCTCTGTGGCGGCACCGTCGTGGCCGCTCATTCTCGGGCGCCTGACCACCGAGCAGAGCCTGCCGAACGGTTATGCGGGTTGGGCCATGGACCAGATCATGACCGGGGTCGCGACCCCGGCTCAGATCGCCGGGTTCGCGGTGGCGATGAAGATGAAGCGGCCTACCTCGGCGGAGGTCGGGGAGTTGGCCGACATCATGCTGTCGCACGCGCGTCGGGTGCCCACCGATCAGATCGGTCACGAGACCGTCGACATCGTGGGGACCGGCGGCGACGGGGCCAACACGGTGAACCTGTCGACCATGGCGGCCATCGTGGTGGCGGCCTGCGGCGTGCCGGTGATCAAGCACGGCAACCGGGCGGCGTCGTCACTGTCGGGTGGCGCGGACACCCTGGAGGCGCTCGGGGTGCGGATCGACCTGGGCCCCGACGAGGTGGCGCGAAGTGTCGCCGAGGTGGGCATCGGGTTCGCCTTCGCGCCGCAGTTCCACCCGTCATATCGCCACGCCTCGGTGGTGCGCCGGGAGATCGGGGTTCCCACGGTCTTCAATCTGCTTGGGCCGCTCACCAATCCGGCCGGGCCGCGCGCCGGGCTGATCGGCTGCGCATTCGATGACCTGGCCGAGGTGATGGCCGGGGTCTACGCCGCCCGAGGTTCCAGCGTGCTGGTGGTGCACGGCGACGACGGTCTCGACGAGCTCACCACGACGACCACCAGCACCATCTGGCGCGTCCAGGCCGGGACGGTGGACCGGCTGAAGTTCGACCCGGCGGCCTTCGGCTTCAAGCGCGCGGACATCAGGGAGTTGGTGGGCGGTGACGCCACGGCCAACGCCGCCGAGGCGCGCGCCGTGCTGGGCGGCGCCAAGGGACCGGTGCGTGATGCGGTGGTGCTCAATGCGGCCGGCGCCATGGTCGCCCATGCCGGGCTAGCCAGCGACGCCAAGTGGGTGCCGGCGTGGGAGGCCGGTCTGGAGCGGGCCGTCGCGGCGATCGACTCGGGCGCGGCCGAACAACTGCTCGCGCGTTGGGTGCGGTTCAGCCTGCAGTTCTGAGTTCTGCTGCTGGGCTGCGGCGAGTCGGGCCGAGCGGGCGGTGGCGGCCCACGGTGCGTAGCGACCCGCCGCCCCGATCGGCGTGGCGTAGCCGGTGTCGGCACGCACGATGCGGACCCCGGGTGCGGCCAGCCAGCGGGCGATGAGCGCCGTCTCCTCCACGAGCGCGCCACCCAAAGGTGTTGCGGTGGGCAGGATCACCTGCGCGGCAGCACAGATCGCGTCGACCACCGGCATCGGTGGAACCCCGCGCACGGCTGTGCCCGCCCCGGCCAGTTGCCCATGGCGGATCACCGCGAAATTCCAGCCACCGTTGCCGTCGGCGCGGGCGGCAACGAGTTCGGGGAGATCGGCCAGGGCGCGCAACCGCTGCCCCCGCCACAGTGCCTCGATGGCGACCGCTGCGTGATCGCGCAACCGGCCCGCGGTCTCGTACCGGCGGGCTGTCGCGACCTCGCCGATATGGGTGAGCGTGGCCGCCAGCGCGCTGTGGTCGGTGCCGTCGATCAGGTCGGTGGCACGTTGCACCGCCGCCGCGTACTGCGCGGCGCCGGCGTCCTGCGGTGCCGGGCACGGGGAGAGTTCGACCTCGGGACAACGGTGCGTGGCTGCCGCGCCGAAGCGGGCCGTGCAGGTCCGCACCCCGGTGAACCGGGCCAGCAGTGCCGCTGACTGGATGGCGTCGGACCGGGCCGAGAACGGTCCGAAAGCGGTGCGGTGCCCAGGGTTTCGCACCGCCGACAGTCGTGGGAAAGCCTCGTCGGTGAGGGCCACCCACCACCACCGCTGTGGGTACTTGGAGCGCCGGTTGTACGGCGGTGCGTGCGCCGCGAGCAATCGGAGCTCGCGGACCCCGGCCTCCAGATCGTGGGCGCATTCGACATGGTCGACGGCGCGCGCCAGCGAGGCCATCTCCTTCATTCGGGTCCGCGGGTCAGCACCGGTGAAGTACTGGCGGACCCGGCGTCGCAGATCGACTGCGGTGCCCACATAGAGCACCTCGTCGGAGGGCCCGCGGAACAGGTACACGCCGGGACGGTTGGGCAGCCGGTCGGCCAGTGAGCGATTGCGCCGCTGGGCCGGTGTGACGTCGGGCAGATAGTTCTTCAGGTCGGCGAAGGTGTGGATGCCCTGGTTGCCGACCCGCTCGATCAGCCCGTGCAAGACGTCGACGGTGGCACGGGCGTCGTCGAGGGCGCGGTGGGTGGGTGTCGTGGACGCCCCGAACAGGCGGGCCAGGGCCGACAGTTTCACGCTGGGCGCCTCGTCCCGGGTGAGTACGCGGCGGGCGAGTTTGACCGTGCACAGCACCGGAGGCCGCGGCCAGCCGAGCTCCGCCCGTTGGGCGGCCGCCCGCAGGAAACCGACGTCGAAGCCGGCGTTGTGGGCGACCAGCACCGCACCTCGGGAGAACTCCAGAAACATGGGGAGGACGCTGTCGATCTTCGGTGCGTCGCGCACCATCGCCGTGGTGATCCCGGTGAGCTCGACGATCTGCGGTGGGATGGCGCGGCCGGGATCGACGAGCGTCGCCAACTCGCCGAGCACCTCGCCGCCGCGGATCTTGACCGCGCCGATCTCGGTGATGGCGTCGTAGCCGGCGCCCGGTGTCTTCGCGGTGGCCCGGCCCCCGGTGGTCTCCAGGTCCACCACCACGAAGGTGGTGTCGGCGAGGGAGAGAGCGTCCATGGCGCCGTCAGAGCCGAAGCCGAAGGCCAGCTGCTCGGCATCGGCGATCTTGCGCTGGCCCATGTCGATGACGGTAGGCACTGCCCCCGACAATCTGAGGCCGGCTGTCCGCGTGTCGCCCCGTATCGGCGCGCCGCTACTTGTCGGTCCGTCCCGATAGCGTGCGCCCAACACCGATCGAGAGGACGGTCAAGATGAGCGGAGTGCGCCAGGACAACTGGTTCTACGCCGACGAGCCCTACCCCCATGAGCCCGACATCGGCAGCGTGACCATCGACTGCGACGATTGCGCGGTACGCGGGCCCGGCTGCCAGGACTGCGTCGTCAGTGTTCTGCTCGGGGTTCCCGAAACTTTGCTGGATGACGAGCGTCAGGCGCTGGAAGTGCTCGCTGACGTGGGCCTTGCGCCGCGGCTGCGGCTCGTGCCCATTCACCGGAACGGCAGATCTGGAGTCGCGTGACGACACGCAGCGCTTCGTGCACAGGAAAATATTCCGGGTGGGCTGTTAAATTTGCAGCTTCTGTTGGACAAGGCCGATGCCGTTTCGTAACCTATCTGAGACCTAAGAGCAGTTCGAGGCGGCTCGCCATCGCCAGTTGTGAGGACAAAAACTTGAGGCACGAGCGCGCGCACCGGCCCACAAGTCGTTTCAAGCGACCCGTTGTAGGTGTCATAGCGAGCTTGGCCTTGATATCCGGATTGATGGCCGCGAGTTCGCAGGCCGATCCCGCCGACGATGCGATGGCAAAGCTCAACGAGTTGTCCCGTCAGGCGGAGCAGACCACCGAGGCCATGCACTCGGCGCAGCTTGACCTGAACAACAAGGTTGCCGCGCAAGAGACTGCGGAGCGCAAGCACGCCGAAGACGCCGCGACCGTCGACGAGGCCAAGTCGCAGCTGGCAACCTTTCAGACTTCGGTCAACAAAGTAGCTGCGGCTCAGTACATGGGCGGCCGCACCTCCGGCGTCGACGCGATCCTGACGGCGGGCTCGCCGCAGCAGCTGATCGAGCAGCTCGCCGTGCAGCGGGTGATGGCGACCGAGATGTCGGCGCAGATGAAGAACTTCCGTTCGGTGGGCGAGAAGGCCGCGGTGGCCGAGCGTGAATCGGCGAAATCGGCCGCCGACGCCAAGACCGCCGCCGAGCAGGCTGCCGCTGTGCGCGCCGACCTGCAATCCAAGCAAAGCCAGCTGCAGGTACAGATCGCGATCGTGAAGTCGCAGTACCAGGCCCTGAGCCCGGCCCAGCGGGAAGCGATGAACGCCCTGCCGCCGGCCCCGCCGGTGCCCGCCCCCGAGGCGTTGCCGCCGGCGCAGGATCCCGCCGTGTTGGCCGATCCGCCGAACGGCATTCCGCCCGGTGACGTGGCCCCGCCGGAAGGCGCACTCCCGGGTGGCGGCGACGGACATTCCGGCACTGTCATCCAGGCGGCACTGAGCCGCATCGGCTCGCCGTACTCCTGGGGCGCGGCCGGACCCAGCTCCTTCGACTGCTCTGGTCTGGTGATGTGGGCGTTCCAGCACGCCGGCATTTCCCTGCCGCATTCGAGCCAGGCCATGGCCCGCGGCGGTCAGCCCGTCTCGTCAGATTCGATGCAGCCGGGTGATGTGGTGACCTACTACTCCGACGCCTCCCACGTGGGCATCTACATCGGCGACGGAATGATGGTGCACGCGTCGACCTATGGCACCCCGGTCAGGGTCGCCCCGGTCAACAATGCGCCGATCTACAACGTCCGTCGGTACTGAGAATTCCGACAGCGGTTTCACCCTGAACGCCCGCAGGCGTCTGCTGGTAGCGGTCCTGCTGGTGGAGCTGGCTTTGGCGACCGCGCTGCTCTGGCAGTCCGCGTCACCCTCGCCGCCGCTGCCGGCTGCGCCGCCTCCTGCTGCCTCGGTACCGCCGGAGCCCGTCACCTCGATGGTGCTGCCCGACGGGCGCACCGCTCTGCTGCTGGCCCTCGGGGGGCCGCAATCTTCGGCCCTGCTGGACCGTCTCGGCCCCGAACTCGGTGCGGCCGCTGATGCGGTGACGGCGTTCTGGGGCCCGGACTGGCCGCGCGACATCGAGATCGCAGTCGCAGGCTCCGATGAACAGTTCCGGGTGCTGGCCGACGGAGCCGCCGACATCGCCGCGACCACCACCAGGCAGCGGATCATGTTCGCCCCCGGGGCTGCCGGCATGAGCCCGGCTGCGTTACGAATCGTGTTGCGCCATGAGCTGTTCCATTACGCGGCGCGCTCGCGGACCGCGGCCGACGCGCCTCGCTGGCTCACCGAGGGAGTGGCCGACTACGTCGGAAGGCCACCCGCGCCGGTACCCGGTCCATCCCGAGCCGGCGAGCTTGCCCAGCTGCCCACCGATGCCGATCTCGACACACCCGGCGCTGCCCGCAGTCTGGCCTACGACCGGGCATGGTGGTTCAGCCGTTATGTCGCGGACGCCTACGGCATCGGCAAGCTGCGTGAGCTGTACCTGCGTGCCTGCGAACCCGGCCACCCGGATGTGGCCACTGCGCTCCGGGAAACCCTTGGCGCCGACCTCGATGCCGTAGTTGCCGGTTGGCACCGTTGGCTGACCGGATAGCCTGTCGCCGATGGACGGCAAACGGGCGGGGATAGCGCGATGACGCGGGTTTTGCTGGTCACCAACGACTTTCCACCGCGACGCGGCGGGATCCAGTCATACCTGGAGGCTTTCGTCGGGGAGTTGATCCGCGACGGTTCGCACCAGCTGACGGTGTATGCGCCGAAGTGGAAGGGCTGCGCAGATTACGACGCGGCCGCCGGGTACCGGGTGGTGCGGCACCCGACCACCCTGATGATTCCCGAGCCGATGGTGGCGACGCGCATGCAGCGGTTGATCGCCGAGCACGATATCGAGACGGTGTGGTTCGGGGCGGCCGCCCCCTTGGCGCTGCTGGGCCCGCTGGCCCGGCGCGCCGGAGCCACCAGAGTGGTCGCAAGCACCCACGGCCACGAGGTCGGCTGGTCGATGCTGCCGGTGGCGCGGAGCGCCCTGCGCCGCATCGGAGATGACGCCGACGTCGTGACGTTCATCAGCCGCTACACCCGCAGCAGGTTCGCCTCGGCGTTCGGTCCCCACGCAGCGTTGGAACGTCTGTCGCCCGGAGTCGACACCGACCGCTTCGTACCCGACCCGGTGGCCCGGGCCGAGCTGCGCGCGCGGTACGGGCTGGGCCAACGACCGGTGGTGGTCTGCCTGTCCCGCCTGGTGCCACGGAAGGGCCAGGACATGCTCATCCGCGCCTGGCCCGCGATCCGGCGTCGCATCCCCGACGCCGCCCTGGTCATCGTCGGCGGGGGACCGTATCTGCCGACCCTCAGACAACTCGTGCACACGCACGATGTGGCCGCCGACGTCCTCTTCACCGGTGCCGTGCCGGGTGCGGAACTGCCCGCGCACCATGCGATGGCCGACGTCTTCGCCATGCCGTGCCGTACTCGCGGAGCGGGACTGGACGTCGAGGGGCTGGGCATCGTCTACCTGGAGGCCTCGGCGTGCGGCGTGCCGGTGGTCGCCGGAACCTCCGGCGGGGCACCGGAAACCGTGCTGGACGGCCAGACGGGCACCGTCGTGGACGGCAATGATGTTGGAGCCGTGGCGTCCGCCGTTTCCGACCTACTGGCCGACCCGGGCCGCGCCGCCGCGATGGGTGTGGCGGGGCGGCACTGGGCCGTCGACAACTGGCAGTGGCGCTCGCAGGGCGCCCGGCTGACCGGGCTGCTGTCGGGCTGAACCGGGTTCAGCCTTAGCCCGCCTCAGCCGTACAGCGCCGCGATGTCGGTGGCGAACTTCTCGGCCACCACCTTGCGCTTGACCTTCAGCGTCGGCGTCAGCTCACCGGTGTCCTCGGTGAAGTCGACGGGCAAGATCCGGAACTTGCGGATCGACTCGGCATGCGACACCGCCTGATTGGCGTCCTTGACCGCCAGGTCGATCTCGGCCAGCAGGTCCGGATCGTCGGCGAGATCGCCGACCGAGGCGCCGGCGTCCTTGCCGTTGCGCTGCTTCCAACCCGGGAACGCCTCCGGGTCGATGGTGATGAGCGCGGCGATGAACGGCTGTTGATCGCCGACGGCCATGGCCTGGCTGATCAACGGATGGGCCCGCAGACGGTCCTCGAGCAGCGCGGGAGCGACGTTCTTGCCGCCGGCGGTGACGATGATTTCCTTCTTGCGCCCGACGATGGTCAGGAAGCCGTCGTCGTCGATGGCGCCGAGGTCGCCGGTGTGGAACCAGCCGTCGGTAAAAACGGCGTTGGTCTCGGTTTCGTTGCCCCAGTAGCCGCTGAACACCACGCCGCCCTTGACCAGGAGCTCACCGTCCTCGGCGATACGCATGCTGTTGCCGGGCATCAGCTTGCCGACCGAGCCGACCTTGAGTTCGTTGACCCGGTTCACGGTGATGGCCGCGCTGGTCTCGGTGAGGCCGTAGCCCTCGTAGATGCTCAGCCCCACACCGCGATAGAAGTGACCCAGCCGAGCGCCCAGCGGTGCGCCGCCGGAGATCGCCGCCCGGCATTCACCGCCGAGGGCCGCCCGCAGCTTGCCGTAGACCAGCTTGTCGAACAGGGCATGCTTGGCGCGGAGGAACAAGGACGCACCAGCTGTGCCCTTTTCGTCCTGGGCCTTGCTCCACTCGATCGCGGTGTCGGCGGCAATCGCGAAGATCTTGCCCTTGCCGTCGTTGCGGGCGTTCTGCTCGGCAGTGTTGTAGACCTTCTCGAACACGCGGGGCACCGAGACGACGAGCGTCGGCTTGAACACGCCGAAGGTCGGGACCAGGTTCTTGATGTCACTGGTGAAGCCGAGGGTGACCTTGTTGGTGAAGGCCGCGATGGTGATGGCCCGGGCCAGCACGTGTGCCAGCGGCAGGAACACGAGCATCCGCTCACCCGGGGCCAGCTCGGTGGGGAAGCACGCCTTGGCGCCCCGGATCTCGTAGAGCAGGTTCGAGTGGGTCAGCTGGCAGCCCTTGGGCTGGCCGGTGGTGCCCGAGGTGTAGATCAGGGTGGCCGGATCGGCCGAGCGGATGCCGGCCAGTCGCTTGTCGAGCTCGGCGGCGTCGGCCGACTTACCGGCCTCGGCCATGGCCTCCAGCGCGGGGGTGCCGGTGCCGTCGATCCGCAGCACCTTGCGCAGCTCGGGCAGCTGGCCGTGGAGCTGTTCGACGGTCTCGGCGTGTGCATCGGTCTCGGCGAAGATGATCTTGGCCGCGGAATTGTCGAGGACGAACCGCACCTGCTCGGCCGAGGAGGTCTCGTAGATCGGCACGGTGACCGCACCGACCGACAGAATCGCGAAGTCGATGATCGGCCACTCGTAGCGGGTGGCCGAGATGATCGCCACGCGATCGCCGGCCTGGATACCCTCGGCGATCAGGCCCAAGGCGACCGAGCGGATCTGTTCGGCTGCTTCGGCGCAGGTCACGTCGGTCCACGCGCCGTCGACCAGGCGCCGGAAGATGACGTGGTCAGGGCTCTCAGCCGCGTGCGCGGATACCGAAGCGACGATGCTGTCGTGCTCGGCGACGGTGAAAGACGCGGGCACGCTGTACTCCCGCATTGACTCACGCACGATCTTTGCCCTCCAGGCTTGTGGTACCGGCTTTGCGCGTCAGCCTAGTCGGCCGCGGTAGGCAGACGATCACGCATGTGTGAAGCTTGTCCGCGATGAACAGCATTCAGATCGCCGACGAGACATTCGTCTGCGCCGATCCGGTCGCCGTGGGCGCCGCGGTCGCCGACCCCGCCAGCTGGCGGCGGTGGTGGCCCGACCTGGTGCTCAAGGTCGTCGAGGACCGCGCCGAGAAGGGCCACCGCTGGAATGTGACCGGTGCGTTGACCGGCACCATGGAGGTCTGGCTGGAGGAGGTGATGGACGGTGTGGTGCTGCATTACTTCTTGCACGCCGAACCGTCCGGCGCCACGGCAAAGCAGTTGGCCGATATGGATCTGGCAAAGATGAACCACCAGCGCCGCGTGGCGGGCAAGGCGATGGCCTTCGGGATCAAGCAGCGGCTGGAGTCGGCGCGCCCGGTCGGGGTGTCCCGACTGGCCTGACGTCTGGCGTGTTTGACCGGGTCTATCTGCGGGAGGGTAGATTTCTCGGCGAGAGCCAGAGCACCCCCGCGGGGCGGGGGAAGTAGGGGAACCCCGCGTGCGGGGAGATAGGGCGATGCGGTGGCCGACAAGACGACACAGACCATCTACATCGACGCCGATCCGGTGACGGTGATGGACGTCATCGCCGATATCGGCTCGTATCCGCAATGGGTCGCCGAGTACAAGGAAGCCGAGGTCCTGGAGACCGACGCGCAGGGCAATCCCAAGACCGCCAGATTGGTGCTCGACGCTGCGGTGCTCAAGGACACGATGGTGCTGGCCTACGTGTGGCCCGCTGATCGCACCTCGGTGACCTGGTCCTTGGTGTCCAGTTCGTTACTGCGGTCGCTCGAGGGGGCATACCGCTTGGCGCCCAAGGGATCCGGCACGGAGGTCACCTACGAGTTGTCGGTCGACCTCATCATCCCGATGATCGGGTTGCTCAAGCGCAAGGCTGAGCGCAGGCTCACCGACACGGCGCTCAAGGACCTCAAGAAACGAGCCGAGGCTGAGTGAATTCGCCGGATGGGAGCACACCTTCTCCTGCGAGGATCAGCCTGTTCGTCGGCAAGGGCGGCGTAGGTAAGTCGACGCTGGCAACAGCCACCGCGGTTCGCGACGCCGCTGCCGGCCGGCGGGTACTGATCGTGTCCACCGACCAGGCGCATTCGACCGGCGATGTCCTCGGGATCGCGCTGGCTCCCACCGGGGAGCGCGCGCCCACCCGGGTGCTCAGTGATCTGGACACGGGACTGACCGGCGTGGGCGGTGTACTGGACGCCCTCGCGTTGGACACGCTGGCCCTGCTGGGTGCGCGCTGGGCCTCTACGGCCGGTCCGTTGGCGGCCCGGTTCCCCGAGTCGGACCTGGGAGATGTTGCCCCAGAGGAACTTTCGGCGCTACCGGGAATCCAGGAAGTGCTCGGGTTGCACGAGGTGGGTGAGCTCGCCGAATCCGGTCGTTGGGATCATGTGGTCGTGGACTGCGCCTCGACCGCTGATGCACTGCGGATGCTGACGCTGCCCGAGACGTTCGGCCTATATCTGGAGCGGGCCTGGCCGCGGCACCGCAGGCTGTCCGGTTCACCGGACGCGGTCAGTGCGGCCGTCGTGGCCATGATCGAACAGGTGGATGCCGGTATCCGCCGGCTCGGCACCTTGCTCACCGACGGTTCACGGGTGAGCGCGCATCTGGTGCTCACCCCGGAGCGGGTGGTGGCCGCCGAAGCCTCCCGGACCCTGGGGTCGCTTGCCCTGATGGGCGTCGAGGTGGGCGAGATCATCGTCAATCAGATTTTGGTACAAGATGATTCGTTCGAGTACCAGAACCTTCCGGCACACCCCGCCTTCGACTGGTACAGCGAGCGGATCGCCGAGCAGCAGACCGTGCTCGACGAACTCGACGCCACGATCGGCGACGTGCAACTGGTGCTCGTACCGCACGTGCCGGGCGAACCGATCGGTCCCAAGGCGCTGGGGGAGCTGATCGACAGCGCGCGACGGCGCGACGGATCACCGCCGCCGGGACCGCTGCGGCCCATAGTTGATCGGGAGTCGGGGTCTGGACTCGAAGCGGTGTACCGATTGCGGCTAGAGTTGCCGCAGATCGATTCGGCCGGCCTCACGCTGGGCCGCGTCGATGACGACTTGATCATCGGCGTCGCAGGCATGCGCCGCCGCGTGCGGTTGGCCTCCGTCCTGCGTCGGTGCATCGTGACGGATGCCCAACTGCGCGGTGGCGAGCTGACCGTACGTTTTCGTCCGAACCCGGAGGTGTGGCCGGCATGACGGGGTCTCATCCCGAGCTGGGTACGGAGCTGCGGCAATTGGCGCAGGAAATCCTCGACCGGCTGGATCCGGCGGTGCGGTTGGCAGCGGCCAACTTCGCGGCGTCGGCCGACAGCGCCCCGGGCAAGTGCCAGCAGGTGTGGTGCCCGGTGTGTGCGCTCGCTGCGGTCGTCAACGGCGAGCAGCATCCGCTGCTGACGGTCATCGCCGAGCACAGCGTGGCGCTGCTGACGGTGATCCGGGCGGTCCTCGATGATGAACGCGACGACGACGGAGATAGGGGTGCCGAGGGAGGTAGCCCGTCACCCGACGGAGGGCCGGACGCGCCGCCGCCCGACGATAACCCGCCCCCGCCGCCTCCGGGCCGCTACCAGCACATCCCGGTCACCGTAGAAGATTGAGCAAACTGAGCAGTTTGCTGTACCGCTGAGACTCAGCCGGCGTTCAGGGCTTGATGTGGTAGCCACAACATGGCCTGGGTACAGTTGTCGCAGAGCATTGCGCGGTGCGCACAAGGTGGAGGGTCCATGTGGTATTGGCTGTTCAAGTACATCCTGTTGGGCCCCTTGCTGGCCCTCCTCGGCCGGCCGAAAATCACTGGGCTGGAACATGTTCCGACCGACGGTCCGGCCATCCTGGCCAGTAACCACCTGGCGGTGATGGACAGCTTCTACCTGCCGCTCGTGGTCAGCCGCCGCATCACGTTCCTGGCCAAGCAGGAGTACTTCACCGGCACCGGGATCAAGGGCCGGTTCCTGGCCTGGTTCTACACCGTCGTCGGCCAGGTGCCGATCGACCGCACCGACGCGGATTCGGCGCAGGCCGCACTGAACACCGGCGCGCGGATCCTCGGCGAGGGCAAGCTGCTCGGCATGTATCCCGAGGGCACCCGCTCACCCGACGGCCGCCTGTACAAGGGCAAGACCGGACTGGCCCGGCTGGCCCTCGAGACCGGCGTGCCGGTGATCCCGGTGGCCATGGTCGGTACCGACGTGGTGAACCCGCCGGGATCGAAAGGGCTGCGGTTCGGCCGGGTCGAGGTCAGGTTCGGCAAGCCCATGGACTTCAGCCGGTTCGACGGCCTGGCAGGCAACCGCTTCATCGAGCGCGCCGTGATCGACGAGGTCATGTACGACCTGATGGACCTCTCCGGTCAGGAGTATGTCGACATCTACGCCGCCGCCATCAAGGAGCGCGCTCAGCAGACCAACGGTCAGCCGGTCGACACCACCAAGCCGGCGTCGCGACTTCCGCACGCCGCAGCGGGTTAGGCCGCTTCGCCCCCGGTCAACCGGACCAGCGGGGCGGCGGGCTCGGCGCTGGTCTGACCCGCCCGGGCGGTGCAGGCCAAGCCGATGACCGCGATGACCGCGAGTGCCCACCACAGGTAGGCGTCACCGGCCAGCTGCCGAATCAACGACGCGGCGGTCTCGTGGTGGGGCGTCAACAATGCGATGGGCGTCCACACCATCAGGGCGAGGCCGATCAGGGTCACCAGGGCCAGCGACAGCGCGGCCAGGGGGATCTTGCGCATCCGGAAGGCGAGCACACCGGTCACCAACAGGGTCGGCAGGGTCCAGACCCAGTGATGCGACCACGACACCGGCGACACCACCAGCCCGAACATGGCGACGCAGATCAGTGCGACCACCGGGGCCTCATCGGCGCCCGAGCGCAGGACCCGTCGGGCCGCCCACACCGTCAGCGCCAACACCGCGAAGCAGGCCGCGACCCACAGGGCGAACCGCGGACCCTCGGACAGGCCGAGCCGGGCCAGCGTGCCTGCGATGTTCTGGTTGGTGTTGAGCGTGGCCGTACCGATCCGGTCGGTGTTGCGCACCGTCTCGGTCCAGTACTCGATCGAGTCCGTCCAGGCCAGGACAAACCCGGCCAGCGTCGCCACCACCGCAGCCGCGGCGGTCCGCAGCAGCGTGTGGACGTCGCGGCGCAACAGGAAGTACAGCAGGAACACCGCGGGGGTGAGTTTGAGCGCGATCGCCAAGCCCAGCAGCACACCGCGGGGCCACGGCGTGCGGCGCGGAACGCAGTCGGCGACGACGAGCGTCATCAGCACCACGTTGATCTGCCCGAACTCGAAGTTCGACCGGATCGGCTCCAGCCAGATGACCGCGGGCGCCACGAGCGCGGCGGCCAGCCAGCAGCGCCGCAGCCAGGCTGGCTCGGAGGTGATGGCCGTGTCGGGCCAGACGTTCAGCCGGGTCAGCACGATCACCATCGAGACGATCAGCAGCACCAGTGTGGTGGCTGTGATCGCCACGCTCGCCGCCGGTAACGAGAGCCAGGCGAACGGGGCGAACATGATCGCCGCGAGCGGGGGATAGGTGAACGGCAGGTCGAGGCCGCCCTGCGTGTGGAAAATGGCGCCGTCGGCGTACAGCGGCTGGTTGTCCAGCCACGCCCGCCCGCCCATCCGATATACGTCGATGTCGATGCGATAGGGCACGTGCCCCAGAAGCTTCCAGCCGACCAGGATCAACCCGGCTGCTGTGAGCAACTGAAAAAGCCGCCACCCGATCGTCGGTGCCCAACCAGCCCCGCCGGGCGACTGCCGCTTACTCATGTCCTCAACAGACTATCGGGGGCAACCCGAAGAGGGCGCATCCGCACTCGCGACGCGCGCAGGTCGGCGTAAGTTCTCTGTCCGTGCACGCGACCGTTCACCTCGAATTCCTCACGCGCGATCGCCTGCCGCTGCTGTGCTGCCTGGTGGCGTTCATTCTGACGTTCTTCGTGACCCGCATCGTGGTGCGTTACATCCGCCGCAATGCCGGCAGCGAACGGCCGCCCAGGTGGTGGCAGCCCCGCAACATGGGACACGGTTCGGTACACATCCACCACATGGTGATCGGCGTCGTGCTGGTGCTGGTGTCGGGCGTGACGATGGTGACGCTCGCGGTCAACGGCGGTGTACCCGAGTTCACGGTGGCTGCGGTGTTCTTCGGAATCGGGGCGGCCCTGGTACTCGACGAGTTCGCACTGATCCTGCATCTGTCTGACGTGTACTGGGCCGAGGACGGCCGCACGTCGGTGGATGCGGTGTTCGCCGCGGTCGCGGTGGCCGGGTTGTTGATCCTAGGTTTCAATCCGCTGTCATTCTTTGATATCGGTATCTGGCGCGAGGACCAGTCGGCGGCCATGCGCGTGCTCGTGGTCGGGGTGGCGGTGCTGACCCTGCTGCTGGCGGTGGTGGTTCTGCTCAAAGGCAAGGTGTGGACTGGATTGGTGGGCATGTTCATTACCCCGTTGTTGTTCGTGGGGGCGGTTCGGCTGTCGCGGCCGCATGCACCGTGGGCGCGCTGGCGCTACACCGGACATCCGCGCAAGATGCACCGTGCACTGGAGCGGGAGCGCTGGCTGCGCCGGCCAGTGGTGCAGGCAAAGCTGTGGTTGCAGGACGCGATCACCGGGATGCCGAAGTTCCCCGACGATGCCACCGTCGATGCGCAACTGGATCGCGAGATCCACGCGGCCCCCGCACCGGTGTCGACCGCGGCGGCGAAGACGGACGAGCGGGCAGGACGGATTGGTTGATGCGCTACTTCTACGACACCGAGTTCATCGACGACGGTCACACCATCGACCTGATCTCGATCGGCGTGGCAGCCGAGGACGGCCGTGAGTACTACGCGATCTCGACGGAATTCAATCCGGACCGGGCCGGTCGGTGGGTGCGCAAACACGTATTGCCCAAGCTGCCGTCGCCGTCGTCGAAGCTGTGGCGGTCACGGCGGCAGATCCGGTCGGAGCTGGAGGATTTCTTCGACATCGACGGTGATGAACCGATCGAGCTGTGGGCCTGGGTGGGCGCCTATGACCACGTGGTGCTGTGTCAGCTGTGGGGGCCGATGACCGACCTGCCTCCGGCGATGCCGCGGTTCACCCGTGAGCTGCGGCAGTTCTGGGAGGAGCGTGGGTCACCGCGGATGCCGGCGCGACCGACCGATGCGCATGACGCGCTCGTCGACGCACGGCACAATCTGCACCGTTTCCAGCTGATGACGGGTGAGGGGCTCAGGCCGGCGCGGCAACCCGGCTGACAAAGCCCTGAAAACGGCCGTTCACCGGCGGCTACCATGAACGGGTGAACTGGACCGTCGACATCCCCATCGACCAGCTGCCACCACTGCCTCCGCTGACCGACGAGCTGCGTCAACGGCTCGATGCGGCGCTGGCCAAGCCGGCCGTGCAGCAGCCCAGCTGGGACCCGGACGCGGCCAAGGCCATGCGTACCGTGCTGGAGAGCGTGCCTCCGGTCACCGTGCCCTCGGAGATCGAGAAGCTCAAGGGCCTGTTGGCCGACGTCGCCCGCGGCGAGGCCTTCCTGCTGCAGGGCGGCGACTGCGCCGAGACGTTCGTCGACAACACCGAGCCTCACATCCGGGCCAACATCCGCACCCTGCTGCAGATGGCGGTGGTGCTGACCTACGGCGCCAGCATGCCGGTGGTCAAGGTGGCCCGTATCGCCGGCCAGTACGCCAAGCCGCGGTCGGCGGATCTGGACGCGCTCGGCCTGAGGTCCTACCGAGGTGACATGATCAACGGCTTCGCGCCGGATGCCGCGGTGCGCGAGCATGATCCGTCGCGGTTGGTGCGGGCCTACGCCAATGCGAGCGCCGCGATGAACCTGGTGCGCGCGCTGACCTCGTCCGGGCTGGCGTCGTTGGACCTGGTGCACAACTGGAACCGCGAGTTCGTCCGGACCTCGCCCGCCGGCGCCCGGTACGAGGCGTTGGCCGGGGAGATCGACCGGGGCCTGAAGTTCATGTCTGCCTGCGGGGTGGCCGACCGTAACCTGCAGACTGCCGACATCTTCGCCAGCCACGAGGCGCTGGTGATCGACTATGAGCGCGCGATGCTGCGGCTGGCCGATCCTGCGGAGAACCCGGACGGGCCGCGCAAGCTGTACAACCAGTCCGCGCACTACCTCTGGATCGGTGAGCGCACGCGTCAGCTCGACGGGGCCCATGTGGCACTGGCCGAGGTGATCGCCAACCCGATCGGGATCAAGCTGGGGCCGACGACCACGCCGGAGATGGCTGTCGAGTACGTCGAGCGCCTGGATCCGAACAACGAGGCAGGCCGACTGACCCTGGTGACGCGCATGGGCAACAACAAGGTGCGCGATCTGCTGCCGCCGATCATCGAGAAGGTCCAGGCCACGGGCCATCAGGTCATTTGGCAGTGCGACCCGATGCACGGCAACACCCACGAGTCGTCGACCGGGTACAAGACCCGCCACTTCGACCGCATCGTCGACGAGGTGCAGGGGTTCTTCGAGGTGCACCACACCCTGGGCACCCACCCCGGAGGCATCCACGTCGAGATCACCGGTGAGAACGTCACCGAGTGCCTCGGTGGGGCGCAGGACATCTCCGATTCGGATCTGGCCGGCCGCTACGAGACCGCGTGCGATCCGAGACTCAACACCCAGCAGAGTCTGGAGTTGGCGTTCCTGGTCGCGGAGATGCTGCGCGGCTAGCGAATACGGGCTGTCGACCGGCTATAACAAGACGCCGACGTGGCTGCCCAGCGTCCATGCTGCGGCGGCCACGAGTCCCGTCAGGGTGAGGACCGCGATCACCCAGAACGCCAGGGCCCGTTTGGCGCGCTGCCGGGCCCACTGGAACTCGCTCATCTCGATGCCGGCGAACTGCCCTGCTTCGAAAGAGTATTCGGCGTCTTCGGGGCCGGCCGGGATCGGTGCCCAGTCGTGCTGGTCGCGGGTGATCTCCCGGGTGGGCTGGCGCGGTGCAGGGGCGACCGGTGGGGCCAGCGGCGGGGGCGGCGGTGCGGCCGTCACGACGGTGGCGCTCTCCGCCCGACCGGCGTGGGCGTCACCGAGATCATGCACGCGGGTGGCGGCCAGGTGCTGCGCCGAATGTTGCGGTGCGGGCACCCGGAATGCCGGCAGCCCGAGGTCATCGACGAGCTCGGTCAATTCCGCCCGCATCTCGTCGGCGTCGGCGAAGCGCTGCCCCGGATCGCGTGCCGTGGCGCGGCGCACGAACTGGTCGAATTGCGTTGGTACCCCTGCGATCACCCCGCTCGGCGCCGGTACATCGTTGTCCATGCGCTGGTAGGCCACGGTGAGCGCCGAGTCTCCAGTGAACGGGGTGACTCCCGTGAGCAGTTCGTAGGTGAGGATGCCGACGGCGTACACGTCGCTGCGCGGATCGGCGTCGCCGGTACTGACCTGCTCGGGGGACAGGTAGGCCGCAGTGCCCAGGATCACGCTGGTCGAGGTGATCTTGGCCTCGGCGACGGCGCGCACCAGACCGAAATCGGCGATCTTGACCTCGCCGTCGTCGGAGATCAGGACGTTCTCGGGCTTGATGTCGCGGTGCACGAGGCCGGCGCGGTGTGCGACTGCGAGCCCGCCGAGCACCGGAGCCAGCACCGCGGCGACCGCGTGCGGGGGCATCGGGCCACGTTCGGCCAGCAGCTCGCGCAGCGTGCCGCCCTCGATGAGTTCCATGACGAGGAAAGGTGGTTGGTGGGACGTTCCGGAGCCTCCGCCGCCCTGGTCGTAGACCGCGACCAGCCCAGGATCCTTCAACCGGGCCACGGCCTTGGCCTCGCGCCCGAACCTGGTCAGGAAGTGGCTGTCGCCGCTGTAGCGGGAGTCCATCACCTTCAGCGCCACGGGGCGGTCCAGGCGGACGTCGAGGCCGCGATAGACCGTGGACATACCACCGGTGGCGATGGTGGTCTCCACGCGATAGCGCCCGTCGAGCATGGTGCCGACGAGTGGATCCGATTGCTGCTCCACCGGACACATGTTACGAGTTGCGGCCATGGTCCTAGAATCAGTGCGGTGAGCAGCATTCCGGTCGCCGATGATGTCTTGGACCCTGACGAGCCCGTCTACGACCTACCGACGGTGTCGGGTTTGCTCGGCATCCCGGTCACCAAGGTGCATCAACAATTGCGCGACGGCCAGTTGATCGCCGTGCGCCGTGACCGCGTCATGGTGGTGCCGCAGATCTTCTTCGATGACAAGGGCCACGTGGTCAAGCATCTGCCCGGCCTTCTGGTGGTGCTGCGCGACGGTGGTTACCGCGACACCGAGATCGTGCGCTGGTTGTTCACCCCGGACGAGTCGCTGACGATCACCGCCGACGGACGCACCGAGCAGGTGTCCAATGCCCGCCCGGTCGACGCCCTGCATTCCCACCAGGCACGCGAGGTGCTGCGTCGCGCGCAGGCGTTAGGTTACTGACGGTTCTTTTTCGGCCGCCGGCTCAGCCGTGGGCCGCTCGGGTGCGCGGTACAGCGAATACCACGCCACGACTGCGCATGCCGTGGTCAGCAGGACGTGTGCCCACGAGTACATGCCGTGGGCCCCATCGGGTTTCCACATCACCATGATCCAGGTGGACAGCCCGGCAACCACCGCGATGGCCGGTCGGGTCTGGATCAGGGCGGCCGCCACGGCCAGCGGCCACGTGTAGTACCAGGGCAGTGCAGCGGGGACGAACAACACGACCACAGCCATGGCCAGGGCGGTTCCGGTGAGGGCTTCACGGTCGGTGTGCCGGTAGCGCCACCACAACAGCGGCAGCGCGATCACGATCGTCAGGATGCCGATGATGCGGGTGACCTCGAGCACGGCGTAGAAGTTGACCGGGAAGATCAGGCCGCCGACGGCGTTGATCAGGTTGGCGGCGGCCGTGGGGACCGTGAGCCAGTTGATGATCTTGACGTTGCCGGCAGCAAGGGCCGAGAGCCAGCCGAGGCCGACACCGGCGAGCCACGACATCACCGCGAACACCGCGGCGAGGATCGCCATGGAGGCGGCGGTGGCCAGGACGAATGCCCGCACCGGTGAGTGGTCGTGGCGGTCGCGCAGTTGCCGTGCCCACACCCAAACGATGAACGGAAGTGCAAGTCCCGCGGTTGCTTTGACTGCGACGGCCATGGCGATCAGGCCGACACCCCAGACCGGGTGTTGTCGGAACGTCAGTGCGATGCCGGCCATCATGAGCCCGACCATCAGCATCTCGTTGTGCACGCCGCCCATCAGGTGGATGATCACCAGCGGGTTGAGCACGCAAACCCACAGTGCAGCGGCGGGGCTCGCGCCGATGTGCCGCGCGACGCGCTGGGTCGCCCAGATCAGCAACACCAGACCGGGCAGCATGCACAGCCGCAGCAACATGGTGCCGGCCACGACGTCGTCGCGGACCAGCATCGTGACGAACTTGGCGACCAGGATGAAGGCCGGTCCGTAGGGTGCGGTGGTCGTTGTCCAGATCGGGCTCACGTTGTCCAGCAGGACGTTCGGATTCTCCACCGGCCCCACCACGTACGGGTCGAAGCCGTCGCGCAACAGTGCGCCCTGGGCGAGGTATGAGTAGGTGTCACGGCTGAACAGCGGCACACTCAGCAGCAATGGCGCGAGCCAGAAACCCGTCGTGGCCACCATGGTGTAGACGGTGGCGGTGCGGTCGATCACGCGCCGGCCCAGCCAGAGCCAGGCGATCAGCATCATGGCGACGCCGACCCACAGCAGGATCGAGGACAGCACGAGGCCGTGCCCGAATCGCAGCCAGGACAGATGCAGCGACTCAAGGAGCGGGTCGTGTATCCGGGTGCTGCCCGAGCCCAGGCCGCCGATGGTCAGTACGGCCGCGCCCAGGAAACCCAGCCGGGCCGGGCGGGCATCGGCGGACACCGCGAATGCAGCCAGGCGTGAGATGTGTTGCGCAACCCCGGTTCTCGGGGTCTCGGTCGGCATAGTTGTCATGAGGGAGTCGTCATGTCGTTGTGACGTGCTCCTACGCCGACCGGCTCGCCGAGAATCGGGCGATCTCGGCCAGGCCGGTCTTTGCCTGGGGATGGATGGGGGCGGCGGCCAGGGTGTCCAGCGCGCGGTTGGTCAGCAGCTCGATGTGCGCCTCGACGGCGGTGAGGGCGCCCACTGATTCGATGGCCCGGCACAGTTCGCCCACCTGGGCGTCGGACAGCTCGGTGCCCACCGAGGTGCGCAGCAGCTCTGCGGCTGCGGGGTCGGACTTGTCGGCGAGCTCGAGTGCCTCGGCCAATAGCACCGTGCGCTTGCCGGATCGCAGGTCGTCACCGGAGGGCTTTCCGGTTACCGCCGGGTCGCCGAACACCCCGAGCACGTCGTCGCGGAGCTGGAAGGCGACCCCCAGATCGTTGCCGACCTGGTGGAAGATCTGCTGCACGTCGGGCCGGTCGGCGGCCGCGGCGGCACCCAGCTGCAGCGGACGGGCCACGGTGTAGGACGCGGTCTTGTAGGTGTTGACGTTCATCGCCGAGGCCACCGATTCGGCGCGGCTGGCCTCCGCGACGATGTCGAGGTACTGACCGCCGAGGACTTCGGTGCGGATGTGACGCCAGACCTGCTGGACGCGCTGCTGTGCGTCGGCGGGGATCGGGGCCGCCGCGACGATGTCGTCGGCCCAGGACAGCGCCAGGTCGCCGGCCAGGATGGCCGCCGACAAACCGAACTGTCGCGACGAGCCGTGCCAATTGCGCTCGCGGTGCCGGTCGGCGAACACCCGGTGCACGGTCGGCAGGCCACGGCGGGTGGCCGAATCGTCGATGACGTCGTCGTGCACCAGGGCGCAGGCCTGCAGCAGTTCCAGTGCGGCGAACAACCTCAGCACATAGGGATCAGCGGGGCGGTCGGCCGGGTCGATCACCGCGCGCCAGCCCCAGTAGGCGAAGGCCGGGCGCATCCGTTTGCCGCCGCGCAGCACGAATTCTTCGAGGGCCTCGGTCAGCTCGGCGTAGTCGGTTCCGATGTACTCGCAGTCGCGGCGGCGCTCACGGAGATAGTCGCGCAGTTGGTCGGTGACGGCTGCGGCCAGCTCGACGGTTGACGGAGCCGATGTTTGCACGCTCAGCGCCCGCCCCTTTCTGTGTTCAACGGTGTGTCCGGAGAGTGCACTCAGCGTAGAGCGTGTCACGCGTTTTGTACCAAGTGAGGCCCGCCTGGTGATTGCTGGGCGAGGACGGCGGTCAGTCGCCGCCGGTGACCGGGTCACCCGGTTTCGGGGAGGTGTCCCGGCTCATCCAGGCCAGGCTCCCGATCACGCCGGCCACCAGGAACGCGCCGACGATGAGCCAGATGGTCGCGGTGGTGAAGGACCGGGCACTGGGATCGGTGTAGCGGGCCTGGGCGCTCATGGTGCTGACGATTCCCGGTCGCAGTTTCCATTCCACGATCGAGGAACTCACCTGATCACCGTTGGTGGATGTCACTTCGCCGGGGAACGACACTGTCAGCAGGACGTCGGCCTGCGGATCGTTGAGAGAGGTGAGGTCCACCCGGCCTTCCAGGATCACCAGGTCACCCGCGCGGCGCAGGGAGATGTCGACGCCGGCGGCATCCCGGCTCATGCCGGCCAGTTGGGGCAGTTCGGCGAACGTGAGGTCGGAGAAGACGGCCTGGGAACCGACGTAGTCGTCGCGGCTGTACTCCGAGACGGCGACCTTCGGGGCGAACGGAAGGTTGTTCAGCAGCTGCGGGCCCTTGTCGTCGGAGTCGCGCGGCTTGGCCGCGGCGATGATCTGACCGGACACCCTGTCGTCGGGGGAGACCGTGATCGACGTGCGGACCCGGACGCAGCCCACCGCCATGGGAAGGATCAGCAACAACATCACCAGGGTCAGCAGACGGGTTCGTCGGCTACGTCTGGGCAGGCGGCTGGGTGGTCGGACGTGCACGCTGGTCATCGTGCCAGATCTCACAACGGCAGTGGGCGACCGAGGATGGCGAACGGCCGGGGGTCGCCGGCGAAGTGGTAACCGCGAATCACGTCGGTGAATCCCAGCCGCCGGTACAACCGCCACGCCCGATTGGCCTCGCCGTTGATCTCAGGGGTGGACAACAGCACGTGAGATTCATCCCGCCCGGCCAACAGTCGCCTGGTCAGAGCCTCGCCGAGGCCCTGCCCCTGGGTGCGCGGTTCGATGTGCAGCTCGGTGAGTTCGAAGTAGCTGGCCATCAGGTCGGCGATGTGCACCGGCTTGGTGCCCATCCGCTGCAGACCGGAGATGACTTGTTGCTGCCACCACTGATCCGGCGCGCCGCTGTAGCCGTATGCGATTCCCAGCAGGGGAGCGTCGAGCAGTTCCGCGCTGTCGGGCCTGGTGGATTCGGGGGCCTCGACGGCAGCCACGCATTTCCAGCCTGCGCGCCGCGTGTGTTCGAGCCACAGGGCGGCGCGCTGTTCCTCGGTTCCGCGCGGGTAGCGCATGGCGTCGACGTACACGCGCAGAGCCTCGGGAAGCCGGCGCTTCATATCGTCCGGCGACAGATCGATGAGATACGTCGCCAATGCTTTCGCCTTTCGCCCGTCCGGTGTCCTGCCTAACTCATTATCTTCAGCATTATCCGGTTGACAGACGGTCGGTCCCGTCGACCCGAGCTATCTCGCGACGACCTACAATCGACGACGAACAAGGTGGTACGGCTCGGATCGACCTCGTATCATTAGGGTTAGGTGCCCGTGATTGCGGGCACGTGAAATCTTGAAGAGCGACGGCGGCGTCGGCAAGGAGGGACGAATGCCACTCTCCGATCATGAGCAGCGCATGCTCGATCAGATCGAGAGCGCGCTGTATGCCGAGGATCCCAAGTTCGCCTCGAGCGTTCGTGGTGGGACCTTGCGCGCGCCATCGGCTCGGCGCAGGCTTCAGGGCGCGTTGTTGTTCGTCCTCGGCCTGGCGTTGTTGGTAGTCGGTGTCGCGGTGAAATCGCTGTGGCTCGGTGGTTTCCCGGTGTTGTCGGTGTTCGGCTTCGTCGCGATGTTCGCCGGCGTCGTGTTCGCCGTCACCGGCCCGCGCGTGACCGGCGGTCCCGGGCGTGCGGCCCAGGGTTCCGGCAGTGCGCCGCGACAGCGTCGTCAGCGCGGCGGCGGCTCGTTCACCACTCGGATGGAAGACCGGTTCCGGCGCCGGTTCGACGACTGAACCGTCTGACTGAGTCAGGGGGCAGCCCGTAAGGGGTTGCCCCCTTTTTTGTGTGCTTTTCCTGCCTCCCCGTCGGGTGCAGACGGCGGCCCAGCGACACGCCGGAGTAGGTGCCCCGCTCCCGGTGGTGGGGCGGTGTGGGGGAGATCGGCAGATTCTCAGGGAATTCCGCCCCACAACCCCCCACCTTCGCGCCGCAGGTCTTCACCTGCGGTTTCTCTGTTTCTGTGGGCTTCGGTGGGGCGCCGAGCTGTGCTCAGTGGGCAGTTCTGAGGGAATCAGGTGGGGAGAAGGCCCAAACTTGCCCAACTAAATGGAGCAAAGTGGGGGATCGTGGGGTAAAGTGGCGGCCAACGGGGAAACGGAACCCCGTTCGGAGGGCAGAAGGCCTGGCCTGGATCTCACAAGCGCCTCGGGATCCGAACTCCGGTGGCGGGAGGTGTCCAGATGTTTCTGGGTACCTACACGCCCAAGCTCGACGACAAGGGGCGGCTCACACTGCCCGCCAAGTTCCGCGACGTACTGGCAGGAGGGTTGATGGTCACGAAGAGTCAAGATCACAGCCTGGCCGTGTACCCGCGGGACGAGTTCGAGGAACGTGCACGCAAAGCGGTCGAAGAGGCCAAGGCGCATCCGGAGCGTCGTGCGCAGTTGCGGGTTTTCGCCGCGGCCGCGGACGAGCAGCGTCCGGACGGCCAGGGTCGGATCACCCTGTCGGCGGATCATCGTCGCTACGCAAACCTGTCCAAGGAATGCGTGGTGATCGGGTCGGTCGACTACCTGGAGATCTGGGACGCCGACGCGTGGCAGGAGTACCAGCAGACCCACGAAGAAAACTTCTCCGCGGCCACTGATGACACTCGCGACGTTCTGTGATGGTGCCGCTGACACAGCCGGTCAACCGGCGGCCGGTCTGGACTTAGCCCGTGCAACGAGGCCTCTGCCCGAATTGGCCCTGGCGTACTTCCCCAACGCCAGGTCCGTGAATTCGGACAGAGACCCCGGTGCAGGGGCCATTCCGAGCGGAGGTGTTTCAGCGGTGCCAGATTCCCCAGATCAGTCCGACTCCGAGGGCCACGGTCACATTCCGGTTCTGCTCGACCGCTGCGTCGAGCTGCTGGCCCCCGCGCTCACCCGTCACCACGACGACGGCACGGGCGCTGTGCTGGTGGACGCCACGCTCGGCGCGGGCGGCCACTCCGAGCGCTTTCTCACCGACTTTCCGGGTCTGCAGGTGATCGGCCTGGACCGTGACCCCAACGCGCTCGGCATCGCCGGTGCCCGACTGGCTCCGTTCGGTGACCGGATGCGGCCCGTGCGGACCCGCTATGACGGAATCGCCGGGGCGATCGCGGATTCCGGATTCACCCAGATCGACGGCGTGCTGTTCGACCTCGGTGTGTCCTCCATGCAGCTCGATCAGACCGAACGCGGCTTCTCCTACTCGGCCGATGCGCCGCTGGACATGCGAATGGATCCCGACGCCCCGTTGACGGCCGCGGACATCCTCAACACCTACGACGCCAAGTCGATCGCACGCATTCTGCGGGACTTCGGCGAAGAGCGCTTCGCCGGCCGGATAGCCGACAAGGTCGTCAAACGCCGGGCGCAGCAACCGTTTTCGACAACCGGTGAACTGGTCGAGCTGCTCTACGAGGCGATCCCGGCGCCGGCTCGTCGTACCGGGGGGCATCCGGGAAAGCGGACATTCCAGGCGCTGCGGGTGGCGGTCAACGGCGAATTGGATTCGTTGCGCGCCGCCCTGCCTGCTGCGCTTGCCGCGCTGACCGACGGCGGACGGATCGTGGTCATGTCCTATCAGTCGCTCGAGGACCGGATCGTCAAGCAGGCGTTTGCCGCGGCCACCGCCTCGCGGACCCCTCCTGGCCTGCCCATCGAATTACCCGGCCATGAACCCGAATTCGTCACGCTGACCCGCGGCGCCGAGAAGGCCCGCCAAGTCGAGATCGATCGCAATCCGCGTAGCGCTCCGGTGCGGCTGCGGGCACTGGAGAAGGTTGGGGAAGGGGGCAACTCATGAAGGTCAAGCGACCCGAGCAGCTGCGCGAGGCAGACCGCAGGCGTCCGGTGCGTCAACCCGCGCGAGGTGGCGGGCGGCGCACCGAGCAGGCCCCGCCGCGCAAGCGTCGGCCGGGTTCCGAACAGCGGCCCGCGCGTCCGGCGTCGAGTGCCGGCCCGATTCAACGGCCGGGTACGCGTCCGGCCCGCCCCAAGAGCGCCAGCCAGGCAAAGGCCCGGGCGAAGGCTCGTAAGGCGAAGGCTCCCAAGGTTGTCCGTCCGCCACTGCGGGTCCGCCTGCGGGAGCGTCTGCTGGTCCGGCTGGCCTCGATCGAGCTGAATCCACGTGTCCTGATCTCCCGGGTCCCGTTCGTCGTGCTGGTGATCGCGGCGCTGGGTCTGGGGCTCGCGGTCACGCTGTGGCTGTCGACCGGTTCGGCTGAGCGGTCCTACCAGTTGGGTCACGCCCGCCAGGTCAATGAGGGTCTGATGCAACAGAAAGAGGCGCTGGAGCGCGATGTGCTCGAAGCGCAGGCGGCTCCGGCGCTGGCCGAATCCGCCCGCAATCTGGGCATGATCCCATCGCGCGATACCGCACACCTGGTGCAGGATGCCGCAGGCAACTGGACCGTCGTCGGCACTCCCAAGCCTGCCGAAGGCGTGCCGCCGCCCCCGTTGAACACGCCGCTGCCCGAGGAGGCCCCGCCGGCTCCGCCCGCGCCCCCGGCCCCGCGGGTCGTCGATCCGCGCGAGCTGACGGTGCGGGCGCCGCGTCCGGGTGCTCTTGGCGTACCGGGCATTCCGGTCCCTCAGGTCGATGCGCCCCATGGGGCGCCGGGTGCCGTTCCTCCGGTGCCCGGGCCGGTCCTGCCGGGACCGGCACCGGAGGTGCTGGCCGCTCCGGCGCCTGCCCCGTTGGCCGCGCCCGCGCCGGTTGACCCCGCACAGCTCGCACCGCAACCGGTCCCCGAGCCGACGCACGTGCCGGGTGTGCCGACCGCACCCGGACCGGCCGCGCCTGCACTGGCCGCGCCCGCACCTGTCGCGCCTACGCCTGTCGTGCCTGCGCCTGTCGCGCAGGCGCTGGCAGCTCCGGGCCCGGTCACCCCGGTGGAGCAGTTCAGCCCGCCGGTGGCGCCGGCGGCGCACATCCCGGCTGCTGCCGTGAACGCTCAGGCACCGGCCGCATGAGCCGCGGCCCGGGCCGCGGCGGCCAGACGCCCAAGCAGCAGCGGGCCAAGAAGGCCTCGCCTGGACCCGGGCACGAGGCGGGAGCTCGCCGCACCAGGGTTGCCGCTCCCGAAACAGGTTTGCGCAGCTCGTCTTTCGTGTTCCGGCATCGCGCAGGCAACCTGGTCATGCTGGCGGTGCTGGTGATCGCGGCGGTGCAGTTGTTCACGCTCCAGGTGCCCAGGGCGGCTGGTCTGCGTGCCGAGGCGGCCAGTCAGCTCAAGGTCACCGATGTGAACCCGGCGATGCGGGGCAGCATCGTCGACCGCAACGACGACAAGCTGGCTTTCACCATCGAGGCCAAGGCGCTGACGTTCCAGCCGGTCCGGGTCCGCAAGCAGCTCGCCGAGGCCAAGGCCAAATCCAGTGAGGCGCCGGATCCGGATCGCCGGCTCGTCGACATCGCCAAGGAGATCGCCGCCCGGCTCGACAACCGGCCCGATTTCAAGACCGTGCTCAAGAAGCTGCGGAGCAACGAGACTTTCGTCTACCTGGCCCGCGCGGTGGACCCCGCGATCGCGAGCGCGATCATGGACAAGTTCCCCGAGGTCGGTGCCGAGCGCCAGGACCTGCGCCAGTACCCGGGTGGATCGCTGGCGGCCAACATCGTCGGCGGCATCGACTGGGACGGCCACGGCCTACTGGGACTTGAGGATTCGCTCGACGCGGTGTTGGCAGGTTCCGACGGTTCGGTCACCTACGACCGCGGCTCGGACGGCGTGGTGATCCCGGGCAGCTACCGCAACCGGCACGACGCGGTGAACGGGTCCACGGTGCAGCTGACCCTCGACGACGACATCCAGTACTACGTCCAGCAGCAGGTGCAGCAGGCCAAGGACGCCTCGGGTGCCAAGAATGTCTCGGCTGTCGTGCTCGACGCGAAGTCCGGTGAGGTACTGGCGATGTCGAACGACAACACTTTCGACCCGAGCCAGGATCTGGGGCGGCAGGACAGCCGGCAGATGGGTAACCTGCCGGTCTCCTCGCCGTTCGAGCCGGGTTCGGTGAACAAGATCATCACCGCCTCGGCGGCGATCGAGTACGGTCTGGCCAACCCGGACGAGGTGCTGCAGGTGCCCGGCTCGATCGACATGGGTGGGGTCACGGTCCGCGACGCGTGGAACCACGGCGTGATGCCGTACACGATGACCGGCGTGTTCGGGAAGTCGTCGAACGTCGGCACCCTGATGCTGGCCCAGCGCGTCGGCCCGGATCGGTTCTACGACATGGTGCGCCGGTTCGGGCTCGGGCAGCGCACCGGCGTCGGCCTGCCGGGTGAGAGCTCGGGGCTGGTGCCGCCCATCGATCAGTGGTCGGGCAGTTCGTTCTCCAACCTGCCCATCGGGCAGGGTCTTTCGATGACGCTGCTGCAGATGGCGGGGATGTATCAGACCATCGCCAACGACGGGGTGCGCATCCCGCCGCGGATCATCAAGTCCACGATCGCGCCGGACGGCACCCGGACCGATGAGCCACGGCCCGAAGGGGTTCGGGTGGTGACACCGGAGACCGCCCGTACGGTGCGCAACATGTTCCGTGCCATCGTGCAGCGCGATCCGATGGGCTACCAGCAGGGCACCGGCCCGCAGGCCGCGGTCGAGGGCTATCAGATCGCGGGCAAGACCGGTACGGCGCAGCAGATCAACCCGGCGTGCGGCTGCTACTACGACGACGTCTACTGGATCACCTTCGCCGGCATGGCGCCCGCGGACGATCCTCGCTACGTCGTCGGCATCATGATGGACGCCCCGCACCGCGCCGCGGACGGCTCACCGGGATCCTCGGCGGCGCCGCTGTTCCACAACATCGCCTCGTGGCTGCTGCAGCGTCACAACGTCCCGTTGTCGGCCGATCCGGGGCCGCGGTTGACGCTGCAGGCGACCTGACCGCGATAGTCGTGGGTGGTGCGGTCGGCGGACCGCAGATGGGTACTGTGGCATGGCCATGAAGCTGCGTCCCAGCCGTCCCGCCGGCCAATACCTCGTGCCGCTCGCCGAACAGGTCCAAGCGGCATCCGCCACCGGAAATCCGTTGCCCGAACTTCGGGTGACGGGAGTGACCCTGCGCGGCCAGGACGCCCGGCCCGGGGACCTGTTCGCGGCGCTGCCGGGCTCGGCGGTGCACGGTGCGCGCTATGCGGCCGACGCGGTTGCCGCCGGCGCGGTGGCGGTGCTCACCGACGCCGCCGGGGCCGCCGAACTGAACGCGCTCGAGGTCCCGATCCTGGTGCATCCCGACCCTCGTTCGGTGCTCGGCGAGGTGGCCGCCGAGGTGTACGGACGTCCGTCGGAGCGGCTGACCGTCATCGGGGTGACCGGCACCTCGGGCAAGACCACCACGACGTATCTGGCCGAGGCCGGTCTGCGGGCCGCCGGGCGGGTGGCCGGGCTGATCGGCACGGTGGGGGTGCGCATCGCCGGCCGCGATCTACCGAGCGCGCTGACCACGCCCGAGGCGCCGGATCTGCAGGCGCTGCTGGCGCTGATGGTCGAAAGCGGTGTCGACACCGTGGTGATGGAGGTGTCGAGCCATGCGCTGACGCTGGGCCGCGTCGACGGAATCGTCTTCGCGCTCGGCGGGTTCACCAATCTGTCGCGCGACCACCTGGATTTCCATCCGACGATGCAGGACTACTTCGAGGCCAAGGCCGGCCTGTTCGACCCCGAGTCGCCCAACCATGCCCGCGCGGCGGTCGTGTGCGTCGACGACGATGCGGGTGTGGCGATGGCCCGTCGGGCCGAGAAGGTGACGACGGTGAGTGCCGCAGGCGCGGCTGCAGACTGGCAGGTGCGCGATGTCTCGGCGGTCGGCGTCGGGTCTCAGGAGTTCACCCTCGTCGACCCGGCCGGGGTGGCCCACCGGATGCGGATCGGGCTGACCGGTGCCTACAACATCGCCAATGCGGCTCTGGCGGTCGCGCTGCTGGACGGGGCCGGCGTGACACCCGAGCAGGCGGAGCCGGGGCTGCGTGCGGCGACCGTGCCGGGGCGGCTGCAGCCGATCGACCGCGGACAGGAGTTCCTGGCGCTGGTCGACTACGCGCACAAGCCTGGTGCGCTGCAGGCGGTGCTGGAGACGCTGCGGGCGTCGGGTCCGGGCCGCATCGGGGTGGTGTTCGGGGCCGGCGGCAATCGGGATACGGGCAAGCGTGCGCCGATGGGACGAGTGGCGGCCGAACTGGCCGACCTCGTCGTCGTCACCGATGACAATCCGCGCGACGAGGACCCCGCGCTGATCCGGGCTGCGATCATGGCCGGCGCCGCCGAGGCGCAGACGTATGCGGAGGTCGTGGAGGTCGCCGACCGGCGAGCGGCGATCGAGCGTGCGGTGGCCTGGGCCGGGCCCGGCGACACGGTGCTGATCGCCGGTAAGGGCCACGAGAGCGGCCAGACCGGAGGCGGCCACACCAGGCCGTTCGACGATCGTGACGAGTTGGCGGCGGCGTTGGAGGCACTGAAGGAAGGGGAGTCGGGCACGTGATCGAGATGACTGTCGCCAGGATCGCCGAGATCGTCGGCGGTGAGTTGGCCGACATCACCGCCGAAGAGGCGGCCGCCACCGCGGTCACCGGCACCGTCGAATTCGACTCCCGCGCGATGGCTCCCGGCGGCTTGTTCCTGGCCCTGCCCGGTGCCCGCTCCGACGGCCATGACTTCGCGGCGACGGCGGTGGCGGCCGGGGCCGTGGCGGTGCTGGCCGCGCGCCCCGTCGGGGTGCCCGCCATCATCGTCAAGCCCGAGCCTGGGGCAGCCGACGCCGCGTCTGGCGCTTTGGAATTCGACACCGACGGCTCCGGCGCGGCGGTGCTGGCCGCCCTGGCCAAACTTGCGGCGGCGGTGGCGGCCGAGCTCGTCGCCGGTGGGCTGACGATCATCGGGGTCACAGGATCCTCGGGCAAGACCTCGACCAAGGATCTGCTGGCCGCGGTGTTGGACCCGCTGGGGCAGGTCATCGCGCCGCCGGGCTCGTTCAACAACGAACTGGGCCATCCCTGGACGGTGTTGCGCGCCACGCCCGAGACCGATTACCTGATCCTGGAGATGTCGGCCCGGCATCCTGGCAACATCGCCGCCCTGGCTGCGATCGCCCCGCCGCAGATCGCGGTGGTGCTCAACGTCGGCACCGCCCACCTCGGCGAGTTCGGTTCGCGCGAGGCCATCGCCAACACGAAAGCCGAGTTGCCGCAAGCTGTTCCGGCCTCGGGCGTGGTGATCCTCAACGTCGACGACACCGCGGTGGCGGCCATGGCCGGCAAGACCGCGGCCCGTGTGGTGCGGGTCTCGCGTGTGCCCGGTTCCGAGGTCGACGTGTGGGCCGGTCCGGTCGCCCTCGATGGTCTGGCGCGCCCGCGGTTCACGCTGCACGCCGGCGGCGGGCAAGTCGAGGTGGCGCTCGCGGTGCACGGCGATCACCAGGTCGGCAACGCGTTGTGCGCGGCCGCGGTCGCGCTGCAGTGTGGGGCCGGTCTGGAACAGGTGGCCACGGCGCTGGCGGGCGCCGGCCCCGTCTCGCGCAACCGGATGCAGGTCGGTACCCGCGCCGACGGTGTGACGGTGATCAACGACGCCTACAACGCCAATCCGGATTCGATGCGCGCCGGCCTGAAGGCGCTGGCCTGGATGGCCCGGCAGGGCCCCGGTGACCACGCGGGTGAATCCGAGGCTGACCTGCACGGAAAGCGCCGCAGCTGGGCGGTGCTCGGTGAGATGGCCGAACTCGGTGACGACGCGATAACCGAGCACGACGCCATCGGACGGTTCGCGGTGCGCTTAGATGTGTCTCGGTTAATCGTCGTCGGAACCGGGAGGACTATGAACGCCATGCACCACGGCGCGGTGATGGAGGGTTCGTGGGGATCTGAGTCCACGATGGTCGACGACGCCGATGCTGCGCTGGCCTTGCTGCAGGCTGAGCTGCAGCCCGGGGATGTGGTGCTGGTGAAGGCATCCAACTCGGTGGGGCTGGGTGCGCTGGCCGACGCGCTGGTCGCGGCAGAAGTGGGGAATGCCGACCGATGAAGCTCATCCTGATCGCCGTCGGTATCGCCCTGACGGTTTCGATCCTGCTCACCCCGGCACTGATCCGGCTGTTCACCAAGCGTGGGCTGGGACATGAGATCCGTGAGGACGGCCCGGCCAGCCACGCCAAGAAGCGCGGGACGCCGTCGATGGGCGGCGTGGCGATCGTGGCCGGCATCTGGGCGGGCTACCTGGGCACCCATCTGGTCGGGGTGGCCCTGGGCGGTGACGGTCCGTCGGCCTCGGGGCTGTTGGTGCTGGGGCTGGCCACGATGCTCGGCCTCGTCGGCTTCGTCGACGACCTGATCAAGCTGCGGCGCTCGCGCAACCTGGGCCTGAACAAGACCGCGAAGACCGTCGGCCAGCTGACCGCCGCGGTGCTGTTCGGCGTGCTGGCCCTGCAGTTCCGCAACGGTGACGGCCTGACTCCGGGCAGCCCTGAGCTGTCCTATGTTCGCGAGATCGCCACGGTGACGCTGGCGGGCTGGGTGTTCGTGTTGTTCTGCGTCGTGATCGTCAGCGCCTGGTCCAACGCGGTGAACTTCACCGACGGCCTGGACGGGTTGGCGGCAGGCGCGATGGCGATGGTGACCGCGGCCTACGTCCTGATCACGTTCTGGCAGTACCGCAATGCCTGCGCCACGGCGCCCGGTCTGGGCTGCTACAACGTGCGCGACCCGCTGGACCTGGCGATCGTCGCGGCGGCGACCGCGGGCGCCTGTATCGGCTTCCTGTGGTGGAACGCCGCACCGGCCAAGATCTTCATGGGCGACACCGGCTCGCTGGCACTGGGCGGCATCATCGCCGGGCTGTCGGTGACCAGCCGCACCGAGATCCTCGCGGTCGTGCTGGGTGCGCTGTTCGTGGCCGAGGTGACCTCGGTGGTGGTGCAGATCTTGGCGTTCCGCACGACGGGCCGCCGCGTGTTCCGGATGGCACCGTTCCACCACCATTTCGAGTTGGTGGGCTGGGCGGAGACCACGGTCATCATCCGGTTCTGGCTGCTGACGGCGATCGCCTGTGGTCTGGGTGTGGCCCTGTTCTACAGCGAGTGGCTCACCGCTGTCGGGGCCTGACGTGGCCGGCCCATCCGGCGGGCGCGGCGGTGACGACGATCTGTCGCTGCTGACCCCGGGTGCCCCGGTGCTGGTGACCGGTGCGGGGGTGACCGGACGTGCCGTCCTGGCGGCGTTGGCGCCGCTGAACGTGGCCGCGACGCTGTGTGACGACAACGCCGAGGCGCTGCGTGTTCTCGCGGAGCAGGGCACCGCCGTGATCGATCCGGCCGGGGCCATCGCGTCCATCTCCGACTACGCGCTGGTGGTGACCAGCCCGGGATTCCCGCCCACGGCTCCCGTGCCGGCTGCTGCCGCCGAGGCCGGGGTACCGATCTGGGGCGACGTGGAGCTGGCCTGGCGGTTGGACGCTGCGGGGCACTACGGTCCGCCGCGGCGTTGGTTGGTGGTCACCGGTACCAATGGCAAGACCACCACGACCTCGATGCTGCACGAGATGCTGCTTGCCGATGGGCGCCGAAGCCTGTTGTGCGGCAACATCGGTGACCCGGTCCTGGCTGTGCTGGACCAGCCGGCGGAGTTGCTGGCGGTCGAGCTGTCCAGTTTTCAGTTGCACTGGGCACCCTCGCTGCGCCCGGACGCCGGTGTGGTGCTCAACGTGGCCGAGGATCACCTGGACTGGCACGGTTCGATGGCCGGCTATGCCGCCGACAAGGCCAGGGCACTGGCCGGGCGGGTGGCCGTGGTGGGTCTCGACGACCCGGTGGCCGCCGGTCTGCTGCCGTCCGCCGGGGCGCCCGTTCGGGTCGGGTTCCGGCTGGGCGAACCGGCCGCCGGTGAGCTCGGGGTCCGGGACGGCAAGCTCGTCGACCGTGCGTTCGGCGACGACGTCGAGTTGGCTGATGCCGCGACGATCAGGGTGGCGGGTCCGGTCGGTGTGCTCGATGCGCTGGCCGCCGCGGCCCTGGCGCGTGCCGTCGAGGTGGCGCCGGCTTCGATTGCCACCGCGTTGGCGTCGTTCCAGGTTGGCAGGCATCGTGCCGAGCTGGTCGGGGAGGCCGACGGGGTGCGCTACGTCGACGATTCCAAGGCCACCAACCCACATGCCGCGCAGGCCTCGATCACCGCGTTCGATCGGGTGGTGTGGATCGCCGGGGGCTTGCTGAAGGGCGCTTCGGTCGACGATTTGGTGCGTCACGTGGCGAATCGCCTGGTTGCTGTGGTGCTGATCGGGCGGGATCGGCAAATGGTTGCCGATGCGTTATCGCGACACGCCCCGGATGTCCCCGTCGTCGAGGTTGTGGCGGGGGAGGATTCTGGGGTGCTTGAGACAAATGAGTCTATTGGTGATCATGTGACTCGTGTGATCGACGTCGGGGACCGTCCGGTCTCCGATGCGGTCATGGCGGCGGTCGTGGATGCCGCCCGCGGGTTGGCCGGCGCGGGTGACACCGTGTTGCTGGCCCCGGCAGGCGCGTCCTTCGATCAGTTCAGCGGCTACGGCCAGCGTGGCGATGCATTCGCCGGCGCCGTCCGCGCCGCGATCGGGTAGGCGCGGTGGCCGGCATCCTGGCCCGGCTGCGCCGCCGTGACGGTGCCGCAGCCGGCGAAACCGCCGATTCAGCCGCCGGAACTTCCGAGGCTGCACCCAGCTCGAACGCCGCGGCCGGATCGTCGGCGGCCCCGCGGACCCGCTTCGGCGCCTGGCTGGGCCGTCCGATGACCTCGTTCCATCTGATCATCGCGGTCACCGCTCTGCTCACGACGCTCGGCCTGATCATGGTGCTCTCGGCGTCGGGCGTGTATTCCTATGACTTCGACGGGTCGCCCTGGGCGGTGTTCGGCCGCCAGGTCATGTGGACGGGCGTCGGGCTGATCGCGTTCTACATCGCCCTGCGGATGCCGGTCCGCACCCTGCGCCGGATAGCTTTCCCCGGTTTCGCCTTCACGATCCTGCTGCTGATCCTCGTGCTCATCCCAGGAATCGGCAAGGTGGCCAACGGTTCTCGCGGCTGGTTCGTGGTCGCCGGGTTCTCGATGCAGCCGTCGGAGCTGGCCAAGATCGCCTTCGCCATCTGGGGCGCGCACCTGCTGGCGGCGCGGCGCATGGAGCGGGCCTCGCTGCGCGAGATGCTGATCCCGCTGGTGCCTGCCGCGGTGATCGCGCTGGCACTGATCGTCGCCCAGCCCGACCTCGGGCAGACCGTCTCGCTGAGCATCATCCTGCTCGGTCTGCTGTGGTACGCCGGTCTGCCGCTGCGGGTGTTCCTGTCCTCGCTGCTTGCCGCGGTCGTGGCCGCCGCGGTGCTGGCAGTCTCCGCGGGTTACCGGTCCGACCGGGTGCAGTCCTGGCTCGACCCGGCAGCCGACGGTCAGGGCATCGGTTATCAGTCCCGCCAGGCCCGGTTCGCCCTGGCCAACGGAGGCATCTTCGGTGACGGCCTCGGCCAAGGCACGGCGAAGTGGAACTACCTGCCCAACGCCCACAACGACTTCATCTTCGCCATCATCGGCGAGGAGTTGGGATTCGTCGGCGCGCTGGGTCTGCTGGCCCTGTTCGGTCTGTTCGCCTACACCGGGATGCGCATCGCCCGCCGTTCGGCCGATCCGTTCCTGCGCCTGCTGACGGCCACCACCACGCTGTGGGTGGTCGGTCAGATGTTCATCAACGTCGGCTATGTGGTGGGCCTGCTGCCGGTCACCGGGCTGCAGCTGCCACTGATATCGGCCGGTGGATCATCGCAAGCCACAACACTTCTGATGATGGGTCTGGTCACCAATGCGGCCCGGCACGAGCCGGAGGCCGTGGCCGCGCTGCGGGCCGGCCGCGATGACCGGGTGACCCGGCTGTTGCGGCTGCCGTTGCCCGAGCCCTATATCCCCACCCGCCTTGAGGTCGCCCGCAACCGGCTGCACGATCGTCGGAAGTCGCCCTCACGCGGTGCGGGCAAGCCGGCAGGCAAGGCCGGCGCCAAGCCCGCAGGTAAGGCGGGTGCCAAGACTGCCGGCAAGCAGGCGGGCAAGCAGACCCGGGCCCGACAAGCGGACGCCAGACAAGCGGTGCCACGTCGCACGCCGCGCAGCGGGGACCGGCCGGTGCGCCGTTCCGGGCGCGCTGCTGGTCAGCAGCCGGCGGGGGGCGGTAAGTCCTCGGTCCGATATCCTGCAGGCCAGCGGAAACAGGGTCATCGGGCCCGGACTTTGGAAGGTCAGCGTTACGGGTGAGTGAGGGTAAGACGGGCCGGCGGATATCTGGTCCTGGGGGCCACGAGCGAAGCGACCGGGGGATATCTGTCGTTCTGGCCGGTGGTGGCACGGCAGGTCACGTCGAACCGGCGATGGCGGTGGCGGATGCGCTGCGGGAACTCGATCCGCAGGTCCGGATCACGGCCCTCGGAACCGCCCGCGGTCTGGAAACCCGGCTGGTGCCGCAGCGCGGCTACGACCTCGAGCTGATCACCCCGGTGCCGCTGCCGCGCAAGCCGTCAGGAGATCTGGTGCGGTTGCCGCTGCGCGTGCGGACCGCGATCCGTCAGACCCGTTCGGTATTGGCCGGCGTGGAGGCCGATGTGGTGATCGGGTTCGGTGGCTATGTCGCGCTGCCGGCCTACCTCGCGGCTCGCGGTGGCTTCGGTGTGCACGGGCGTCGGCGCGCGGTTCCGGTGGTGGTCCACGAGGCCAATGCCAGTGCCGGCCTGGCCAACCGGGTCGGCGCAGTGTCGGCCCGCCGGGTGCTCTCGGCGGTGCCGGAACCTGGGCTGCGCAAGGTCGAGGTGGTGGGCGTGCCGGTGCGCGCGTCGATCACGTCACTGGACCGCGCCGCGCTACGCGCCGAGGCCAGGGCGTTCTTCGGTTTCGCGCCGGATGCCAAGGTGCTGTTGGTGTTCGGTGGTTCGCAGGGCGCGCAGTCGCTCAACCGCGCGGTGTCCGCGGCTGCCGAAGCTCTTGGTGCTGCCGGTGTTTCGGTACTGCATGCGCATGGGCCGAAGAACACCCTCGAGCTGCCGCCGGCTGCGGCGGGGGCACCACCGTACGTCGCGGTGCCTTATCTGGACCGGATGGACCTGGCCTATGCCGCAGCCGATCTGGCGATCTGCCGGTCGGGGGCGATGACGGTTGCCGAGGTGACCGCAGTGGGCCTGCCCGCGGTGTACGTCCCGTTGCCGATCGGTAACGGCGAGCAGCGGCTCAATGCCCTGCCGGTGGTTTCGGCCGGTGGCGGCATCGTCGTCGACGATGCCCAGCTCGACGGGGGATTCGTGGCGGATACGGTCGCCGGCCTGATGACCGACGACGCCCGGTTGGCCTCGATGACGGCCGCCGCCTCGTTGTCGGGCCACCCCGACGCCGCGCGGCGGGTGGCGCAGGTCGCCCTCGATGTCGCCCGCGACCGACGAAAGAGGCTGCAGTGAACGCTAATTCACTTCCGGCTGAACTGCAGCGAGTGCACATGGTCGGGATCGGGGGCGCCGGGATGTCGGGCGTGGCCCGGATTCTGCTGGACCGCGGTGGCCAGGTGTCCGGATCGGACGCCAAGGAGTCACGCGGTGTCGTGGCCCTGCGGGCCCGCGGCGCCGAGGTCAGGATCGGTCACGACGCGTCGTCGCTGGACCTGTTGCCCGGTGGGCCGACCGCGGTGGTGACCACCCACGCCGCGATCCCCAAGACCAATCCGGAACTGGTCGAGGCCAGGCGCCGCGGAATCCCGGTCATCCTGCGTCCGGTGGTGCTGGCCAAGCTGATGGCCGGCTACACCACGCTCATGGTGACGGGCACCCACGGCAAGACCACCACCACCTCGATGCTCATCGTGGCGTTGCAGCACAGCGGTTTCGACCCGTCGTTCGCGGTGGGCGGGGAACTGGGCGAGGCGGGCACCAACGCCCATCACGGCAGCGGGAAGTGCTTTGTCGCCGAGGCCGACGAGAGTGACGGCTCACTGCTCGAGTACACCCCGAATGTCGCGGTGGTCACCAACATCGAAGCCGACCACCTGGATTTCTTCGGTAGCGAGCAGGCCTACACCGCGGTGTTCTCCGCATTCGTCGACCGCATCGCGCCGGGTGGCGCGCTCGTGGTGTGCACCGATGACCCGGGGGCGGCTGCGCTCGCCGAACACACCGACTCGCTGGGCATCCGGGTGCTGCGGTACGGCAGCACGCCCGCCGGTGATCTGGCCGGCACCCTGCTGAGCTGGGAACAGCAGGGGACCGGGGCGGTCGCCCACATCCAACTCGCCGGTGAGCCGCATCCGCGCGCGATCCGGCTCGCGGTGCCCGGCCGGCACATGGCGCTCAACGCACTCGCTGCGCTGCTGGCTGCCATCGAGGTGGGTGCGCCGGCCGAGGCCGTGCTCGACGGACTGGCCGGATTCGAGGGGGTGCGACGGCGTTTCGAGCTGGTCGGGTCACTGGGTGGTGTCCGGGTCTTCGACGACTATGCGCACCATCCCACCGAGGTCCGGGCCACTCTCGAGGCCGCCCGCACGGTCGTGGATCAGACCGGTGGCCGGGTCATCGTCGCGTTCCAACCGCACTTGTACTCACGCACAGCGACTTTCGCGACCCAGTTCGGGTCGGCCCTCAGCGCTGCCGACGAGGTCTTCGTGCTCGACGTGTACGGCGCGCGGGAGCAGCCGCTGCCCGGTATCAGCGGCGCCACGGTCGCCGAGCATGTCAGCGCGCCGGTCACCTATGTTCCCGACTTCTCGGCGGTCGCCGCGGCGGTCGCCGCCGCAGCCCAGGCGGGTGACGTGGTGCTCACCATGGGGGCCGGTGACGTGACCATGCTGGGCAAGGAAATCGTGACCGAGCTCGGGATCAAGGCAAATCGCAGCGCGCCGGGCCGATCCTCGACGGAATCGCCGTGACCGAAACGGGTCCCGGCGGTCCCGACGAGGCGACCGAGGAAACCGCTGCGGTGGAATCCGGCCCGGTTCAAGAGGAATCCGGCCCCGGCGAGCCCGGCGACTCACCCACGGGCGAGTCCGCCGATCCCGCGGCTGAGTCCGCCGAGCCTTCGGCAGGATCTGATGTGCCGCCCGCGGCCGGGCCCGATGTGCCGCCCGCGGCCGGGCCCGATGTGCCGCCCGCGGCAGAACCCGACTACGAGGGACCCCGCCGCCGCGCCCGCCGCGAACGCGAGGAGCGCCGGGCCGCGCGCGACCGGGCGGTGGCGATCGAGCATGCTCGCCGCGAGGCCAAGCGCAAGGTGAACGGGCAGCCTTCGGACAGCCTGAACACGGTGGCCCGCAGCACTATTCGTGGTCTGAAGGTCCTGCTCTGGTCGGCGTTGGTCAGCGTAATCGCGGTGGCGTTGGGCCTGGTTCTCTACTTCACGCCGGCAATGGCGGCGCGCAATGTGGTGGTCAACGGTGTGGCGGCAATCCCGCAGGAGCAGGTGCTGGCCGCCGCTGCGGTGGCGCCCGGTACGCCGCTGCTGCAGATCAACACGGATGCGGTCGCCGAACGGGTGGCCACGATCCGTCGGGTCGCCACCGCACGGGTGCAGCGCGAGTATCCGTCGACCCTGCGGATCACGGTGGTCGAGCGGGTGCCGGTGGTGGTCAAGGACTATCCCGACGGTCCCCATCTGTTCGACCGCGACGGAGTCGATTTCGCCACCGAACCGCCACCGCCGACATTGCCGTATCTGGACACCGACAATCCGGGTCCAGCGGATCCGGCCACCAAGGCTGCGCTCGAAGTGATGCTGGCGCTGCCACCGGATGTGGTCGCACAGGTGGGCCGGATCGCCGCCCCGTCGGTGGCCTCGATCGCGCTGACGCTGGCCGACGGGCGGGTTGTGGTGTGGGGGACCAACGATCGGACCGACGAGAAGGCATTGAAGCTGGCGGCACTGCTGACCCAGCCGGGCCATACCTACGACGTCTCCAGCCCAGATCTGCCGACTGTCAAGTAGTTCGAGGCAAAATTGCCGCGCGGCGCGTCGGCGCGCCTGCCGCGATCACCGGCGTTGGCCCCCTACCGTTCTGTTTGCGCGGAACTACTTGACATAACTCTAAGCCTATGGTTGAGGTTGAGAGTTTGCCCAGGAGGATTCGGCGTCAGAAGCACTGTGAACACCCAACCTGGGAGGAAGACGATCCATGACCCCCCCGCATAACTACCTAGCGGTAATCAAGGTGGTTGGTATCGGCGGCGGCGGTGTCAACGCCGTCAACCGGATGATCGAACAGGGCCTCAAGGGCGTCGAGTTCATCGCCATCAACACCGACGCACAGGCACTGCTGATGAGCGACGCCGACGTCAAGCTCGACGTCGGCCGAGACTCGACCCGTGGGCTCGGCGCAGGCGCGGACCCCGAAGTGGGCCGCAAGGCTGCCGAGGACGCCAAGGACGACATCGAGGAGCTGCTGCGCGGCGCCGACATGGTGTTCGTCACCGCCGGTGAGGGCGGCGGCACCGGAACCGGTGGCGCACCCGTCGTCGCGTCGATCGCGCGCAAGCTCGGCGCGCTCACCGTCGGCGTCGTCACCCGGCCGTTCTCGTTCGAGGGCAAGCGCCGAAGCAACCAGGCCGAGAACGGCATTCAGACGCTGCGCGAGAGCTGCGACACCCTGATCGTCATCCCCAACGACAGGCTGCTGCAGATGGGCGACGCCGCGGTGTCGCTGATGGACGCGTTCCGCAGCGCAGACGAGGTGCTGCTCAACGGCGTCCAGGGCATCACCGACCTGATCACCACGCCCGGTCTGATCAACGTCGACTTCGCCGACGTCAAGGGCGTGATGAGCGGTGCGGGCACGGCGTTGATGGGCATCGGCTCGGCGCGCGGCGACGGCAGGGCGCTCAAGGCCGCCGAGATCGCGATCAACTCCCCGCTGCTGGAAGCCTCGATGGAAGGCGCGCAAGGCGTGCTGCTGTCGGTGGCCGGCGGCAGTGATCTGGGCCTGTTCGAGATCAACGAGGCCGCCTCGCTCGTGCAGGATGCCGCCCATCCCGAGGCCAACATCATCTTCGGCACGGTGATCGACGACTCGCTCGGTGACGAGGTGCGGGTCACGGTCATCGCGGCCGGCTTCGATATGGCCGGGCCCAGTCGCAAGCCCGTGGTCAGCCCGAGCTCGGCGCCGACCCAGCCGATCGCCTCGGCGCGTTCCGGCAAGGTGACCACCTCACTGTTCGAACCGACGGATGCGGTCAGCGTCCCGGCACACACCAATGGCGCCACCGTGAGTGTCGGTGGCGACGGAGACGGCGGGATCGCCGACGACGATGTCGACGTCCCACCGTTCATGCGGCACTGAGCGGGGCCCGGCAGCGGGTTCGGATACTGGGATCGTGAGTGTTCGTATTCGGCGGGTCACGACAACCCGCGCCGGCGGCGTCTCGGCACCGCCCTTCGATTCGTTCAACCTCGGCGATCATGTCGGCGACAATCCGGCCGCGGTGGCCCAGAACCGGCGTCGCCTGGCGGCCGCTGTCGGGGCCGACGCGCTGGTCTGGATGAATCAGGTGCACAGTGATCACGTCGTCACGGTGGACGGGCCGCGCGACACTGCGGTCGATAATGCCGACGCATTGGTGACGACGACCCCGCGTTTGGCATTGGTTGTGGTGACCGCCGATTGCGTCCCGGTATTAATGGGCGATGCCCGCGCCGGGGTGATCGCCGCCGTCCATGCCGGACGGGTCGGCGCACAAAAGGGCATCGTGCCCAGGACTCTCGAGGCCATGCTGGCCGTCGGCGCACATCTCGGGGATATCTCGGTACTGCTGGGCCCTGCGGTCAGCGGCGCCAATTACGAGGTACCCGAGCAGATGGCCGCCGAGGTGGAGGCGGACCTGCCCGGCTCGCGCACCACCACCTCCCGTGGCACCCCCGGCTTGGATCTCCGGGCCGGAATAGCCCGGCAACTAACGGCTTTGGGCGTCACCGCGATCGACGTGGACCCGCGGTGCACGGTCGCCGACCGCGCGCTGTTCAGCCATCGCCGCGACGCACCGACCGGACGCCTGGCGAGCGTGGTGTGGATGGAGCAGCCCCGTTGAACGACCCCCTGACGAGCCTGGAGTGAGCCTGAGATGAGCACCGTGCAGCGCGGGCGTGACGCCGATCGGACGGCCGAGTTGACCGCCGCGCTCGGTGCCGCGCGGGCCCGTTTGGCACGCGCCGCGGAATCGGTCGGGCGAAATGTAAATGAAATCGAATTACTTCCGATCACGAAATACTTCCCGGCCACCGATGTCATTATTCTCAATCAATTAGGGTGCCTCGCATTTGGTGAATCCCGCGAACAAGAGGCGGCCGAAAAAGTCGAAACTGTTCGCGCGGAATTAACGGATGTTCCGATTCGCTGGCACATGGTGGGGCGCATCCAGCGGAAGAAGGCGCGGGCTGTCGCGGGCTGGGCACACACTGCGCACTCCGTCGACAGCATCCGTCTGCTGACCGCACTGGACCGGGCCGTGGGCGAGGCCTTGGCCGCGGGCGCGCGGACCGAACCGCTGCGCGTGTACATCCAGATCAGTCTCGACGGGGACACCGAACGGGGCGGTGTCGATGTGGACGCCCCCGATCTCGTCGACGAAATCTGTGGGTCAGCGAACTCCGCCGAGGCGTTGGAGTTCGTCGGTCTGATGGGAATCCCGCCACTGGCGTGGGATCCCGACGACGCTTTTGCGCGGCTGGCCGCCGAGCGGGACCGGGTGCAGCGCGACTACCAGCACCGGCTCGAGCTGTCGGCGGGAATGTCCGGAGATCTCGAAAGCGCCGTCAAACACGGATCGACGTGTGTGCGTGTCGGAACCGCGCTGATGGGGCAACGCCCGCTAACGTCACCGGAAGTAGTCACACCAGTCACATCTTCATCACAGACACCACCACCCCCATCGTCAGCAGAAGGGTCGCCGAGATGAGCACACTGCACAAGGTCAAGGCCTACTTCGGCATGGCGCCGATGGAGGACTATGACGACGAGTACTACGAGGACGACGATCGCGGTGCGGCCCGTAGCTACGCCCGGCGACCCCGTGACGAGCGGTTCGAAGAGGACAGCTACGGCTACGAGGCTCCCGAGTACGACGAGGGCCCGGCTTACCGGGGTGGGTACCCCGGCGGTTTCGCCGACGAGCAGCGGTTCGATGCCCGGATGCGCGCCCCCCGCGAATTCGACCGTGCGGCACCGCGTCTGGGCGCACTGTCCGGGTCCACCCGGGGAGCGCTGGCGATGGATCCCCGCCGGATGGCCGAGCTGTTCGAAGCAGGCAGCCCGCTGGCGAAGATCACCACCCTGCGACCCAAGGACTACAGCGAGGCACGCACGATCGGCGAGCGGTTCCGGGACGGCACCCCGGTGATCATGGACCTGGTGTCGATGGACAACGCCGACGCAAAGCGCCTGGTCGACTTCGCCGCAGGGCTTGCGTTCGCACTGCGCGGATCGTTCGACAAGGTGGCGACGAAGGTGTTCCTGCTGTCGCCGGCCGACGTCGACGTCAGCGCCGAGCAGCGGCGCAGGATCGCCGAGGCCGGCTTCTACGCCTATCAGTAGAGCCGCGACGTGAGTCGCGGCGCTGTGGCGCCGCCGCGCATGCCTGAGGTCCGAGAGGGCCCCGGGTAGGCTGGCGGCGTCGCACTATCGGCTGACCACGTCATCTGTGTGAGATGTGTCCGGCCTACGGCGACCTGTATCCAATGTCACACATCCTGCTGTAGTGAGGTCGGCTCAGTTGTCGCTGTTCTTCGAAATTCTCGGATTCGCGCTGTTCGTGTTCTGGCTGCTGCTCATCGCGCGCGTCGTCGTCGAGTTCATCCGGTCCTTCAGTCGCGACTGGCATCCCAAGGGGCTGACCGTCGTGATCCTGGAGCTCATCATGACCGTGACCGATCCGCCGGTGAAACTGCTGCGGCGGCTCATTCCCCAGCTCACGATAGGCGCCGTGCGCTTCGACCTGTCGATCATGGTGCTGCTTCTCGCGGCGTTCATCGGGATGCAATTGGCGTTCAATGCGTCGATGTAGAACGTCGGCGCGAGTGGGTGGGGGAGACCCGCTCTCGGCGTTTGCCGAATGGTCCACAAATGCGTAAGAAGATTGAAATTCGTTCTTAAAAATAGGCCTCCACTGCAACCGCCGGGTCTGGTGTGACAGGATGGACTCCAGTTGCGATCAAGCAAGGCTTTACACTTTGAGATCGGTTGACGGTCCAAGACTTCAAGGGGGCAGACAATGCCGCTCACACCAGCGGACGTCCATAACGTCGCGTTCAGCAAGCCGCCCATCGGCAAACGTGGCTACAACGAGGACGAGGTCGATGCCTTTCTCGATCTGGTTGAGAACGAGCTGACTCGGCTCATCGAGGAGAACGCCGATCTTCGGCAGCGCGTGTCCGAGCTCGATTCTGAGCTGGCGTCGGCGCGGTCCGGAGCGGGTGGCGCTCAGTCCACCCAGTCCATCCCGCTCTACGAGCCGGAGCCCGAGCCCACCCCGCCGCCCCAGCCGGTCTACGAGGCCCCGGCGGCGCCGGTCGCCCCTCCCGCTCCGCAGAGCGAGGACACCGCTGTGCGTGCCGCCCGGGTGCTCAGCCTGGCGCAGGACACCGCAGATCGCCTGACCTCCACGGCCAAGGCCGAGTCGGAGAAGCTGCTCTCGGACGCGCGGGCCCAGGCCGACGCCATGGTCAGCGATGCCCGCAAGACCGCCGAGACCACGGTCTCGGAGGCCCGTACCCGTGCCGACGCGATGCTGGCCGATGCGCAGACCCGCTCGGAGACCCAGCTTCGCCAGGCTCAGGAGAAGGCCGACGCGCTGCAGGCTGACGCCGAGCGCAAGCACTCCGAGATCATGGGCACGATCAATCAGCAGCGCACGGTCCTGGAGGGCCGCCTGGAGCAGCTGCGCACGTTCGAGCGTGAGTACCGGACCCGTCTGAAGACCTACCTGGAGTCTCAGCTGGAAGAGCTGGGTCAGCGCGGTTCGGCCGCCCCGGTGGACTCCAGCGCCAACAACGACTCGGCGGGTGGTTTCAGCCAGTTCAACCGCGGCAACAACTGACCGGAAAGCCCGACTTCCTCACACTGTCGTGAACCGGCCCGATCACGGGCCACCACACTTAGGGTTGAACGATGTTGATCATTGCGCTCGTGCTTGCCGTCATCGGCCTGGCCGCGCTGGTGACCGCGGTGGTAACCAGCAATGAGTTGATCGCCTGGGTCTGTATCGGCGCCAGCGTGATCGGCGTGCTGCTGCTGATCGTCGACGCATTGCGGGAACGCTCGCGCGGAACCAAGGCCGGTGCTGCCGAAGACGCTGACACCGCGGCGGCCGACGAGGCCAACGCCACCGAGACGACCGAGACCTTCGAAGCGGTCGACGCGCCGGTGGACTATCCCGACGAGCTGGTCGCCGAGCCGGAGTCGGATGTCGCGGTGGAGCCCGACGCCGCCGATGCGGACGTCGAGGTCGACGATTCCGCCGAGAAGTACAACAAGAGCTAGCCCTCGCCGGGCTGTGCCAGTAAGCGGCGTACCTCGTCGTCGCTGACCTGGTGGAAGTCTGCGAAGGCCTGGCCCACCGCTTCGAACTGGGATGGAGTGCTGGCGCACACCACCTCGTCGGCCTCCTCCATGAGTTGACCGCTCACCGTCGGTGGTCCGACCGGGACCGCCACCACGACCCGTCGCGCCGCGCGTACGGCACGGACCGCGGCCAGCATCGTGGCCCCGGTGGCGATACCGTCGTCCACCAGGATCACGGTCCGGCCGGTGAGGTCGGGGGGTGGCGCACCCCCGCGATAGGCCTGCTCCCGACGCTGGATCTCGGCGGTCTCGTGCCGGATCGTCTCGGCGATGGTGTCGTCGTCGATGCCGAGGCGGTTCACCAGCTCGTCGTTGAGCACCAGCCCGCCGCCCGAGGCCACCGCACCCATGGCGAGTTCCTGCCACTGCGGCACGCCCAGCTTGCGGACCACGAACACATCCAGCGGAGCATGCAGGAACGAGGCGACCTCGGCGGCGATCGGTACTCCGCCCCGGGCCAGGCCGAGAACTAGTACCTCGGGTCGGTCTCGATAGGACACCAGCTGCTCGGCCAGGACCCGGCCCGCCTCGTGGCGGTCCTGGTAGGTGCGGTCCCTGCTCGCTCGAAGACTCCAAGTGTTCATCGGCACTGTGGCCGGCGCTGAAGGAGAATTCCGCCGGCTCATGTCAGCCTACGTCGATGGTCGGTGCCGGACCACCCGGCTGAGGAACGCCCGGACCAGGGCGCGTAAGCGGGCGGCCGCATCATCGACGAATTCTCTTGTTTGCAAGCGTAATTCATCGTGGCTGCCACCGATTCCGGCCACCTCGCCGTCGCGGTCGTGGGCCAACCAGACTTCCAACAGCCCGGAATCGAGCTCCGGGTGGAACTGCAAGGCCAGCGCCGTGCCCAGCACGAAGGCCTGCGAGGCGGCCGGTGTGCGGGCGATCTCGGTGGCCCCGGGCGGCAGTGTCCAGCGGTCGAAATGCCACTGGAACCATGGACCGCCGGGAACCAACTGCTCGTCGTCGGTGACCACGTCGTACCAGCCCACTTCGGGTGCCGGCGACCTGTTGACCGATCCGCCGAGGGCCTGGGCGACGAGCTGTCCGCCGAAGCACACCCCGAGTACACCGACCCCGGCCTCCACCGCCGCGCGCACCATGGCCATCTCGGCTCCGACCCAGCTGTCGAGCAGGGATTCGTCGTAGACCGCCCAGCGGGCGCCCAGCGGAACGATCACGTCATAGTCCGTCGGATCGGGGAAGGTCACCTCACCCGCGGGCGCGTCCTCTTGCTCGGGCGCAACGACCTGGAACGTGTCGATGTCAAAGCCGTATTCGGCGAAGACATCGGCCAGCATGGCCTCGGTGGCTGTGTGGTCGTTTCGCAGGAACAGAACCTTCGATGTCACGCCGCCATTATGCGATGCGTGCCGAATTTCAGGTCCAATTATTAGACCTTCAGGCTGCCTCGAAGTTCAGCGGCAGTGACGCGGGACCGGTGATACCCGTCATCGGCTTCCAGGGCGCACGTCCCTCGCACCGGGGGTTGCGCAGCTTCCGGGTGAGTACGCGCAATGCCTCGGTGAGCTCGACCCTGGCCAGATGGACCCCCAGGCAGTAGTGCAAACCGCCGCCGAACGTCATCATGGCCGGGGGTCCGATGCGGTTGACGTCGAATCGCTCGGGCTCGTCGTACACCTGTGGATCCCGGTTGGCCGCAGCGAAGTTCACCACCACCTGGGTTCCGGCCGGGAACGTGAGGCCGCCCAGTTCGGTATCCTCGCGTGCGATCCGCACACTGCTCAGTGCGATCGGCGTGTGGCGCAGTAGTTCATCGACGAAAAGCGGTGCCATATCAGGGTTTTCGGCCAGCATTAGCCACTGTTCAGGATAGTCGCACAGCACCTGGACGGCCGCCGCGAGTTGATTGCGGGTGGTATCGGTGCCCGCCAGTATGACGCCGCCGGCCAGCATCAGCAGCTCGGAATGCGTGAGGCGGTCACCGTCGACCTCCGCCCGGACCAGATCGGAGAGCAGATCATCGGAGAGGCTGGAGTTCCGTCGCTCCACCATGGCATCGACGTATTCGTCGAGCTGTAGCCAGGCCGCCTCGACCGTGTCGGCATGGGCGCCGAGGTTCCAGCTGAACATCTTGAAGATGTCATCGGCCCACTGGGAGAACAGATGCCAGTCCTGGCGCGGGGCGCCCAGCAGCGCGCAGATCACCGGGATCGGATACTGCACGGCGATGTCGGCAACCACGTCGCAGTGCCCCTCGGGCAGGTAGGGGTCCGTGAGTTCGGTGACGATGTCGACGCAGGTTTCGCGGAGCCGGTCGGCGCTGCGGGGTGCGAACGCCTTGGCGACGAGTCGGCGCAACCGGGTGTGCGATTCGGTATCGACACCCAGCAGGCTGCTGTTCGCGCGGTCCCACAGCGGGCCGGACGTGATGCCCTGCGCGGCCAGGAACACGCCTTTGGGAATCTCGAAGCGCGCATCGCGCAGGGTCGTGCGGACCAGGTCGTAGCTCAACAGCTCCGGACCGTGGGGCCCCATCGCGATCGGGGAGTGGGCGCGGGCCTGTGCGATCAGCCGGTGTACAGCCTCGGGATCGGTCTCGTGCTCGTAGTCGAGCGGGGGAAGGTCGGCATCGGTTACCAGCGTCATGACAGCCTCCGCGTGATCGGGCAAGAACCTGCTGATGGTGATGCTGGTCTTCCCGACGCCGCGAGTCGTGAGTAGCGGGCTACCTCACTTCGCCCGGTAACGCCGTTCGGGCCTACCGGTTCCGTACTGCAATCGCAGTTCCAAAGCTCCCGTGCTCAGGTAGTGCTCCAGATAGCGTCGGGCGCTGACACGCGAAATCCCCACCAGCTGAGCACATTCCATGGCTGATACCTCACCGGCGGTGCGTACTGCGGCCATGACGAGGCGACCGGTTTCGGCGCCGAGCCCCTTGGGCAGCACCACCGCCGAGCCGCCGAACAGCGCGTCGATGGTCGACTGATCGGCACCTCCGGCGCCCGCGAGTGCCTCGGCGCGGGTGGCGAACGCCGCCAACTTCGTCTGCAACTGATCGAAGTCGAACGGTTTGACCAGATAATCGGCGGCGCCGCCGTCCAACGCGCCCCGGACCGTGTCGAGTTCGCGGGCCGCGGTGACCATGATGACGCCGACCCGGTTGCCCTCGGCGCGCAACCGCTGGAGCACCTCGAGCCCGGTCATGTCGGGCAGATAGACGTCGAGCAGGATCAGATCGGGACGCAGCTCGGCTGCCGACGCCAGCGCGTCGGCCCCGGTGCGCGCCACGCCGACCGGGCGGAACCCGTCGACGCGTTCGACGAAGCGGCGGTGGATCTCGGCCACCATGAAGTCGTCGTCGACCACCAGGACGTCACGCATGCAGTCTCACCACGAACAGGGCGCCGCCACCCGGCGCGTCGGTGACCTCGACGGCACCCCCGTGCTGGGCCGTCACCAACCGAACCAGGGCCAGGCCGATCCCCCTCCCGCCGGGCACCTCGGCCTTGGAGGTGACGCCGCGGGAGAAGATGGACTCCCGAAGGTGTTCGGGCACCCCCGGTCCGGAGTCCGAGACCGCCAGCACCAGGCCGGCCGCATCGTCGATGCGCACGTCCACCCGTGCGGCCGCCGAGCCCACCGACACGTCGACGGCATTGTCGATCAGATTGCCCAGCAACGTGATCACGTCGGTGGCCAGAGCCGGGTCGAGTGCGTCCAGGTGGCTGTCGTCGGTCAGGCCGAGGGTGACCCCGCTCTCGGCGGCCAGTGATGTCTTGGCGATCAGGAGCGCGGCCACCGCTGGATCTGAAACATGTTGGGTGACAGCCTCGTTGATTTCGGCCCGGCGTCGGGTCAGGGTGCCGACCAGAGTGCGGACCGCGTCGAACTCGCCCAATTGGGTCAAACCGGAGATGGTGTGCAGCTGATTCGAGAACTCGTGGGTCTGGGCCCGCAGTGTGTCGGTCACACTGCGGTGTGAGGACAGCTGAGCCTGCAGTGCGGCGAGCTCGGTGCTGTCGCGCATGGTGGTCACGGTACCGATCCTCCTGCCCTGACTGCGGGCGGCGCGGCGGTTGAGTGCCAACACCCGGGTCTGCGTGGTGATCACCACGTCGGATTCTTCGGCGTGAGTTCCCTCGCCGGACAACAGGAATGCCTCCACTGCCGGTTCCAGACCGACCGCATCGACGCGGCGGCCCACCGCGTCGGCACCAATTCGCAGCAGTTCGGACGCGCTGTCGTTGATCAGTGTGATGACCCCGTCGTTGCTCACCGCCACCACACCCTCACGGATGCTGTGCAGCAGCGCTTCCCGGTGATCGGCCAGGGTGGCGATCTCCGCGATGTCCAGGCCACGGGTGTGACGGTTGATTCGCCGCGACAAGAACCACGAGGCCAGCATCCCGAGCGACGCACCCAGTCCGAGATAGATCAGCAGACGTTCACCGGCCCCGCCCAACAACTCCCACAGCGACGGGTAGCGCTCGCTGACCGACACGATCGCCAGCACCGCGCCGTCGGCAGCCAGGACGGGGACCTGTCCCACCAGGCGGTGCGAGCCGTCGGCATCGCTGTCGCCGGACCAGGCTCGGCCCTCGTCGGCCCGGCTGCTGCTCAGGTCGAGCCGTCCGCCGATGCGGTCCGGATCCGACGACACCCGCACCGTCCCGGCGGGATCGGTGATCTCGGCCCGCTCGGCGCCCGACAGGGCCACCGCACGCTCGACCTCGGGCGCCAGCACCGAAGCGGCGAACGGGTCGTCGTAGCGATCCCGGACGACGGGTGTTGACGCTACGTTCTCGGCGACCGCGATCATCCGCTGCCCGCGGACATCACGGAACTCCCGCGTGGATTGCGCCACCGACACCGCGGCCACCGCGACCAGCACGACCGCGACCACCAGAAGCTGAAACACCAGAAAGCGTGCGGCCAGGCTGCCATTGGGCAAGAACCGGGTGCGTGCGCGCGGTGTCCGCGGGGCTGGTGAACTCAACGAACAAAACTTCCTTTGCGTCCGAATAGGTGACCTGCGTCACGTCATGGGTCCAGTATTGCTGACCATGAGCTTTCGACGACTAGGTGCCGGTCTGATGGTGGCCGTGGTCGCGCTGATGCTGGTCACAGCCTGCGGAGTTACCCGCGGCGACGAATCCAGGGGCTTGCATCGGCTGCGCATGATGGTGCCGAACAGCCCAGGAGGTGGTTACGACCTGACTGCCCGTACCGCGGTGAAGATCATGGAGGACACCGACATCACCGGCCGTATCGAGGTGTTCAACGTCATCGGCGCCGGCGGCACCGTGGCGATGGCGCGGCTGATGAACGAGAAGGGCAACGACGACCTCATGATGATGATGGGGCTCGGCGTGGTGGGTGCCGTCTACACCAACGGTTCCTCTGCTCGCGCGTCGGACGCCACCGCGCTGGCCAAGATGGTCGAGGAACAGGAAGGCATTCTGGTGCCGGGGGATTCGCCGTTCCGCACCATCGGTGATCTCGTGGCGGCGTGGAAGGCCGATCCGGCCAAGGTCACGATCGGCGGCGGATCCTCACCGGGCGGGCCCGACCACCTGTTCCCGATGGAGACCGCACGAGCGGTCGGAGTCGACCCGCGCAAGGTCAACTACATCACCTACGACGGCGGCGGTGATCTGCTGACGGCCCTGCTGGGCAAGAAGATCGCGGCGGGTACCACCGGCCTCGGCGAGTTCGTCGACCAGATCGAGGCGGGGCAGGTCCGGGTGCTGGCGGTCTCGGGTGCCAAGCGGGTCGAGGGGATCGACGCGCCGACCCTGACCGAGGCGGGCATCGATCTGACGTTCACCAACTGGCGCGGAATACTGGCGCCGCCAGGCATTTCGGGTGAGGCCAAGGATGCGATGGTGCGGGCGCTGACCGACCTCCACGGCACCGAGCAGTGGCGCGACGCGCTGGTCAAGAACGGCTGGAGTGACGCCTTCAGCACGGGAGCCGACTTCGAACAGTTCCTGCGTGATCAAGACAACCGCGTCTCGACGACGCTGAGTGAATTGGGGCTGTTGTGAAGGTCGACAAGGCGCAGTATCTGGTCTGCCTGGTCCTGGTGGCGGTGGGCGCATTCCTGATCTACGACGCGCTGACGCTGACCGGGGGATTCGCCAAGGTCGATCCCGTTGGGCCGCGTGCCTTTCCGCTGGGGATCGGGATCATCCTGATCGCGCTCGCCCTGGTTCTGGCGGTTGCGATCCCGCGTGGCTCGGTCGGTGAGGCCGACGCGGGCGAGGACGTCGACCCGAACATGCCGGGGGACTGGCGCACGGTGGGGCTGCTGGTCGGACTGTTCGTGTTGGTGATCCTCCTGGTCAAACCGCTGGGCTGGGCCATCACCGGTGCCCTGTTGTTCGCCGGGGCGGCAACGATTCTCGGCAATCGTCATTACGTCCGCAATCTTGCGATCGGCACGGTGCTGTCGGTGGCGAGCTTCTACGCGTTCTACTCCGGGCTCGGAATCCCGCTGCCCGCAGGCATTCTGGACGGGATTCTGTAGATGAACAACTTCGAATGGTTGCTTCAGGGATTCGCCGAGGCGGCGACCCCGATGAACCTGCTGTACGCCGTGATCGGGGTGCTGCTGGGCACCGCCGTGGGGGTGCTCCCGGGCATCGGCCCGGCCATGACGGTGGCCCTCCTGCTGCCGGTGACCTACAACGTCAGCCCGAGCGCGGCGTTCATCATGTTCGCCGGAATCTTCTACGGCGGGATGTACGGCGGATCGACCACCTCGATCCTGCTGAACACCCCCGGTGAATCCTCGTCGGTGATCACGGCGATCGAGGGCAACAAGATGGCCAAGGCCGGCCGGGCCGCCCAGGCCCTGGCCACCGCCGCCATCGGCTCGTTCGTCGCCGGCGCCATCGGCACCGCGCTGTTGGCCGCGTTCGCGCCGCCCATCTCGCGGTTCGCGGTGACCCTCGGCGCCCCCTCGTACCTGGCGATCATGCTGTTCGCACTGGTCGCGGTCACCGCGGTGCTGGGTTCGTCCAAGCTGCGCGGTGCGATCTCGCTGTTCCTCGGCCTGGCGATCGGCGTCGTCGGCATCGACTTCCTGACCGGCCAGCCCCGTGCGACCTTCGGCCTGCCGCAGCTGTCCGACGGCATCGACATCGTGGTGATCGCGGTGGCGATCTTCGCTCTCGGCGAGGCACTCTGGGTGGCGGCGCACCTGCGCCGCCGGCCGGCGGACGTGATTCCGGTGGGGCGGCCGTGGATGAGCCGCCAGGACTTCGCGCGGTCGTGGAAACCGTGGCTGCGCGGTACCGCCTACGGATTCCCGTTCGGCGCGCTGCCCGCCGGCGGCGCCGAGTTGCCGACGTTCCTGTCCTACATCACCGAAAAGCGCCTCTCCAGGCACCCCGAGGAGTTCGGCAAGGGTGCCATCGAGGGCGTCGCCGGTCCGGAGGCGGCCAACAACGCCTCGGCCGCGGGCACCCTGGTGCCGATGCTGTCGTTGGGCCTGCCCACCAATGCCACCGCCGCGGTGATGCTGACCGCGTTCGTGTCCTACGGGATTCAGCCCGGGCCAACGCTTTTCGAGAAGGAACCGCTGCTGATCTGGACACTGATCGCCAGCCTGTTCATCGGCAACTTCCTACTACTCGTGCTCAACCTGCCGCTGGCGCCGCTGTGGGCCAAGCTGCTGCGCACCCCGCGGCCCTACCTGTACGCCGGCATCCTGTTCTTCGCCACGCTGGGAGCGCTCGCGGTCAACGTGCAACCGCTGGACCTGGCGCTGCTGCTCGTCTTCGGGCTGCTGGGGTTGATGATGCGCAGGTTCGGATTGCCGGTGCTGCCGTTGATCATCGGGGTGATCCTGGGTCCACGCATCGAACGACAACTGCGCCAGGGCCTGCAACTCGGCGGCGGGGACTGGACCAGTCTGTTCACCGAGCCGGTCGCGATCGTCACCTACGTACTCATGGCGGTCCTGCTGTTGATGCCGTTGGTGCTCAAGCTGATGCACCGCAGTGAGGAGACGTTGTTGATCGTCGAGGACGACGCGGATCAGCAGCAGAAGGCGGCCCGGCAATGACCGACGAGCGCTTGCGCGAGGAGCATCAATGATTGTCATCGGCTACACCGCGGACGCCTTCGGCATTGCCGCTGTCGAGCACGGCATCGCCGAAGCCCAGTTACGCGGCACCAGCGTGCTGGTGATCAACGCGACCTCGGGTGAGGCCTATGTGGATTCCCGGTTCGCCCGTTCGGGTCAGGTCCACGACGTCGAGGAACGCCTGCGGGAGAGCGGCGTGCGGTTCGAGTTACGCCAGCCGGTGGGGGTCGACGCGGCCACTGAACTGCTCGATGCGATGGACGCTGACGACGCCGAGTTGCTGGTGATCGGTATCCGGCACCGCAGTCCGGTGGGCAAGTTGTTGCTGGGCAGCGTGTCGCAACAACTGCTGCTGGAATGCCCCAAACCGGTTCTCGCGGTCAAACCTGAGTAATCAATCCCGGCCGAGCAGACGCGAACGCACCCCGATCGGCGCGGAATTGGGTACCTCCGCGTCTGCTCGCGAGGGGTTTGAACTGGGGGAATGGTCCTCACCGCGGGCATCTGTGCGTGGTGAGGATCAGTTTTCGTGGGGATAACGTCGCCGGAAAGATCCGACAACACCTTCACCGCACGATGGGGGCATGGCGGACGACGCGGGACCGGGTTCGATCCCGGGCAAGCAACAGCGGACTGCGTGTTCGTACTGTGGCGTCGGCTGCGGTATCGAGGTCACCACCAGGGTCGATGACGGCCGGACTGTGATCGCCCGAGTCAGTGGCGACAAGCTGCATCCCACGAATTTCGGCCGGCTGTGCACCAAGGGGGCGATGCACGCCGAGCTGATGGCCGCCGACGAAGACCGGCTCACGTCTGCTTTGCTGCGGCCCTCCCGTTCGGATGAACTGCTGCCGACGCCGGTGGACGACGCGGTAGCCGAGGCGGGACGCCGACTGCGGGCCATCGTCGCCGAGCACGGTCCCGACGCCGTCGCCCTCTATGTGTCCGGCCAGATGACGCTGGAGGCGCAGTACCTGGCCACCAAGCTCGCCAAGGGCTTCCTGCGTACCGTGCACATCGAATCGAATTCCCGGTTGTGCATGGCCAGCGCGGGCACCGGGTTCAAGCAATCGCTGGGCGCAGATGGGCCGCCGGGTTCCTACACCGACTTCGACCGGGCCGACCTGTTCTTCGTCACCGGCGCGAACATGGCCGATTGCCATCCGATTCTGTTCCTGCGCATGTCTGATCGGCTCAAGGCCGGCGCCAAGCTCATCGTCGTGGACCCACGGCGGACCGCGACCGCCGAACGCGCCGATCTGTTCTTGCAGATCAAGCCGGGAACCGATCTGGCCCTGCTGAACGGCCTGTTGCACCTGCTGGTAGCAGACGGTGCCATCGACCACGACTTCATCGCCGAACACACCACGGGGTGGGAGGCGATGCCGGAATTTCTGGCCGACTACCCACCGGCCCGGGTCGCCGAGATCACCGGTATCCCCGAAGCCGACATCCGCACCGCTGCAGCGATGATCGCCGAGGCCGGGGAGTGGATGAGCTGCTGGACCATGGGCCTCAACCAGAGCACGCACGGTACGTGGAACACCAACGCCATCTGCAACCTGCACCTGGCCACCGGCGCGATCTGCCGCCCGGGCAGTGGCCCGATGTCACTGACCGGTCAGCCCAATGCCATGGGCGGCCGGGAGATGGGCTATATGGGACCGGGTCTGCCCGGGCAGCGCTCGGTACTCGCGGCCGATGACCGGACGTTTGTCGAGACGCAGTGGGGCGTCGACCCCGGCACCATCCGTTCCGAGGTGGGCCCGGGCACCATCGGCATGTTCGAGCAGATGGAGCAGGGCCTGATCAAGGCCTGCTGGATCATCTGTACCAATCCCGTTGCCAGCGTGGCCAACCGGAAGACCGTGATCAACGGCTTGGAGGCCGCCGAGCTCGTCGTCGTCCAGGACGCCTACCGGTCCACCGCCACCAATCACTACGCCGACATCCTGCTGCCCGCGGCGTTGTGGGCGGAATCCGAAGGCGTCATGGTCAACTCGGAACGCAACCTCACCCTGCTGTCCCCGTCGGTCGCCCCGCTGGGGCAGGCCCGGCCGGACTGGCAGCTGATCTGCCAGGTGGCTGCGCACCTTGGCTTCGCCGAACACTTCGATTACCAATCGGCCGAAGAGATCTTCGCCGAGATCCGCGGGTTCGCGAACCCGAAGACCGGATACGACCTGCGGGGTGCGGGCTACGCAAGGTTGCGCGAGACCCCGCTGCAGTGGCCGGTTCCTCCGGTCGACGGGCCCGGCGGTGCGGAGGACCGGCACCCGATCCGCTACCTCAACGACGGCGTGAGCCAGGACCTGTTCGTCGACGCCGACGGTCACCGCCCACGGCTGGCCTTCGCGACGCCGTCGCGGCGGGCCGTCTTTCACCCCCGTCCGCACATGGATGCCGCGGAACTACCCGATGACGACTATCCGATGGTGCTCAACACCGGCCGGCTGCAACACCAATGGCACACCATGACCAAGACCGGCAAGGTGGACAAGCTCAACAAGCTCAATCCCGCGCCGTTCGTCGAAATCCACCCGCTGGACGCTTTGGAACTCGACATCGTGGAGGGGCAGCCGGTCGAGTTGACGTCCCGGCGTGGCCGCGCGGTGCTGCCCGCAGTGCTGTCGGACCGGGTGCGGCCGGGCAACTGCTTCGCACCGTTTCACTGGAACGACGAACACGGCGAGTACCTGACGGTGAACGCCGTGACCAACGACGCCGTCGACCCGGACTCGCTGCAGCCGGAGTTCAAGGTGTGCGCGGTCAGCCTGCGTCCGGTCCGGTCGGTCGACGGCACCCCGGCGGTGCATCCGCTCGCCGCGGAGATGGGTCTGGGTGCGGTGCACAAGCCGGCCCTGAGCCAGGATGAAAAGATCTACCTGGCAGGGTTTTTCACCGGGCTGCCGGAAGCCCCCGTGGGCGTTCCGGTACTTCCGGCGGCGGCGCCGCTGAGCGCCAGGGTGCGGCTGTGGGTGGACGGAGTGCTGGCCGGGCGCTACTCACGGGCCGGAGACGGTGTGCCGAGCGACCGGCCGGCACCCGGTGGGCCGCTGGTGTTGTGGGCCTCGCAGACGGGCACCGCCGAGGAATTCGCGGCCGGGTTGGCGGGCCGCATCGACGGGGCGTCGTTGGTCAACATGAACGACCTCGCACTGGCCGACCTGGCCGCCGCTCGCGACATCCTGGTGGTCACCAGTACATTCGGTGACGGTGGCCCACCGGACAACGGTGCCGACTTCTGGAGCCGGCTACAGGCCCCGGATGCGCCTCCGTTGCACGGGGTTCGCTATGCGGTGCTCGGCCTCGGCGACAAGGCGTACGACAACTTCTGCGGACACGCCAAATCGCTCGACCGGCGGCTCGCCGATCTGGGTGCCACCAAGCTGCTCGAGCGCGCCGACTGCGAGTCCTACGATGACGAGCCGATGCGGCGCTGGGCCGATTCGGTCACGACGGCGCTCACCGGCGCGACGCCCGCCCCGGCGGTCGTCGGCGGCGGTATCCGAACTGTCATCCCCACCGAGCCCGACGAGTTCACCAGGGCCAAACCGATTCTGGCTGCCCTGGCGCGCAACCAGCTGTTGACGACGCCGAGCGCGGCGAAAGAGGTGCGCCAGTTCGGCTTCGACATCTCCGAGTACGACGTGAGCTATTCGGTCGGTGACTCCCTGGGCGTCTACGCCAGTAACGATCCGGCCGTGGTCGACTCCTGGCTGGCGGCCACCGCGCTGAATCCGCACTCGGAGATCGAGGTCGACGGTGTCGAGCAGTCACTGCGGGATGCCCTCATCTCGTCGTATGACATCTGCCGCGTGACCCCGGACTTGTTGCGGTTCGTCGCCGATTCCAGCCCGGACCGCTCCGCGGCCAAGATTCTGCGCAATTCCGGTGAGCGGCGCAGTAACTGGTTGCGTAACCGCAACGGTCTCGACCTCGTGACCGAGTTCGCGGTGCACGCCGAACCCGAGCAGTGGCAGGAGGTTCTGGTCCGGCTGACCCCACGCAGCTACTCGATCTCGTCGAGTCCGCTGGTGAGCCCGCACGAGGTGCAATTGACCGTGTCGATGGTGCGCTACCGCGGGCCGGGCGGCGCTGCTCGGGGCGGGGTGTGTTCCACTTTTCTCGCCGACCGGGCAGCCGCGGCGCCGGTGTTCCTCCAGCGCTCGCCGCATTTCCGTCCGCCCGAGGACGCGGACACGCCCATGATCATGGTCGGCCCGGGTACCGGTGTGGCGCCGTTCCGGGGCTTCTTGCAGGAGCGCCGGGCGCTGGGTCACGGTGGTCGCAACTGGTTGTTCTTCGGCGATCAGCACCGCCGGGAGAACTTCTACTATCGGGATGACCTGGAGGACATGGTCGATGACGGCTTCTTGAGCCGGCTGGACCTGGCGTTCTCCCGCGATCAGGCCGACCGGGTGTATGTGCAGCACAAGATGCTGGACCGCGGGGCCGAGGTGTGGCGGTGGCTGGACGACGGCGCCCACTTCTACGTCTGCGGTGACGCCGCCCGGATGGCCAAGGATGTCGACGCCACGCTGACGACGATCCTGCGCACTCACGGCGGGATGACCGAAGATGCCGCGCGCGACTACAAGCGGGAACTGGTTGCCCAGAAGCGGTATGTCCGCGACGTCTATTGAGGCGGGCTATCGGGCTCGCTTCATTGAGCCAGGTCGTTCCACACGATCTTGGCGAGTTCGTCGCGGTCGGCAACCCCGAGCTTGATGCAGGCGCGGTAGATATGGCCCTCCACGGTGCGGACCGAGACGGTCAGTCGTTCGGCGATGTCGCGGTTCGACATTCCCTGGGCGACCAGACCGGCCACCTCGCGTTCGCGTCCGGTCACCGGTAGGGGCCGGGCGGCCGATCGAATCGCCGGGGTGGCCGCACCGCCGCACTTGGACGCCAATTGCAGTGCGTGCGCGGCAGATTCGGTGCTGTTTCGGCGGTGACCGGCCTTGTCGTGCAGCGGTACCGCCTGGGCCGCGGCGTCGGCCGCCGACAGCAGCAGGCTGGCCTCCTCGAACGCGGCGGCCACCTTGTCCAGCTCGGCGGCGTCGGCGGTGGCCACCGCGGCGGCATGCCGCGCGTAGAGGGCCGGCAGCGGGCCGTCGACCCGGTCCACCAGGTCCTGCAGGCGACGGGTCACACTGCGGTCACCGAAGCGTGCCGCGCTGTGCAATGCCTCGGCCTCGACCGCGAACTGGCCGGAGGAATGCGCCGCATCGGCGGCTGTCCGCGCGAGGTCGATCGCCGAGCGGTGCCCGCCCTTGGCGGCGGCCAGCCAGGCCTTGGCGACCATCCGGAGCGGCTCGTGCAGCGCCATGAACTCGCCCGAGTGTTCCTCGGCGTCCTCGAGTACCCGTTCCGCGTCGGCGGGGTTGCCCACCCCGGCGTAGGCGCGGGCCAGCAGTAGCCGGCCGGGCAGTTGCCAGGGCAGGGAGCTCTCGGCGTTGAGCGCGGCCAGGGCCTGCTCGATGGCCCGGATCGCATCGCGGAATCGGCCGCTGTGGGTCGCGGCCACGCCGTCCATGATCTTGGCGATCGCCCAGCCGGCGAACTGGCCGGCCGAGGAGAACTCGGTGTATTCCGTGGCGCGTTGCTGGGCCAGTTCGAGCTGACCGGTGTAGGCCAGGGCCAGCACCTCGCCGTAGAACACCATGATCCGGACCATGCCATCGGTGGTCTTGCGCTGAGCGCGGCACCGCGACGCGATGGGCAGGAAATCGTTGCCCCGGCCCACGAGCGGCATCGACAGGCCTGCGGCGAACGCCGCGAAATCCACGGCCTGCCGGGGTGCCTCGGGGTTCGCCAGGACCCGTTCGGCGATCTCGAGGCCTTCGGGAATCTTGTTCTGGTGTACGGCCATACCGGCGCCGGTGGCGTCGACGATCAGTCGCAGGGTCGGATGGGTGACCCGGTCCTGCAGGAGGGCCTGCACCTGAGCGGCCCGCGTCACGTCGCCCTGGGACCAGAACAGGTTGGACACCCGTGGAATGCCCCACTGCACAAGTTCCATCTCGTTGAGGTCTGCGGGCGAGAACTGCTCGAGGATGCTGTCGGCCTGTGCCGGCTGACCCTGCCACAACAACGCGCGGGACAGCAGTGCGGCCGCGCCGAGTCCGCCGCCGTGGTCGAAGGCGGCTCGGGCCAGTTTCTCCCCGAGCGGGAGGTTGGACAGGAAGACCGCGTCCTTGGCGGCGGTGATGAGCAGTTCGATGTCGGTGCCCTGGTCGCTCTCGATGGCCAACTCTGCCAACTTGATTCGGCTCGCAGGCGAGTCGAGGTTGCGTTCGTGCAGGATCTTGGCGATGCGACCCCGCAACTTCCGGGCCGACGCAGTGCCGACCCGGCGGCGCACCGCCTCACCGAACAGCGGGTGGCTGAAGCGAACGTTGATCTGGCCGTCGTCGGCGACGATCCGGATCAGGCCGCGCATCTCGGCCGTGTCCACCGCGTCCTCGCCGGCCAGTTCTGCCAGCGCATCGATATCCAGTGGCTCGCACAGCGACAGCAACTTCAGCGCGTGCAGCACATCCTCGCCGGCGTGCGCCAGGCGTTCGTCGAGCAGTTCGACGAGCCCGGAGGGAATGACGGTGGGGCCGCGGAACTGCCACACCCCGTTGACCTTGGTCAGGGTGCCGGCGTCGACCGCACCCTCGACCATGTTGCGCAGGAACAGTGGGTTGCCACCCGAGGTCTCCCACATCACGTCGGCGCTGAGCCCCTCCAGCGTGCCGCCGAGGACGGTTTCGATGAGGGCGATGCTCTGCTGCTTGGTGAACGGGTTGAGTTCGAAGCGCTGGAGGTAGCCGTCCTTCCACAGTGAGGTGACCGCATCGGGTACCGGCTCACCGCTGCGCACGGTGGCCACGACGTGGCCCGACCGCTCCACGGCGATCTGATGCAACAGTGTCGCCGACAACTGGTCCAGCAGATGCGCGTCGTCGATTCCCACGATGGTGTCGCCGTCGGCCACAAGCGATTCGCGTGCCGACCCGATGAGGGCGATGGGGTCGCGTGACCCCGACGACGACACCCAGTGGGCGAACGCGCCGAGGGGGATGCTGCGCGACGATTCGGTGCACGCGGTCCAGTGCACCTTCCGGCTCAACGATGCGGTGACGGTGCGCGCCAAGGTGGTCTTGCCGACTCCTGCGGCTCCGACAAGCACGACTCCGCAGCTGTCCGTCCCGCTGAGGGCGGCCCGAATGGCCTCGTGCTCGGCGGGCCGGTCCAAAAGCTGCCACTGACCAGGCATGAATCCTGAGTCTAGGGCCACCGGGCCCGGATCGCTGCCGAACAGAGGGTCGACGGGGCTTCGGATATCGGTCGTAGGGGCGAATGTTCTTCCCATTGCAAGTATTTCCCGTTCGCTGGGGGTCAGTCCGGCAGTTCGGCGATGTCGAAGGGCTCGTGCCGGTCGATGCGATTCATCTTGTGCCGGAAGTCGCTCGATGCCTCATATACCTTGCGCTTCAGCCGATTGATGGATCCCAGTGGGCGATGTGCCTCAAGGCCGCGCCACGAGTTGAACGAGAGCACGTCGTCGCCGTAGGCGCGGCGCAGCGCGCTGTACGGGTTCTGCTGGGGAAACACCACCTTGGCCACCGGAAGATATGGGGATTTCCAGGGTTTCGTGGCGTCCTCGATCGGCATCTGTTTCTCGTCCAGACACAGTTGCACGCTGAACGTGTACTCGGCGGGGTGCTTTTCGAAGAACGCCATGATCAGATCGCGGTGCTCGTCCTGTCCTGGATTGCGCGGAAGGGTCTGGTCGGCAAGCGCTTTCACCTCCGGTGAGGTCGGCTCGTACTTGAAACGTGCCACGTAGTCGCCGTACCGGATCGGGGCGGAGGAGTAGAACGTCTCGCCCAGGATGGGACGGTTCGGGGCGATGAACACCGCCAGATTCGGCGGTATCGGCAGGCCGATCTTCTTGAGCGCGCTGAGCAGTTCGCTGCCTGCCCACAGCGCGCCGTCGGACAACCGGGCGAGCAGGGTCGCGCTCAGCATCCCCAGTTTGCGGTAGGCGTGCGCATCGGCGAACAGGAATTCTTCGTGGGTGACGAGCACGAAGTCCTGCGTGACATTCGATTCGTCCTGCGGGTCTTTCATGGCGCGCTCGCCCTGCACCCCGATTGCCTTGACACCGAGTCCGCGCACCCCGCGGTTGCGGTCGCTGCGCAGCACCCCGGAGGTGGTCGAGATACGGGCGATCACCGGGTAGCTGCGTGCTTCGGCGAACATGCCCTGGGCGAGGATGTCCGGCAGATCCGGGTTGACGATGAGTTCGCCGCGCAGGATGGCGTGGCTCTTGGCATGTGCGTCACGAAGCCCGTGCTTGAACTTCTTGTAGGCCCGCTCGTTGTTCTTGTGCAAAGACCCGATGATCTTCTCGATGTCCTCGGCCTCGTCCGCTCTGGGCTGCTCGAGATTCTCGCGGTAGGGAACCGGGCTCAGGCTTTCGACGATCCGACGTACGTCGGCGGCGGTCATGGCTGGGGTCGTCGATGAGGTCATGCGGACGCCTTTCTGATGGGTGAGACACAGGTCCAGGGAGCGAACGGGTTGGCCACACCGGCCAGGGCGGGGGCAAGTTCGGGAAAGTGGCGCAACAACACCGAGCGCATGTTGTTGTCCCGCACCCACTTCATGCCGGCGACGGTGTAGGTCTCGTCACGGAAGTCGGTGGTGAAGAAGCGGTCGCTTTCCAGCCGGCGGGTGGCCATCAGGATGAAGACCCGGAATGCGGTGTCGCTGAAGCCGAATCCGGGTGGTTTGGGCTCGGCGTACAGGCCGATCACCAGGTCCACGAGGTCCACGTCGTCGTCGTAGATCTCGCGTAGTTCGGCCGCCAGCGCAGTGTCACCGGTCAGCTCCTCGAACGTGGTCACCGGCTTGAGTCGGAACAGCTTCCGGAACTCGTTGTACCGCGGCACGCCTCGTTCCCGGCAGCGGATCAGATCGATGGTGGCAAGGTCGATCAGGGTGCCGTCCACCCGGTGCATGTGCTGCAGATGCCTGGGGAAGTTGTGCAGCGACAGTGCGCCCGGATGTGCTCGGCCGAAGGAATAGAAGAGGTCGGACATCGGGGTTTCGGTCAGTCGGGCACGCACATTGAGCACCGACAGCTCGGGTAGCTCGTGCCGGGCGGTGACATGGTCGTCGGCCAGCGCGCGGAACGTGAACTCGTCGGGGATCAACGGGTGCATCCGATACACCGCCACGAATTCCTCGGTCAACGAGTACGGCACCCCGTGATGGGTGGTGGGCGAGCCGGGGATGCCGTGCAGCAGGGGACTGCTGCTGACGCGCCCGAAGCTTCGCCTGAACCGGGGGCCCAGCTTCTCGCCCAGCAGTCCGAACCAGTTGACCCGCATGGCCGTCACCGTTGTCGGGTGCGCGATGATGGCAGGCGTCCAGTCCACGGTGTGGATCTTCGCCATCAATGCGGAATTGACGAGCCGCGCCTTGTCGTAGAGCTGTTGGCCGGTGAGGTACGGGTACTTCTGCGCCAGGTGGTCGCAGATGGCGTTGTGCTCACGCATGAACAGCGAGTGGAGCAGGGCCAGGCCCACCCAGAAGTTCCCCGCGGTGCCGGTGAGATCGGCGGTGGCCTCGACCTCGGCGGGCGGTAGGCCGGACTCGTCGATGCGAAGTTTGCCGCCGTCGGGTGCACGCAGGGCGCCGGCGAATGCCGGTGTGGTTCCGTAGATCTGGGAGGCGTCCCACCAGTGCGACTCCTGGGTGACGAAGGCGGGCGGGCCGGCCGGACCGGGATGAGGGTCCGGCGGTGTGCGTTCGACGCGCATCGGCCGCTGTGGCCATGGGTCGTCGTCGCGTAGCGGCACCACCCAGGGTCGGGTGGCGACCGAGCCGTGGGCGAACCAGTCGTGCACCTCGAACTGAATCCACGCGGCGGCCAGCAGGTTCAGCGTGGTCGCGGGCTGAAAACTGTCGCGGGTCAGCAGGGTGCGGCTGATCAGCCGGGGATTGGGGTCGAGCAGCCGCTGGTCGGATTCCGGATAGGAGTGTTCGGGCGGGACGTTGCGGCCGAACCGGCAACCTACGGAGCCCATGCCCGGGTCTTTGAGGTCGTTGTAGGACCCGTCGCGGGTGCGGGCGCCCAGATAGTTGCCGGCCTCGGCGGGACTGCCCGGCGGGATCGGGCCCGGTTCGGCGGCATACAGATTCGACGTTCGCAGCTGATGGCGCAGTCCGATCAGGACGGCCAGCCCGATCGCCTTGGGTAGGCGGGGCCAGCCCACCGTCTGATCGATGTACTGGGCGACCCGGGCCGCGAGGGTGGCCGTCAGCGATCGCGACCGGGACCAGACAGCGGCGACGAACGCTGATGTCTGTCTCGCCGTGGTCACCATCCGTCGTTTCCCTCCGGCCGAAATATCGAGCCTGTCGGCCTCGATTGTTGTTCACGGAAGCAGAAATGACATGAGTAGTCGGCTACTCGAACCCGTGCGGCGCACGAGGCGGCCCGCGCGCAGTCACCGGCAGGTCACGGGGTGCGTCCCGGTTCAGGACGCCCCGAATACAGGTAGCGCTCCACTCGTGTGGTCGCGCGCTGCTCCGTCCTAGGTTCGGCGTTGGCACACCGATCACGTCCGGAACCGAAGGAGGGACGACGATGACATTCATACCGTGCACGATCAAGGGGTTGCCGGCCGAGAAAGTGGTCGCCTCCGCGGAGGCGGCCGTCGAGGTCAATCCGGCGAACGCGCCCAACATCACCGGGCTGTCCGCGGACGACCTACCGTCGCGGGAGCATCTGGCGGTCATGACCAACAAGCGCTGGAGCGCCGGTGGTGTCCGCCTCACGGTCGGTTTTCTCGACTCCCCGCCGGCCGACTTGCAGCGCCGAATTCTGGCCCATATGAACGCGTGGGGAGCCTGGGCCAACGTCAGGTTCGTGGCGTCCGCCGTGGACCCTCAGGTGCGGATCGCGCGCGTTGCCGACGACGGCTACTGGTCGTACCTCGGTACCGACATCCTGCTTGCCGCGGCGAACGAGCAGACCATGAACCTCGAGGGCTTCACGATGAACACGCCCGAGTCGGAGTTCCACCGGGTGGTGCGGCACGAGACGGGCCACACCCTCGGCTTCCCACATGAGCACCGGCGCAAGGCGATCGTCGACCGCATCGACCGCGAGAAGGCCATCACCCTGTTCATGGCGACCCAGGGGTGGTCGCGTGAGGAGGTGATCGAGCAGGTACTGACTCCGTTCGACGTCTCGGCGTTGACCGCGACCAACGAGACCGACGAGAACTCGATCATGTGCTACGACCTGCCCGGGTCGATCATGACCGATGGGATCGCCGTGCCGGGCGGAACCGACATCGACAACCTGGACGCCCAGTTCGCGGCCAGCCTGTACCCGGGCCCGGTTTCCCCGAGCTCGGTGTGGCCCAACGGCAAGTTGTACTTCTTCAACGGGTCGCAGTACGCGCGGTTCGACGACGCGAAAGGCAAGACCGACCCCGGCTATCCGCTGCCGATCGCCGGATTCTGGACCGGGTTCCCGGCCGACTTCGCCGATGGCATCGACGCGGACGTCCTGTGGACGAACGGCAAGGCCTATTTCTTCAAGGGCAGTCGATACATCCGCTTCGATCTGCCGACCGACAAGGTGGATCCCGGCTATCCGATGGACATCTCGGCGAGTTGGCCGGGGGTGTGGCCGGATGGCTTCGACGCGGTAGTGGTGTGGCCCAACAGCAAGGCCTATTTCTTCAAGGGCTCGGAGTACCTGCGCTATGACATCGCCACCGACCAGGTGGATGCGGGCTATCCCAAGCCGATCAAGGACAACTGGGCGCCGAACCTGCCGACCGAATATGAGAGCGGCATCGACCATGCGGTGATCAGGAACAACGGCAAGGCCTATTTCTTCAAGGGATCGCAGTACATCCGCTACGACATCGCAACCTCGCGGGTGGACAACGGCTATCCGAAGCAAGTGGCCGGCAACTGGCCGGGGTTGTGGGCCGACGGGGTCGGCCGACCGGACTAGCGGTGCCGGATGAACCCGACGACGGGCACCGTGAACCCGCAGGTGCCCTTCACCACCCGGGCGCTCATGCTCGATCCGGCCGGGCTGAACCGGCGATTGAGCGAACTCGAATGTATCGGCGAACTCACCCGTAGGCAACCGAAAACCATTGGTGCCGTTGCCCACCGCGCGCGTACCGGTGTTCACAACCACTACGTGGACGGTATGCCCCGGGTCCTGCCGATGATCGTGGCATGGGCGCGCGGCGCGCACGTGGCCGACCTCGACGGCAACGAGTTCATCGACCTCGACAACGGGCGTGGGGCCAACATCCTCGGCCATGCGGCCCCGGTCGTGACCGACGCGCTGCGGTGCGCCCTCGGCGACGGCCTGTCGTTTGCGGCGGGACACGAGACGGAGACCGCCCTGATGAGTCTGCTGCTGGCCGCCGTGGGGTGGGCCGACGGCGGATTCTTCAGCAGTTCCGGCACCGAAGCGACGATGCACGCGCTCAAGCTGGCCCGTGCCTACACCCGGCGCCCGCTGATCGCGATGTTCGACCAGTGCTATCACGGCCACCACACCGACGTTCTGGCCGCACGGTTGCCCGACGGGACGGTGACGCCGTCGATGCCCGGCGTCCCACCGTCGGTGGCATCGTCGACGATCGTGCTGCCTTATGGCCGCAGTGCATTCGAGGTGATCGAGGCGCGCGCCGCCGAACTCGCCTGTGTGATCGTCGAGCCGATCCGCTCCGGCTGGCCGCAGTTGGACCGTGAATTCCTGTCCGGGTTGCGTGAGGTGACATCACGAAACGGTGTCCTGCTCGTGTTCGATGAGGTGCTGACCGGCTTCCGGTTCCGGTTCGGAAGCGCGCTCGACGCCGGCCCCACACCCGACCTGGCGAGTTTCGGCAAGATCATCGGCGGCGGCCTGCCCATCGGAGCCACCGTGGGGCGCGCGGACATCATTGAGATGGGTGTCACCACAGGGGAACACCTTCGCGACATGCAGACCCGGACCCGGGTTCTCGGAACGTTCTGCGGCAACGTCCTGTCCTGCACGGCCGGCCTGGCCCAGCTCGCCTATCTGCGAGACCACGGCGATGCCGTGTACGCGACCACCCGGGCAGCGGCCGATCGATTCGCCGGGCACCTGCTGCGCCTCCGCGATGAAGCAGGCCTTCCGATTGCGATCCGGCGTTACGAGACGCTCGTCCGTCCACTGTTCGGCACCATGGGGACCGAGGAGTTCGTCGACCTGGTGCACCCACAGCGCCATGCGGTGGCCGAATACATGTGGACGTACTATCTGCGCGCGGCCGGGGTGCACCTTCCCGAGTTCCTGTACCCGCTGTTCACCGCCGCACACGACACCGAGGTGATGGATGCGGTTTGCGGGGCGATCACGCAATCCGTCGAGGGTCTACGGCGCGACGGGCTGTTTTGAACCGGCGAGCGCCCTAGTACTCACAGCAGGCCGCGGTGACGCAGTGCGGTGAGATAGCCGTGGATGAGATCCGGTGTCAGATGGGGGACCGGGCGCGGCGCGCCACTCGACCGGAGGCTCTCGCGGAATCGCTGTGTGGGAAAGGCCGATCCCGCAACGGCTTCGGCGGGCTCGGCGAACGCAGCCATGAGCGGGAGCAGGCAGTGCCGACGTTGCCGCACCGGTAGCGCGCGCATGGCCGTCTCGAACCGGGCTGCCCACTCCCGGTGGGATTGGAGGCGAGTGATCGGATGCCCGGCCTCGACCAGCCAGTCCACGATCTCGTCGAGCGAGATGGCATCGTCGTGGTCGTTGACCACGTTGTAGGTCGCGAATCCGCCGAAGGGTCCTGGCCCGGCTGCCAGTTCCACGATGGCTGCGGCGACGAAGTCGACCGGCAGGCCGTCGTAATGCGGGCGGTAGGCCGGCTGCCGGTAGAACGAGGGCGGCGCGATGCCGGTCGCGGCCAGGCTCAACACCAGCCGGGTGAACACGTCGCCCACATTGAGGTGATCAGTGAATCGGCTGTGCGCCATGATCATTCCCGGGCGAAACACCGTGACTGATAGCCCGTGGGCGTCGTGGGCCCGGCGCAGCAGTACCTCTGCGGCCCACTTGCTGATCACATAACCGTTCGCGGGTGCTGTGTTGCGGGTGCGGGCCGGGCAACCGACCCGGACATCGGCGTCCTCGGGAAGCGGCCGGCCGTCATCGGTGGTGCCTGCCGCCGCGGTGGAAACGAAGGCGAATCGCTTCGATTTGCCGGTGATCGCCAATCGGATCAGGCCCGCGGTACCAACGACGTTGGGACCGAACAGTTCCGGGTAGGGCAACAGGTGATTGACCAGGGCACCCGAATGCCCGATCAGGTCGACCGTGGCTGCCAGCCGCGACCACGTGGCACCATCCAGTCCGAGGTGCTCGTCGGTGAGATCGCCCGCGAGGACCTCCAGCCGGGATTCCGCGGGCGGGCCGAACTCGGCTTTCAACCGGCGGTGGGCATCGGCGTTGTCGGCGCCCCGGACGAGGCAGATCACCGTGCCACCGATGGGTGCCAGCCGGCGTAGCCACTCTGCGCAGAGTAGTTGTCCGAGAAAGCCGTTGGCGCCCGTCAGCAGGACCGTCCGGGGCGGGCCGGGGTTCGGGGCCACGGGCCGGTCCCGGTCGATCGTGCGCGCCTCGATGAACCGGTCCAGGGTCAGATCGCGGGCGTACACGCGGTCGGTGCACTGGCCGTGAACACCCGTGCCGGCCGGGCGGGGGATGGCGCGACGCTGTGCTTCGATCAGCGAGGCGATCCCGCTCAGGTTGCGGGTGGGATCGATGACGGCGGTGGCAGGCACCCGGGCACCGAAGATCTCGGTCAGCAGCGTTGCCAACGTCAGTGCGGTCAGGGAATCGATGCCGATGTCACTCAGGACCGTGTCGGCATCGATGGTGGTGATCCCCAGGGAGGCAGCGGCGGCCAGGCGCACGGTCTCCAGCACCGGCCTGTCGGCGGCGCCCTGCCGAAGTGTGGCGAGTTCGACCGCCTGGCGATCGGCGATGTCGGCGTAGGTCTGTTCGAGCTGCTCACGGTAGTGAATGTTCAGCGCCGGTCGGGCCGGCTTGGCGGTGGCGGTGAGCAGTCCGTTGTCGACGCTGAACGGCCGGGGATCGATCAGGATGTCGCGGGGCACCTCATAGGGACGCAGAGCGTTGTCGCGGGCAATCGTCCGCAGCGATGCGAGGATGGTCGCCTTGGTGGCGGCGGGGAGACCGGGTGGCGTCTCAGGCACGACCACTGCCAGGACGAACGCGCGACGACTGCTGCCGTACACGAAGATCTGCCGGATGTACGGACTGGTGACGAACACCGACTCCAGGTGGGAGAGCGCGACGAACTCGCCTTGGGACAGCTTGACCACGTTGCTGCGGCGATCCACGAATGCCAGGTGATCCGGCCCGATCTCGGCCATGACGTCACCCGTACGGTAGTAGCCCTCGTCGTCGAAGGCCGTGTCCGTGGCGTCCGGACGGTGGTAGTACCCGGGGGTGAGGACCTCGGATTTCACGAGTAGTTCGCCGCGGGGATACGGCCGGTCGGTGCCGAAGTACCCCAGCTCGGGAATGTCGACCAGCTTGTAGTCGATCACCGGGGGACGAACCACCCGACCGTCGTTGAGCACATTGCCGGTTTCGGTAGTGCCGTAACCGATTGCGAGGTGGATACGCAGGCACGTTTCGATGAACGTGGTGAGCTCCGCCGACAGCGGTGCGCTTCCGGACGCCGCCAGGAGCATGCGCCCGCCGAGCACGTTCTCGCGCAGGTGGGTCATCACCTGCGCGCGTACAGTTGCAGGGTCCGAAGTCGGCGCCGAACGCTGGCTGCATTCGCTCTGGTACCTGCTGTAGATCATCTCGCACACCCGGGGGATCAGCGGAAGCACCGTGGGACGCACCGCGGCGATGTCGTCGAACAAACTCGACATGTCCGGTGCGGCAGCGAAATAGGCCGTGCCGCCACTGGCCAGCGTGGTGAGCACCAGCGCCTTCCCGCCGTAGTGACTCATCGGCATGTAGTTGTAGGAAATCACCGGTATGGCAACGGAATTGCGCCAGGTTCCGGCGACCATGCGTTCGGTGTACATCGCGGCCTTGGGGGTCCCGGTGCTGCCCGACGTGTAGGACAGGCCGACGAGCCGGTCCGGGTCGGCAGGCGGCAGCGGTGGGCGTGGCGATGCTGCGGGTGGCCGTCGGAGGCCGCGCCGGATGACCTCGTCGAGCGTTTCGAACAGAATCGGGTGCCGGGACTTCGTCAACCGCAGTTGGGCCTGCTCGAAAGTGTCACCAAAATCGTCGATGTCGGCTCGATGGTCGAAGACGATGAGGCGGCGCAGTCGCGGAGCGCTGAGTGCGGCTTCGACCGCAGTAGGCAGTTGATCCGAGCTGACGGCGAGGGCCGACGCCCGGGTTTCCGCCAGCACTCTGGTCAGCTGCCCGGTTTGCGCACCGTACTGGACCGGGACCGTCACGGCACCGGTCAGGGCGCAGGCCAGGTCCACGGTGATGTAGTCGGCGCTCGCGAACCCCAATGTGCAGACGAACTCGCCTGATGAGATCGGGAATGCTTGGTGGGCACGCCAATCCGTGGCGATCGTGTTGATCCGCTGCCAGAGCTCCCGGTAGCTGATCGTGTGCGGCGCGGACCCCGTGCACCGGCCGAGTGCCGGCCGGTCTGCATAGCCGGTCATGACCGCCGCGATGATGCCGGCCAGTCCGAGACCGTCCTCACGGACTGCGGCGGACACCTCGGGAAGCGGAACGCAACTGCGGAACTGCCGGTCGGCGGCGTACAGTTCCGCAGCGCGCCCGGCCAGTTCCGCCGTCAGGTCCGTGCGCAGCGCGCGGCCGCGTACGGTGCGAGGGTCGGGCATATCGCAACGCCGAACGGTGCCGACAGCACGAAAGGCGCAGGGTCGGCCGGATCGGGGCCGAACAACCCGAACCGCGAGAACCGGGCGATCTTCGTGACACCGTCGTCGTCGAATTTCTGGTCCGGGCCCGGTGTCATCCGCAACTCGTGCAGGTTTCGCCGGTCCACCGCTCCCTGCACCGGGAGGAAGGGCCGCCCCGGCGGTCGCTGGACGTACCGGATCACCCGGGGCGGCAGCTGCTCGGTGGTCGGTGTGATCAACGCGGTGGGTCTGTCCCGGACGATCGGTGCCTGCTGCATGCGAAGCGAGAACGCTCGGATGCTGGGGGATTCGGACATGGGTGACTCCGTCTGTCAGAGGTGGTAACCGGGAGTGCGGCGCATCGGTGACATCGCGTCAGCCGATGCGCCGCAACAGGTTCAGAGCAGGCCGCCCAGGATTCCGATTCCGGTGGTGGCGACTTGCTCCCACGGGAAGTCGAATGAGGCTCCGACGCCCGCCTGGTTGGTGAATGCTGCGGCCCCTGCCGGCGTGCGATCGATCGGCGAAGCCTGGGGCGGCAGCATTTCATTTGCTGTACTCATGGATTTCTCCTTGTTTGTTGTGTGTTGATCTGACTGAAAACCTGATCTGCTGATTGATTCTCGATTCGCTCCTTTCGGGGGTGAACGCGTTCAGTACTTGATCCCTTTCGATGCGTAGCACATCGAACGAGCCAGTCCGGGAAGGTCTCCGCAGCTGACCGACGCCTGTACGGAGCCTGTTCCGATGCCGCCGCGGGCATCGTCGTCCAGACGCGCGATGCCGGGCCTCTGCGGGGGCAATGCGGCCGAAGCGGTACGACGAGTAGTGTTTTTCATGTTTGCTAACCTCCTGATATCAGGTACTGATGGATGGGAGCCAGCTGCACCGGCCACGGGTCGCTGACGTCGACGGTGGCCTGATAGACCACCCGGGCCCGTCGTTCGTTCTCCGGCGAGAAGAACGTGATCTTGACGTCCCAGCAATCGCAGTCGAGCCGACCGAACGGACTCTTGACCGCACTGATGCTCTCCAGTGAGTACAGGCTGGTGACATCGCCGTCGACCAACTCGCCGGCCAACAGTCCCTTGGCCATCACGTCCGAGAAGATGAAGGCGTTGGTGGCTGTGTAATTGATCGCGCGATCCGCCGACGACGAGCCGAGATTGCGAAGCTCGTAGTACACCTTGTCGAGCATCTGCCGCAGTTTGAGTTCGGTGCGGGACTCGGCCTTGGACCGGTCGATGCCGAGCTGGTTGGTCAGCTTGTCGAAGTCGATCGCACCCAGCACCGCCTTGACGAGGTTGTTCTCGTTCCAGGTGTACAGCCCTCGGCGCTGCACGACGATCACCGGAAGGCGTTGCCCGGCGAACGTTGTCACCGTGCGGTTGGTGAGGACACCGGGAAGCGATACCCGAGAGACGAAGTCGTCGTCCTCGGCCGGGAGCACCTGACAGCGCAACGCATAGCGCAGCATCTCGTAGACGGCTTCGTGGTAGGTGACTTCGGCCTCGATCGCATAGATCGGGGTGAGGTTCAGGTTCATCGTCCAGATGAGCTTGGTCGATTCCCACGGGTGCTTGTCGAGGTAGTTGGCGAGCTGGACCGCGTCGTACGGGTTTGGTTCGGTCACGATCGGTGTCTCGTCGGAGCTCTCTGCCATCGGCATGAGTTGGCGGAAACCGTCGCGGCGGGCTTCGGTACCGAAGTCGAACCCGATATTGCCCAGTGCGAACACGTTTGACACCGGTATCGGGTGGGCTGACTGTGGCGGGGTGGGCGCCTCGTGCGCGGCCGATGCGGTCGTGGCCTCCTGGGATGCCGTGGATCCGCATGAGCAAGGGGCCCCACCGCACGACGGCGCGACTCCGGTCGGGACCGGAACGGCATCGGGTGGTATCGGCGGCGGCCCGGGATTCATCAGCCCGGAATCGGTTGGTGTCGCGTCGATTCCTGAACTCGCGACGTGGGGGATCGGTGTGGTTGCCATGTCGGTCACTTTGTCTCCTTGTGTGATCAGCGCGTGTGCGCCGTGAACGTTGAGAATTCCCGCCAGGCAGCGGGGGTCTGAATCTCGGGCACAGGCCAGCGCGCTGGCGATCACTGCCCGTCGCACCTCGGCAACGTCGGTGCTGCCGTCTCGCCGCCGCTGAGCGGAGAGGAGCAGCGCGGCCAGGGCGCTCACGATCGGGGTGGCGAAACTTGAACCGGTGAGTTCGGCGATCGTGCCGCCCGGTATGGCGCCGGGAATCGCCTCGCCCGGCGCCAGCACGCCGCCCCGTGCATACCGGTCACCAAAGTTGCTCGACGGCAACGCAACTCCGTTTCGTCCCAGTGCGCCGACGGCCAGCACGTTGGGCAGAGCGGCAGGAACGTGCAGGCAATCACACCCGTCATTGCCGGCTGCGGCAACGATGAGCACGCCGTTGCGCTCGCACGCCTCGACGGTGCGGGCGAGCAGGGGATCCGCTTCTCCGAGCTCGACGAGTTCGCCACCGCTGATATTGATCACATCTGCCCCGCTCATCATGGCGCGTTCGATGGCCCGGGCGAGGTCGAGTTGTGAGAGGTGTCCACTGGTGTCGGTGAAGATCGGGACCACCACGCCGCGACATCCGGCGGCCAGGCCCAGTGCTCCGGTGGCCGGTTGCCCGAAAATGATGCTGGCCACGTGGGTGCCGTGGCCCGACATCGCGCCGGGGCCGGCCTCGTCGAGGACGAGCGAATCCGTACGGGTGATCCGGGCGTCGGCAAAGCACGGGTGGGCAAGATCGACCGGCCCGTCCAGAATCGCGATGCACACCTCGGGGTCGGGAATTATGCTGTCCCGCAGTGACTTCAGCTCACCGAGGATGTAGTCGGTGTCGGCCGCCCGCACGGTCTGCGGTGGCTCGGTAGCCTGCACCTGGTTCATAGCGCAATCGTGCGCGGCAGCAGGGCGTCCCACAATTGGCCTTCGGATGGATCTTGCCCGTGCCCCCTGTGGGGGTGGCGGATGTACCGAGCGGCGAACTCGGCCTATATCTTTCGGTCGATTTCCCATCGTCGGCATTGACATTGCCGACGGCGCGGCAGTAACACGAAAGACATGGCATCAAAGCGGAGCAAGAGAAGCATCGAGCAGATGCGTCAGGATCTGTTCGCGGTCAAGGAACGTCAGGACGGACTACGGGCCGAGCATCGCAGGCTGATCCGCGAGCTCGACCTCAACTCGGGCGGTGAGTCGGCCATCCTTCGAGAGCAGCGCCGGTGGAATACCTGCCCCCCTCCGTTGCGCCCATATGTCCGGCCTGCGCCGGCGCAGAATCCCTGATTCTCGGCGCGTCCGCGCCGTGGCTGAGCTTGCGGGCCACGTAGGCCCGGCGCCGCACACCGAGTTTGCAGATCACGTTGTGGACATGGCTTTTCACCGTGCCGGGGGAGATGTGCAGGTAGTCGGCGATCTCCTTGTTGGTCAGCCCGTGTGCCAACAGCCAGGCCACTTCCTGCTCCCGCTCGGTGAGGCAGTTGCTCTGCCCGCCCGCGCGTCGGCCGCCGTTGGCCTCGATGCCGCGAAGTAGGGCGCCCGAGATCTCGTCGGAGCAGTGCGCCGCACCCCGGGACACATTGACCAGGGCGTGACACAGCTGGTCGACGGAGGCGTTGCGTCCGACCAGTCCTGCCGCGCCCGCGCTTGCCCAGGCCATCGCCTGACCGGGATCGTCATCGAGTGCGACCGCGATCAGTTTTCGCGGCGGGTCGCAGCGGCGTAGCGCTGCTGCGGACTCCAGCGCCAAGCGGGTACTGACCTCGATCACCACGATGTCGACGGGCGGGTCGATCCGCGCCAGGTCGCCCAGTGCGGCTGTGGCATCGGTCGCGGTCCCCACCATCTCGAATTCTGGGATGCGTTGGATCCATTCGGAGAGCAGTTCGGTCCATGCCCGTACCGCGACGATGGCGAAGACGTGGTGTCGCATGATGTGTTCGCCGGGTCAGATCTGCCTGTACAGCAGGAAGTTCGGGGCCACTTGAAAATTCGACTCAAGCGTATTCATGGCACTTCCCCTACTGCCCCGAGTGACTGGCGTGTCAACCGATGGTAAGGAACCCGCCGACCCGCGGTACCGAGTAATCGACTACGTGAGTTTTCCGATGTGCGGCCGCGACGGAACCGACGCGCGTAAGCAGTGGGTGCGCTCCGATTCCGGGGACCGGTCGACGAGGGGATGCCATGAGTGATTCGGGTAGTCGGCTACTCGTGCCGCGTGGCCCGAATCGAGCCAGGATCGTCAGCATGTCGATTTGGCACACGACCGCCTCCACAATGTCCGATCCTGTATTGAATACCTTCTACTGGATCGAGCACAGTTCCGAGGTGTCGTGGTGAGTCCTGCTGACAGTGAACTCTGGGCCGTTCGGGTGCAGTGCGCCCTGTCGGACCTGGCGGCCAAGGAGATCGACGCCAGTCCGCAAAAGCTGCTTGAGGCGGTGGCCGCCCGGTTTGCCTCACGTTTCGACCCCGATGATCGCCTCGGCGTAGACGGGGCGCCCCGGTGGCATCGCAGTGTGGACGCTGCCGTCGATCAACTGGTGCACCAGAAACTGGCGACGCGGCGCAGGCCGGCGAAGAAGGCCGGGGCTGATGCGGCGCAGCCGATCGTGCGGTTGACCCCGGCCGGTCGGACCGCCGCCGAGCAGGCGTGCTCACAGGCGATGACGCCCCCCGAGCGGGCCCGCACCGTGGCACCGGCCCCGGCCGAGCAGCCGCCGCACCGCGACCTGTTGGTGGCCGGGGTGATCACCCCGCCGCTGCGGGAGAAGTTCGTGGTGGGCCCCGGCGAGGATCCGGAGAAGGCTCGGGAAACGTTGTGGCCGATCATGATCGAGCTGAACCTGCGCTACGCCGAAGGCGTGGCGGCAGCGGTCGCCCGCGTGCGTGAGCTGTGGCGACTGTTGGACGGACCAGGCGAACCGCTCGAGGTGGCCGACCAGTTCATGGTCGGCGAGTTGACGACCAGGCAGATCGAGGGCCTGGTGTCGGCGGATTCCGTGCCGCAGAGCTGGCCAGAGCGGGCGGTCTACCGGATCTGGCCAGACTTCGACGCCCACCCCCAGATCGATTCCTCCGGCAACACCGTCAAGGCGGTCCCGGCGCAGCGGGCCTTTGCCTGCTATGGGTCGGGAATCGTCTGGGCGGTGGTCGATTCCGGAATTGACGAGACGCATCCGCACTTCACCGACCACGCCACCGTGAGTGATCCCACGGTGCACGACCTGCACCGGGATTTCACCGTGTCCGGTGGCGAGAAGGCATTCGCACCGACCGCCCTGCAGGATGCCGACGGGCACGGATCCCACGTGGCGGGCATCATCGCCGGAGGGCTGGTAGGCAAGACCGCCGACGCTGTGTATGTGGCCGAGAAGCGTTTCAATGTCGGTGCACCCGAAGGCGATATACCCATACTGCAGAAGCGGGTGGTCAGCGATCCCAGTCGGCTGGCGGGGATGGCTCCGGACGCCAAGCTGGTCAGTCTCAAGGTGTTGGGTCCCGGCGAGAAGGCCTCGCGGGTGAGCCGGGTGATGCGCGCCCTCGCCTATGTCCGGGAAGTCAATGCGGCGAGCGAGCGGATGCCCCGCATCCACGGTGTGAACCTGAGTCTGGGATACGAGTTCGCGGCGGAATGGTTCGCGTGCGGGCAGAGTCCGCTGTGTATCGAGGTCGACAAGACCGTGCGGTCGGGGGTGGTCGTGGTCGCCGCGGCAGGCAACAGCGGATACGTGTCGCTCAATCCGCTGTTCACCACCGACGTCACGAAATTCAGCGCGGGCATGACGATCAACGACCCCGGCAACGCCCAGCGGGCGATCACCGTGGGGTCGACGCACCGCGACGCGCCGCACACTTCCGGAGTCTCCTACTTCTCGTCCAAGGGGCCGACCGGCGATGGTCGGTGCAAACCAGATCTGTTGGCTCCCGGTGAGCGCATCACGTCGGTCGCGGCAGGCAAATTCCGCAGCGATGTGCTGCGGCAGACCGACGCCCCGCCGCAGAGCGCGGCGATCTACATCGAGGCCACCGGGACGAGCATGGCCGCACCGCACGTATCCGGTGCGGTTGCGGCGTTTCTGTCCGTCCAGCGCGAGCTCATCGGGAACCCGGAGGAGATCAAACGCATCTTCACCGAATCGGCTACCTCCCTCGGCCGGGATCCGGCATTCCAGGGCGGCGGTCTGCTGGATCTGATGCGTGCGTTGCAGTCCGTCTGACGAGTTCATTCACGAGTCTCAAGGAGTCGACATGACCGAATCCATCAAAGGCAGGCCGTTGTGGCGGTTGGTATTCGACGCCGACGGTGATGTCGATGAGGCAACGCTGTCCGAACTGCGCGACGGTATCGGTGCGGAGGGGATCACCGATCTGGTGCTCTTCTCGCACGGCTGGAACAACGACGAGGCGGCGGCGGAGTCGTTGTATGCCCGCTGGTTCGGGCTGCTCGCCGACCAGCTCGATCCGGACCGCAAGGTCGGGTTCGTCGGTATCCGCTGGCCGTCGCAGCTGTGGCGCGACGAACCGATTCCGGACTTCGACGATGGCCCGGCAGCGGACGGCGGGGGCGCCGCGGCGCTGGACGAGCGGGCGGTGACGGTGGCCGGGCCGGCCACCATCGATCCCGCCGAGCTGAGGGATCTCAAGGACATGTTCCCCGACGGCAGCGAACATCTGGATGCCATCGCTGCCCTGTTGGAACAACCGCCCACCGCTGAGCGGGCCGGAAAGATGTTCGAGGAGTTGCGGAAGTTCAACGCGGCCACCAAAACCGGCTTCGACGACGGCGAGGAGGACAAGCCGGTGCAGGTCCCGGGCATGCTCGACGAACAGCGCCCCCCTGTCGACGTCTTCAACAAATTCGCCGACCGGTTGGCCGACGCCGGCGTGCAGTTCGGCGACGGCGGGGGCGGTGAGGCCGGTCTCGGCGATCTGGGCAGCAAGATCTGGCACGGTGCCAAGGAAGTCCTGCGCCAGCTGAGCTACTGGAAGATGAAGAACCGTGCCGGTGTCGTCGGCAAGGACGGGCTGGGCCCGGCAATCGATGACCTGGTCGGCGCCCACCCGAATCTGCGGATTCATCTGGTCGGCCACAGCTTCGGTGCCCGGCTGGTGTCGTTCGCGCTCGACGGGATCGCCGATCGGACACCGTCACCGGTGAAATCGGTGACTCTGCTTCAGGGTGCGTTCTCCCGGTTCACCTTCACCAAGGGGCTGCCGTTCCGGGACGGGGATGGCGCCCTGGTCGGGCGGCTGGCCCGGATAGACGGTCCGATGGCCGTCTGCTTCTCCAGCCACGACAAGGCATTGGGGACGTTCTACCCGCTGGCGTCACTGACGGCCGGCGAGGATGCCGCTGGCATCGAGGATCCCTTGGCGCGCTGGCGGGCCATGGGGGCGCTCGGGGCGTTTCGGACCGACATACTGCCCCTGGACGATGAGGGCACGACGTACCCGTTCCAGCCCGGTCAGATCCTGAGTCTGGATTCGTCGGACGTGGTGGCCAAGGAGGACGGCCCATCGGGTGCGCACAGCGACATCTTCCACAAGGAACTCAGTTGGGTTGCTGCGACTGCCGGGAAATTGATTCGGGCTTGAGCTCGCCCTCTGTTACGTGCGCCTATGCGGCAATCAGCTTGAGAGGCAAGTGCTCGTGGCGGCGGATGATGTTGTTGACCGCCCATTTGGGCGTACCCGCTAGCTCGATCCGGTCCACACGCTCGAGCAGCGCCCGCAACATCGCGGTTGTTTCCAAGCGCGCCAAGCCCTGTCCGGCGCAGGCGTGGGCACCGTGTCCGAAACCGACGTGACGGCCGGCGTCACGTCGGATGTCGAAGTCCGCTGGGTTTTCCCACTCGCGTTCGTCACGATTGGCCGAGGCATAGATCACCAGGACTCGCGCGCCCCAGGCGATTGGCACTCCAGCGATTTCAGTGGGCTGCGCGGTGCTCCGCGCAAAGGCGCGCAGCGGTGGCTCGTAGCGGATGGTTTCATTGACGGCGTTTGGCAAGAGGTCGGGTTCGTCTTTGAGCAGTTGCCACTGGTCGGGGTGGTTGGCGAAAAGATTCAGCGCATTGGCGATAGCGCTCATCGTGGTATCGATCGACGGGGCGATGTAGTCGACGAGCAACGGCGGGCACTCGTGGTGCGCCAGTTTGCCTTCGTCCGCGGCGGCAAGCAGCTCATCCGCCATGCTGCCCTCGATGACGTTGCGCTCGCGAACCACGCGCCGGGCGAACCGCAGCATACTTATAGTTTTGGGTACCGCCTTGATCGCCTGCCAGTTGAGCGGACCGAGTACGTCGAACGTCGCTCCGGCCCAGGCAACCAGGTGATCGCGTTGATCGCGGGGCCAACCGATGAGGTCGGGCACGACGGCCAGCGGCAGCGCGGCCGCGAGGTCGTTGACACCGTCGATCTCGCGCTTGTGGAGCGCAGTTTCAACGACGCTACGGGCCGTGTCATCGACGGTGTCGCTGATGGCACGCAGAGCACGTGGCAGCATGCGGTGCGCGACGCGCTTGCGGCGTTGTTCATGCTCGACACCATCGCTGTTGAGCGTGGTGCCGTGCGACATTCGGTTGGTGATCGGATTCAGTGCCACACCGTGGCCCGAGAGAAAGGTCTTGTCGTCGCGTAGCGCCGATTTGCACTCGGCATAACGCGGCACCGCATACGCCCGTTGCTTCGCCAGCCACACCACCGGACCGAGGTCACGCATTCGCTGGTAGTGGGGGTAGGGGTCGGTGATGGCGTCGACAGAGTAGATGTCGGGTTCGTAGATGGGGAGGCCGGCAGGTGGGCGTCGCATTGATGGTCCTCTCATGACTTTGGCGGTGGACGATTACGCGCGGAGCGTCCGGTAGGACGGCGAAGGATCGCTGTTGCTCACGCTCGGCATTGAAGGAACTCGTGTGCGTTCGCGGATGTCACCGCCCGCCAGTCGGTTTCGGGGTCGGAGTCAAGGGCGGCGATCTGCTGGCCTACGGCAAACGCCGGCGTCCAGCAGTAGTCGCTGCCGTAAAGAATGCGGTTGGACCCGACTACGTCCCGAAGCACTCCGGCTTGCGTCGGCAGTGGATGCCCGGCCGTGTCCAACCACATGCGCTGCAGCTGGGCATCGGTTGTCAGGCATTCCCACAACGGTTCCAGCGATTCGTCGCCGAGGTAGCGTCCGCCGTTGTTGCTCAGAAGCACGACACCCGCCGCCCCATGAATATCCGTTGCTCGTATGGCTTCGCTGATGGCGGCATCCACGTCGGGGAGTGGAAGCGAGGCGAAGAAGGAGAAGCGCTCAGGATGCGCGGCGACCGTGCGGGCTGCGACGTCGTTGACGTGCCGCGCCAGTGCGGGTGCGTCGGCCGCACCGGCAAACGACACGCCGGGAGAGGAGAGCGACAGGATGGCGTGCCGGATTGCGTTGTCCTGCATCAGTGAAAGGTGCTGTTCTGCGCTCCAGCAGGGCCATTGCGGCATGCCGCCAGAATGTTCGATGCCTGCAGCGATCGCGGCGGCGACGTATTCGTCGGTGAGGAAGTGCGCGTGGACGTCCACCAGGGGAGTGGATGGCATGAGCGATCGCCTAACTGGTCTGGATGGGTGGGTGGGCGCTGCGTTCCCGAGCTTCCGGTGTGGACGACATGAACCCCGGTATGGCCGCACACAGTTTCCCTACGGCACGGCCCGAGCACATGACCGTGCGGTCAGGCCGGACGACAGCGGCGGTGGCATGCCCGTCGCGTAGCCACCGTTCCAGCTCGCCCCCGGGTTCGGCGACGTGCACGACGATGCCGTGTTCTTCGAGTGTGGTGCATTGGAACGCGAGCGGGCGTGTGGTGGTGACGAGCGCAAAGCTGTTGCCCAGCAGCGTGTCCAGGCGCTGTCCATCGGCCAGAACCGGGTTGGGACACAAAGTCCCGGCGAGGTGGCGGGGGCCGCGGCTTCTGATGACCAATGCCGACTCGTGCAGGCGGGGGGTGGTGCCATCGGTGAGTTTGTCGCGGAGGCCGGGTATCAACTGCAGCCGGGGTGCGACGGTGCGCCGCACCATGTTTCCCGCATGACCACCGGCTGTCATTGCCCACCCCATGGCCAATGCCAGACCGATCATGCTGCGCGCGTGGGGTTTCCGTTCCTGCTCGTAGGTCGACAGCAGGGCCTCGGGTAGATCTCCGTTGATCACACCGGCTACCTTCCATGCCACGTTCATCGCGTCGCGCAGGCCTGCTCCCATACCTTGCCCGATGAAAGGCGGTGTGAGGTGGGCCGCGTCGCCGAGGATGAGCACGTTCTGTTCCCGCCATTTGTCGGCGATCTGTGCGCGAAAGGTGTACTCGGTTACGCGTACGACCTCGAGTTCATCGTCGACGAGATCGCCGACCCATGGGGCGACCAGGGGCCGCAGGGTCGCCATCGTGCTGAAGTCGGCCGCAGTTTCCGAAGACAGCAGCCGAAATTCCCAGCGGTAGCGGTCTGGCCCGATCCGCATGTAGGTCGCAGCCCGAACGGGATCGCATACCTGATGCACACCATCCCACTGATCGAGCTCGGCCCCGGTGACCACATCGGCCACCAGCCAGCGCTGCTCGAAGCGCAGGTCTTCCATGGCCGCACCGATGGCGGCTCGCACGATGCTGTTGGCCCCGTCGCAGCCCAACACGTAGCCGGCTTCGACGACATGCTCCGTTCCGGTGGCACGGTCGGCGTAGGTCACCCGCACGCGGCCGGATTCGTGCTGGGTGACGTCGATGACCTCGGAATTGCCGCGCAGCTTCACATTTGGACGCTTGGCCAGGTTGGCGCGCAGCAGCTTCTCCAGCTCGGGTTGGTCGAACATGTTGGCCTGCGGGAAGCCGTGCCGGCTGCGGGCCGGGTCGCGGTCGAACTGTGCCAGCGCGTGGTGGTTCTGGTCGAGCAGACGCAGCCCGAGCGCTGGTCGGGATATCGCGGCGAACTCTTCGGCCACGCCGAGGCGGGCGAGGATGCGATGAATCTCGTCATCGAGGTGGACCGCGCGTGGCTGGGGATAGACCGATTCCCAGCGGTCGAGAACCAGCGTGGGTACGCCGTAGTCCGCGAGCAACGTCGCCGCGGTGATGCCGGTCGGCCCCGCTCCGACGACGACAACGGGCACGGATTTCGTTGAACAGCTCGCGGAGGGATCGGTCATGGTTGTTCCTTGATGTCCCACGCGAGCGCGTAGCGACCCAGGGGCGCGGCAATGGCCTCGGTGTCGGCGCCGGCGTCGACGACCACGGTCACCACGATGGCTCCGTCGTCGACGGCTACCTCGACGTCGACGACGCCGGGCACAGTGACCAGCGCGTCACGGATTGCGCTGCGAGTGGCGTCGGCGCGCAGCGGGGGCTTGTAGGGCTTGCCGACGGCGGTGACCGGGATGGTATCGATGATGATCACCGATTTCGGCGCGGCCGCACTCTCACTGACGTGCTCGACGGCCCACTGCCGCAACGATTCCGGAGTGACGGTAGCGTCGGGGCGAAGTGTCACATACGCCACTGGCACCTCGCCGGAATGGACGTCGGGACGTCCGACTGCCGCGGCGTCCGTGACGTCCGGATGGTCCAGGAGCGCATCTTCGATCATCGCCGGGTCGATGTTGTGCCCGCCGCGGATGATGAGGTCTTTGGCCCGACCGGTCAGATGGACAAACCCGTCGCCGTCAACCCAGGCCAGGTCGCCGGTGTCCAGCCAGCCGCCGTTCAGTTTTCCGAGCCCGTCGAGCACGTAGCCGTTGTTGGTGCGGGCGGTGACGTAACCGGGAAAAACGGTGGGTCCGCTGATCGCAAGGTTTCCCGTCTCGCCGGCCGGCAGGTCGTGCCATTGGCCGTCGTCATCGATCCTGACCGTTTTGACGAGCTGGTAGGGCAGCCGCTGGCCTACCGAGCCGGGGCGAGGGTGGTCGGGGAAACTGCGCGCGCTGACACACGTTCCTTCGGTCAGCCCGTAGCCTTCGATCAGAGGCACCCCGGTGTGTGATTCGAAATCGGAGCGAACCGCTGCCGGCAGCGCTGAGGCACCCACCAACGCGTAGCGCAGGCTGGAGATGTCGGCGTCCACGGGGCATTTCGACAGCACCGCATATACGGTCGGCACCGCGCTCATGGCGCTGATGCCGTGGTGCGCCACGATCTTCCAGAAGTTCGGGTACAGAGCCGGGTCCCGGTATCCGAGCGGGCCGGCCCACACCGCGTGCTGGCCGCGCAGCATGGGCGCCAGCAATGTCACCACGAGCGCGTTCACATGGAACAGCGGTAGGCCCGCGAACAAGGTGGAGTCCTGGTCGAGCACAGTGTTGGCGGCGATCATCCAGGCGTCGGTGACCTCGTTGGCATGGGTATGGGCCGCCGGTTTCGGCTTGCCGGTTGTTCCGCCGGTGTGGAACAGGGCGGCCAGATCGGTGGACGACGGGGCTTCACCGTCGAAGGTCGAACCGTCATCTCCGGGTCGGAAGTCGCTGAAGTAGTGCACTGTTGCGCCTTCGATCGCCGGAACGGGCGCCGACGCATCGCGACCTCCGTTGGGGCGCAGCAAGAGAACGGTGTCGATCACCCCTGCAGCCACCAGATGCTCGGCGGCCCGCCAGCTGGCTTCGTCCAGTTCGGGACCGGCGGGCACCAGCGTTCGTGCGCCCGAGCGTTCGACCAGATGCGCGATGTGGTCGCTCGACAGAGCGCCGTTGACCGGCGCGGCGATGCCCGCCAGCTGCGCGGCCAGCGTGGCCGTGATCAGCTCATCACAGTTGGGGCTGATCAGTGCGACCGGGGTGTGCCGCTGAACGCCCTTCTGACGCAGCATGTTTGCGGCTCGGTGCACGTCCGCCAACAGTTCGCTGAACGTCCGCGTGCTTGCCTGTCGCCATCGATCGGCATCGGGCATGGCGCTGATCGCGGCGCGGTCGGGCCACAACGTGGCTGCCCGCTGCAGCACCGCATATGTCGAGTTCGGCAGGCCCCGGTCGGCCAGTGGGACGCGCTCGATGGCGCCGACGTCGCCCGGTGTGGCATGGCGCGGCCACAACAGGTCCGCGTTCACGTGTACCGCACCGAGGTGCGCTGGGTGCCGAGGTCGATGGCACCGTCGTCGGTAGTCACCGACAGTTCCACGACGTCCCCGTGCTGCAGATACTTGGGATTGCCGGCTTGACGCGAGAAGAACGCCTTCCACTTCATGGCCGGAGGCAGCAGCGATCCGATGATCTCGACAGGCTTGGGCGGCGCGCTCAAGGCCGTACCCGCAGGCGTGCCGGTCAAGACGAGGTCACCGGGACTGAGGTGTTGGAACCGGGCCAATGACTGCAGTGCCTGTAGGGGTTTGTAGATCATGTCGCCATCGACCAGCCTGTTCTGGCGGACCTCACCGCTCACCCGCAGCTCCAGTCGCAGGTCGCCGAACCGCTTGAGCTCGTCAGCCGTCAACAAGACCAGCGCCGGACCGACCGGCGTGAATGTCGGGTACGACTTGGCTTCATAGAACTGCGTTTGCGGAAGCTGAATATCCCGGGCGGAGACATCGTTGGTGACGACCAGGCCGGCGACATGGTCGGGGAGGTTCGACTCGGTCACCTCGGTGCCGACGGGCAGCTCGCGTCCGATGACCAGACCGATCTCCACCTCGTAGTCGAGAAACTTGACGTGCTGCGGCTTGACGATGTCGTCGAACGGGCCACTGATGGAACCCGACGTCTTGCGAAAAAAGGTGAGCGGGATGGTCTTTGGGTCCATACCGGCGTCTTTGACATGCGAGGCGAAGTTGGTCATCTGGGCAACCACCCGGCAGGGAGCGGTCACAGGGGAGAGCAGATCGAGGCTGTCGACAGGCACCGCCTCCCCGCCACGCGTCGCGGCGTCTATGGCGGTCCGATCGGCGAGCAGCTCTCCGGTGGTCGTGGCCGAGGTGTCGATTCGCACGGCGCCGGTGGCGGTCTGGACCCACCAGGCGTCGGCGGTGCGCAGGATTGAGATGGTCATGACTTCGCTACTTTCAGCAGGCCGATGAGGCGGTTGATATCGAATTCGTTGTCGCCTCGCAGGGCTGCGAAGATCGACTGTGCTTCGTGTGGTAGGGATTTCGGATTTGTGCCGAGGAAGTCCTTGCTCGCCGGTGGTCCCCACTGGGCCAGGCCCGAGGCGGTGAACGGGGCCCAACCCGGTTCAAGGGTTGAGTCGAACAAGTCGCCATCGGTGAAGTGCTCGACCATGAAGCCATCAGGATCACGCCAGTAGTCGAAGAGCTGACTGCCCTGGATGTGTCGCCCGATTCCCCAGGACCGGAAATATCCACGCTCCGTGAGGTATTCGCCGCCGGCGGCCAGCGCATCGAGATCGCATACCTGATAGGCGGAGTGCACGTAGCGGTTCTGTGGTCCGAGGGCCAGCGCCAGCGTGTGGTGATCAGCGGGCGTCGCGCCTCTGTCGCATCGAATGAAGCTCATGGCCGGTCCCCGGCTGCGCTGACCCGAGAAGTAGAGGAAGTCGCTGACGATCATGCCGAGGGTGTCGAGATACCAGTCCAGCGTCTCAAGGTATTTCGTCGACTGCATGACGAGGTGACCGAGCCGTTGCACCGTGGTCGGCTCCCGACGCGGGCGTTGGGTGGCGTTGACGCGGTGAATGTCGTGCCCCATGTTGTAGCGATGCGGAGTCTGTGACGGCAACGGGTCGAGGGAGTGCATCCCCGACACCACGTGCACCGGCACCCCGCTGGGGTCGATCAGATCGACCGCCATGCCGCCGATGGCTGCGGGTAGCGACCTGGTTCGTGCGCCGGTCGCGGTGGCCAGTCGCAGTAGGTCCGCTTCGTCGGCGGCGGCGAACGCGACCCCGAGGAACCTGCTCCGGGTGCCGCGGCGCACGATCACGCACGGCGCGGCCGAATCGCTGCCGCGTAGATGCAGTTCCTCGTCGGTTCGTAGCGACGTGGCGAAACCGAATGCGGCCGCGAACGCCTCGGCCCGCTGAAGGTCCGGTTTCTCGAATTCCAGCCAGGCGATGTCAGCCACCTTGATCACGGGGTTGCGGGAGCGCCCGCAATGCTCGCCTTTCCTGGCGCCCTGCTCGCTGTGGAGCTCGTTGTGCGCGCCGACCAGGTCGTTCATCCCTGACACCTTTCATTCTGACGAAATCGTCACATACGACGCGACGCTCAGTCAATAGGTTCTGACGAAATCCTCAAAACTGATCGACGCTGCTATTCTGAGCCGGTGAGCGCAGTGCAGGATGAGCCGGTCAACCGCCTGGAACGGCGCAAACAGCGCACCCGTGCGGCCCTGATCCAGGCGGCGCAGGCGCTGATCGCCGAGGGCAGACTCAACGTTCCGGTCCTGGAAATCACGCAGGCAGCCGACGTCGGAATGGGTTCGTTCTACAATCACTTCGACAGCAAGGAAGCGCTGTTCGAGGCGGCCGTGGCCGATGTGCTCGACAACCACGGCGCGCTGCTCGATCGACTCACCGAGTCGATCGACGACCCGGCCGAAAAATTTGCCTGCAGCTTTCGGATGACCGGTCGACTGTTTCGGCGCCGCCCGCAGGAGAGTCAGATCCTGCTGGTCAACGGCCTCAGTCTCTTGGGTTCAGACCGCGGTCTGGGCCCACGCGCATTACGGGACATCGCGGCCGGCGTCGCCGCCGGCCGATTCGACGTTGACGATCCCAAATTGGCCCTGGCCGTCGCTGCCGGGGCACTTCTTGGGCTGGGCAAACTCCTGCAACTAGAGCCCGAACGCGACGACGCGGCGGCCGCAGATCGGGTTACCGAAGACGTATTACGACTGTTCGGACTGCCTGCCGAGGAAGCGTGTCAGATCTGTCAGCGGCCGCTTCCTGGCCTCGATGACAGTAGAGAAACTGCTCACCGCGATGGCCGGACCGATCTGTGATTGAGGCCGGGGCGCGAGCGGCGGTGGAATCTGGTGTGGCCGTTGAGGGTTTGACAGCTGTATTGCGCCGTCGTGCTCCGCTCAACGCATTCCATTGGCCATGAAAAGAGGCGAGCGTTCGTCTCGCTCGCCTCACACTGTGTCCGAGGGGGGACTTGAACCCCCACGCCCGTTAATAGGGCACTAGCACCTCAAGCTAGCGCGTCTGCCATTCCGCCACTCGGACTCGACCGACCACTCGGGGTCGGGCGCCTAAGGTTATCGGATTGAGTGCCCTAGACCCAAACCGGCGTCTCGGTGGTACGAATGTGACTGTGACTGTCCCCGCCTCCAGCGCAGACGAGGTGGTCGACCTCGTCAGCAAGCTCATCCGATTCGACACCTCCAACACCGGTGATCCGGCCACCACCAAGCCCGAAGCCGACTGTGCGGAATGGGTCGCCGACCGGCTCCGCGAGGTCGGCTACACGACCGAATACGTCGAGGCCGGGGCGCCCGGCCGCGGCAACGTCTTTGCCCGGTTGCCCGGTGCCGACCGGTCCCGCGGCGCCCTGATGATCCATGGACACCTCGACGTCGTGCCGGCCGAGCCCGCCGACTGGAGCGTGCACCCGTTCTCGGGTGCGGTGAAGGACGGCTATGTCTGGGGCCGCGGTGCGGTCGACATGAAGGACATGGTCGGGATGGCCATCGCGGTGGCCCGGCACTTCAAGCGATCGGGCATCGTCCCGCCCCGCGACCTGGTGTTCGCGTTCGTCTCCGACGAGGAACACGGCGGCACCTACGGCGCCAACTGGCTGGTCGACAACCGGCCCGACCTGTTCGACGGCGTGACCGAGGCGATCGGCGAGGTGGGTGGCTTCTCCTTGACCGTGCCCCGCAAGGACGGCGGGGAGCGTCGGCTCTACCTGATCGAGACCGCCGAAAAGGGCCTGTCCTGGATGCGGCTGACGGCGCGGGGGCGAGCCGGGCACGGCTCGATGGTGCACGACGACAACGCTGTCACTGCCATTGCCGGTGCGGTGGACCGGCTGGGCCGACACCAGTTCCCGCTGGTGCTCAATCCGGCCGTGGAGCAGTTCCTCGCCGCGGTCGCCGAGGAGACCGGCTACGACTTCGACGTCAATTCGCCGGACTTGGACGGCACCATCGCCAAACTCGGTGGCGTGGCCCGGATCGTCTCGGCCACCCTGCGCGACACCGCCAACCCGACCATGCTGAAGGCCGGCTACAAGGCCAACGTCATCCCCGCGTCGGCGGAGGCCGTGATCGACTGCCGGGTGCTGCCGGGCCGCAAGGAGGCGTTCGAGCGCGAGGTCGACGAGTTGATCGGGCCCGATGTCACCCGCAGCTGGGAGCGGGACCTGCCGTCGTACGAGACCACGTTCGACGGTGACCTGGTCGACGCGATGAACGCGGCGATCCTGGCGTTGGACCCCGAAGCGCGCACCGTGCCCTACATGCTGTCGGGCGGAACCGATGCGAAGTCGTTCCAGCGGTTGGGGATTCGCTGCTTCGGGTTCGCACCGCTGCGCCTGCCGCCCGAGCTGGACTTCGCTGCGCTGTTCCACGGCGTCGACGAGCGGGTACCCGTGGACGCACTGCAGTTCGGGGCCGGCGTTCTGGAACACTTTCTGCAGAACTGCTGACCGCACTGCGACATGAGCTGGCTACACGAACTGACTACGAGAGGGAACCATGACCGCATCTCCGTACGACAACCTGCCGAAGCTGAAGACGTTCACCCTGACCTCCGAATCGGTCACCGACGGTCAGCCGCTGGCCAACGACCAGGTCAGCGGGATCATGGGAGCCGGCGGTGCAGACGTGTCGCCGCAGCTGAGCTGGTCGGGCTTCCCGGCGGAGACCAAGAGCTTCGCCGTCACGGTGTACGACCCCGACGCGCCGACCGCCTCGGGCTTCTGGCACTGGGCGGTGGCCGATCTGCCCGCCACGGTCACCGAACTGCCGGCCGGCGCCGGTGACGGCGGCGACCTGCCCGGTGGCGCCGTCACGCTCACCAATGACGCGAGCCTGCGGCGCTACCTCGGTGCGGCACCTCCCGCCGGTCACGGCCCGCACCGCTACTACATCGCGGTCCATGCGCTGCCGGTGGAATCGTTGGAGCTGCCCGAGGGCGCCACCCCGGCCTACCTGGGCTTCAACCTCTTCGGTCAGGCGATCGCCCGTGCCGTCATCCACGGGACCTACGAGCAGAAGTAGCGGTAGGAGCTCACGCTCGGCGCACCGAGCCCACCAACAGATGTCCCGATCGCTCACGCCGGTGTTTCCTTGCTGGTCGTTTACAGCGCGGGCCCGCTCGCGCGAAGGTGGACCCATCACGGCGTCGCCATGACATGGCGATGGGCCGCCTTACTGGAGCGTCGAAGGAGCCCGGCATGACCGTTGTCGATGATGGTGCGCGGGTCTTCATCGGAGGCCGGTTCCAGGCCGCCGCGGTATCCACGCCGGTGCTGGAAGCCGCCACCGGTGCGCGGCTCGGCGACGGCGCCGCCGCCGGCGAGGCCGAGGTCGACGCGGCAGTCGCAGCAGCGCGGGCCGCGCTGCCAGGCTGGGCTTCGACGTCGCCCGCTGACCGGGCGGCCGCCATGGGCCGGCTGGCTGATGAATTGCTGGCCCGGGCATCGTCGACGGATCAGCTGTGCACGCGGGAGAACGGCATGCCGATCCGCTTGTCGCGTGGCGCCAACGGCCTGTTCCCGGCGGGACTACTGCGGTATTACGCCGGGTTGATCGAGAAGACCGCCGCCGAGGAGATTCGGCCCGCCGCGATCGGGCACACCATCGTGCGCCGTGAACCCGTCGGCGTGGTCGGGGCGATCGTGCCGTGGAACTACCCGCAGGCCCTGGCCGCGTTCAAGCTGGCCCCCGCGCTGGCGGCCGGCTGCACCGTTGTGCTCAAGGCTTCCCCGGAAACCGCTTTGGACGCATTGATTTTCGCCGAGGCCGCGCTGGCCGTCGGACTGCCCGCGGGAGTACTCAACGTCATCGCCGGCGGCCCTGACGCGGGCGCCCACCTGGTGTCGCATCCCGGTGTCGACAAGGTGTCGTTCACCGGGTCGACCGCTGTGGGGCGCCTCATCGCGCAGGAGTGCGGCCGGCTGCTGCGGCCGGTCACCCTGGAATTGGGCGGGAAGTCGGCGGCGGTCATCCTCGAGGACGCCGACCTGGATGCCACCATCAAGGGTCTGAAGAACGCGTCGTTCGTCAACAACGGACAGACCTGCCACCTGAATTCGCGGATTCTCGCACCGAGGTCGCGCTACGCCGAGGTGGTCGACGCCCTGGCCGCCCTGACGACCGGGTTGAAAGTGGGTGACCCACTGGACAAGTCGACCGAGGTGGGGCCGCTGGTCAGCTCCCGTCAGCGTGACCGGGTACTGGGTTACATCGAAGCCGGCAAAGCCGACGGCGCGAGGCTCGTCGCCGGCGGTGGGATTCCGGCCGACCAGCCGGACGGCTGGTTCGTGTCACCGACGGTGTTCGCCGACGTCGACAATTCGGCGCGGATCGCCCAGGAGGAGATCTTCGGCCCGGTGCTCGCGGTCATCCCGTACGAGACCGAACAGCAGGCCGTCGAACTGGCCAACGACAGCGAGTACGGGTTGGGCGGAACGGTCTGGTCCGCCGATCCCGAACGCGCCACCGACATCGCCCGTGCGATCCATACCGGCACCGTGGGCATCAACGACTACCAACTGGACATCGCCGCACCGTTCGGCGGCGTCAAGGCCAGCGGGCTGGGCCGAGAGCTCGGCCCGGAGGGATTGGCCGCGTACCAGAGTCTGAAGTCGATCTACCGGGTCGGCCCGGCGGCAGAATAGGAATTCGAAAGTGGCACTTGATCCCAGAACCCCGGTATTGGTCGGCTACGGCCAGGTCAACCAGCACGACGAGAACCCCGACAGCGAGCCGATCGACCTGATGGAGGCCGCCGCCCGGGCTGCCGCCGATACCGCGGTGCTCGGAGCGGTCGACTCCGTACGGGTGGTCAACCTGCTGTCGTTGCGCTACCGGGATCCGGGCCTGCTGCTGGCCCAGCGGATCGGCGCACCCGATGCCGCGACCCGGTACACCCCGGTCGGCGGCAATGTGCCGCAGTCACTGGTCAACCAGGCCTGCCTGGACATCCAGCAGGGCCGCAACGATGTGGTTCTGATCGCCGGTGGCGAAACCTGGCGTACCCGAAGCAGATTGAAGTCCCGCGGTGAGCGGCTGGCCGGAACCGAACAGGACGAGTCGGTGCCGATGGCGCCCAGCGATCCGGAGTTCGAGATGGCCGGGCCGGCCGAGATCCGGATCGGCCTGGTGGCGCCGTCGCACGTCTACCCGATGTTCGAGCAGGCCCTGCGGATCGCGGCGGGGGAGCAGCCTGACGACCACCGCCGCCGGATCGGTGAGCTGTGGTCGCGCTTCAGCCACGTCGCCGAGGGCAATCCGCATGCCTGGAGCCGGGAGGCGGTCCCGGCCGACGAGATCTGGCAGCCGGGTCCGTCGAACCGGATGATCAGCTGGCCCTACACCAAGCTGATGAACTCCAACAACATGGTCGACCAGGGTGCCGTGCTGATCCTCACGTCGGTGGAGAAGGCGACGGAGTTGCAGATCCCCAGGGAGCGTTGGGTTTTCCCATATGCGGGCACGGACGCGCACGACACCGACCTGATCGGGCAGCGGGCGAGTTTCGCCGGGTCGCCGGCGATCCGGGTCGCCGGTCGTCGGGTATTGGAGCTCGCCGGTGTGGGTGTCGACGATCTGGCGGCGGTGGACGTGTACTCGTGCTTCCCGTCGGCGGTCCAGGTGGCTGCCAAGGAACTGGGGCTGCCGCTGGACGATCCGCAGCGTCCGCTGACGGTGACCGGCGGCCTGACCTTCGCCGGCGGACCGTGGAACAACTACGTGTCGCATTCCATCGCCACGATGGCCGAACGGCTGACGGCCGACCCCGGTCAGTTGGGCCTGATCACCGCCAACGGCGGCTACCTGAGCAAGCACAGTTTCGGCATCTACAGCACCGAACCTCCCCAAGAACAATTCCGTTGGGAAGATGTGCAATCCGAGGTCGATGCGGAGCCGACGGTGGTGGCCGAGGACGGCTGGTCGGGCACCGGGACGGTGGAGACCTGGACCACGCCGTTCAACCGGGACGGCGAGCCCGAGAAGGTGTTCGTCGCCGTCCGAACCCCCAGCGGTAGCCGCGCGCTCGCGGTTGTCTCCGATCTGTCCCAGGTCGAGGCCAGCATCCGTGAGGACATCGCGGGCGCCAAGGTCACCGTCAAGCCTGACGGTACTGCCGGTCTGGAGTAGGGCGGCGGGACTCAGCGTGCAGCAGAACCCACGGCGTCGCTCAGCGACGTGAACCCACCGGCGTGCAACCGCTCGGCGACGCCGTCGTGGATCTGCTTGGCCCACAATCCGCCGCCGTAGATGAATCCCGTGTAGCCCTGGAGAAGCGTCGCCCCGGACGTGATCCGCTCCCACGCGTCGTCGGCGGTTTCGATGCCGCCGACGCTGATCAGCACGAGCTTGTCGCCCACCCGCCGGTACAACTGGCGCAGCACCTGCAGCGATCGGTGCGCCACGGGGCGTCCCGAGATTCCGCCGGTGCCGAGGTCGGCGACACCAGGCGTGGCCAGCCCGTCCCGCGAGATGGTGGTGTTGGTGGCGACAATCCCGGCGAGGTCCAATTCGACTGCCAGATCCGCGATTTCGTCGATATCGGCATCGGAGAGGTCGGGGGCGATCTTGACCAACACGGGCTTGTGCGTCTCGGCCTTGACCGCTGCCAGGATCGGGCGCAGCGATTCCACCGCCTGCAGATCCCGCAATCCGGGGGTGTTGGGGGAGCTGACGTTGACGACGACATAGGCGGCCAGTGCGCTCACCAGTCGGGTGCTCTCGGCGTAGTCGGCCACCGCGTCCTCGGGTGGCGTCACCTTGGTCTTGCCGATGTTCACCCCGATCGGCACCTCGGGGGTGTGCCGGGCCAGTCGGATGGCCAACGCCCCGGCGCCCTCGTTGTTGAAGCCCATCCGGTTGAGCAGCGCGTGGTCGTCGGGCAGCCGGAACAGCCGCGGCTCGGGGTTGCCCGGTTGTGGTTGCGCCGTGACGGTGCCGACCTCGGCGTACCCGAAGCCCAGCGCGCCCCACGTCTGCAGGCCACGGCCGTCCTTGTCGAACCCGGCGGCCAGCCCCATCGGGCCGGGGAACCGCACTCCGAACACCGTGCTGGCCAGTACGGGATCGGTGGGCGCCAACCGTCGCTCCAGCGCCCGACGCAGGAAGGCGGGACCGGTGACGGTGCGCAGCAGGGTGAACACCCACAGGTGGATCCGTTCCGGCGGCACCAGGAACAGCGCCCGCCGCAGGGCCGCGTAGATCACAGCGAAGGCGCCTGGGGTGTGCCCGGCATGGATGACGCGGATTTCTTGCGGCGCAACAGCACCCGTCGGCTCCCATCTGTGTAGGCCCGCACCCGGGTCAGTTCCCAGCCGCGGTACTCAGCCTCGATCGACAAGCGGATCGAGGCGCTGATCCTCGTGACGTCCGGCGGTAGCCGCAGCGGAATCCAGTCGTATTCCTCGGAATGGTCCTCGGCGACGACCTTGTCCCATCCCGGGGGCATGCGACCCTGCTGGATGGTGGTCATGGGTGACCCGACGCGCTACCGATCACCTGAACCCCGGCTCCGGACCCCGACACCACGTAGAGGGTGTCGGTCCTGTCGTCGTAGGCCAGGGAGTTCGGTTGCTGCACGGTTCGATAACGCACCTTTTCCACCGGTATGCCGGTGGAGAGATCGTAACCAATCACGTTATTGGTCGCCGTTTGCGACACCCAGGCCAGCTTGTCGGATCCGGCCAGGCCGTAGGGGGCGGCGGGCACCGGGTAACGCTGCCGCATGATCAACGGGTCGGCGCCGAACACCAGTAGCTCGTCGCCGCGGGTGTCGGCGACGAGGACCCGGCCGCGCGCGTCGGCGGCCAGCGTGGTGGCGCCTTCGCCGGCCCGCAGTGCCTGCGCGGCCTTGGTCCCGCTGGGGTTGACGGCCGTCACCGAGGTCTGGCCGCGGTCCAGAACCACCGCGGTGTTTCCTTGTGTGACAAGCGAATCGACCCGTGCGAAGATCTTGAGCTGGGCAGCCACTGCGTGGTCGCTGCCCAATGTGTAGACCGCTCCGTCTGCGCTGCCCAGCACCGGATTGCCGTCGGCGCGCAGTGCGATCGCCGTGAAGTCGACGCCCTGTGCGCCGTCCACGTCGATTTTGCTGGCCTTGGCATCGGCCAGGTCGACCCGGAAGTACCCGCCACGGGTGGACGCCAGGACATCACCCTTGCCGTCGACGCTGAGCGCGGTGGCCGCGGGCATCAGCGTCACCTCGCGCGATGCCCGGCCGGTGGCCAACAGACTCAGCGTCGACTGACCTTCGGAGGCGGGGGACAGAACGGCCAGTGTGCCGGTTGCTGGGTCGAATACCGCACTCACAGCATGTCCGCGTAATTGTCGGATCTGGCCGTCCGGCGCGGCGGTGACAGGAGGCGAAACCGCAGCCTGAGCGGGCTCGATGGTGGGCGGCGGGGTGTCGGCGGGGTTGGACGTGCAGCCCGCGGTGAGCAGCAGGGCCAGCGCAACGAGGCCGGCGCGAACTGGCTGACCTGCAAGAATTGGGCGCAACGGAGGGCTCTCGGTCGGAATCGGATGGTCGGTGACGTGCAGGAATCCAGTCTAGGCATGGCGCTGGATCTGAAATGGTCGCGTCTGCAACCATCGCGGCATAAGTAGAGGTATGGTTCGATCATGACCCTCGCCGCAGACCGGGAACTGGGTAACCGAGAGTTTGCTATGGAGGATATTTCCACTGGTGTACACGCCAGTGGGTTTGGCCAAGTTGGCGATGGCCGGAGTTTTTCTTTCCACATCGAACGTCAGCAACTCGTGATCGAGGTCTACCGTCCGCGGCTGTCCGGCCCCGTTCCGGTCGAGGACGATGTGGTGGCCATGGCCACCCGCAAACTGACCGATATCGACCTGTCTGACGAACGCAGCCTCTCGGCAACCGTCCGAGACGCGGTAGCCGACGCGCAACGGGTTTCGCGCGCCACTCGCTGACGCATCGCACTGCCCGCGTCACGGTACGGTCGTCGGCGTGACTGACGTCGGTGCCATGTCCTGGCTGCAAGTGGTTGTGTTGTCGATTGTCCAGGGGCTCACCGAGTTTCTGCCGGTCTCGTCCTCGGGGCACCTCGCGATCACCTCGCGGGTGTTCTTCGACGACGACGCGGGCGCGTCGTTCACGGCGGTCACCCAGCTGGGCACCGAGCTCGCGGTGCTGGTGTACTTCGCCCGGGATATCGGCCGGATCATCAAGGCCTGGTTCGCGGGGCTGCTCGATGCGGCATACCGGTCCTCCGACTACTGGCTGGGCTGGTGGGTGATCATCGGCAGCATTCCGATCGGAGTGTTCGGCCTGCTGTTCAAGGATGAAATCCGTACCGGCGCACGGAATCTGTGGCTGGTGGCGTCGGCGCTGATCGTGTTCTCGGCGGTGATCGCCGCGGCCGAGTACTACGGCAGGCAGGTTCGCCGCGTCGAGCAGCTGACCTGGCGCGACAGCATCATTGTCGGCCTGGCCCAGTGCCTGGCCCTGGTGCCGGGGGTCTCCCGCTCGGGCGCGACCATCAGCGCCGGGCTCTTCCTCGGCATGGAGCGCGAGCTGGCTGCCCGGTTCGGCTTCCTGCTCGCGATCCCCGCGGTGTTCGCCTCCGGCATCTTCTCGCTGCCCGATGCCTTCCACCCGGCCGGAGACGGAATGAGCGCCAGCGGCGCCCAGCTACTGGTGGCCACCGTGATCGCGTTCGTCGTCGGCTTCGCGGCGATCGCCTGGTTCCTGAAATTCCTGGTGTCGCACAGCATGTACTGGTTCGTCGGCTACCGGGTGGTGCTGGGTGTGGTGGTGCTGGCCCTGCTGGGCACCGGGGTGGTCGCAGCGCAGTGATCCCGACCGTGCAAGCTGAACTGTGACCGACGAGCGCTGGCGCAAGGAGCCGATATGACCGTGATCCTGCTGAGGCACGGCCGCTCGACCTCGAACACCGCGCACACCCTGGCGGGCCGGAGCGAGGGCGTCGACCTCGACGAGCGCGGTACCGAACAGGCCGCCGGCCTCGTCGCGCGCATCGGGGAGCTGCCGGTGACCGCGATCGTGCACTCTCCGCTGCTGCGTTGCGTGCGCACCGTTGCGCCGCTGGCTGAGGCGCTGTCCCTGGAGCCGGTCGTCGACGAACGGCTGACCGAGGTGGACTACGGCAGCTGGACCGGGCGCGCCATCGGCGAACTGGTGAAGGAACCCCTGTGGTCAGTGGTCCAGCAGCAGCCCAGCGCGGCGGTGTTCCCCGAGGGTGAGGGGCTGGCCCAGGTTCAGGCCCGGGCGGTCGCCGCGGTACGCGAACGTGACCGCGCCTTGGCCGAGGAACACGGTGCCGACGTGCTGTGGCTGGCCTGCACGCACGGCGACGTGATCAAGGCGGTGCTTGCCGACGCGTTGGGTGTGCACCTGGACGGGTTCCAGCGCATCACCGCCGATCCGGCATCGATGAGCGTGATCCGCTACACCGAACTGCGCCCATTCGTGATGCACATCAACCACACCGGGACGCAATTGAGCGCCGGCCTTGCCGCCAAACCCGCCACCGACGCCGTGGTGGGTGGGTCCACCAACTGACCCGCGGTACCGATACCGGTATTTTGGAAGGTGCCATGGCCCGCGCAATTCACGTCTTCCGCACTCCCGACCGTTTCGTGGCCGGGACCGTCGGCCAACCCGGTAACCGAACTTTCTACCTGCAAGCTGTCCACGACAAACGGGTGATCTCGGTGATCTTGGAGAAGCAGCAGGTCGCGGTGCTGGCCGAACGCATCGCCGCCCTGTTGACCGAGATCAACCGCCGCTTCGGCACACCGATCCCGCCCGACACCGGTGAAGTCAGCGATCTGCTGCCCTTGGTCACGCCGGTCGACGCCGAGTTCCGGGTCGGCACGATGGGGCTGGGCTGGGATTCGGAAGCACAGACCGTGGTGGTCGAGCTGCTGGCGGTCTCTGAAGGCGAGTTCGATGCCTCGGTGGTCCTCGACGACGCGGAGGACGGTCCCGACGCGGTGCGGGTGTTCCTCAGCCCGGAGTCGGCCCGGGAGTTCGCCACCCGATCCAATCGGGTGATCTCGGCCGGACGCCCGCCCTGCCCGCTGTGCGATGAGCCACTGGATCCCGACGGCCACATCTGTGTGCGTACCAACGGCTATCGGCGCGGTGAGGTGGCCGGGTCCGACGATGACGCAGATTCCTAGCCCCGATCCCGACCCCAACGACGACGCGGTCCTGGCCGACGGTGAGTTGACGGTGATCGGCCGCATCCGGTCGGCCAGCAACGCCACCTTCCTGTGTGAGGCCAACCTGGGTACGCGGCAGGTGCACTGCGTGTACAAGCCGATCCGGGGTGAGGCGCCGCTCTGGGATTTCCCCGATGGCACCTTGGCCGGCCGTGAGCTGGGCGCCTACCTGGTATCGGCCGCATTGGGTTGGAATGTCGTTCCCCGCACCATTATTCGTGACGGGCCGGCCGGTCCGGGCATGCTGCAGCTGTGGGTGGACCAGCCAGGTGATCAGGTGGGGGACGAGCCGGATTCTGGCCCGGACCTGGTGGACCTGCTCCCGGCCGGACACCTGCCGCCGGGCTTCCTGCCGATCCTGCAGGCCTACGACTACGCCGGCGACGAGGTGACGCTGGTGCACGCGGACGATCCGCGACTGTTCCGGATGGCCGTGTTCGACGTGCTGATCAACAACGCCGACCGTAAGGGCGGGCACATCCTGGCCGGTCTCGACGGCGCGGTCTACGGCGTCGACCACGGGGTGAGCCTGCACGTCGAGGACAAGCTGCGGACCGTGCTGTGGGGCTGGGCCGGCAAGCCCGTCGACGACGAGATTCTGGCCGACGTCACCGCGCTGCGTGACGGGTTCGGCGACCTGGCAGCGCAGTTGTGCGCACACATCACCGACGCCGAGACTGCCGCACTGCGGTCCAGAATCGTTGGGCTACTGCGCAATCCGGTCATGCCGACACCGGATCGGCATCGCCCGATCCCGTGGCCGGCGTTCTAGCGCGCCGCTAGCGGGCGCGCCCGAACCCTTCGAACGGATTCCAGGACTGACTGCCGCGCACGACGTGCAGGTAGTAGGCGTAGTTCGCGGTGGACATCGCCAATGCCCCGACGCCGATGCTGATGGCCCGGCCGATCGAGTCGCTGACGTCGAGCACAATCAGCACCGCCGCCACTGCGATGGTCAAAGCCAGCAGCGCCAATCCCTTGCGCCACATGCCTTTGACGAAGAAGTAGATCGGCCCGAACAGAAACGCCAGGATGTTCGACGTGAGCCGCAGCTTGGCCATGAAGCTGAGGTTGCGGTACGCGGCCTTCGCCTCGGGGCTGGAGCTCGGCAGGCCGTAGGTGTGGAAGAAGTCGAACTTCCAACGCCACGAGTCGGACAGGTTATCGACGGGGGTCTGCTCGGTCATCGCCCGACCTTAACGGCACAACCGGCCCCGCCAGCACATCAACCGGGCGTGCCACCGATACTGGTCCGATGCACTCGACCGATGCCGACCTGGCTGCCGCAGTGGCCAAGGAGGCCGGTGAGTTGTTGCTGGCCGTGCGTGAAGAGATCGGTTTCTACGACCCGTACTACCTCGGTGACGAGGGGGACCGGCGCTCCAACGCCTTGATCCTGGACCGGCTGGCCCAGGCCCGTCCCGGCGATTCCGTGCTCAGCGAGGAGGCGGTCGACGACCTGTCCCGCGTCGACGCCGACCGGGTCTGGATCGTCGACCCCGTCGACGGCACGCATGAGTTCTCCCTGCCCGGCCGCGAGGACTGGGCGGTGCACATCGCCCTGTGGCAGCGCTCCGTCGGCGTCGACGGAGGTCTGTCGGACGCTGTGGTGGCCCTGCCCGCCCGCGGTGAGGTGTACCGCAGTGACACGGTCAGTCCGCCCCGCCCGCGCCGTGACGGTCCGCTGTTGATCACCGCGAGCTCGAACCGGCCCCCGGCGGTGCTGTGGCGGATGCGCGAACAGCTCGACTTCCGGATGGTGCGCATCGGCTCGGCGGGGGCGAAGGCCATGGCGGTGGTGCGTGGTGACGTCGACGCCTACATCCACGCCGGCGGGCAGTGGGAGTGGGATTCGGCCGCGCCTGCGGGCGTGGTGCTGGCCGCGGGCCTGCATGCCTCGCGCCTCGACGGCTCGGAGCTGCGCTACAACCGCGCCGACCCGTACCTGCCGGATTTCGTGATGTGCCGCAAAGAGCTGGCACCGATCCTGTTGGAAGCGATCGGGATGGCCCGATGAGAAATGCGCACAACGATGCGGGAGATGCGGGAATGAAACTTCCCGCGGCGTTGTCTGACTTGCTGAACTGTGCGGGACCGACCGGTAGGAGGCCGTCCTGAGCGAGCACCTTAGAGTCGAAGCCATGCAATCGTGGTCGGCACCGTCAATTCCGGTGCTGGAAGGGCGTGGTCCGCAACTGCGGCTGTACGACAGCGCCGATCGGCAGGTACGGCCCGTCACGCCGGGACCGACGGCCACCATGTACGTGTGCGGCATCACCCCCTATGACGCCACCCATCTGGGCCACGCGGCGACCTACCTGACCTTCGACCTGGTGCACCGGCTGTGGTTGGACGCCGGGCACACCGTGCACTACGTGCAGAACGTCACCGATGTGGACGATCCGCTGTTCGAGCGGGCCGATCGCGACGGTATCGACTGGCGTGACCTCGGTGACCGCGAAACCCAGCTCTTCCGCGAGGACATGACGGCACTGCGCGTGCTGCCCCCGCACGACTACGTGGCCGCCACCGAGACCATCTCCGAGGTGGTGGAGCTGGTGGAGAAGATGCTGGCCTCCGGCGCGGCCTACGTCGTCGACGACGCCCAGTACCCCGACGTGTACTACCGCGCCGATGCCACCACGCAGTTCGGCTACGAGTCGGGCTACGACCGCGAGACCATGTTGCGGCTGTTCGGCGAGCGGGGCGGCGATCCCGGCCGCCCGGGCAAGAGCGATGAGCTCGACGCCCTGCTGTGGCGTGCCGAACGGCCCGGTGAGCCCAGCTGGCCGTCACCGTTCGGGGCGGGCCGGCCGGGCTGGCACGTGGAGTGCTCGGCGATCGCGCTCACCCGCATCGGCTCCGGGCTGGACATCCAGGGTGGCGGCAGCGACCTGATCTTCCCGCACCACGAGTTCTCCGCCGCACACGCCGAATCCGTCACGGGGGAGCGGAGGTTCGCCCGCCACTACGTGCACGCCGGCATGATCGGCTGGGACGGGCACAAGATGAGCAAGAGTCGCGGCAACCTGGTGCTGGTGTCCCGGCTGCGTGCGCAGGGAGTGGACCCTTCGGCGATCCGGCTCGGGCTGTTCGCCGGCCATTACCGCAGTGACCGGTTCTGGAGCGACGCCGTGCTCGACGAGGCCAACGCCCGACTGAAGCAGTGGCGCACGGCCACGGCCCTGCCCGCCGGTCCGGATGCCACCGACGTGGTGGCCCGGGTGCGCCAGTATCTCGCCGACGATCTGGACACCCCGAAAGCGCTTGCCGCACTGGATGGTTGGTGTACCGATGCGCTGGCCTACGGCGGACATGACACCGCTGCGCCACGACAGGTCGCCGCCACCGTGGATGCGCTGCTGGGCGTCGAGCTCTAGGCCTCGTCGCGCGCGCCCCGGTGGGGTACGTTGCGGCAATGGGTTCTGTGAACGGGAAAGTCGTCTTCATCACCGGCGGTGCGCGCGGCATCGGCGCCGAGGTGGCCCGCCGGCTGCGGCGCCGGGGCGCCAAGTTGGTGCTCACCGACCTCGATGAGGCGCCGTTGAGCGCACTGGCCGCCGAGCTCGGCGAGGAGCATGTGCTGACCGCGTTGGCCGACGTGCGTGACCTGGCCGCCATGCAGAAGGCCGCCGATGCCGCCGTCGAGCGGTTCGGCGGCATCGACATCGTGATGGCCAACGCCGGCATCGCCAGCTTCGGTTCGGTCATGCAGGTCGATCCCGAGGCGTTCAAACGGGTCATCGACATCAACGTGACGGGTGTGTTCAACACCGTGCGGGCCACGCTGCCGTCGGTCGTCAAGCGCCGCGGGTATGTGCTGGTGGTGTCCTCCCTCGCGGCCTTCACCTCGGCCCCCGGCCTGGCCGCGTATCACGCTTCCAAGGCCGGTGCCGAGTACTTCGCCAACACGTTGCGTCTCGAGGTGGCCCACCTCGGCGTCGACGTCGGCTCGGCACACATGAGCTGGATCGACACCCCGCTGGTGCAGGACGCCAAGTCGGACCTGTCGGCCTTCCGGGAGATGCTCTCCAAGCTGCCGCCGCCCCTGAACCGGACGACCACCGTCGACGCCTGCGGCGCCGCCTTCGTCAAGGGCATCGAGGGCCGCAAGAAGCGGATCTACAGCCCGGAATGGGTCGGGGCGTTCCGGTGGATCCGGCCGTTCGTCACCACGCCACTGGCCGAGCGCGACATCCGCAAGTTCACCCCGACGCTGCTGCCGAAACTCGACGCCGAGGCCGCCGCACTCGGCCGCTCGACCAGCGCCCGTATCGAGGCCCTGGAAGACAAGTAACGCTCACGGCTCAGTGGCCGGTTGTGACACGCTGCCTGGTCAGCGCCCCCGGCGTCGCAGGTAGCGCTCGAACTCGGCCGCCAGCGCGTCGCCGTCGATCTTGCCGAGCGCCTCGTTCATGTCGACCTCGGCGTCGCCGCGCTGCTCCAGGGAGGCGACATATTCGGCGATCTCCTCGTCCTCGGCGGTCATCTCGGTGACGGCCTGCTCCCACTCCTCGGCGGCGGCGGGCAGATCGGCCAACGGCACCTCGACGTCCAGCACGTCCTCGACCCGGTGCAGCAGCGCCACCGTGGCCTTGGGACTGGGCGGCTGCGACACGTAGTGCGGAACCGCGGCCCAGAAGGTCACGGCCGGGATTCCGGCCTGCACGCAGGCGTCCTGGAACACTCCGGCGATCCCGGTCGGGCCTTCGTAACGGGTCTCTTCCAGGCCGAAGAATTTCGCCGACTCGGCCGAATACGCCGAACCCGACACCGGCACCGGCCTGGTGTGCGGGGTGTCGGCGAGCAGCGCGCCCAGGATCACCACGGTCTGCACGTTGAGTTTGTCGGCGATGGCCAGCAACTCGGCACAGAAGGTGCGCCAGCGCATGTTGGGCTCGACGCCGTGCATCAACACCACGTCACGGTTGCTGCCGGGCGGACGGCAGTGCGAGATCCGCATGGACGGCCACACCAGTTCCCGGGTGACGCCGTCGACCTGGCGGATCACCGGACGGTTCACCTGATAGTCGTAGTACGACTCGTCGTCGATCTCGACGATCGGTTGGGCTTCCCAGATCGCATCCAGGTGGTCCAGCGCGTCACTGGCCGCGTCGCCGGCGTCATTCCAGCCCTCGAAAGCCGCCACGACGGTGGCGTCCTTCAATTCGGGCAGGTTCATACGCCGGCCGGCGTTCGGATACGACGGTGTCACACCTTCAGCCTAAGCCTTGGACGGTGCCGATGAGCCCGTTGTCCGCGCGGGTCGCGGCGGCGCCGAACAGCCGTATTCGATAGACCGACTATCCTGTTTGGGTGGCTGCCGCTGACAAGTCTGCCCACGACGCTGATCTGCTCGACACCTTGTCGCAGCGCGTGGTGGTGGGTGTCGGCGCAGTCGAGACCAAATACGTTCGGCTGCAATCTGGTCAAGGCACGCGTCGCCACGCGGGTCGGGTCGATCGCAGCGACGAGTTGGGCGTCCAGACGTCGATCAGGTGACGACGTAGACTCTTCTGGTCGAGAGGCGTTGCAACGGCTATCTGGGGGGACTGGGTCTCCTTCGGTATCCGCCACGCTCGGCAGAGTCAAGGACGCCTTCCGTTACGGAAGGAGTGCACTGTGAACGCCCCCGAGCCGAACAAGCTTGAGCCCAACATCCGCCCCGACTGCACCGAGGCACTGACGGACACCCTGCGCCGGCGGATCATGGTGATCGACGGCGCGATGGGCACGGCGATCCAGCGCGACCGGCCGGATGAGGCCGGCTACCGGGGCGAGCGGTTCAAGGACTGGCCGAGCGACCTCCAGGGCAACAACGACCTGCTCAACCTCACGCAGCCGCACATCATCGAGGCGATCCACCGCGAATACCTCGAGGCGGACGCCGACATCCTGGAGACCAACACGTTCAACGCGAACGCGGTCTCGCTGTCCGACTACGACATGGCGGACCTGAGTTATGAGCTGAACTACGCCGGCGCTGCTCTTGCCCGTAAGGCCTGCGACGAGTTCAGCACGGAGGACAAGCCCCGCTACGTTGCCGGAGCGCTTGGCCCGACCACACGGACCGCCTCGATCTCGCCGGACGTCAACGACCCCGGAGCCCGCAACGTCTCCTACGACCAGCTGGCTGCCGCCTACCTCGAAGCCGCCAACGGGCTGATCGACGGCGGCGCCGACCTCATCATCATCGAGACGATCTTCGACACGCTGAACGCGAAGGCCGCGGTGTTCGCCCTCGAGACGCTGTTCGAGGACCGCGGACGCCGCTGGCCCGTGATCATCTCGGGCACCATCACCGATGCGTCCGGACGCACCCTGTCCGGCCAGGTCACCGAGGCGTTCTGGAACTCGATCAGGCACGCCAACCCGATCGCGGTGGGGCTCAACTGCGCCCTCGGCGCGCCGGAGATGAGGCCCTACATCGCCGAGATGTCGCGGATCGCGGACACCTTCGTCTCCTGCTACCCCAACGCGGGCCTACCCAACGCCTTCGCCGAGTACGACGAATCCCCGGACAGCCAGGCGTCCTACATCGCCGAGTTCGCCGAAGCCGGTCTGATCAACCTGGCCGGTGGTTGCTGCGGAACGACTCCGGCGCACATCGCGAAGATCGCCAAGGTCGTCGAGGGTAAGGCGCCGCGTGAGGTGCCGCAGATCCCGGTGGCCACCCGCCTGTCGGGCCTGGAGCCGCTCAACATCACCGAGGACTCCCTGTTCGTCAACATCGGTGAGCGCACCAACATCACCGGCTCGGCCCGGTTCCGCAACCTGATCAAGGCCGAGGACTACGACACCGCGCTGTCGGTCGCCCTGCAGCAGGTCGAGGTCGGTGCGCAGGTCATCGACATCAACATGGACGAGGGCATGATCGACGGCGTCGCCGCGATGGACCGGTTCACCAAGCTGATCGCGGCCGAGCCCGACATCAGCCGCGTCCCGGTGATGATCGACTCCTCCAAGTGGGAGGTCATCGAAACCGGCCTGAAGAACGTGCAGGGCAAGCCGATCGTCAACTCGATCTCCATGAAGGAGGGCGAGGAGAAGTTCGTCCGCGAGGCGCGGTTGTGCCGCAAGTACGGCGCCGCCGTCGTGGTGATGGCCTTCGACGAGCAGGGGCAGGCCGACAACCTGGAGCGCCGCAAAGAGATCTGCGGGCGCGCCTACCGGATCCTGACCGAAGAGGTCGGCTTCCCGGCAGAGGACATCATCTTCGACCCGAACTGCTTCGCGCTGGCGACCGGTATCGAGGAGCACGCGACCTACGGGATCGACTTCATCCAGGCCTGCGCCTGGATCAAGGAGAACCTCCCCGGGGTGCACATCTCCGGCGGTATCTCGAACGTGTCGTTCTCGTTCCGGGGCAACAACCCCGTGCGCGAGGCGATCCACGCGGTGTTCCTGTTCCACGCCATCAAGGCAGGCCTGGACATGGGCATCGTCAACGCCGGTGCGCTGGTGCCGTACGACTCGATCGATCCTGAGCTGCGGGAGCGGATCGAGGACGTCGTCCTGAACCGTCGCGAGGATGCGGCCGAGCGGCTACTGGAGATCGCCGAACGGTTCAACAAGTCGGAGAAATCCGAGGATCCGGCCGCGGCCGAGTGGCGCGGCCTCCCGGTGCGGGAGCGGATCACCCACGCCCTCGTCAAGGGCATCGACGCTCACGTCGACGCCGATACCGAGGAATTGCGTGCCGAGATCGCCGCCGCCGGCGGCCGTCCGATCGAGGTGATCGAGGGCCCGCTGATGGACGGCATGAACGTCGTCGGCGACCTCTTCGGCGCGGGCAAGATGTTCCTGCCCCAGGTGGTGAAGTCGGCCAGGGTGATGAAGAAGGCTGTCGCCTACCTGTTGCCGTACATCGAGGCGGAGAAGGCTGAGAACGGCACCGCCGATTCGAAGGACACCAACGGCACGATCGTGATGGCGACCGTGAAGGGCGACGTCCACGACATCGGCAAGAACATCGTCGGGGTCGTGTTGCAGTGCAACAACTTCGAGGTGATCGACCTCGGCGTGATGGTGCCTGCCCAGAAGATCCTGGACGCGGCGAACGAACACAACGCCGACATCATCGGGCTGTCCGGCCTGATCACCCCGTCCCTGGACGAGATGGTCAACTTCGCCGTCGAGATGGAACGCCAGGGGTTGGAGATCCCGCTGCTGATCGGTGGGGCGACCACCTCGCGCGCCCACACGGCCGTGAAGATATCGCCGCGTCGCAAGGGTCCGGTGGTCTGGGTCAAGGACGCTTCCCGCTCGGTGCCGGTCGCCGCCGCGCTCCTGGACGACAAGCAGCGGCCGGCCTTGCTGGAGTCCACCGAGGCCGACTATGCGTCTCTGCGCGAACGGCACGCCCAGAAGAACGAGCGGCCGATGCTGACGCTGGAGAAGGCCCGCGCGAACCGGACGCCGATCGAGTGGGAGGGCTACACCCCGCCGGTGCCGGCTCAGGGTGTGGGAGTCCGGGATTTTCACGATTACGACCTGGCCGAGCTGCGTGAGTACATCGACTGGCAGCCGTTCTTCAACGCCTGGGAGATGAAGGGCCGCTTCCCCGACATCCTGAACAACCCGGCGTCGGGCGAGGCTGCCCGCAAGCTGTACGACGACGCCCAGGAGATGCTCGACACCCTGATCAAGGAGAAGTGGCTGCGCGCCAACGGGGTGATCGGGTTCTTCCCGGCGAACGCGGTCGGAGACGACATCGAGGTCTACACCGACGAGACCCGTACCGAGGTGCTGACCACGTTGCACAACCTGCGCCAGCAGGGCGAGCACCGCGACGGCATCCCGAACCGGTCGCTGGGTGACTTCATCGCACCGAAGTCCACGGGTCTGGCCGACTACGTCGGCGCCTTCGCAGTCACCGCGGGCCTGGGCAGCCAGGAAAAGATCATGGAGTTCAAGGCTGCCATCGACGACTACAGCGCGATCCTGCTGGAGTCGCTGGCCGACCGGTTGGCGGAGGCGTTCGCCGAGCGGATGCACCAACGGGTCCGCGAGGAGTTCTGGGGGTACCAGCCCGATGAGCACCTCGACAACGAGGCGCTCATCGGCGAGAAGTACGTGGGCATCCGGCCTGCTCCGGGCTACCCGGCCTGCCCAGAGCACACCGAGAAGGTCACGCTCTGGAAGTTGATGCAGGTCAAGGAACGGACCGGTATCGAGCTGACCGAGTCGATGGCGATGTGGCCCGGTGCTGCCGTCAGCGGCTGGTACTACTCACACCCGCAGTCGCAGTACTTCGTGGTCGGCCGGATGGCGCAGGACCAGGTCGCGGACTACGCGAAGCGCAAAGGTTGGACCCTCCAGGAGGCCGAGCGTTGGCTCAGCTCCAACCTGGCCTACAACCCGGAGGACTGACCGAAACCCTTTGCGCCCGCTAGGTGAACAGGCTCCGGTTGCGCGCCGCCCACTGCGCGATCGATTCGGCCGGGGTGCCCGTCAGCCGCTCGACGTTGTCGTTGGCGGCCTGGGGCTCCAGATCGCCGTCGAAGAGGTCGAGATACCAGTGCGCGCCGTCGCCCATGACGGGGCGCAGCAGTTCTTCGGCCTCGGCGCGGGTGCACTGCTGCGCGTCGACGGGCAGGCCGATGCCCGCACCTATCTGGCGGGCAATGTCGGCGCGTGACAACGCGACGGGGCCGGTGAGTTCGTACATCGCGCTCAGATGCGCGTCCTGCGGGCCGGCCAACAGGTGCGCGGCCACCCGGGCGATGTCGTCCATCGACACCGGGGCTTCGACGTGATCGGGGGCGACGTCGTGGATGGTGCCGGTCTTGATCTGCGGGGCCCACATCGCGAAGTTCTCGCAGAACTCGCCGGGCCCCAGCTGGGTGTGTGCCAACCCTGAGCCGGTGATGGCCTCGGCGTGCTCCGTCCAATGTGCACCGCCGGACAGCGCCACCACGTACTGCACACCCGCTTGCACCAGCATCTCGAGCGTGGGTCCGACGGTGGCGGGGAATGGCGCCAGATACACGCGCTCGACGCCCTCAAATGCGGCCCGCAGCGTCTCTGGCTTTCCCAGGTATCCGGTGATTGTTGTCACAGATTCCGGCAGCGCCGCCTTCGCCGGGTTTGCGGTCAATGCGCGGATGTCCCCGATATCGCTGCCGCCCAAACGAATTAGTTCGTCCACGACGCGCCTGCCGATGTTGCCTGTGGCTCCCGTCACCAATATCGTCATCCTCCCACGCTATCGACACCGTCCGACAATGCGAGAATGGATGGCATGCGTGCGGTGCTCTGGGATATGGACGGCACGCTCGTCGACTCCGAAAAGCTGTGGGACATCGCCATGCACGCGCTGTATGCGCGGTCGGGCGCAGTGCTGACGCCCGAGGTCCGGGAATCGACCGTCGGCGGCTCGGCCGAGACCGTCATGCGTATCGTCTACGACGATCTCGGCCTTGACCCCGATCCTGCCGCCATGGCCGAATCGGCGGACTGGCTGCATGACTACACCGGTGAGCTGTTCGAACAGGGATTGCCATGGCGGCCCGGGGCCAAGGAGATGCTCGACGGTCTGACCGCCGCCGGGGTCCCGATGGCGCTGGTGACCAACACCCGCCGCGGGCTCACCGAGCGGGCCCTGAAAAGCATTGGCAGCCATTACTTCACGGTGAGCGTCTGCGGTGACGAAGTGGACGAGGCCAAGCCGGCGCCGGATCCCTACCTGCGGGCCGCGCACCTGCTCGGGGTGCCCGTGGAGCACTGTCTGGCCGTGGAGGATTCGGTCACCGGGACGGCGTCGGCCGAAGCCGCCGGTTGCCCGGTGTTGGTGATACCCAACGACGTCGAGGTTCCCGTGGGGGCGCGGCGCAGGCATGCCGAAACGCTCGGTGCCCTCGATGTCTCGGACCTGCGGATGATCCATGCCGAGCTGGCGTCGGTCACGGACGTGCGCAGCGCCTGACCCGCGTCGAATCCAGCTGCCGGATATGGCCCTAGCTGCCGGTCCGCTGTGCCAAGGTGATTGTGACCAGTCACGCAATGGTGCGGAGGGGACACGGTATGTCACACGGCCCGGTAGATGGCGGCGCTCCCGCAGTCCACGACGATGACTATTACTCGTCCGGACGCAGCGCTGTGCGTATCGCCTCGGTCGCTGCATTGGGCGGGTTGCTGTTCGGCTACGACAGTGCGGTCATCAACGGTGCGGTGGACGCCATCCAGAAGCACTTCGACATCGACAACAAGATCCTGGGATTCGCAGTCGCCTCTGCGCTGCTCGGTGCGGCCGTCGGTGCGCTCACGGCGGGCCGGATAGCCGACCGGATCGGCCGGATCGCGGTGATGAAGATCGCCGCGGTGCTCTTCTTCATCAGCGCGATCGGCACCGGGCTGGCTCCCAGCGTGTGGGTCGTGGTGTTGTTCCGTGTCGTCGGCGGTATCGGCGTCGGTATCGCCTCGGTGATCGCCCCGGCCTACATCGCCGAGACCTCGCCACCGCGGATTCGCGGCCGGTTGGGGTCGCTGCAGCAGCTGGCGATCGTCTGCGGCATCTTCCTGGCCTTGAGTATCGACGCGCTGTTGGCCCACATCGCGGGGGAAGCCGGCAAGGAACTCTGGCTCAACATGGAGGCCTGGCGGTGGATGTTCCTGTTGATGACGGTGCCCGCCGTCGTGTACGGCCTGCTGACCTTCACCATTCCCGAATCACCGCGGTATCTCGTTGCCACACACCGGATTCCCGAGGCACGCAAGGTGCTGTCGCGGCTGCTGGGGGAGAAGAACCTGGAGATCACCCTCGGCCGGATCCAGGACACCCTTCAGCAGGAGAAACCGGCGGCCTGGCGCGATCTGCGAAAGCCGACAGGCGGTGTCTACGGCATCGTGTGGGTGGGCCTCGGGCTGTCGGTGTTTCAGCAGTTCGTCGGCATCAACGTGATCTTCTACTACTCGAATGTGTTGTGGCAGGCCGTCGGTTTCGACGAGAGCTCGTCGTTCATCATCACGGTGATCACCTCGGTGACCAACATCGTCACCACGCTGATCGCGATCGCATTGATCGACAAGATCGGTCGTAAGCCGCTGCTGTTGATCGGTTCGGTGGGGATGGCGGTGACACTGGGCACGATGGCAGTCATCTTCGGGACTGCCCAGACACATGAGGTGCTCAACAAGTCGACCGGTCTGATGGAGCTGCAACCGTACCTCGGCGGCATCACCGGGCCGATCGCCCTGGTCGCGGCCAACCTGTTCGTGGTGGCCTTCGGCATGTCCTGGGGGCCGGTGGTGTGGGTGCTGCTCGGCGAGATGTTCCCCAACCGCATCCGGGCGGCCGCGCTCGGCTTGGCCGCAGCCGGGCAGTGGGCAGCGAACTGGCTGATCACCGTGTCGTTCCCGGAACTTCGCAACGTCCTGGGCGCGGCGTACGGCTTCTATGCGCTGTGCGCGGTGCTGTCGTTCCTGTTCGTGTGGCGCTGGGTCGAGGAGACCAAGGGCAAGAACCTCGAAGACATGCACGCCAATGCCTTGAGTGCCTAGCGGTCAACCGGCGGGTCCCAGCCCGGCGGCAGCAGTGGTGGCTCGAAATCGTCGGTATACGGCGACCAACCGATGCTGCGGGCGATCTCGACAGCCGCCTCGACCAGCTTCTCGGGCGAGCAACCCTGGTGGGCCAGATGGACCTCGCAGTGCCCGGCGACCACCCAGACGCTGGACAAGTGTGGCTGCACCAGGGCGAACTCGCCGGGATCGGCGCGGTGTGCCTCGTAGGCCCCCTGGGCTGGGTCGGCGCCGTAGCGCAGCTCCTCGACCTCGGCGGCGAAGTCCGGCACGGGATGAATCGACAGTGTCAGGGTTGCGGACGAGGTCGGGTCAGGGCCCCAGGACGCCGACAGACAGTCGAGCGGCAGGATCGGGTTGGCGCGGCGATTGTTCTGGACCAGGTCCGTGACCGGCAGGTGTTTGGCCAGGATCGTGCCGATTGCCGAGACCCGGGCGGTGTAGGTCGGCAGCGGGTCGCCGACAGATTCGCTCACCCTTCTATGGAACCCCACAAATGGACCCCCTCCGAGCATGAAACAATTCATGCCTGTGAAGACCTTCGAGGCCCTGTTTGCCGAACTCAGCGACAAAGCGCGCACCAGACCTGCCGGTAGCGGCACGGTCGCCGCCCTTGACGCCGGCATCCATGGGCTCGGCAAGAAGATCCTGGAAGAGGCAGGCGAGGTGTGGCTGGCCGCCGAGCACGAGAGCGACGAGTCGCTCGCCGAAGAGGTCAGCCAGTTGCTGTACTGGACCCAGGTGCTGATGCTCGCCCGGGGCCTGACCCTCGACGACATCTACCGGAAGTTGTGAACCGTGGCCGATCAGATGTTGCGCGTCGCGGTGCCCAACAAGGGCTCGCTCAGCGAGGCAGCCGGTGAGATCCTCGCCGAGGCCGGATACCGTCGCCGGCGCGACCCCAAGGACCTGACCGTCGTCGACCCGGTCAACAACGTCGAGTTCTTCTTTCTGCGTCCCAAGGACATCGCGATCTACGTGGGTTCGGGTCAGCTCGATCTGGGCATCACCGGACGAGACCTGGCCGCCGACTCCGACGCCCCGGTGCGTGAGCGCCTGTCGCTCGGCTTCGGCAACTCCACCTTCCGCTACGCCGGACCCGCGGGCCGGGAGTGGAGCCCGAAGGACCTGGCGGGCAAGCGGATCGCCACTTCATTTCCGAATCTGGTTCGCAAGGACCTTGCGGCGCAGGGCATCGAGGCCTCGGTCATCCGGTTGGACGGTGCCGTGGAGATCTCGATCCAGCTCGGGGTCGCCGACGTGATCGCCGACGTGGTGGGCTCGGGCCGCACCCTGGGCCTGCACGATCTGGTGGCATTCGGTGCGCCGCTGTGCGAGTCGGAGGCCGTCCTGATCGAACGCGACGGTGCCGACGGTGACGACAATGCTTCGGCGCGCGATCAGCTGACGGCACGCGTGCAGGGCGTGGTGTTCGGCCAGCAGTACCTGATGTTGGATTACGACTGCCCGCGTGCGGTTTTGGAGCAGGCCACCGCGGTGACGCCGGGCCTGGAGTCACCGACGATCGCGCCGCTGGCGGATCCGGACTGGGTGGCCGTACGGGCGCTGGTGCCTCGCCGCGACGTCAACGCGATCATGGATGAGATCGCCGCGATCGGTGCCAAAGCGATACTCGCATCGGATATTCGGTTCTGCCGCTTCTGATCGGCACACACCGCCGTCTCTGATCGGCGCGTGCCGCGACGTCTTGCGTGTTAGCGTCCGGGTGACAAATCCAGGCCTCGGAGGTTGCCGTGACGCATTTTCTGGTTCTGTTGTTGGCTCTGCTCATCGGCGTGGTGGCCGGATTGCGGGCGTTCACTGCCCCGGCCGCGGTGGCCTGGGCCGCTGCACTGAGCTGGATCAACCTCGACGGCACCTGGGCCGAGTGGTTGGCGCACCCCGTCACGGTCACCGTGTTGACCGTTCTCGCTGTGGTGGAGCTGGTTACCGACCAGCTTCCGCGCACACCGAGTCGTAAGACGCCCGTGCAGTTCGTCGCTCGCCTGCTCACCGGCGCCTTCGCCGGTGCGGTGATCGGTACGGCGTGGGGGTACACCTTCGGTGGTCTGGGCGCGGGTCTCGTCGGCGCGGTGCTGGGAACCTTGGGCGGATACGAGGCACGCAGCCGCCTGGTCGCCCGCAACGATGGGCATGATCTGCCGGTCGCTCTCGTCGAGGATGCGGTCGCCGTGCTCGGCGGTTTCGCGATCGCCGCCCTGACCGCGATCGTCTAGCGCGTGGCGCCCGCGCGGAGTTTCGACGCGATCGTCATCGGCGCGGGTCAGGCCGGGCCGCCGCTGGCGGGCCGGCTGACCGCCGCGGGCCAGACCGTCGCGGTGATCGAACGCAAGCTGGTCGGCGGTACGTGTGTCAACTACGGCTGCATCCCCACCAAGACCCTCGTGGCCAGCGCGCACGCCGCCCACCTGGCACGTCGCGGAGCTGATTTCGGCATCGGCACAGGCGAAGTCGCCGTCGACATGGGCAAGGTCAAGGCCCGCAAGGATGCGATCATGCTGTCCGACCGGCACGGGGTCGAGGACTGGCTGCAGGGCATGGACGGTGCGGAGCTGATCCGCGGACATGCCCGTTTCGTGGACCCGCACACCGTCGACGTCGACGGTGAACTGCTGCGGGCCGAGCGGATCTTCCTCAATGTCGGTGGCCGCGCGGTGGTCCCGGATTTTCCCGGCTTGGACGGCATCGACTACCTGACCAATGTCGGCATCCTGGACCTGGACGTTCTGCCCGAGCACCTCGTGATCGTGGGCGGCAGTTACATCGCTCTGGAATTCGCGCAGATGTACCGGCGGTTCGGTGCGCGGGTGACGGTGATCGAGAAGGGGCCGCGGCTCACCTCCCGTGAGGACGAGGACGTGTCGGCCACGATCGCCGAGGTCCTGCGGGCCGAGGGCATCGGTGTGGTGCTGAACGCCACCGACATCCGGTTCAGCAAGCAGGACGGTGGTTTTGCGGTGATCCCGCGCGACGGCGCCGATCCGATCGTCGGGACACACCTGCTGCTCGCGGTGGGGCGCACACCCAACACCGACGACCTCGGGTTGGAGCACGCCGGCGTGGAGCTCGACGGTCGCGGCTACGTCGTGGTCGATGATCAGCTGCGCACTACGGCCGGGCACATCTGGGCAATGGGGGACTGCAACGGCAAGGGCGCGTTCACCCACACGTCCTACAACGACTTCGAGATCGTCGCCGCCAATCTGCTCGATGACGACCCGCGGCGGGTGAGCGATCGCATCACCACCTACGCGCTCTACATCGATCCACCGCTGGGCCGGGCCGGCATGACCGTCGACCAGGTGCGGCAATCGGGCCGAAAAGCGTTGGTGGGCAAGCGCCCGATGACCCGGGTCGGCCGCGCAGTGGAGAAGGGTGAAACCCAGGGCTTCATGAAGGTGGTGGTGGATGCCGACACCGAAGAGATTCTGGGGGCAGCCATCTTCGGGGTCGGCGGTGACGAGGTGGTGCATTCCATTCTCGACGTCATGACCGCGAAACTGCCCTACACCGCGATATCGCGGACCATGCACATCCATCCCACCGTCAGCGAATTGGTTCCTACGATGCTGCAGGAGCTGAAGCCGCTGGACTGAACGTGCGGCCGATGTTGAGCTGGCGCGTCACCAGCGCGACCCGCTGCCCGAGGTGGTGGCAGGTGCGCACATCGGAGGGATGCACCTGGTCGGGGTTGGCGTCCACGTTGGTCTGAGCGCCGGCGCCCAGGAAGAAGCCGAGCCGGTTGAGATCGTCCTCGCTGCTGAACGAGTGGTTCCAGCCGGTGCTCAAACCCAGGTTGACCCAATGCATGTGGTGTTGGGCGGCGAAGACCACCAATGAACTGAGTGTGTTGAGCTTGTCGCCGCTCTTGCCTCCGGAGTTCGTGAAGCCGGCGGCCACCTTGTCTCGCCAAGTGCCGTCCATGCACCGCCGGCCGGTTTTCTCGGCGAATGTCTGAAATCCTGCCGAGACGTTGCCCATGTAGGTGGGGCAGCCGAAGATCATGGCGTCGATGTTGTCCAGCAGGTCCCAATGCTCGTCGGACATGGTGTCGACGTGGATGACGGTGACGTCGGCGCCGCCGTCACGAGCGCCCGCCGCGACAGCATCGGCCAGGGTTGACGTGTGGCCGAATCCGGAGTGGTAGACCACGGCGATCGTGGGTGCGGCAATGTCAGTTCCATTGTGTGGCATGTTGTTTCCTTCTATCGGGTCCACTAGGTGCCGAGCTTCTTGGCGACGTCCTGATAGCGCCGGGCCCAGTCGGGCAATGGCTGTCCGCCGAGATGCGCCTCGAGCCGGTCCAGATAGGCGTGAGTGCCCGGGTGGAAGCCCTGGCCGTCCGAGACCGTCAGGCCGCGGTGGCTGAACCGCAGCAGGGTGCCGTCGCCGTCGGGGGTCAGTTCGTAGCGCACGACACCGGGCTCGGGAGCAGACAACACGGACTGGCTCCATTCGTGCTCGAAAATCCTTGGCGGGTCCCACACCCGGATCCGTCCGGTCATCTTCTTCTGCTGCGGCGGGATCGGAGGCGAATGGGGGATCATCTCGATCGTGCCGCCTTCACGGGCGTCGATCGTCGTTTCGCCCATCCATTGATTGCGCTGTTCGGGATCGGTGATGGCGGCCCACACCGCGTCGACGGGATAGGGGAGGCGCCGCTCGAAACTCAGTGCGGCCTGATCGCCGTCGACGGTGAGCTTTCCTTCACGGCTGGTCATTTCGTCTCCTTGTGGGTCGCTTTGAGATGACGCTCCAGGGCATCGAGATGATCGGACCAGTAGCGGCGGTACCGCTCGATCCACTCGTCGATCTGCATCAGTCCGTCGGGACGCAGCGCGTAGATGCGGCGTTGAGCATCGGGCCGTACCTCGACCAGACCGACCTCGCGCAGCACCCGCAGATGCCGCGACACGGTGGGTTGAGTCAGCTCCGGCAGGGTTGCCACGAGCTCACCCGCGGTGCGCTCACCCTCGACGAGGGCGTCGAGCAATGCGCGGCGACTTGGTTCGGCGACTGCCTCGAACACGTCCATGCATCGAGTATTGCATTACATCTATATAGATACAAGCGAATACAACCAAGAAATCTCAGCGCCGTCCGCCCCAGTTCGGCCCGCCACGACCTGAGCGCAACCCGGTACTGCAGGGTCGCGTAGATTCTCTGAGGATCAATCCGAGCACCTAACGCAGCATTCAACGAAGGCCATCATGTCCGAGGATCAGAACGCAGACGTTCCACCGAATCACCTCTCCATCGACCCGCGGAGCGCCTTCTACAACGAAGAGGTGCTCCTCCGCGACGTGGGTATCCGGTTCAACGGCGTCGAGAAAACCAATGTTCACGAATACGACGTGGCCGAGGGTTGGGTACGTGTTGAAGTCCCTACTGCGAAGGATCGTCGCGGAAATCCTATGGTCGTCAAGCTCAGTGGCACCGTCGAACCGTATTTCCGCTCAGCGAAATAGCTGACGCCTTTCGACGTCCGGCGCGGTTGTCGAGCGGCCCCGCTCAGCCGCGGGATCGGGTCGCGGCGCGCAGCGTCCGCAGCTGGCCGATCTCGGCGGCGTTCTTCGCCAGCTCGACGTTCAGCCACAACGCCATGTCGGCGAGTGACCGGCCGGCGTCCGGCCCCCACGGAAATGCCGCTGGGACAGCAAGATCCGTGTCGGTCAGCGATTCCAGCAGGCCGCTCCAGCGGGCACTGAGCACCCGGATCCGCTGCACGGCGGCCTCAGGGCCGGGCCAGTCGATCTCGGCACGCGGCGTTGGGGGTCGGCCGTCGACGTGGTCCAGGGCGGTCGACCACCAGAAGATCATGTGCCAGGTGAGCCAGCCGATGGTCGGAACCGGAATCGGGTCGGGCTCGACGTCGGCGAAGTCCGGCCACCACCGACCCGAGGAATCCTCGTGCACCGTCCACACCAGGGGACCGGGCTCCCATAGGTGATCCTCGTCGGACAGGGCGGAGAGGTGCAGGTCGGCCAGCGCCCAGGCCAGGTCGAACTGACGGCGCAGCTCGGTGATCACGGCGCCCGCATCACCAGCAGTGTCTGCGCCGAGGTTCCGATAAACCCTTTGCGGTCAAAGATTTCCGCGGTCGTCGCACCGACACCGTCCGGTCCGATGGAACCGCGGGCTCGCAGCGCGAAGTCCGAGCCTTCGGGAAGCCGGTGGAGATGCACCGCGGTGTCGGTATTCATGAAGATGAACTTCTCCGGATCCAACGCTGCGCCAATACCGTTGGCGGAATCCACCACGAGCGCCAGGCGCTGCAGGGCCGTCGTCTCCTCGTCGTCGACCACCGGTGTCAACGGGCTCATCCAGGCCACGGCGGCCTCGCCCTCGACGGTGCGCTGCCTGCGCCAGGACACACTTTCCAGATAGCCCGGTGCGCCTTCCCAGTTGTGTGCGACGTCGGCGGCCTCACCTTCCACCAACGGTTCAAAGCGGTCGGTGGCCACGTCACTGGTGTCGCTGGGAGCCAGCAGCCACGCCGTAACCCGCGCCACCGCGCGCCACGTGCCGTCGGGCCGGGCCGCCTCCATCTCCGAGGCGACCATCGAGATGCGTGAGCCGGGCCGCTCCACCCAGGCCCGGACCCGCACCGGCGCAACGGGAATGGCGCCGAGGATGTCGAGAGTCAACCGTCCCACCCGCAGTCCGGACCCGGCGGTCAGTTCCTCGATCACCTTGGTCAACAGCGCCAGCGGCGGGGAGCCGTGCTGAATGGCCGGATCCCAGTTACTTCGGGTGTCGGCGGTGGATTCGAACAACTGGTACTCACCATCGACGCCGAGCCGATGGTAGTGACACCCGATCATGCAGCTCCTGATTCTGGCCACCCGGGATACGGCGGCGGGGTGCCGCCGAACGCCGGACACAAACTCTGATGCGCACACCACGAGCACAACCGCGACGGGTTGGGCCGGAAGTCTCCGGTGGCCCCGGCAACCTGGATTGCCTTCCAGATCGCCATCAACGTGCGCTCGAACCGCAGCAGCTCGTCGTGCGTGGGGGAGTAGTCGAGCACCTGGCCGTCGGCCAGATACAGCAGCCGCAGCCGCGACGGCATCACTCCACGCGAACGCAGCAACGCCACGGCGTAGAACTTCATCTGGAACATCGCCTTGAACTCGGCCTGGGCCCGCGCCTCCGGTGGGGCCTTGCCGGTCTTGTAGTCGACGACGCGCAATTCGCCCGACGGGGCGACATCGATCCGGTCGACGAAACCGCGCAGCAGCGTGCCGTCGGCCAGTTCGACCTCTAGGCGGTGCTCGCAGCACTGCGGATCGAACCGGGTCGGATCTTCCAGGCGGTAGTACCCCGACAACAGAGCCCTGGCCTCGGCGAGCAACGTGGCCGGATACTCGGTGTCGGCCAGCTCGGGCTCGGCGGCGACGACCTGCTTCCACGCAGGCTCGACCAGCGTCAGCGCGGTGTCATGCACCCGCTCGGCCGCGGGCAGCCCGTAGAGCTGCTCCAACGCGGCGTGCACCAGCGAACCGCGCAACTGCGCCGTGGACCGGGGCTCGGGGAGCCGATCGATGGCGCGGAACCGGTAGAGCAGCGGGCACTGCTTGAAATCGCCGGCCCGCGACGGCGACAGCGCCGGGCGGCGCGGCGTCGGGGCCGGTTCTTCACTCACATCCGTAAGCCTAGGACGGTGCTCCGACAAAGTTGCGCAACCCCGGGCAACCGTCCCGGCGGGTGTACTGGCAGGCTGGACGTCCGTGGCAGGGAAGAGACCGACCGGACCATTTGCCGTTGGCGACCGGGTACAACTCACCGACGCCAAGGGCCGGCGCTACACGATGGTGCTCAACCCCGGCGGTGAGTTCCACACGCATCGCGGCATCATCGCCTTCGACAACGTGATCGGGCTGCCGGAAGGCAGCGTGATCAAATCGACCAACGGCGATCAGTTCCTGGTGCTGCGGCCGCTGCTGGTCGACTACGTGATGTCGATGCCGCGCGGCGCGCAGGTGATCTATCCGAAGGATGCCGCGCAGATCGTCCACGAGGGAGATATCTTCCCGGGCGCCCGGGTGTTGGAGGCCGGTGCCGGTTCCGGCGCGCTGACGTGCTCGCTGCTGCGGGCGGTGGGTCCCGAGGGCCGGGTGACGTCGTACGAGATCCGTGACGATCACGCGCCGACCGCCGAGAAGAATGTCATCACGTTTTTCGGTGAGCGACCGGAGAACTGGGACCTGGTGGTCGCCGACCTCGCCGATTACGACGGCCCGGAGATGGACCGCGTGGTGTTGGACATGCTGGCGCCCTGGGAGGTGCTGCCCGCCGTCGCCAAGGCCCTGGTCGCCGGTGGCGTGCTGATGGTCTACGTCGCCACCGTCACCCAGCTGTCGCGGGTGGTGGAGGCGCTGCGCGAGCAGCAGTGCTGGACCGAACCGCGGGCCTGGGAGAGCATGCAGCGCGGCTGGCACGTGGTGGGCCTGGCGGTGCGCCCGGAACACAACATGCGCGGCCACACCGCGTTTCTGGTCAGTGCGCGCAAATTGGCGCCCGGCGCGGTGGCGCCGGTCCCGCTGCGCAAGAAGCGTCAACTCGCTGTCCAGGCCGCCGTCGACGCCGCCCTCGAGTCTGAGTCGGGCGCCTGACGGCGTATCGATCGCCGTCGCTTTCTGCATAGCGGTTGCTTCGCGGCGGCCATCACCGCCCTCAGGTCGAAAATGGCGCGCCGGGCGATCCGCGGGATACGGGCCTGACGGTTCAGTCGTCGCTGTGGTGCAGGCCCCGCCGGGTGGAGAGCAGCTCGAGTTCGGGGCGGCCGGCCACCATTCGTTCGGCGGCATCGAGCACGTCGACCACGTGGTGACGGTCGGCGGCGACGAGAGCGACACCGATGCCGGCGCGGCGGTGCAGATCCTGGGTTCCGGTTTCGGCCGCCGACACCGCGAGCTTGCGGTGCAACTCGGCGACCACCGGCCGGATGACCGAGCGTTTCTGTTTGAGCGAATGCACGTCACCCAGCAGCAGGTCGAACTCCAGCCAACCGATCCACATGGCTCAGCGGGGCGGCGTCGGGGCGGGCGGTGTGGATGCCTCGGCACCCGCGCCCATGACCAGCAACATGTCGGCGGTGTGTCTGGTCAATTGCCAGCCGTCGCCGTGCGGGGTGAATTCCATCGGGAAGCTGAATGTGCGGTCCGAATGCTCGCCGCCCGCGGTGGCCTTGACGGTTGCCACCACGTTCTTCGGCTCGGTCTCCGAGAAGGCCAGGTCGGTGGCCTCGAAGGTCAGCGGCATGAAGCCGTTGTCGGCCAGTGCGCGGCCGAACTTGTCCAGCGCGGCGGCATCGTCGGCCGTGCCCTGTTCCACCAGGACCACCTTGTCGGCGCCGGGGACGTTGACGTCGGCCAACCGGTCCAACACCCCGGTCAGTACCTCGGGGGCAGGCAGCGGTGCCGCTGGCGGAGCCGCCGGCATGGTCGTCGACACCGCGCTGGTGGTCGGGTGTGACCTCTTGGCCGGGTGCTCGTCACTACTACACCCGCAGAGCCCAAGTGCCGCCACGATCGTGGCGGCACTCAGGACTGCGATACGGCTGTGGTTCAACTACCTACTCAGCCGACAGAGGACAGCAGGTTCAGGGCCGACCCCTTGGAGATCTGCCAGCCGGTCGGACTCGGGCCCGCCACGAACTGGATGTTCTGGGTGGCGGTGCCGCCCGTCGCCGAGGTGGCGGTGACGTCGGCGTAAGCCACGCCGCCCTGGTCATCGATGTTGGCGATGTTGAAGGTCAGCGGGAACTTTCCTTCAGCGGCGGCCTTGCTGTACGCGCGGTCCGCGGCGATGCTCTCGATCCGGCCGATGCCACCCTGGATGTAGGGGGCCTTGCCGCTGAACGAACCGCCACTGGCGAGTGCCTGCAAGGTCTGCACCAGCGGTGAAGCCAGGTCCGGTGCCGGAGTGGCCGGCAGCGGCGCGTCGAACACGACCGGCTGGATCGCCGGGGCGGCCGACATGCCGCTGGATGCAATAGAAGTCACACCCGCTGCTGCTCCGCCCACCACGGCGGCGGCAGCAGCTGCGGTGATGAAGCCGGTAACGAGGGTTTTCAAGGCCACGATTGTCCTTTCGATCGGACCAACTGAACTAAGAGGCTAACAGTGGTGCTGGTGTGTCTCGTTCCTAGAGCGCACACAATGGCTGAATCGCCGGTAGCGTTGAAGTTGTTACTGCACCAACTTACGGTGCGGGAGGGAGCGCAATATGAGTGAGTCAGAGCGTTCGGACGGCTCTGCCGAGAGTTTCTCGGCGGGCCACCCGCAACCCATGTCCAGCGATGATGCCGCCGAGCTCGAGTCGCTGCGCCGTGAGGCTGCGGTTCTGCGTGAGCAATTGGAGAATGCGGTAGGGCCCCAGAGTGGGCTGCGAAGTGCCCGTGACGTCCACCAGCTTGAAGCCCGGATCGACTCGCTCGCATCGCGCAACGCCAAGCTCATGGACACCCTCAAGGAAGCCCGGCAGCAGCTGCTCGCCCTCCGCGAGGAGGTGGACCGGCTGGGCCAGCCGCCCAGTGGCTACGGCGTGCTGCTCGGCACCCACGACGACGACACCGTCGACGTGTTCACCTCCGGCCGCAAGATGCGACTCACCTGCTCGCCGAACATCGATACCTCCTCGCTCAAGCAGGGCCAGACGGTACGGCTCAACGAGGCGCTCACCGTGGTCGAGGCGGGCAACTTCGAGTCCGTCGGTGAGATCAGCACGTTGCGCGAGATCCTGGCCGACGGACACCGGGCCCTGGTGGTCGGGCATGCCGACGAGGAACGCATCGTCTGGTTGGCCGAGCCGCTCGTCGCGGCCGAGGACCTGCCCGACCTTCCCGACGCCAGGCAGGACGACGACCGGCCCCGCAAACTGCGTCCGGGCGATTCGCTGCTGGTCGACACCAAGGCCGGATACGCCTTCGAGCGGATTCCGAAGGCCGAGGTCGAGGACCTGGTGCTCGAAGAGGTGCCCGACGTCAGCTACAACGACATCGGTGGTCTGGGCCGGCAGATCGAGCAGATCCGCGATGCCGTGGAGCTGCCGTTCCTGCACAAGGAGCTCTACCGGGAGTACTCGCTGCGGCCGCCGAAGGGTGTGCTGCTCTACGGTCCGCCCGGGTGCGGCAAGACGCTCATCGCCAAGGCCGTGGCGAACTCGCTGGCCAAGAAGATGGCCGAGGTTCGTGGCGACGACGCCCGCGAGGCGAAGAGCTACTTCCTCAACATCAAGGGCCCCGAGCTGCTGAACAAGTTCGTCGGTGAGACCGAACGTCACATCCGGCTGATCTTCCAGCGTGCCCGCGAGAAAGCCTCCGAAGGCACTCCGGTGATCGTGTTCTTCGACGAGATGGACTCGATCTTCCGTACCCGCGGCACCGGCGTCAGTTCGGATGTCGAGACAACGGTTGTGCCGCAGCTGCTTTCGGAGATCGACGGCGTGGAGGGGTTGGAGAACGTCATCGTCATCGGCGCCTCCAACCGTGAGGACATGATCGACCCGGCGATCCTGCGGCCCGGCCGCCTGGACGTCAAGATCAAGATCGAGCGGCCCGATGCCGAGTCGGCACAGGACATCTTCTCGAAGTACCTGACCGAGGCGCTGCCGGTGCACGCCGACGATCTCGCCGAGTTCGGTGGCGACCGGTCGCTGACGATCAAGACCATGATCGAGAAGGTCGTGGACCGGATGTACGCCGAGATCGACGACAACCGGTTCCTGGAGGTCACCTACGCCAACGGTGACAAGGAAGTCATGTACTTCAAGGACTTCAACTCCGGCGCCATGATCCAGAACGTCGTCGACCGGGCGAAGAAGAACGCCATCAAGAGCGTGCTGGAGACCGGTCAGCCCGGTCTGCGCATCCAGCACCTGTTGGATTCGATCGTCGACGAGTTCGCCGAGAACGAGGACCTGCCCAACACGACCAATCCCGATGACTGGGCCCGCATCTCGGGCAAGAAGGGCGAGCGGATCGTCTACATCCGTACGCTCGTCACCGGGAAGAGCTCGAGTGCGTCGCGGGCGATTGACACCGAGTCGAACCTGGGCCAGTACCTGTAGGTCTCGGGAGGGCGGTCCGCCAGGCCGAGCCGGCCCGGGTCAGTCCCGGGCCGGCTCGCCTGCGGTCAAGTCAGCCGGCCGTTGAGCTGATGTCCGCCGCGATCGCGCGCAGGTCTTCCAGCACGGCATTCACCGCGGGCCGGGTGTTCGCCCCAACGCGGGTGACCGCCTCCACCCGGCGGGCCACCGGGATGTCGGTGATCGTCAGCCGCACCAGGTCGCGGGTCAGCCTCACGTAGCGGGGCATCAGGGCGATGCCGGTGCCTGCCTGTACCAGCTCCTCGACCACGCGGAAGTCGTTTATCCGCTGCGTGATTCGTGGCTGGACGCCGGACAGGGTCGCTATCGAGTTGAGGACGTCGTCGACCATCAGACCACCCTCGACCCCGATCCAGCGTTCGTCGGCCAGATCGGCCAGCCGTACCTGACCCCTGCCGGCGAGGGAGTGCCCGGCCGGCACGACGACGTCCAACGGCTCGCGTAACAGTTCTTCGGCTTCGAAGCGCGGGCCCCAGGAGGCGGGGTCGCGCTCGTCGCGGTGGACCACAACGACATCGAAGTCGGCCAGTTGTGCCGGTGCCCGGGACGCCGGCACGTCGACGTCGCGCCCGAGCACCTGGACCCCGCGCTCGGCCGCCCGGATGACCAACGGGGCCAACAGCATTGCCGCACCGGATGGGAAGAACGACACACTGACCGTGCCGCGGGGGGTGCTGCGGTAGGCGTCCATCTCGTTCCGGGCGCGGTCCAGGGCCGCCAACACGGCGTCGGCGTGGCCCACCAGGACCTGTCCGGCATCGGTGAGACGTACCCGTCTGCCTTCGGGTTCGATCAGCGGTACACCGGCCTCGCGTTGCAGGATCTTGAGTTGCTGTGAGACCGCCGAGGGCGTCATGGAGAGCACCTGGGCCACCGCGGCAACGGTGCCGTGGTCGGCGAGTTCACGCAGCATCCGCAGGCGGCCAGCATCCATGAAGTAATACTACATATAATCAGTAGAAACATTAGCTTGACTGAACTATTGGCCAGGCGACACGCTGATCCGCATGACCCGTCGCACCGACCTCTGTTTGCTTGCCGTGGCGGTGGTGTGGGGTTCGAGTTACCTGGCCACCAAGGAAATCGCCACGGCACAAACAATTTTCGTGCTTCTGTTGGTGCGGTTCGCGGTCGCGGCAACGGTTCTGGCCATGGTCCTGTGCCGGCGGTTGCCGGGTCTGACCCGCACCGAGGTGGTTTCGGGTGTGGTCGGAGGTGGTCTGCTGGCTGCCGTCTGTGTCGCCGAAACATATGGCGTGACAATGACCTCGGCCTCCAACGCGGGGCTGATCATGGCGCTCACCATCGTGGCCACCCCGGCGATGCAGCGCCAGCGGGTGGGGCGCCGCTTCTATCTCGCGGCGATGCTGGCGGTCATCGGTTGCGGGTTGCTCACCCAATCCGGCGGCCTGACCGTCCCGAGCATCGGGGACATCGTGATGGTGATGGCCGCTTTGTTGCGGGTGGTCCACGTCACCGTCATGGCACGCTTCTCTGACGGTCACGGGATCGATTCAGCACGAACCACTTTGGTGCAGCTGGTGACGGTTGCTGCGGTGGCTTCGGCGCTGTGCGTGGCGTCTGGGCAGTCCGTTGTGGCGACGACAGCTGCCTACGGACCGGCCGAATGGGCCCTCGTCGGCTACCTGGCGTTGGCGTGCACGGTGTTCGCGTTCCTGGTTCAACTGCGGGCGCTGAGCACGTCCAGTCCGGCCAGGGTCAGCCTTCTGGTGGGTACCGAGCCGCTGTGGGCCGCGATACTCGGTGTCGCCCTCGCCGGCGATCCCGTCACCGGTGCCGGCATCGCGGGGGCCGTATTGGTCGTGACCGGCACCGGCTGGGGGCGGGTGGTGCTGGGCTACGGATCACGTGGTGTTGCCCGCAGTGCGATATGGGGACCAACGCCGATTCGCCGATTGCAGGGAAAGCCCCCGAGGCTATTCGGCTGGGACATTGTCGTGCGCCGCACCAGCGATTATTAAATTTCGATTGGAATTTTTCCAATAAAATGGGGTCGGGAAATGGTTGCGGACGCGTTCGGTTCACCTGTTCCCGTAGGACTGGGCGGCGGGGTGGGGAGGGCCGCGGGCGACGAGCTGGTACCCCCGCCCAAATGTAACGATTGGATAACGGCGCTAACACTTTTCTGAGATTGACGAATGTCGAAGTTAATGCAGGTCAAGAGCTGTCTGCGCAGACGGATCTGCGCGCCCGGAGGAGTGTCGGCGCTTGATCATGGCAGGGCGGTGTGCTTACGTCGAGGGCACCGATGGCATGAAACTGACGATGATCGCTGAGAAGTTCGGTGGTGACTTTTAACTCGATATGCACGTTTTAGAAAGCGTCCCGGGACGCCATTCCCGGGAAGAATTCCTGCGCCAACCACGGGGTGCCGATGCGATTGGCATCCGTGACCTCGCGGAAGCTACCGGGGTGCTGGATCTGAATTCCACCTACGCCTATCTGTTGCTGGCCACTGATTTTGCTGCCACGTCAATAGTGGCCGAACGCGACGGTGACCTGCACGGATTCATCACGGGTTACCACCCGCCGCCGCGACCCGATGTCCTGTTCGTGTGGCAGGTGGCCGTGGCGCCATCGGCGCAGGGCGGGGGGCTGGCCAGCACCATGCTCGACGCGCTCGTCCACCGGGTGCGGTCGCAGCGTGACGGGCGTCCGGTGACCGTGGAGGCCACGGTCGCCCCCGGCAATACCGCATCACGCGCATTCTTTGGTGCCTTCGCGCGCCGTCACGGCGTCCCCCTGGTCGAAGACCCGCACTTCGGGTCCGACCTGCTCGACGCCGGCGGAGCGCACGAGGATGAGCCCATCCTGCGGATGGGGCCGATCACCACACCGCTTTCACGCTGAAATCAGTTATCTGATAACCATTTTGATCCGAATTGGAAGGATTGTTCCTTGCTGCTCGCAACGACAGCTCCCCTGACCGAATCTGACCTGCCCGACGTCTTCAGCTCGGTGGAATCCGAGGTGCGCAGTTATTGCCGCAGCTGGCCCACCGTGATGGATCGGGCGGTCGGCTCCTGGGTGACCGACACCGCGGGGCGTACCTACATCGACTTCTTCGCCGGTGCGGGGGCGTTGAACTACGGCCACAACAACCCGGCGCTCAAGCAGCCGCTGCTCGAATACCTTGCCTCCGATGGCATTGTGCACTCGCTGGACATCGCGACCGCGGCCAAGCAGCGATTCCTGGAGAGCTTCGAGCAGCACATCCTGCGGCCGCGCGGGCTCGACTACAAGGTGCAGTTCCCCGGGCCGACCGGGGCCAACTCGGTCGAGTCGGCGCTCAAGCTGGCCAGGAAGGTGACCGGGCGCGAGTCGGTTATCAGCTTCACCAACGCATTTCACGGTATGACCCTGGGTGCGCTGTCGGTCACCGGCAATTCGATGAAGCGGGCCGGAGCGGGAATTCCGCTGGTTCATGCCACCCCGATGCCCTACGACAACTACTTCGGCGGGGTCACCGAGGACTTCCAGTGGTTCGAGCGTGTACTCGACGATTCAGGCAGCGGGCTCAACCGGCCCGCCGCGGTGATCGTCGAAACCGTCCAGGGCGAAGGCGGTCTCAACGTCGCGCGGATCGAATGGCTGCGTGCGCTGTCCGACCTGTGCCGCGAACGCGACATCCTGCTGATCGTCGATGACGTCCAGATGGGCTGTGGCCGCACGGGGCCGTTCTTCAGCTTCGAGGCCGCAGGCATCGTGCCCGACATCGTCACGATATCGAAGTCGGTGAGTGGTTACGGCCTGCCGATGGCGCTCACCCTGTTCCGCCGCGACCTCGACGTGTGGACACCGGGGGAGCACAACGGCACGTTCCGTGGCCACAATCCCGCCTTCATCACCGCCACGGCGGCAATCGAGACCTATTGGCAGGACGACCAATTCAGCGCCGATACGACCGTCAAGGGTGAGCTGATCAGGTCGCGTCTGGAGGAGATCGCCGCGGCCCACGACGGAGTGACCGCCCGCGGTCGCGGCATGGCCCAGGGCCTCAAGTTCGAAGAGGCGCACCTGGCCGGACAGGTGTGCCGGGCCGCCTTCGACCGCGGTGCGCTGATGGAGACCAGTGGCCCGTCCGACGAGGTGGTCAAACTGCTGCCGCCGCTGACCGCACTTGCAACCGAATTGTCCGAGGGGCTCGACGTTCTCGCCGAGTCTGTCGCCGTCGCGCTCGCCTGAGGAGGCTTGAGACATGATTGTTCGCACCACCACTGAGATCACCGGGACCGACCGGGACGTGGCCGACGGCACCTGGCGCTCCAAGCGCATCATCCTGGCGGGTGACGGTGTCGGTTTCTCGTTCCACGAGACCACCATCGAAGCCGGATCGGTCAATGAGTTCCACTATCAGCATCACGTCGAGGCGGTCTGGGTGATCGAGGGCACCGGCACGCTGACGGACCTTGAGACCGGGCAGCAGTACCCGCTCGCCGACGGAACCATGTATCTGCTCAACAACAATGACCGCCATCGAGTCACGTGCGATGAGCAATTGCGCATGCTGTGCGTGTTCAACCCGCCGGTGACCGGGCGGGAGGTGCACGACGAGAACGGCGTATACCCGGCGCCGCAGTCGGTCGCATGACGGCACAGCCAGACGCTGAGGACATCATGGTCGCGGTCGAGGATCGCTACCCGACCCGGCTCGACCACGCCATCGAGCCGATACCGCGGCACGCGCTTGTGGTGTGGGGTGGCGCAGCGGACGGCCCGCTCAGCCAGCCCCACCTGGACGGCTTCTCGGAGTACGGGTACCTGGTGGCGCCGGAGACCGTGTCGGATGACTGGCTCCCGCTGCTCCGGCACGAATTAGACCGGATCGCAGCGGATCTGGATGCCGATGATCCGCGGGTGATCCGGGAGCCGGGTGGCACGATCCGGTCGATCTTCGAACCGCATCTGCTGAGCGACCTGGTCGCCCAGGTGGTCCGGCTCGACACGGTGTTGCCGGTCGCGCAGCAACTGCTGGGCGGCGACGTCTACATCCATCAGGCCAGGATCAACCTCATGCCCGGGTTCACCGGGACCGGGTTCTACTGGCATTCGGACTTCGAGACCTGGCATGCCGAGGACGGCATGCCGGAGATCCGCGCGGTTTCGTGCTCGATCGCTCTGACCGAGAACTACCCGTACAACGGGTCGCTGATGGTGATCCCCGGATCGCACCAGACGTTCTATCCCTGCGTCGGCGCCACGCCTGACGACAACCACGACACGTCGCTGGTCGCCCAGAACATCGGCGTGCCAGATCAGACGACGCTGACCAAGGCCGTCGACGAGCACGACATCCACCAGTTCACCGGTCCGCCCGGCACCGCGCTGTGGTTCGACGCGAATCTGCTGCACGGCTCGGGGTCCAACATCACGCCCCTGCCGCGCTCGAACGTGTTCCTGGTGTTCAACTCGGTGGACAACGCGCTGACCGACCCGTTCGCGGCCAAGCGGCCACGGCCCGAATACCTGGCGGCTCGGGGCGCACAAGCCGTCACCTAGGCTGGCCCCATGCAACGGATCATCGGAACAGAGGTCGAATACGGCATCTCCTCGCCGTCCGATCCGACTGCCAATCCGATCCTGACCTCGACTCAGGCGGTGCTGGCGTACGCGGCGGCCGCCGGGATCCAGCGCGGCAAGCGCACGCGGTGGGACTACGAGGTCGAATCGCCATTGCGCGACGCCCGCGGATTCGACCTGTCCCGGGCCTCGGGACCGGCTCCCATCGTCGACGCCGACGAGGTCGGCGCGGCGAACATGATCCTCACCAACGGTGCCCGGCTGTACGTGGACCATGCCCACCCGGAGTACTCGGCGCCCGAGTGCACCGATCCGATGGACGCGGTGATCTGGGACAAGGCCGGTGAGCGGGTGATGGAGGCCGCCGCCCGCCACGTGGCCAGCGTGCCCGGCGCGGTCAAGCTGCAGCTGTACAAGAACAACGTGGACGGCAAGGGCGCCTCGTACGGGTCGCACGAGAACTACCTGATGAGCCGCCAGACCCCGTTTTCCGCGGTGATCGCGGGGTTCACGCCGTTCCTGGTGTCACGGCAGGTGGTGACCGGCTCGGGCCGTGTCGGTATCGGGCCCTCGGGGGACGATCCCGGCTTCCAGTTGTCCCAGCGGGCCGATTACATCGAGGTCGAGGTCGGGCTGGAGACGACGCTCAAGCGCGGCATTATCAACACCCGCGACGAGCCGCACGCCGACGCCGACAAGTACCGCCGGCTGCACGTCATCATCGGTGACGCCAACCTGGCCGAGACGTCGACCTATCTGAAGGTCGGCACCAGCTCCCTGGTGCTCGACCTGATCGAGGAGGGCCCGCAGTTCGGGCTCGACCTGTCCGATCTCGCGCTGGCCCGTCCGGTGCACGCCGTGCACGTGATCAGTCGTGACCCGTCGCTGCGGGCCACAGTGGCGCTGGCCGACGGCCGGGAGATGACCGCATTGGCACTGCAGCGGGTCTACCTGGACCGGGTGGCCAAGCTGGTGGACAGCCGGGACCCGGACCCACGGGCCGCGCATGTCGTGGAGACGTGGGCCCACGTGCTGGACCTGCTCGAGCGCGACCCGATGGAATGCGCCGAGATCCTGGACTGGCCGGCCAAGCTGCGGTTGCTGGAGGGCTTCCGAAACCGCGAGAACCTGGCCTGGTCGGCGCCGCGGCTGCACCTGGTCGATCTGCAGTACTCCGATGTCCGCCTGGACAAGGGCCTGTACAACCGGTTGGTTGCCCGCGGTTCGATGAAACGCCTGGTCACCGAGCAGCAGGTGCTGGATGCCGTCGACAACCCTCCGACCGACACCCGCGCCTACTTCCGGGGCGAATGCCTGCGCCGATTCGGTGCGGACATCGCCGCGGCGAGCTGGGACTCGGTGATTTTCGATCTCGGCGGCGATTCGCTCGTCCGGATTCCGACGCTGGAGCCGCTGCGGGGGAGCAAGGCGCATGTCGGCGCTCTGCTGGATTCCGTGGACAGCGCGGCCGAACTCGTCGATCAACTCACGAACTGACCATCTGGACCGGTGAGCTATCCCCGGCAATCGGGGTGCCGACCGGTACTGTGGAAGAACCGGTTGGGCGGTTAGCCCAGCCGATGACAATTGCAGGAGGCAGCGATGGCTCAAGAGCAGACCAAGCGTGGCGGTGGCGGCGGCGAGGATGACGACCTCCCGGGTGCATCCGCTGCCGGCCAGGAGCGTCGCGAGAAGCTGGCTGAAGACACCGACGATCTGCTCGACGAGATCGACGATGTGCTGGAAGAGAACGCAGAAGACTTCGTGCGCGCATACGTCCAAAAGGGCGGCCAGTGACCTGGCACGAAAACCTGTCTCTTTCCCGACCCACTCTCTCCGGTACCCAATCTGTAGCCATGGACCTGTCGTCTTTCTCTGAACTGCTGCGTCGGCAGGCTCCCGAACTGTTGCCGGTCAACCGTGTCGCAGACGGCGTCATCAACCCCACCAACGCGGTGCCGCACGGGACCACCATCGTCGCGATCAAATACCCCGGAGGGGTGCTGATCGCCGGTGACCGCCGGTCGACCCAGGGCAACATGATCGCCGGCCGTGACGTGCAGAAGGTGTACATCACCGACGACTACACCGCGACGGGCATTGCGGGCACCGCGGCCATCGCCGTGGAGTTCGCCCGGCTCTATGCGGTGGAACTCGAGCACTACGAGAAGCTCGAAGGCGTCGCCCTGACGTTCCGCGGCAAGGTCAACCGCCTCGCCATCATGGTGCGCGGCAATCTCGGTGCGGCACTGCAGGGTTTCGTGGCCCTGCCGTTGCTGGTCGGATACGACATCGACGCGGCCGACGCCGAGAACGCCGGCCAGATCGTGTCCTTCGACGCCGCAGGTGGCTGGAACATCGAAGAAGAGGGCTACCAGTCCGTGGGGTCCGGGTCCATCTTCGCCAAGTCATCGATCAAGAAGCTCTATCCCGGTGTGGTGGATGCGGATTCGGCGCTCCAGGTGGCCATCGAGGCGCTGTACGACGCGGCCGACGACGACTCCGCCACCGGCGGGCCCGATCTGGTGCGCGGGATCTATCCGACCGCGGTGACCATCGGTGCCGAGGGTGCCGTGGAGATCACCGAGGAACGCATCGCCGAGCTGGCCCGCGAGGTCATCGCGCGCCGGACCCGGACGGGCGGTGAGGGGTAAATGAGCTTCCCGTACTTCATCTCGCCTGAGCAGGCGATGCGTGAGCGCTCCGAACTGGCGCGCAAGGGCATCGCCCGCGGACGCAGCGTCGTGGCGCTGGCGTACGACAGCGGTGTGCTGTTCGTGGCGGAGAACCCGTCGCGGTCGCTGCAGAAGGTCAGCGAGCTCTATGACCGGGTCGGCTTCGCCGCCGTCGGGCGATTCAACGAGTTCGACAACCTGCGGCGCGGCGGCATCCAGTTCGCCGACACCCGGGGGTACGCCTACGACCGCCGCGACGTCACCGGCCGTCAGCTGGCCAACGTCTACGCGCAGACGCTCGGCACCATCTTCACCGAGCAGGCCAAGCCCTACGAGGTCGAGCTGTGCGTGGCCGAGGTGGCGCACTACGGCGAGACGAAAGCCCCTGAGCTGTACCGGATCACCTATGACGGATCGATCGCCGACGAGCCGCATTTCGTGGTGATGGGCGGGACCACCGAGCCGATCATCACCGCATTGAACGAGTCGTACGCGGAGAACGCCGACCTGGGTGCAGCGGTCAAGATCGCCGTGAAGGCGCTGAGCGCGAGCGGCAATGGCTCTGAGCCTCGGACGCTCGGTCCCGCGACGCTCGAGGTGGCCGTTCTCGATGCGACCCGGCCGCGCCGGTGCTTCCGTCGGATCACCGGTGCTGCGCTGGAAGCGCTTCTGCCCGAGGCTGTTTCGGACAAGCCGGCTGCTGAAGAGCCGTCGGAGAAGCCGAAGAAGTCAGGAAAGTAGGTTGATCACCGCTTCGGCCTCGGTGCCGTCGCGGTAAAGGCCCCACGCCTGTTCTGCCAGTTCGTCGGGATTTATCGTCGGCAGCTCGGCGTCACCCGCCATCGCCCGGTGAATGTCACCGCGCTCGATGAGTCCGCCGATGGTGATGGTGCCGGCATAGACGCCGACGGGGCGGAGGGCGGCGTGCAGGGTGATCGCATAGTTGCGTAATGCCGCTGCCGCGAGTGCCAGGCCACCGAGTGGGGGCATCGGTACCACGCTGCTCAGCCCGCCGGCGAACAACAACCCGCCGCTGCCGCGTTCACGCATCTCGGGCAGGAGCTGACTCGCGAAGTCGACTGCGGGCACCACGCTGTTCAGCGCCGCCCGGGCGCCGTTGGCATCGAGATCGGCGATGTCTTCGGTGGGTGCCTTTTCGAATGCGGCCGGCCCGTAGTAGCCGACGTCGATGCGTCCGAAACGCTCGCGCACCGCACCCAATGTCGCCGTGAGTTGTTCCGGATCGTTCGCATCGGCCACGTAGGCGGCGGCCTCGACGCCGTTGCCGGTCAGGGCTTCCAGATAGTCGGGATGGCGCGTAGGGGACCGCGAGATCAGGGCCACGCGGTGTCCGGCGGTGCCGAATCGCTGAGCAATCGACAACCCGAGGCCGGGTCCGACGCCGAGTACCGCCAGGACCGGGGACGTATAAGTTGAGGTCATGCTCAACTTACTAGCATAAGTTGAGTGCCCCCTCAACTTCGCTATGCTGACGGCATGTCGGCGAAGCGCGCAGATGCGATCCGCAATCGGGACCGTTTGGTGGCTGCGGCCGCCGAGCTCTTCACCGAACGGGGCGTCGATGTCCCCCTCGACGAGATCGCCCGTGCCGCCGGCGTCAGCATCGGCACGCTCTACAACCATTTCCCGAATCGCGGGGCACTCCTGGATGTGGTGCTGTCCGACCGGTTGGCCGTCATCGACCGGTTGGCGCGGCAGGCGCTCGACGACGCCGACCCGTGGCGGGGATTCGCCGCATTCCTCGACGGACTGTTCACGATGCAGGCGTCCGACCGCAGCATCAACGAGGCGGTGGCCAGAAATCCGGTAGGTGCTGTCGACGTCGCGGGCGAATGTGGCCGCGCCGGTGGGCTTCTCGAAGCTGTGGTGGGCCGGGCCAGGGATGCCGGTGTGCTGCGTGCCGACTTCGGTGCCGATGACCTGGCCACGTTGATGTGGGCCATGTCGAAGGTGATCGCGATGGCCGACGGTGAGGACGCCGTATGGCGGCGCCACCTGGGATTCGTGCTCGACGGACTGAAGAGTCCGGTCGGCTCACCGGCCGTCGGCGCTCTCGGGGCGCCAGCCGACGTAGGTGAACCACAACCCCATCGCGGTGAGTAGTAGGAAGAAGCACCGCGCGGCGATCAGCAGCCCGGGGCTGGTCACGGTGGCGTCGGCGCCGGATTCGATGGCCGACGGGATGGCCATCATGGCGGCTCCGCGCAGTGCGACGAACCAGCCGAACAGGGAGATCAGCACCGCCGTCACGCTGTACCAGTACTGGTGGAAGGCGATCACGACCAGTCCCATCAACAACATGGCGGCGCCCAGGATCCAGGGCAGGGTGCCGCTGGTGAACAGGTCGCTGAGCAGGTCCTGCAGGGTGGGCAGCCGGATCGCGATGATCAAGGTGGCGACGGCGACGAACGGCCCGAGGATCCGGGCGAACGCGCGGGTGCGCTGCCGGGCCTGCGGTGTGGATTGAGGCATGTGCGGCTCCTGATTGATAAACCGACCGACGGTCTATTTTTAGGCTAGGCTCGGACTGCGCCCAACGTCAATGGAGGATGCGTGGCACGCCAGGTGAACCCCGCCGAATACGCCGCCCGGCATCGGGAGATCCTCGATGCCGCCCTGCAGCTGATGCACGACAAGGGCTACGAGGCCATGACCATCGAGGATCTGCTGGCCGAACTGCAGATCTCGAAAGGCGCGCTGTACCACTATTTCCGCTCGAAGCGGGCATTGCTCGAGGGGGTCATCGAGCAGATGGGCGAGACCGCCACCGCCCGGTTGGCCGGCATCGTCGAGGACCCGGACCGCAGTGCACTCGACAAGATGCACGCCTACTTCGATGCGTCGCGGGCCTGGAAATCGGAGAGTGCCACAGAGGTGGCAACGCTGATCCGGTTGTGGCACGACGAGAACAATGCGCTGTTGAGGCAGAAGATGACCCAGGGCTCGATGCACACCACCGCACCCATGTTGGAGTCGATCATCCGCCAGGGGTGCGACGAAGGCGTCTTCCACACGGACTACCCGCACGAGGCCGCAGGCATCATCACCGGCATGGGGCTCCATCTGGCCGATGCGTTCATCGACGCCATCGCGGCAGACGGCGCCGTGGGTTCCGACATCAGCGGGCCGAATGCGCAAAAGGTGGTGGGTGCCTACCTGCAGGCTTTCGAACGCATCCTCGGTGCACCCGCCGGGTCACTGCACGGGCCGGCGTCGTCAGCTCAGGGGGAAACGTAGCTTGGCGACCGCAGTCTGGTTCCAGATGCCGGCGGTGATCTCGTCGGGCCGGACGGCGTAGGCCGCGCCGCCGTTGTCGAGTACCGTCACCGCGACTCGGGACAGGACGTCGTAGCCGGAATCGTCGTAGTGCAACGCTCCGGTGGCCGCTTCGATCCGGCCCACCACATCGACGGTGAAGTTGTACACCAGCGTGTCCACCGCCCCGGCCGTCGCGGCCCGGGTGATATCGCCTAGATCGGTGGCCACCAGTCCCTTGCTGATGTCGTTGCCCAACTCGTCGACCCAGGCGCTGGCCTGCTCGGCGTTCAGGGCGGGCAGCGACTCACGGATGGCGCCGTCGATCTGATCGGGCCGCAGCTGGTCCGCCGCACCGGGCACCGCCACGATCTGGCGTTTGTGGTCGAGGCCGCGATACATGTCGAGCAGCGGGTCGGTCGCGAACAGGTACAGCGGCCGCGTCGACGACGGATCGAGCTGTCCCAGTTCGTCGTCCACCGCATCGGCGACCCGCTTGGCGTACTGCTCCAGCAACAGCTTCTTGCCCTCGTCACCGACCAGGCGCCGCACATGCCCCCGGTCGCGCACCGTCGCGCGGTTGGTCGCGTCGGCGACGTCGACCGCGTACTCGCCGGTGAGCTCCAACTCCTCGGCTCGCGTGCTGGCGGTCGCCTGCCACAGGTTCCAACCGTCCGCGGACAGCGTCAGCGCATACGCCTCCTGCGGTGTGGTGACCGCCCGGACCAGCTGGCCGATGTCGAAGTAGCTGCCCACCTGCAGCTGGCTCTCCAGGGCGTTGGGCAGGACGTAGACCTCATGGAAGTCGTCGGCGATGAAGATGGCCACCGAACGGGACAGACTCAGCCACAGTTCCGATTCTGCGATCTCGTGCCACCGTGATCGCAGCTGTTCCTCCACGGCGTGGCGCGCCCCGGACTCGCGGATGGTGCGCAGTGCCCGGTCCACCGCGCTCTTCGCCGTGAGCACGCTCTTGTCCCGCTCGTCCGGTCCCGGTGCGGTTTCCGCATAGACCGTGATGGCGTTCTCATGGGGCTCGCCAAGGCGGATCAGGTCGGCAACATCGGGCAGTTCGTAGCGGGTCATCACCACTCCTTTGCGCGGACTCCTTTCCGACCATCTTTCCGTGACTTGGAGTGACCAGGGCCAAAAGTCCCAGATCGGTGGCGCCACGAACACAATGACGGTGCTTGCCCACCGTTACTGTGAACCACCCCGTAAGCTCGTTAGCGTGCAGCGACGAATCATGGGCATCGAGACGGAATTCGGTGTGACCTGCACGTTCCATGGCCATCGCCGGCTCAGCCCCGACGAGGTTGCCCGCTATCTGTTCCGGCGGGTCGTGTCGTGGGGCCGCAGTTCCAACGTCTTCCTTCGAAACGGCGCCCGGTTGTATCTCGACGTGGGTAGCCACCCCGAGTACGCGACCGCCGAGTGTGACAACCTGACGCAGCTGGTCACCCACGACCGCGCCGGTGAGCGTGTGCTGGAGGATCTGCTGATCGACGCCGAGCAGCGCCTGGCCGACGAGGGCATCGGCGGCGACATCTACCTGTTCAAGAACAACACCGACTCGGCGGGCAACTCCTACGGCTGCCACGAGAATTACCTGATCGTGCGGGCCGGTGAGTTCTCCCGGATCTCCGACGTGCTGCTGCCGTTCCTGGTCACCCGCCAGCTCATCTGCGGTGCGGGCAAGGTGTTGCAGACACCCAAGGCCGCCACCTTCTGCCTGAGCCAGCGCGCCGAGCACATCTGGGAGGGCGTCTCCAGCGCGACGACGCGCTCCCGGCCGATCATCAACACCCGCGACGAGCCGCACGCCGACGCCGAGAAGTACCGCCGGCTGCATGTCATCGTCGGCGACTCCAACATGTGCGAGGCCACCACCATGCTCAAGGTGGGCACCGCCTCGCTGGTGCTGGAGATGATCGAGGCCGGCGTCCCGTTCCGGGATTTCTCCCTGGACAACCCGATCCGGGCCATCCGCGAGGTCAGCCACGACCTGACCGGTCGTCGTCCGGTGCGGCTGGCCGGCGGGCGGCAAGCCAGCGCCCTGGACATCCAGCGGGAGTACTACAGCCGCGCCGTGGAGTACCTGCAGACCCGCGAGCCCAGCACTCAGATCGAGCAGGTGGTCGATCTGTGGGGCCGCCAACTCGACGCGGTCGAGAGCCAGGACTTCGCGAAGGTCGACACCGAGATCGACTGGGTGATCAAGCGCAAGCTGTTCCAGCGCTACCAGGATCGCTACAACATGGAACTGTCCGACCCCAAGATCAGCCAGCTCGACCTCGCCTACCACGACATCAAGCGCGGTCGTGGGGTGTTCGACCTGTTGCAGCGGAAGGGACTGGCGTCCCGGATCACCACCGACGAGGAGATCGACGCCGCGGTCAACACCCCGCCGCAGACCACCCGAGCCAAGCTGCGTGGCGAGTTCATCAGTGCGGCACAGGAAGCCGGACGGGACTTCACCGTGGACTGGGTGCACCTCAAGCTCAACGACCAGGCTCAGCGCACCGTGCTGTGCAAGGATCCGTTCCGATCGGTCGATGAGCGGGTCAAGCGCCTGATCGCCAGCATGTGAGCTTTAAGCTTTCATCCCGTGGCGGTATCCAAAGTCGAGCGGTTGATAAATCTTGTCATCGCCTTGTTGTCCAGCGATCGCTTCCTGCCTGCCGACAAGGTCCGCAACATCGTTCAGGGCTACGAGGACAGTCCCACCGATGAGGCGTTCTCCCGCATGTTCGAGCGCGACAAGAACGAACTGCGCGACCTCGGGATCCCGTTGGAGACGGGGCGCGTCTCGAAGTTCGACTCGACCGAGGGCTACCGCATCAACCGCGACGAGTATGCGCTGCCCGCGGTCCAACTGACAGGTGATGAGGTGGCGGCGGTCGCAGTGGCCACGCAGCTGTGGCAGTCGCCCGAGTTGATCACCGCGACGCAGGGGGCGCTGCTGAAGCTGCGTGCCGCCGGTGTGGACGTCGATGCCGACGGGGTCGGTGTCGCCATTGCGTCGACTGCGACGCTGCCCGGGCTGCGCGGTTCTGAAGAGGTATTGCGAATCCTGTTGGCGGCGATCGACTCCGGGCATGCGGTGCGGTTCCGGCACCGCGCCTCGCGCAACGCCGAACACACGAGCCGCAACGTCGAGCCCTGGGGCGTCGTGACCCATCGCGGCCGGTGGTACCTGGTGGGGCATGACCGGGACCGCGACGACACCCGTACTTTCCGTCTATCCCGCATCGATCCCGACGTGAGCACCGAGGGGCCGGCCGGGGCAGTGGCCAAGCCCGTGGGGGTGAACCTGCGCGACATCGTCGCCCGCGCGGTCGCCGAACAGCCGACGGGGGAGCAGGCCAGGGTGTGGATCGCCGGCGGACGTGCCACCGCGCTGCGCCGTCAGGCCATCGAGACCGTGCCGCGCACGCTGGGCGGGCGCGCAGGGGAGGAGATCACCGTCGACATCGGAATGTCGGACCGGCTGGCCCGTGAGATCGCCAGCTGCGGCGTCGATGCCGTGGCGCTGGAACCACCGTCGTTGCGCGAGGATGTGGTGAGCAGGTTGCGGGCGCAGGTGGCGCAGGCATGAGCCAGGTCTCGACCCGGCTGGTCCGGATGCTCAACATGGTGCCGTATTTCCAGGCCAACCCGAAGGTGACCCGTGACGAAGCAGCGGCCGCACTGGGGGTTACCCGCAAACAGCTTGATTCCGATCTCGAGCAGCTCTGGATGTGCGGGCTCCCCGGCTACAGTCCCGGCGATCTGATCGACTTCGACTTCGAAGGCGACACAGTCGAAGTCACGTTCAGCGCGGGCGTCGACCGCCCGCTGCGCCTGACATCCACGGAAGCCACCGGCATCCTGGTGGCGTTGCGGTCGCTGGTCGACGTTCCAGGGATGGTGGATCCGGAGGCCGCACGCAGCGCCATCGCCAAGATCGAATCCGCGGCGGGCACCCAGCGCGCGGCCCTCGAGGAATCCGGTTCCGGGGAGAGCGTGCCCCAGGAAAACGGGGCGGCCGCGGCGGTTCGCGCTGCCGTGCGTGACGCCCGCGCGCTGACCCTGGAGTACTACTCGGCGTCGCGTGACTCGCTCACGACCCGCACGGTGGACCCGATCCGCGTGGTGCTGATCGGTGACAACAGTTATCTGGAGGCGTGGTGTCGGACCGCCGAGGCAGTCCGGATGTTCCGGTTCGACCGGATTGTCGCGGCCGAGCGTCTCGCCGATCCGTCGGCGCCACCGTCGCCGGCGGTGCAGGCCGGCACCGACACCTCGCTGTTCGATCCCGACACCGCCGACCCGTCATTGCCGTCGGCCACCCTGCTGATCGACTGCTCCGCCTCGTGGATGTTCGACTACTACCCGTTGCGGGTGGTCAATGAATTGCCCGACGGGGCGTGTGAGGCAGTGATGACTTACGCCTCGCCTGAGTGGATGGCCCGCTTCCTGCTCGGATTCGGTTCGGCCGTGCGGGTGTTGGACCCGCCCGACCTCGCCCAGCGGGTGCAGGAATCTGCCGGTGAGGCTCTGCGCGTCTACGACGCGGTGGTGCCGCACGCCGACGACGCCGACGACACACGCGCGTAGACTCAGCACAGACGTCTGGAGGTAACCAAATTGGGTGGTCTACAACCCTGGCACTGGATCATTGTCATCGCGGTGTTCGTGCTGCTTTTCGGCGCCAAGAAGCTGCCGGATGCGGCCCGGTCGCTCGGTAAGTCGATGCGGATCTTCAAGTCGGAGATCAAGGAGATGCAGTCGGATTCTTCCGGGTCTTCGGCCGACGCGCCGCAACCGGCGAAGCCGATCACATCCGAGCGGGTCGAGGCTCCCGCCCCGGAGCAGTCCCCGGATCGCCACACGGCCTGACCGGTCCGGCAATCGATCGCGGTCATCGCCCCGCGATGCCGTGTCGCGTCTACGACCAGGCCTTTAGAACACGCCCGTGACCTCCGGATTCATCAAGAAGCTCGATCCCCGCCGCCGCCGTTCGCGGGTCAACCCCGACGGCACGATGTCGTTGGTCGACCACCTGCACGAACTGCGCAACCGTCTGTTGATCGCGGTGGCCGCAGTGCTGGTCACCACCATCTTCGGATTCCTGTGGTACACCCACGGATTCTTCGGCGTGCACAGCCTGGGCGAATGGCTGCGCGGTCCTTACTGTTCGCTGCCGGATTCGGCCCGGGCGACCATCGCCCCCGACGGTGAGTGCCGGCTGTTGGCGACCGGTCCGTTCGACCAGTTCATGCTGCGCCTCAAGGTGGCGCTGGCGGCCGGCCTGGTGATGGCCTGCCCGGTCTGGCTGTACCAGCTGTGGGCGTTCATCACCCCCGGCCTGTACAAGAAGGAACGCCGGTTCGCGATGGCGTTCGTCGGCGTCGGCGCGGTGTTGTTCATCACCGGCGCGGTACTGGCCTACGTGGTGCTGGCCACCGCCCTCGGCTTCCTGCTGACCGTCGGCAGTGACGTACAGGTCACCGCGCTTTCAGGCGAGCAGTACTTCGGATTCCTGATCAACCTGCTGTTGGTGTTCGGCATCAGCTTCGAATTCCCGTTGCTGATCATCATGCTCAACCTCGTCGGCATGCTCACCTACGAGCGGCTCAAGTCGTGGCGTCGCGGACTGATCTTCGGGTTGTTCGTGTTCGCGGCGTTCGCCACCCCCGGCTCGGACCCGTTCACCATGCTGGCACTGGCCTGCGCGCTGAGCCTGCTGCTGGAGTTCGCCATCCAGGTCGCCCGGATCAACGACAGACGCAAGGCCCGGCGCGAGGCTCTGGAGGTGCCGGAAGACGAGGCCGCGCCGATCCCCACAGTGGAGCCCGTTCCGAGGCCCGACCCGGTAACAGCGCCGGACTCGGGGGCATCGCGGATCGACATCGACGACGATGCCACCTGAGTCGGGTGACCAGAACGGTGGCGAACTGACCAAGTTCACCGCCGAATACCCGTTCGCACTCGACGATTTCCAGCTCCGCGCCTGCCGCGCCCTGGAAAGCGGCCACGGCGTACTGGTATGCGCGCCCACCGGGGCGGGCAAGACCGTGGTCGGCGAGTTCGCCGTGCACCTGGCGCTGGCCGCCGGCGGCAAGTGCTTCTACACCACACCGATCAAGGCGCTCAGCAACCAGAAACACAACGACCTGGTGACCCGCTACGGCGCGGACAAGATCGGACTGCTCACCGGCGACCAGTCCATCAACGGGGACGCCGACATCGTGGTGATGACCACCGAAGTGCTTCGCAACATGCTGTATGCGAATTCGCCTGCACTGCACGGACTTTCCTACGTCGTGATGGACGAGGTGCACTTCCTGGCCGACCGGATGCGCGGGGCGGTGTGGGAAGAGGTGATCCTGCACCTGCCCGAGGAGGTGCTGCTGGTCAGCCTGTCGGCCACCGTCAGCAATGCCGAGGAGTTCGGTGGCTGGATCCAGACCGTCCGCGGCGACACCACCGTCGTCGTCGACGAACACCGGCCCATCCCGCTGTCGCAGCACATGCTCGTCGGCCGGCGGCTGTTCGATCTGTTCGAGGGCACCGGAAGTACTGGCGGAGCCGCCCCGGCGGCGACATCAACTTTGGTCGACCCGGACCTGTTGCGCCACATCAGCCATCGGCGTGAGGCCGACCGACTGGCGGACTGGGAACCACGGGGCCGTGGACGTGGTCGGGGCGGTGGTCGTCCCCAGCTGTACCGGCCGCCCAGCCGGCCCGACGTCATCGCCACCCTGGACGCCGCGGGGCTGCTTCCCGCCATCACCTTCGTATTCTCGCGGGCCGGCTGCGACGCGGCCGTCCAGCAGTGCCTGCGTGCCCCACTGCGGCTGACCACGGACGAGGAACGCGGCCGGATCTCCGAGATCGTCGACCGACGCTGCGCCGACCTGGCCGAATCCGACCTGATCGTGCTCGATTACCACCAGTGGCGGGAAGGCCTGCTGCGCGGCCTGGCCGCCCATCACGCCGGCATGCTGCCGGTGTTCCGGCACACGGTGGAGGAACTGTTCACCGCAGGGCTGGTCAAGGCGGTGTTCGCCACCGAGACCCTGGCGCTGGGGATCAACATGCCCGCCCGCACCGTGGTGCTCGAGCGGCTGGTGAAGTTCAACGGCGAGCAGCACGTCCCGTTGACGCCGGGGGAGTACACCCAGCTGACCGGGCGGGCCGGGCGCCGCGGCATCGACGTCGAGGGCCACGCCGTGGTGTTGTGGCGGCCCGACGACAGCAACGCCGAACCTGCCGAGGTCGCCGGTCTGGCGTCGACTCGAACCTTCCCGTTACGCAGCTCGTTCGCCCCGAGCTACAACATGACGATCAATCTGGTGCAGCAGATGGGGCCCGAACAGGCCCACAAACTGCTGGAACGGTCCTTCGCCCAGTACCAGGCGGACCGGTCGGTGGTCGGATTGGTGCGCGGGATCGCGCGCGGTGAGCGGATGATGGGCGAGTTGGCAGCCGAACTCGGCGGTAAAGACGCGCCGATCCTCGACTACGTCCGGTTGCGGGCCAAGATCGGTGAGCGCGAGCGTGCACAGTCGCGGGCTTCACGCCTGCAGCGACGCAAGGCGGCCACTGACGCCTTGGCCGCGCTGCGCCGTGGCGACATCATCACCATCACCCAGGGGCGCCGCGGCGGGCTGGCGGTCGTGCTGGAGGCGGCCCAACGCGACAGTGACGACCCGAGACCGCTGGTGCTGACCGAACATCGTTGGGCCGGCCGGATTTCGTCGGCCGACTATTCGGGCGCCTCGGCGCCGCTGGGCGCGATGACGCTACCCAAGCGGGTGGAGCACCGGCAGCCGCGCGTGCGCCGGGACCTGGCGTCGGCATTGCAGTCGGCCGCGGCCGACCTGTCGTTGCCCTCGGTCCGCGCGGGCCGGCGCGCCGCTGCCCCCGAACGTGACGTAGATCCCGAACTTGCCGGCCTGCGTGACGAATTGCGGGATCATCCGGCACATCAACAACCGGGCCGGGAAGCGCAGGCCCGGATCGCCGAACGTTATCTGCGCATCGAACGGGACAACGCGCAGATTCAGCAGAAGGTGAACGCGGCGACGAACTCACTGGCCCGCACCTTCGACCGGATCGTGGCGCTGCTCAGCGAACGTGGCTTCATAGAAGCGGACAGGGACGGCGAACTCAAGGCGGATCTCAGGGTCACCGACGCCGGTCGGCTTCTCGCCCGGATCTACAGCGAGAGCGATCTGCTGGTCGCCGAATGCCTGCGCGGCGGTCAGTGGCAGGGTCTGCAGCCGGCGGAGCTGGCCGCGGTGCTCTCGGCCGTCCTGTTCGAGTCGCGGGGAGACGCCGCGGGCGGTGTGCTCGGTGTCGACATTCCCACTGCGGGCCTGCGCCGCGCGCTGGCGCAGACCCGGCGGATCTCGGCGGACCTGCGGGGCGACGAGCAGCGCCACCGGCTGGCCCCGAGCCGGGAACCCGACGAAGGATTCGTCACCGCCGTCTACCGCTGGGCCACCACCGGTGATCTGGCAGCCGCCCTGGCCGCCTCCGACGTCGGGTCGGGTTCGGCGCTTTCGGCGGGCGATTTCGTGCGGTGGTGCCGCCAGGTGCTCGATCTGCTCGACCAAGTCCGTAATGCCGCGCCGCAATCCGCCTTGCGCAATACCGCGAAACGCGCTGTCAACGATGTTCGGCGCGGCGTTGTTGCTGTTGATGCGGGGTAGGGTGTCTGGGGCGACACCGAACAGGATCAAGGAGAACCATGAGCGGACCGCAGGGACCTGACCAGGGACAACCATCGTCCGGTCAGCAGCCTGAGCCCGGGGCGGACCAGGCGGCCGGCGCCGAGGCGTGGCAGCCGCCGGCTCCCGCCTCCGAGGACGCCTCGACCAACGCTCCGGCCTGGCAGCCCCCGGCGTACACACCGCAGCAGTATCCGTCGTACCCGCCGCAGCAGGGTGGGCAGCAGCCGGACTATTCGCAGCCGCAACAGCCCCAGCAGCCGCAGTACCCCGGGCCTGAGCAGTACGCCCAGCAGCAGGCGTACCCGCAGCCCGGCCAGCAGCCTCAGTACGGCCAGGTGCCCGGTTATGGACAGCAACCCCCGTACGGTCAGCCCGGACAGCCGGGTCAGCCCGGTCAGCCAGGCCAGTTCGGTCAGCCGGGTCAGTTCGGTCAGCCTGGGCAATACGGTCAACCGGGCCAGTACGGTGCGCCCGGCCAGTTCGGTCAGTACGGCATTCCAGGTGCCGAGCAGGGCTCGAAGGCATCCCTCGGAGTGATCGGTGGCGTCGTCGGCGGCGTTCTCGCCGTCATCGTGCTGGTGGTCTGCATCCTCGGTTTCTGGAAGCCGGGCTTTTTCGTCACGACCAAGCTCGACATCAACAAAGCCCAGAGCGGCGTCGAGCAGATCCTCACCGACAAGACCAACGGCTACGGCGCCACCAAGGTCACCGGCGTCAAGTGCAACGACGGCGAAAACCCGACGGTCGAGAAGGATTCGACCTTCGACTGCGAGGTCACCATCGACGGCACCAAGCGCAAGGTGACGGTGACGTTCAAGGACGACAAGGGCACCTACGAGGTCGGTCGACCCAAGTAGGCCCTTCCGCTAGATAGGCCCCCAACGGCGCGGATCGGTGGCCGCCACCTCGCGCGATCAGCCGGGCAGTCGGTCCAGAGCCGCCTGCAACCGGCTGATCGACGAGGTCACGCCGTACGCTGCGGCCAGTTCGGCGACCCGCGCCGGGTCACCGGCCGCCAACGGCAGCTCATCGGTCGCGCCGGACAACGTCACCGGAGCGTCTGTGGCCACCCGCACCACCGGTTCGGCCGCGGCCATATAGTCGGCGGCGGCCACCAGCTTGGCCCGATGTGCTTTGGACAGTGACGATTTCGGGTCTTGAGCGGCTTCCTGGATGCCGACCAGCGAACCATGCCGGGCCAGTAGCGTCGCTGCCGTCTTCTCGCCGATCCCGGGAACCCCGGGAAGACCGTCGGACGGGTCCCCTCGCAGCAGTGCCAGCTCCGCGTATGCCGGCCCGGCCCGGTCGATAGGTACCCCGTACTGCTCGGCCACTTCCATCGGGCCGAACTTCGTCGCCTTGGCCAGACCGCGGCCGATGTAGAGCACACGGACCGCGGGGACCGGCTCATCGCGCACGAGTTGCAGCAGGTCACGATCGCCGCTGACCACCACCACGGGATCATGCTGCTCGCGGGTGGCCAGCGTGCCGAGCACGTCGTCAGCCTCGTACCCGGCCGCTCCGGCGGTCGCGATGCCGAACGCGTCGAGCAGGTTCATGATCATGTCGACCTGCGGGGTCAGATCGTCGGGGACCTCTTCGGCGTCAGGGATTCCGTCGGGCTGGGGCTCTTCGACCCGATGAGCCTTGTACGACGGCACCAGGTCCACGCGCCACTGCGGCCGCCAGTCGTCGTCGCGGCACACCACCAGCCGGCGTGGCCGCTCCCGGGTCACCAGCGTGGCAATGGAATCGAAAAACCCGCGCACCGCGTTCACCGGCCGGCCATCGGGCGCCTTGATCGACGACGGCACGCCGAAGTACGACCGGAACCACATGCTGGCGCCGTCGAGCAGCAGAACAGGGTCGCTCATCGGGTTTCCTCCATCCGACCGAAGACATAGGACGCGGCGGTGACAGCTTTGCCGTCGGCACCCTCATCGTGCAGGGTCGCCCGCACCGCGATGGTGCCATCCGCTCCGGACAGCACCTGAGTGTCGACCCGAAACGGGCCGGCCTTGCCGCGAGCCAGGAACATCACATGCGACGAAAGGCCTTGCAGTGCCTCGGTATTTGCCGCGCCAGCGGCGGCGTCGGCTGCGGCCGCCTCCAGGATCACGAACTGCGGCCCGATGTGTAGCGCGGCGTCCGGTGAGGCGACCTCGACTGCAAGTTCCGGCAGCGCCCAGTGTCCGTCGGTGCGTTTGGTCCCGCCGAACACCTGCCACAGCGGCGGCAGATCCGGACCGTCGACGATGTCGATCGGGTCCACCGGCATCTTCTCCAGACCCTCCGGTGGCACGCCGATCGAGATGCCCTGGCCCTCGGTGAGCGCGATGACCCGGTCCGGATTGTCGGCGTCGACGATCACCGACCGGCTGTAGGCCAGTTGCCTGCCCTGCTTGAGCACTTCGGTGTCCACCCGAATGCGCGTCACATCGCGCGCCGGGTCCAGCACCTGGCAGGAATGGATGACCGGATTGGGCACGGCCTCCAGATCGCTCACGCCGCCACTGTCCGGGGAAGAGATGCCCAGCACCGCGAGCAGCACCCCGCCGGTTGGGTTGCGCATGTCGCGGCGCAACGTCACCGTGTCGTCGACCGGGCCCAGATCCATCGAAGAGTACGAGCGCCCGAGGTAGCGGTAACTCAGCAGGCCGCCCCAGCGCCGGCGCAGCTCGGCAGCATAGGCCTCGGGATCGTCGGTGAGATCACGGATATCACGCAACATTCCAGCGACAGTAGCCGGTGCGAGGTGGCGCCCTGGACGGACACTCGGACGGACACCGGGGCGACGCAGCGATTAGCCTCGACCCCATGACCGTCAGCCGATTCAGCACCGATGTCTACGCCCACCGTCTTTCGGCGGCCGCGTCAGCCGCCGCGGATGCCGGCCTGGCCGGTCTGGTCATCACACCGGGATATGACCTGCGGTACCTGGTCGGCTCACGGGCGCAGACCTTCGAGCGGCTGACCGCACTGGTCCTGCCTGCCACAGGCGAGCCGACCATCGTGGTACCGCGCCTCGAGCTGGCCGCGTTGCGGGAATCTGCGGTCACCGATCTCGGTGTGACGGTGCGTGATTGGGTCGACGGCCAGAATCCCTACCAGATGGTGGCCGAGGCACTCGGCGGAACCGGCGTGAAGACAGCGGTCACCGACTCGATGCCCGCGCTGCACCTGCTGCCCCTGGCCGACCTCCTCGGGGTCGTCCCGGTGCTGGCCACCGACGTGCTGCGGCGGCTGCGGATGATCAAGGACCCGGCCGAGATCGACGCGCTGCGCAAGGCAGGCGCGGCGATCGACCGGGTGCACGCCCGGGTGCCCGACTTTCTGGTGCCCGGCCGCACCGAGGCTGACGTGGCCGCTGACATCGCCGAAGCGATTGTGGCCGAAGGGCATTCAGAGGTGGCGTTCATCATCGTCGGCTCCGGCCCCAACGGCGCCGACCCGCACCACGAATGCTCGGAACGCGAGCTGAGCGCCGGTGACGTCGTCGTCGTCGACATCGGCGGTCCGTACGAGCCCGGCTACAACTCCGACTCGACCCGCACCTACAGCATCGGCGAACCGGATCCGGAGGTGGCGCGGCGCTACGCGGTGCTGCAGCGCGCCCAGCAGGCGGCCGTCGCGGCGGTACGCCCCGGCGTCACCGCCCAACAGATCGACGCCGCCGCCCGCGACGTGCTGGCCGCCGAAGGGTTGGCCGAGGCGTTCGTCCACCGCACCGGACACGGCATCGGACTCTCGGTGCACGAAGAGCCCTACATCGTGGAGGGCAATGATCTGCCACTGGAAGCCGGGATGGCGTTCAGCGTGGAGCCCGGCGTGTATTTCCCGGGGCAGTGGGGCGCGCGGATCGAGGACATCGTGGTGGTCACCGAAGACGGCGCAGAATCGGTCAACAACCAACCGCACGACCTCGTCGTGGTGCCGGTGAACTAGCCGGGAACTAGCCCTCGCTGCGGTCCAGCAGCTCCGAGGAGCCCAGCACGCGCTCGATCCGTACCTCGATCACCACACGGCGGGGATTCACTCGCGGGGTGCGGTAGCGCTGGGCATACCGAAGCTCGGCGTCGCGGACCGCGTCGGGCTCGCTGCTCACGGTGGACTTGCCCTCCAGCGACAGCCAGCGCGCACCGTCGACCTGGCTGAGGACTGCGATGCCACGCTCGTGCGCGTTCACCGCCTTCTGCGAACCACCGTTGGTGATGACCCGCGCGATGTGGGTCTTCGGGTCGAAGGTGAAACCCACCGCCACGACGTGCGGGGAGTTGTCCGAGCGCAGCGTGGTGAGCATCGCCAGGTGACGTTCGGTGAGGAACGCCAACGCTTCGCTGGTGAGCTTGGTGGTTGCCCTGCCACGAGATGTAGCCATCGGGGTCCACGCTAGCGCAGGACATAATCGCTGCCATGGAGGACACAGCAGACACGGCCGGGATTACCGGCACGAATCCCCGTGTCGTGGTGATTTTCGGGGGTCGCAGCGAGATCGGCGCCGAACTCGCGGTGCGGCTCGCCGACGGAGCGGTCGTCGTGTTGGCCGCCCGCCGCGCCGATCAGCTCGACGATCAGGTCACGGCGGTGCAGTCGGCCGGTGCAGCGGCGGTGCACACCGTCGAGTTCGATGCCGACGACGTCGCCGGTCACACCGGCGTGGTCGAGGCGATCGACGCCGCGCACGGGCCGATCGACACCGCGGTGCTCGCCTTCGGGGTGCTGGGGGATCAGGACCGCGCCGAGACCGACCCGGCCCACGCCGTGGCCGTCGTACACACCGACTATGTCGCCCAGGTGGGGCTGCTGACCGTGCTCGCGCAGCGCATGCGTCCCAGGGACCGCGGCCGGCTGGTGGTGTTCTCCTCGATCGCCGGCGCCCGGGCCCGACGTGCCAACTACGTCTACGGTTCGGCGAAGGCCGGCCTCGACGCGTTCGCGAGCGGGCTGACCGACGCCCTGCACGGAACCGGTGTGCACCTGCTGATCGTGCGGCCCGGGTTCGTGATCGGCCGGATGACCGAGGGCATGGACCCGGCGCCGTTCTCCAGCACCCCGGCCCAGGTGGCCGAGGCCGCGGCCAAGGCGCTGCACAAGGGCAAGCGCGCAGTGTGGGTGCCGTGGGTGATTCGGCCGATGATCTTCGTGACGGGGTTCGTGCCGCGGCCGATCTGGCGCAAGATGCCGCGATGAGCCGCTTGCGCGAAGAGAGAAGGCCCCGATGACGATCACGGTGGTCGGCATCGGGGCCGACGGGATGGCCGGGTTGTCGGCGACCTCGCGTGACGAGTTGGGACGGGCCACCGTCGTGTACGGCTCACCACGGCAACTGGAGCTGCTCGACGACAGCGTGACGCGGGACCGGCGCGAGTGGCCGTCGCCGATGCTGCCCGCGCTGCCGACGCTTTTCGGTGACGCCGATGTGCATGTGGTGGCGAGCGGGGATCCGCTGCTGCACGGCATCGGCGCGACACTGATCCGGTTGTTCGGCGCGCAGCGGGTCCGGGTGCTGCCGCACGTGTCGAGCGTGACGCTGGCCTGCGCGCGGCTGGGCTGGACCGTGCCCGACACCGAGGTGATCAGCCTGGTCACCGCCCCACCGCACACCGCGGTGCGCCGTGGCGGCCGGGCGGTGGTGCTGTCGCGCGACGCGCAGACTCCCGCCGCGCTGGCTCGGCTGTTGAGCGAATCCGGCCGGGGGGATTCGGAATTGACCGTGCTTGAGCAACTGGGCGGGCCGGGGGAGCGCCGCCACGACGGCCTCGCCCGGGACTGGGCGACGACACCGCCGGCCGGAATCGACGACCTCAACGTGATCGCGGTGGCCTATCTTCCCGACGAGCGCCGGGCTCAGGCGCTGCCGGACGAGGCGTTCGCCCATGACGGCCAGCTGACCAAGCAGTCCATCCGAGCCGTCACCCTGGCCGCACTGGGACCCCGGCCCGGGGAACTGCTGTGGGATGTCGGCTCGGGCTCAGGCAGCATCGCGATCGAATGGTCGCGTAGCGCAGTGGGATGCACGGCGATCGCATTCGAGCGGGATGAGCAGCGACGTGACCGGATCATGGGCAACGTCACGGCGTTCGGGGTCCGGGTGGACGTGCGCGGTGGTGCGCCCGAGTCGCTCGACGGTGCGCCCGATCCTGACGTGATCTTCATCGGCGGCGGCGTCACGCAGCCCGGGCTACTGCAGGCGTGCTTCGACCGGCTGCCCTCAGGTGGGCGCCTGGTGGTCAATGCCGTCACGCTGGAATCTGAAGTAGTTGTCGCGCAATGGTATTCGAAGGAAGGCGGCGAGTTGCGGCGTTATCAGCACTACCAGGGCGGTGCGATCGGCGAATTCACCGGCTGGCGTCCTGCGCTGCCGGTGACCCAGTGGGCGGTGGTCAAGCGATGACGGTGTACTTCATCGGCGCCGGCCCCGGCGCGGCCGATCTCATCACCGTGCGCGGCGCCAAGCTGCTCGGTAGCTGTCCGGTGTGTCTGTACGCCGGATCGATCATGCCCGACGATCTGCTGGCGCTGTGTCCGCCCGACGCCAAGGTCGTCGACACCGGTCCGCTGAACCTGGACCAGATCATCGACGAGTTGGTGGCCGCGGAGCACGCGGGTTTCGACGTGGCCCGGCTGCATTCCGGCGACCCGTCGATCTACAGCGCGCTGGCCGAACAGTGCCGCAGGCTCGACGAACTGGGCATCGGGTACGAGATCGTGCCCGGCGTACCGGCATTCGCCGCGGTGGCCGCCGCCCTGGGGCGCGAACTCACCGTTCCCGGCGTGGCCCAGACCGTCACCTTGTCCCGGGTGGCCACCTTGTCCACGGCGATGCCCAACGGTGAGGACCTGCGCACGCTGTCGGCCCCGGGCGCGACGTTGGTGCTGCACCTGGCCGCCGCCCAGATCGACAACATCGTCCCGCAGCTCCTCGACGGCGGATACCGACCCGAAACACCCTGTGCGGTGGTGGCATTCGTCAGCTGGCCGCAGGAGATCGTGCTGCGCGGCACGCTCGCCGACATCGCCGAGAAGATGCACGCCGCCGAGGTGACCAAAACCGCGGTCATCGTCGTCGGCGATGTCCTTGCCGCGGAAGGGTTCTCCGACAGCTACCTGTACTCGTCGGATCGGCGCCGCCGGGCCACCCACTGATGAAAGTCCTTCTGCTCGGTGGCACCGGCGAGGCGCGGGCCCTGGCCGCCGTTCTGCACCCAGACGTGGAGGTGATCAGCTCGCTGGCCGGGCGGGTCCCCGACCCGGCGCTGCCGGTCGGTCCGGTACGCATCGGCGGGTTCGGCGGTGTCGAGGGTATGCGGCGATGGCTGGTCGACGAGGGTGTCGAGGCGGTGGTCGATGCCACCCATCCCTTCGCCGCCACCATCACCGCGCATGCGGCACAGGTGTGCGCCGAAGTCGGCGTGCCGCATCTGGTCCTGGCCCGGCCGGCCTGGGCGCCAGGATCGGCGATCGTGGTGGGATCGGACACCGAAGCCGCCGAAACCGTGACGGGTAACGGCTATTCACGGGTCTTTCTCACCACCGGCAGATCCGGCACCCGGGCGTTCAAGGACGTCGACGCCTGGTTCCTGATCCGCGCCGTCACCCCGCCCGACTCCGACACGCTGCCTGCCGATCATGAACTGCTGCTGTCCCGCGGTCCGTATGACTACGACGGGGAACTGGCGCTGCTGCGGGAGCACCGCGTCGATGCGTTGGTGACCAAGAACAGTGGCGGCGCGATGACCGAGCCCAAACTGCGGGCGGCCGAGTCGGCGGGCGTGGCGGTGGTGATGGTGGACCGTCCGGCACTCCCGCCCGGCGTGCAGACGGTCGCCACGGTCGAGGAGGCTGCGAGCTGGGTTAGGGCCAAAACCGCAGGCTGAGGTGCCCTGCAGCAGTAGGCTCCGAACGTGGCGGAGACGTCATATGCATCGTGCGGCGGTCTGAGTCTCGCCTACCAGGTATTCGGAGACGGGCCCGTCGACCTTGTCTACGCCGGTTCGTTCGTCAGCCATCTGGAGCTGTTTTGGACGATGCCCGAGTTCGAGGCCTTCATGGAGCGGATCTCGACGTTCTGCCGCGTCCTGCTGTACGACAAGGCCGGCGTCGGGCTGTCGGACCCCGTCCCGCAGGTACGCACGCTTGACGAACGGGCGGCCGAGATCGAGGCCGTGATGGATGCCGCAGGCTTCGGCCGTGCCGTGCTGTTCGGGTTGAGCGAGGGCGGACCCGCGGCGATGCTGTTCGCGGCGACCCGGCCCGAACGGACCCAGGCCCTGATCCTCGCCGGCACCTTCGCGTACTTCGGTATCACCCAGTGGGCTGACTTCGACCGTGACCCGTCCGAGCTGCACGCCCGGATCTTGACCGAGATGGGCGAGGAATACACGCCCTCGACCCGGCAGCTGGCCACCTTTCAGGAGTTCGGCCGCGCCAGCACCTCGCAGTGGGGCACCGGTGCGGCCCTCAAACTGCTGCTCCCGGACGCCGGTTCGGTGCGCCAGCTCGGGATGGTCGAGCGGATGAGTGCCAGCCCGGGAATGGCCCGGGCCACGCTGGGGGCACTGTTCCGGATCGATGTGCGGTCGGTCCTGTCGACGATCACGGCGCCGACTCTGGTCATCCACGCCACCGGCGATCTGGTCCCGATCCAGGGCGGGAGGTATATCGCCGCCCGCATCCCGGGTGCGCGGCTGTTGGAGGTGGACGGCACCGACCATGCGCCCTGGATTGCCAACCCCGACGAGATCACCAGCGAGATCGAGGGATTCCTCACCGGCAGCCATGCTGCACCGTCGCAGTCCCACCGGGCGCTGCGCACGGTGCTGTTCACCGACATGGTGGCCTCCACTCAACACGCCGCGGCCACCGGTGACGAGCGGTGGCGGGCGGTGCTGCATCGGATGGGGGAGATCACCACTGACCTGACCGGGAGATTCGGCGGTGTCGTGGTGAAGAGCACCGGTGACGGACACCTCGCCACATTCGACGGGCCCACACAGGCGATCCGCTGCGCCGAGGCGCTGCGCGATCAGACCGAGACCATGGGCATCGAGATTCGCGCCGGCATCCACACCGGCGAATGCGAACTGCTGGACGGCGATATCGGGGGAATCGCCGTCCACATCGCGGCGCGCATCCTCGGGTTGGCCGGCGCGGGGGAGATCCTGGTGTCGAGCACCGTCCGCGATCTCGTCGTGGGTTCGGGAACCGGCTTCCAGGACCGCGGCGACGTCCAGCTGCGTGGGGTGCCGGGCACCTGGCGGCTCCTGGCGGTCGATCGCCACGGTGCGCGGGCCGGAACGCCCGAAGCGGAGCTGTCCTCGGTGCCCACGCCTGGTCCGAGGCCCACGATGCGTCGATCGGACCAGGCCATGGCGGTGATGGCACGGCGGATGCCTCGGATCGTGCGGGGGATCGCCCGCGTCACCCCTGGCACCCGGGTCACGGGACCGCCGGTCAGGCGTTGATCAGGTCGAGCGTGCCGAGTTCCCGGATGGCCTGGCAGCCGCGCTGTGCCATCACCACCATCATGTCGTCGCCGCGCTCGGTGGAGCTGGCGAAAGCGGTGCCCAGCACAGTGATCAGCGGCGCCTGCAGCATGCCCAAACGGTAATCCTGCCAACAGGTTTCGCGGTCATAGTCGGTGACGCCGTGTGACAGCAGCCGGTCGTGGTAGGCCGTGACGAGGTCGGATTCGGCTGCAGCCCGGACGGTTGGATCCAGGCTGGTTGCGGTGAAGTACGACAGGTCACGAGCGGGCAGGCCAGAGCCGAGAGTCTGCCAGTCCACCACGGTGATCCGGGTACGGTCGGGGTCGAACAGCATGTTGTCAAGGCGGTAGTCACCGTGCAGGATCGCGAACCGGTCGGGTTCGGCCAACAGCCACGGGGTGACGACCGACATCGCAGCGCGCATGGTGTCCTGGTCCTCGGTGCTCAGGCGTGCGCCGATCTTGTCCAACGTGATGTCGGCGGCCATCTTGGCGACGTCACCGAAACCCTTGGCGGAGTCGGGTTCCGGCTTGGGCATGGCGATACCGGGGAAGTTGGCCCACCGGGGGTCGGCCCACGTCGGACCGTGCAGGTCGGCCAGTGCCAGGACTGCCAGCGTGGCCTCGGCCGGTGTGCAGCCGGCGATCTGATCACCCTGCTCGGCCGGCGCCATATCGGCCAGGAGCAGGACGAAATCGGCTCCCTCTCCGGCGATCTCGCAATGGTGGCAATGTGGGACCGGGATCTGTACATGGTCGGCGACATTGGTGTAGAACGCGTGCTCTGACCGGTACCCGATGGTGACGCGGTCGCGCACCGTCTCGTCCTGCGATGGCAGCTTGACCGCGAACGTACCCGGAAGGGCGTCGTCGTCGCGGTAGGTGACCGACACTCGGTAGGTGGCACCGGTCTGGCCCGTGCCGATCGGTGCGGTCTGTACCGAATCCACTTCGGCGCCAAGGACCTTCGACAACCATCCGGCGGTCACCTCGGCCGGTTTGCCCGGGATGGACATGGGGATCGAACCCGCGGCGGTCACCGAATTGTCCCGTAGATCGAGCCCATCCACATTGCCTCAGCACCTTCCGATAGTTGTTGTCGCGACAGCGGTCCACCCAGGACGAATCGTTCGACCAGTCGATCGTTGAACTCGATCAGCAGGCTGGCGAGCACCACCGGATCGGCCCCGTCGGGCGCACGGCCTGCGGTGCGCTCGGCGGCGATCACCGCGGAGACGGTCGGGACGAAGGACTCGCGCGCCTGGTCCCATAGATCGCGAACCGCCCCGCTGGACCCCCGCGCCTCCAACATCGCTTGCACCAGGTAGCGATGATCGTCGGCTGTCCGCAGCACGGCCTCGATGGTGTCGTGGACACGGTCTCGGGGCGGCCGGGTTGCGTCGGCCAGGATGTTGTTGGCGGCGAACAACGCGTCGTACATGGGCTCGACCAAGGCGGCGACGGCGGCTGCCTTGTTCTCGAAATAGAAATAGAACGCTGATCGACCCACCCCGGCCTGGCGCGCCACCCCGGCGATGTTCAGCGCGTCGAACCCGGTCTTCTGCAGGTGCTCGTTGAGCGCCTCCAGGATTGCGGTGCGGCGCTGATCACTGCGTTGCGGTTGCCGACGGTCGACCGGTGACCGTGCGGGTGCGCCCTGTGGTGCCGTCGGCATGGTGGCCGGCCCTCCCATTTCGAACGGGTGTGACGCCGGACACTATCGGTCCTACTGACAGCTGTCAATGAATCTCGACGCGCGTCAGTCGATGAGGTCAGCCGGGGTACTGGCGCGGGGTGAACACCCGGTCCTCGGTGGTGTCACCGGCCGCCGAGCCGGTGTACCACTGCGTCTGAGACGAGCCGATGATCAACATGGTGCGCATGTCCACCTGGGCCGGATCCAGATCGGCGAGTCGTACGACGGACACCCGTTCGCCCGGGCCCGGCTCGGCGCCGGAGACGGCCCGTGCGACCACCACCGGGGTACTCGGATCGCGGTACTCCAGCAGCAACTCGCGCATGGCGCCGACCTGCCAGGTCCGCGTCTTGGAGGCGGGGTTGTAGATCGCCAGCGCCAGATCGGCCTTGGCCGCGGCGGTGAGACGCTCGGCGATCACGTCCCACGGCTTGAGCCGGTCGGACAGGGAGATCACCGCGTAGTCGTGGCCGAGGGGGGCGCCAACCCGGCTGGCGACCGCCTGCGCGGCCGTCATCGCGGGGATCACCCGGACCTCGACGCCGGGCCACTGCTTGGCTTCCTCGAGCACCGCGGTGGCCATGGCGAACACGCCCGGATCGCCGGAGGACACGACCGCAACCGTCCGGCCCTCCTGAGCCAGCTTGCAGGCCAGCTGCGCGCGGGCCGGCTCGTCGGTGTTGTCGCTGGGGTGGTGGTGCTGCCCGGCGCGGGCGCCGACACGATCGAGATACGGGCCGTAGCCGATCAGATCAGTGGCGGCGGACAGTTCACGGCGGCTCTGCGGCGTCATCCAGTCCGAGTCGCCCGGTCCGAGGCCGACGACCACGACACTGCCCTGAGGTGTGGTGGAACGTGACCGGCCGGGCACCATGGCCAGGGAGAAATACGGCACCTTGACGTCCGTGCCGCCTTCGCCGCCCACCTCGCCCGCCGGCGAAACCCGCTGCCGATCGGTGCTGGCCCGCTCGACGTAGTACGCCTCGTCGAGCCGTCCGGTCGACTCCAGGGCTTCCCGTACTCGGGTGTAAGACCGGCCCAGCTTGAGCACGACAGCGGCGTCGGTGTCGGCCAGGCGGCGCTCCAGCTCTGCGGTGGGCAGCGTGCCGGGCAGGATCGTCAACACGTCGTCGCCCTGCACCAGCGGAGTGCCCGTGGCGGCCGAGGCCGCGCTCACCGAGGTGACGCCGGGAACGATGACGGCGTGGAATCGCTCGGTCAGCCGGGTGTGCATGTGCATGTAGGAGCTGTAGAACAGCGGATCGCCCTCGGCCAGCAGTGCCACGTCGCGGCCGGCCTCCAGGTGGGCGGCGATGCGCTCGGCCGCGGCGGCATAGAAGTCTTCCATCGCGCCGACGTACCCGCCGGGATGCTCGGTGGTCTCCGTGGTGACGGGGTAGACCAGGTGTTCTTCGAGCTGACCTTCGCGCAGGTAGGGCTCGGCGATGCCCCTGGCGATGCTGTGACCGTGCTTGGCGCTGTGGTAGGCCACCACGTCCGCCGCACCGATCAGGCGGGCTGCCTTGACCGTCACGAGCTCGGGATCGCCCGGGCCCAGCCCGACGCCGTACAGGGTGCCCCGGGTTTCACGTTCTGACGCCGTTGTGCTCACTCGCGCTCACTCGCAATCGAATTGACGGCGGCCGCGGCCATGGCGCTGCCACCGCGCCGGCCGGTCACCACCAGATAGGACATGCCACGCGGGCGCTCGATCAATTCCTGTTTGGACTGCGCCGACCCGACGAAGCCGACGGGTCCACCCAGCACCGCGGCAGGGACGGGCGCACCCTCGTCGAGCAGTTCCAGCAGCCGGAACAGGGCAGTCGGTGCATTGCCGATCGCCACCACCGCGCCGCCGAGGCGGTCGGCCCACAGGTCGACGGCGGCCGCCGACCGGGTGAAACCCAACTTCGCCGCCAGCTCCGGGGCGCGGGGATCGGCCACCAGTGAGATGACCTCGTTATCGGCGGGCAACCGTGAACGCGTGATGCCCGCTGCGACCATCGACGAGTCGCACAGCACCGGCGCACCCGCGGCCAGCGCGGCATGCGCCCTGGTCACGACGTCATCGGTGTAGGAGACATGGTCGGCGACATCGACCTGACCGCAGGTGTGGATCAGCCGCACCACCACCCGTGACACATCGTCGGGGAAGCGCGACAGGTTCGCCTCGTCGCGGATCGTCGCGAATGACTGCCGGTAGATCTCGGCGGCGTCACGGATGTAGTCGAGCACCCGCATACCCTACGGGGGCGTGATACGCAGCCGGTATCCGTCCTCGGTGGCGATCAGGACCTCGGCGGTGGGTGGGCTGCCGCAGGCCCGCTCACAGCCCACGAAATGCCGGTGCGACTCCGTGGGGGTGTCGACCGCCTGGGCCGCGTCGGCGCGCACATCTGCGATCGACTTGGCGCATCCGGGGCTGCCGGTGCAGGCGCTGATCCGTAGCCACGACGAGTTCTCGTCGAATACGAGTCCCAGTGGCGCGAGCACACGAAGCGACATGTCGGCTTCACCTTCGCCGACGTCGCACACCAGCACCGAGCGCCACGGGGTGATCACCAGTGGCGACTCGATCGCGGACAGGAAGTGGGCGGTCCGGGCCTGCAACACACCCAGGGGCAGTCCGGCGCCCAGCGTGATGCGGCCGTCGTTCTGCGGTATCCATCCGACGGGTGGTTGGACTGTCGGCGGCCAGGTGGCGCCTGCCGGGGCGGAGACGGTCATACCGTCCAACAGCGCCGAGTGATCGTCGAGTTCGGTTATCCGCCAGGCCTTTCCACGGATGTCGAGGAACCGTCTGGCCACCTCGACGAGGGTGGTCGTCGCGTCACCGGTTTCGAGTCGTACTCCGGTGTCGCGCCCCGCCAGCAGCAGTGCGCACGTGCCGTCGTCCAGTGCGTGCACCCCGGTGTCGGCGTCGATCCCGGACACGTCGCCGCGGCCGTCGTCGAGGCTGAACCAGAACCTGCCCGGCAGTCCGGCCAGAGCCGGGTCGGCCTGGATGGCGTCGTCGAGTTCGGTAACCAGCGGGCGGACGTCGATGATGCCGCCCGAACGGCCGGACAGGGGCGAGGCGACGATGTTGCGGGCCCGTTCGTGTGTCGGCGACGGCAGCAGTCCGGCGTCGGCCAGCGCGGTGGCAGCGCCGTCGGTATCGGTCAATGCCCGGATCTGGATGTTGCCGCGAGACGTGAGTTCCATTGCCGGCGAGCCGAACTGCTCGGCGACCTCGGCCAGCGCGGTCAGTTGGGCGGGTGTGATCATCCCGCCGGGGAGCCGAATCCGCACCAGGGCGCCGTCGGCGGCCTGGTGCACCGTCAATGCGCCGGGGCAGGCGTCGTTGTCGCGGGTCCTGGTCATCTCGCAGTCCATCCTACTTTCGGCCGGTGTTGTGACATCCGTCATAGGTGCGGAAACCTGTTCGGTCGCTTACAGATCGGCCATTTTCCGCGCCGCCGGACGTACCGTTTAGAGGAATTTCCGGGACCACCGGTACCGGGAAGTTGAACAGCTTGACAGAGGTTCAGACGAAAGGAGTGATCCATGCTCGCCTTCGGTGCATTCGCCGTGCTCGTGCTGGTGCTCGTTGCGACGCCGGGCCGGCCGTACCGGCAGTCGTGGCACGACCGGTTCGGTGAAACTCAACCCTGAACGTTGCTGATCCGTACCGCACCGGCTGCCCCGATCGGGTAGCCGGTGCGGTACGAATGTGGGGTGTCCCACCCTTCTGACGCCGCCGCCGCGACCGCCGCAAACGATGCCACTACGCCCACCGTCCTGCTGCTGTCGACCTCGGACACCGATCTGATCACTGCCCGCGCCAGCGGTGCGCGGTACCGCTGGGCGAATCCGTCAAGGCTGGTCACCGGTGAGCTCGAGGAGCTCCTGGAGGGCGCCGACATCGCGGTGATCCGGATCCTCGGTGGGTACCGGGCCTGGCAGGACGGCATCGACACCGTGGTGTCGAGCGGCCTGCCCACCATCGTGGTGAGCGGTGAGCAGTCGCCCGACGCCGAGCTGATGGGGCATTCCACCGCCCCGCAGGGTGCGGCCCTGCAAACCCACATCTACCTGGCCCAGGGCGGGCTGGAGAACCTCGGGAACCTGCATTCCTTCCTGTCCGACACCTTGCTGATGACCGGATTCGGCTTCGCGGCGCCGGCGAGCACCCCGAGTTGGGGCGTCCTCGAGCGCGCCGCCACCGAGGCCGCCGGCCCGACCGTGGCAGTCCTCTATTACCGCGCCCAGCAACTCGCCGGAAACACCGGCTACGTCGAGGCATTGTGTGACGCCGTCGAGCAGGCCGGCGGCCGGGCACTGCCGGTGTTCTGCGCCTCCCTGCGCACCGCCGAACCCGAACTCCTCGAGTTGCTCGGCACCGCCGATGCGCTTGTCACCACGGTGCTCGCTGCCGGTGGCGCCACTCCGGCGACAGTCGGTGCCGGGGGTAACGACGATTCATGGAACGTCGCTCACCTTGCCGCACTGGATATTCCGATCCTGCAGGGCCTGTGCCTGACCAGTTCACGGGATCAGTGGTCGGATAACGACGACGGGATGTCGCCGCTGGACGTGGCCACCCAGGTCGCCGTTCCCGAGTTCGACGGGCGCATCATCACGGTGCCGTTCTCCTTCAAGGAGATCGACTCCGAAGGGCTGATCTCCTACGTTGCCGATCCCGAGCGCTGCGCGCGGGTGGCGGGCCTGGCCGTACGGCACGCTCGGTTGCGTGCCATCCCGGCCGCGGAAAAGCGGGTGGCCGTGATGTTTTCGGCCTATCCCACCAAGCACGCCCGCATCGGCAATGCCGTCGGTCTGGATACCCCGGCCAGCGCGGTCGCACTGCTGCGCACCATGCGCGATGCGGGTTACGACATCGGTGAGGCCACCGCACCCGGCGACCTCGCCACCATCGTCGACTCCGGCGACGGAGATGCCCTGATCCACTCGCTGATCGAGCGCGGCGGTCAGGACCCGGACTGGTTGACCGACGAGGCACTGGCCGCCAACCCGATTCGGGTTCCGGCCAAGGATTACCGGGCCTGGTTCGCCACGCTGCCCGCCGAGCTTTCCGATGCCGTCGTCGAGCACTGGGGCCCGCCACCGGGGGAGCTGTTCGTCGACCGCAGTCGCGATCCCGACGGAGAGATCGTCATCGCGGCCATCCAGGCCGGCAACGTGGTGCTGATCGTTCAGCCGCCGCGCGGCTTCGGGGAGAACCCCGTGGCGATCTACCACGACCCCGACCTGCCGCCCAGCCACCACTACCTGGCCGCCTACCGCTGGCTGGACAAGTCGTTCCCGGGTTCGTTCGGTGCGGACGCCGTGGTGCACCTGGGCAAGCACGGCAACCTGGAATGGCTGCCGGGCAAGACGCTCGGCATGAGCGCGGCCTGCGGCACCGACGCCGCCCTCGGGGACCTGCCACTGATCTACCCGTTCCTGGTCAACGATCCAGGGGAGGGCACCCAGGCCAAGCGCCGGGCGCACGCCACCCTGATCGATCACCTCATCCCGCCGATGGCTCGTGCCGAAACCTACGGCGACATCGCCAAATTGGAGCAACTGCTCGACGAGCACTCCACCGTCTCGGCCCTGGACCCGGGCAAGCTTCCGGCCATCCGCCAGCAGATCTGGACGTTGATGCGCGCCGCCAAGATGGACCACGACCTGGGGTTGGAGGACCGCCCCGACGAGGACGTGTTCGACGACATGCTGCTGCACGTCGACGGCTGGCTATGCGAGATCAAAGACGTCCAGATCCGCGACGGCCTGCACGTGTTGGGGCAGAAGCCCAGCGGTGAGGGCGAACTCGACCTGGTGTTGGCAATCCTGCGGGCCCGGCAGCTGTTCGGCGGCGAGCAGACGGTTCCCGGGTTGCGTCAGGCGCTGGGCCTGACCGAGGACGGCAGTGACGACCGGGCGGCCGTAGACGCCGCCGAGGCCGGCGCGCGTGAGCTGGTCGCCGCGTTGCAGGAATCCGGTTGGGACGTTTCTGCGGTGGAGAGGATCACCGACAATCCCGAGGTGGCCCGCATCCTGCGCTTCGCCGCGACCGAGGTGGTGCCCCGGTTGGCCGGCACGGCTTGCGAGATCGACCAGGTGCTGCGCGCCCTGGCCGGCGGCTTCATCGCCTCCGGGCCGTCCGGCTCGCCGTTGCGCGGCCTGGTCAACGTGCTGCCCACGGGGCGCAACTTCTACTCGGTGGACCCCAAGGCGGTTCCGTCGCGGCTCGCGTGGGAAACCGGTGTGGCGATGGCGGATTCACTTCTGGACCGCTACCGGACCGACTACGGTCGCTGGCCGCAATCGGTCGGGCTGTCGGTGTGGGGCACCTCGGCCATGCGCACCGCCGGCGACGACATCGCCGAAGTGCTCGCACTGCTGGGAGTGCGGCCGGTGTGGGACGACGCGTCCCGCCGCGTGGTCAACCTGGAGCCGATCGACCTGGCAGAACTCGGCCGGCCGCGCATCGACGTCACGGTGCGGATCTCGGGGTTCTTCCGCGACGCCTTCCCTCACGTGGTCACCATGCTGGACGACGCCGTGGCGTTGGTGGCCGGCCTCGACGAGTCAGCCGAGGACAACTACGTGCGCGCCCACTCGCAGGCCGACCTGGCCGAACATGGTGATCAAAGACGAGCCACCACAAGAATTTTCGGCTCCAAGCCGGGAACCTACGGGGCCGGTCTGCTGCAGCTGATCGACAGCCGCAACTGGCGCGACGACGCCGACCTGGCCGAGGTGTACACCGCCTGGGGTGGATTCGCCTACGGTCGCGGACTCGACGGAGCCCCCGCCGCCGATGACATGAACCGGGCCTACCGGCGAATCGCGGTGGCGGCCAAGAACACCGACACCCGCGAACACGACATCGCCGACTCCGACGACTACTTCCAGTACCACGGCGGGATGGTCGCCACCGTGCGGGCACTGACCGGACAGGCCCCCGCGGCCTACATCGGTGACAACACCCGCCCCGATGCCGTCCGCACCCGGACGCTGTCGGAGGAGACCAACCGCGTGTTCCGGGCCCGGGTGGTCAACCCGCGGTGGATCACCGCGATGCGCCGGCACGGCTACAAGGGCGCCTTCGAGATGGCGGCCACGGTCGACTATCTGTTCGGCTACGACGCCACCGCGCACGTGATGGCCGACTGGATGTACGAACGGCTCTCGGCCGAGTACGTACTCGACGACGAGAACCGCAAGTTCATGTCCGAATCCAATCCGTGGGCGCTGCACGGCATGGCCGAGCGCCTCCTCGAGGCCGCGGGGCGTGGCATGTGGGCCCAACCCGAGCAGGCCACCCTCGACGGGCTCCGGCAGGTGCTGCTGGAAACCGAAGGCGACCTCGAGGGCTGACCGCGCCGACTCTGCGTCCAGGGCGCACCGTTCTCGCACATTTGCGCCCTGTTCGCAGAGTCAACGTCCGCTGACCTGTTGGCTTAGATTGGGCAGCATGGCTCTCACCTTCGCCGATGTCGCCAAGGCCAACTACGTTCTGCTGACCACGTTCACCAAGGACGGGCGGCCCAAGCCGACCGCCATCTGGGCCGCGCCGTCACCGGACGGACTGGTGGTGATCACCCAGGAGTCGTCCTGGAAGGTTAAACGGATCCGTAACACGCCGCGGGTCACCGTGGCGGCGTGTGACGTGCGCGGCAATCCGAAGAGCGAGGCGGTCGAGGCCGTCGCCGAGATCCTGCCCAAATCGGCCAACGGCGCCACCTACGACGCGATCGGCAAGCGGTACGGCCTGCTGGGCAAGACGTTCAACGTGTTCTCCAAGCTGCGCGGCGGCATGCAGAACAATGTTTCGCTTCTGCTCAAACCGGTGAATTGAGTCCCATGGCACCGACCTTCGAGGACGTCTACCGGGAGAAGTACCTGCTGCTGACCACCTTCACCAAGACCGGCAAGCCCAAGCCGACCGCGGTGTGGGGCGTCCCGGACGGTGACAAGTTGCTGATCATCACCGACGACGGATCGTGGAAGACCAAGCGCATCAACAACACCCCGCGGGTCACGATCCAGAAATGCGGTGTGCTCGGCGCTCCGAAGGGTGATCCGGTGGAGGCGGTGGCCAGTAACCTGCCGAAGTCCGAGACCCGGCGGGTGTTCGACGCGATCGTCAAGCGGTACTGGAACCACGCCTGGTACTTCGTGCCACGGGCCCTGTTGCGCGGCGGCATCGACAAGGTGCACAGCGCCATCGAGGTACGTGCCGTCGACGCACCGGCACCCGATCAGGAACCGAACCGCCCGTCCGATCGTTGACCTGGCATGGCAAAGCGGCTGTTTCTGATCTATCTCCTCTTGGAGGTTGCCGTGATGGTCGCCCTGGTGGCGACCATCGGGTTCGGCTACACCGTGCTGTTGCTGCTGGCCTCGTTCGTGATCGGGCTGGTGTTGGCGGGTTCGCAGCTCAACCGGCACATCCGCCGGTTGCGCGCGGGCCTTTCGGGTGGCCTGTCCGATCCCCAGGGAGCGGTGTCCGACAGCCTGCTGGTGGCGCTGGGCACCGTGTTGGTGGTGATTCCCGGACTGGCCAGCTCGGTCGCCGGCGCACTGTTGCTGTTACCCCCCACGCGGGCAGCCGCACGGCCGGTGCTCACCGGCCTGGTCGCCCGGCGAGTGCCGCTCATCGTCGCCGCCCCGGTTGGTTTCGGCGCAGCGACCGGTGCCGCCGGTTTTCGACGGGGCACAGGCGACTACATTGACGGCGAAGTAATCGACGTCAATGACGTCGATCCGTACCGTCTGCCTCCCAAGGCCTGACCGCCAGCCGAAAAGCTTGACCACTCTCCTGATCAACGGGCGTATCCACAGCCCCAGCTATCCCGACGCGACGGCATTCGCCGTGCGCGGCGGGGTAGTGGCGTGGCTGGGGACTGACGACGTCGGCCGGTCACAGTTTCCCGATGCCGAGGTCGTCGACCTCGACGGCGGGTTCGTCGCCCCGGCGTTCGTCGACAGCCACGTTCACCTGACCGCCACCGGGCTGAATCTGCGAGGCCTGGACTTGCGTGGGGCCACGTCGTTGGCACAGTGCCTGCAATTGGTCGGTGACTATGCCCGCCGGAATCCCGAGGGGCCGGTGTGGGGACACGGTTGGGACGAGTCGGGCTGGCCGGAGCGCACGGGCCCGAGCACCGACGATCTCGACGCGGTGCTGGGCGACCGGCCCGCCTATCTGGCCCGGGTGGACGTGCATTCCGCCGCCGCCACCACAGCGCTGCGCCGGTTGGCGCCCGCGCTGCCCGAGGCCGTCGGGTTCGATCCGCAGCGCCCGCTGAGCGCCGAGGCGCATCACCTGGTGCGCGCCGCTGCGCGTGAACAGCTCACCGCGCAGCAACGGCACGACGCCCGCGTCGCGGCGCTCGACCACGCTGCCGGGATGGGGATTGCCGCGGTCCACGAATGCGCGGGCCCGCAGATCGGCGGTCTACTGGACTGGCAGGAGCTGCGCGCGCTGGAGCACGGAGTGGAGGTCGTCGGATATTGGGGCGAGCCGGCCCGCGACGCCGAACATGCCCGCCACCTGATTGCCGAGACCGGCGCGCGGGGCCTGGCCGGGGACCTGTTCGTCGACGGCGCCCTCGGCTCGCGCACCGCGTGGCTGCACGAGCCGTACCACGACGCACCCCACACCTGCGGCAATTCCTATCTCGACGTCAGTGCCATCACCACACATCTGCAGGCGTGCACTGAGGCCGGAATCCCGGCTGGGTTCCACGCGATCGGCGATGCCGCGGTCGCCGCGGTCGTCGAGGGATTCGAGGCTGTGGCGCAGCGGCTGGGCGGCCCGGCCGTGGCCCGCTGCGGTCACCGTCTGGAGCATCTGGAGATGGTCAACGCCGAGCAGGCCGCCCAGTTGGGGGCCTGGGGCGTGATGGCCAGCATGCAACCCAACTTCGATGCCCTGTGGGGTGGCGAAGAAGGCATGTACGCGCAGCGTCTCGGGCTTGACCGAGTTCACCGGCTCAACCCGTTCGCGCTGTTAGCATCCGAAGGCGTGCCCCTTGCGTTCGGCTCAGACACCCCGGTCACCAGCATGAATCCCTGGCAGACCGTGCGTGCGGCGGTGTCGCACCGCAGCGCAGGCAGCGCCATTTCGGCTCGTGCAGCGTTCGCTGCGGCCACCCGTGGGGGCTGGCGGGCCGGTGGGGTCCGCGATGGTGTCACCGGGACGCTGACACCCGGCGCTGCTGCCAGTTATGCGGTGTGGGATGCCGATGATCTTGAGGTCAGCGCGCCGGCCAACGCCGTCCAGCGTTGGTCCACCGATCCGCGGTCACGCGTACCCGCACTGCCGCGGCTGGCCGCCGATGCGGGCCTGCCGCGCTGTCGTCAGACCGTCCACCGGGGTGTCGTCATTCATGGGCAGTGAGCGTCCCCGAGACAGATCCGAGCGCTCCCGGGCGCCGCGGCCGGATGGCTTGGGCCGCCCGCGGCCCAACGAGACCACCGACGTGATCCCGGCCATCGAGGAAGACGAACTCGCTGAACTCGACGCACTCGACGACGAGTCCTTCGGCGAACTGGATGAGGACGTCACCGGCGATCCGGTGGCCGACATCGATCCCGACGACGAACCCGAGGAGCGCGAGTACCGCCTCACCGCGGCGGGCACGCCTGATCGCTGGTCCGTGGTGACCGTGCGGGCGTCGCGGTTCGGCCGCGCCGCCGCGGCGCGGTGGGCGCAGTTGAGCGCCTCGGTGGGCGGCGGACTCGGGTTGTGCCTGAGCTACCCACCCACCGGCTGGTGGTGGGCGGCCTTCGTCGGGCTGGCGTTGATCGGCTGGGTGCTGACCCTCCGGTCCACTACCCTCGCCGGCGGCTTCGGCTACGGGTTCCTGTTCGGGTTGGCCTTCTACATCCCGCTACTGCCGTGGATCAGCGGTCTGGTCGGCGCGATGCCCTGGCTGGCCCTGGCCGCCATGGAGGCGGTGTTCTGCGGGATCTTCGGTCTGTCGGCGGTCGTGGTCAGGCGATTGCCAGGATGGCCGTTGTGGTTCGCGGCGCTGTGGAGTACCCAGGAGTGGCTCAAATCGACGGTGCCGTTCGGCGGATTTCCCTGGGGCGTGGTCGGATTCGGCCAGACCAACGGACCACTGCTCGCCATCGCGCGCTGGGGCGGCGCCCCGCTCCTGTCGTTCGCGGTGGCGCTCGTCGGCTTCAGCGCGACGCTGCTGGCACTGGAGATCGCGCAGTGGTGGCGTCACGGGCACAAGCCGGGGTTCCCCGCGCCTGCGGTCATGTTGCCCGGTCTCAGTATCACGGTGGTGCTGCTGTCCACCGCACTGTTGTGGCCGCAGGTCCGTCATTCCGGGACCGGTGCAGGCGATGAGCAGACTGTCACCGTGGCCGCCGTTCAAGGCAATGTGCCCAGGCTCGGACTGGAGTTCAACGCCCAGCGCCGTGCGGTGCTCGACAACCACGTGAAAGAGACGCAGCGACTGGCCGACGACGTCCGGGCGGGCAGGGCACCGCAGCCGATGTTCGTGGTCTGGCCCGAGAACGCCTCCGACATCGATCCGTTGGCCAACGCAGACGCCGCGGCGCAGGTCACCGCGGCCGCCGACGCCATCGGCGCGCCGATCCTCGTGGGAACCGTCACGAAGGCCGATGGGTACGCCGCGGACAACCCGGTCGCCACCAATACCGTGATCGTCTGGGATCCGGAACACGGGCCGGGGGAGCGCCACGACAAGAAGATCGTGCAGCCGTTCGGCGAGTACCTGCCGTGGCGCAGCTTCTTCAAGCACCTGTCGTCGTATGCGGACCGGGCCGGCTACTTCGTGCCGGGTGAGGGCAACGGCGTCGTGCATGCGGCGGGAGTGCCGATCGGGGTGACCACCTGCTGGGAGGTGATCTTCGACCGGGCCGCGCGGGAATCGGTGCTGAGCGGCGCGCAGGTGCTGACGGTGCCCACCAACAATGCGACGTTCGACGAGAGTATGAGTGCGCAGCAGTTGGCGTTCGGCAAACTGCGGGCCGTCGAGCACGATCGGTACGTCGTGGTCGCCGGGACCACCGGGATCAGCGCGGTGATCGCGCCCGACGGACGTGAGCTGGCTCGCACCGAGTTCTTCCAGCCCGCCTATCTGGACAGCCAGGTCAGGCTGAAAACCGAGCTGACACCCGCCACCGAGTGGGGGCCGGCTTTGCAGGTGGCGCTGGTCACGATTGGATTTGGGGCGTTGCTCGCCGCAATACTGCACAATGGAGGGTTCGTGCAAAGAATGAGGCGTCGCACCGGCGAAGGCCCGCGACGATGAAGGAGCCACATGACAGTCCCTGGTGACGGAGCGAAGCGGCCGGGGGAATCCAGCCCTCGCCGGGACGGTGAACGCCCGAGTCAGCGCACCCTGGTGATCATTCCCACCTACAACGAGCGGGAGAATCTGCCGCTGATCGTCGGGCGTGTTCATCACGCCAGCCCCGAGGTGCACATCCTGGTGGTCGACGACGGCAGCCCCGACGGCACCGGCAAGCTGGCCGATGAATTGGCCCTGGCCGACCCGGATCGTGTGCACGTGATGCACCGGACCAGCAAAGCGGGTCTGGGTGCGGCCTATCTGGCCGGCTTTGCCTGGGGGCTGGGCCGCGGGTACTCGGTCCTGGTCGAGATGGACGCCGACGGCAGTCACGCGCCGGAGGAATTGAGCCGGCTGCTGGACGCGGTCGACGCCGGTGCGGACCTGGCCATCGGTTCGCGCTATGTCTCCGGCGGCACGGTACGCAACTGGCCCGTTCGGCGGCTGGTGCTGTCCAAGACCGCCAATACCTACTCCCGGTTGCTGCTGGGTGTCGGTATCCACGACATCACCGCCGGCTACCGCGCGTACCGGCGGGAGGTGCTGGAGAAGATCGACCTGTCCGCGGTGGACTCCAAGGGTTACTGCTTCCAGATCGACCTGACCTGGCGTGCGATCAACAACGGCTTCAAGGTGGTCGAGGTGCCCATCACGTTCACCGAACGTGAGCTCGGGGTCTCCAAGATGAGCGGCTCGAACATCCGCGAGGCGATGTTCAAGGTCGCGGAGTGGGGTATCCGCGGGCGCCTGGACCGCGCCAGGGGCGTGGTGCGCAGCTAGTCGGCGACGAAAAAACCGCGGCCATGCCCACAAGGGCATGGCCGCGGTTTTTTATCGGGTTCAGCTACCGCGACGCTTGGTCTTGATGAGGTCGAGGCGCTCCTTGAGCAGTTCTTCGAGCTCCTCGACGGAGCGGCGCTCCAGCAGCATGTCCCAGTGGGTACGCGGCGGCTTGACCTTCTTGGGCTCCGGCACGTCGCCGTCGATCAGGGTGCCCTCCATGCCGTTCTTGCAGGGCCAGGTGCCGGGAATCTCGGCGTCGTCGGCGAACGGGACGTCGAATATCTCACCGTTATCGGTGCGGTAGCGCGCGACCTGACGCGGCGCCAGGTCATGGTTGCGGTCGGTCTCGTAGCTCACGGCTCCGAGGCGACTGCCTCTCAGGACGCGATCAGCCATCGTCAACACTCCTTGTTCGGCGTTTGTCCGGATGTATCAACGCAGCACGGCGTTGCGAAGTTCCCGACTCGACCATCGATGATACGCGGGTCGCGGCGTCGGGCAGTCTACAGTCGGGACCCATGGCGCACCACCACCGAAAGAATCGTCCGCAACCCTGTCGGTGGTGTGGTCGTGAGGTCGCCGATGCGCAGATGGGCCGGCGTCGCCAGTATTGCAGGCAATCCTGCCGGCAGCGAGCCTACGAACAGCGCGCGATGGTGAAAGGCACCTCGCTGGCCCCGGATTCGGTGGTGCTCTCCGCGGACGAGGCCGCCCAGCTGTCCGACCGGGTGTATCAGGTCCGGTGTGCGGCCGAGGATGTCGCGATCGCGGTGGACGAGGGTGCCGCAGCCGACGAGCTGCGACAGTTGTGTGACGCGTTGCTACAGGCCGCGAAGGCTGCCGACGGCTGGCGCTAGTCGGGCGGGCAGCTGAGCTGACGCCCGACACCCACCGGCGGTGGGACCGGCTTGAGACAGCCCAACGGTTCGACGCCCGACGAGTTCAGCAGCACCGCGGACTGGTGCGCGTAGTTGACGCACACCAGGGTGGTGTCGTCGGCGCGGCACCGGTAGTCGCCGAAGGCCAGTGACTTGCCCGCGGCCAGTTCCGCGCCGTCCCCGTAGTTGAACCGGCCCGGATCTCCGTGCAGCGAGCCGATATCCACGGTCTCCCCGCCGAAATCCACCCAGCCGGGAATCCACTGACCCTCGACGTCCGACGGCTTCGAGGGGAGGCCGCTGGCCTGGATGAGGCACGCCAATTGGCCTTCGGCCATCTTGTCGGTGGCGCAGCGGGCCTTGCCCGAAGGAGCGACGAACGCGACATCGTCACCCAGATTGGTGGATTGACCTTCGCGCGTTGCCGTATGGAAGCCCGACGGGTCGGCCGGGGTGCCCGCCTCGACCCACTTGATCACCCGGTTCATCGGGGTACCCGGATCCGGCGCCGTGGTGGGCAGCGGCGAGGTGGTGGTCGTAGTGGTTGTGGTGATCTTGGTGTGCGGGGCGCCGGCCGGCATCGACATCCGGGGCTGCGAGTTCGGCTGCGTCTCGTGCCCCCCTCCCGGTGAGCAGGCCGCCACGAGCGCCGCCAAAAGCACAGCAGCCCCAACAGTCACAGCGATTCGCATACCCGCAAGGCTAGCGGTCGCATGCCACGCCCACCGCGTGTCCGCCCCCACTGGTGTTGTTCGATACGGTCGGTCTATGCACGAGCGGACTGTCCGGGCAAAGATCAGTACCGGCATCGTCGAGGGGTTCACGCGTGACGGCGTACATCGTTGGCGTTCCATCCCTTACGCCAAACCGCCGGTCGGGCCGCTGCGCCTGCGGGCACCCGAGCCTGCCGAGCCATGGCCGGGTGTGCGCTATTGCCACGGGTTCGGTTACTGCGCGCCCCAGCAACGCCGGTACACGCTCGTCGGTGTGGGCAAGCACCAGCCGATGAGCGAGGACTGCCTGACCCTCAACGTGGTGGCGCCGGAAAAGCCGAACTCCGACGGTCCGCTGCCGGTGATGTTCTTCGTGCACGGCGGTGGCTACATCATGGGCAGTTCGGCCACACCCGTCTACGACGGTGCTGCGCTCGCTCGCCGCGGTTGTGTGTTCGTCTCGGTGAACTACCGGCTCGGCATGCTCGGCTGCGTCGAACTGTCGTCGCTGGCGACTCCCGACCATCCGATCGAGGACAACCTGTTCCTGCGTGATCTGGTGCTGGCCCTGCGTTGGGTCCGCGACAACGTGGCGGTGTTCGGCGGAGACCCCGACAACGTGACGATCTTCGGTGAGAGTGCGGGCGCCCACGCGGTCGCGACACTGCTCGCGGTGCCGGAGGCCGAAGGACTGTTCGCTCAGGTGATCTCGGAGAGCCCGGCCAGCGGGATGGTCAGCTCCATGGATGCCGCGGCCCGGCTCGCGGATCAGCTCGCCGAATTGGTCAGTCCCGATGGGGGATCGGCGGCTGCCGCACTCATGTCCGCCCGGCCCGCGGACCTGGGCCGGGCGCTGGAATCACTGATCATGCGTGGACAGACGGACATGCCGGGGGCGTTTCCGGTCGGCCCGACGTTCGGCACGGAGTATCTGCCGGTCGATCCGGTGACGGCGATGGCCGAGGGCAGTGCCCACCGGGTGCCGTTGATCGTCGGCAACAACGCCGACGAGGGCCGGCTGTTCACCCGGTTCCTCCCGCTGCTGCCGACCAACGAGCCGATGATCGAAAAGTTGTTCGCCCGTACCGATCCCGAGGACCGCCGTCGGATCGTCGCGGCCTACCCGGACTATCCGAGCAGCGCGGCCTGTGTGCGCCTCGGTGGTGATTTCGCGTTCGCCTCGGCCACCTGGCAGATCGCCGAGGCGCACAGCAAGCATGCACCGACCTACGTGTACCGCTACGACTACGCGCCCCGCACCCTGCATTGGGCGGGGCTCGGAGCGACGCACGCGATGGAACTGCTGGCCGTCTTCGATACTTACCACACGACTTACGGCGCGCTGCTGACCGCCGTGGGTGACCGCACGTCGGCCCGGCGGGTCAGTCGAGACGTGCAGCGCCGGTGGCGCGAGTTCAGCCGGTCCGGCGAGCCGGGCCCGGGCTGGCCGGCCTATGACAGCGATGACCGCGCGGTGTTCGTGTTCGACCGTAGGCCCCGCGTCGAATACGACCCGCGGTCGGTGCGACGCCGGGCCTGGGAAGGGTTCACCCTCGCCGAGCGGTGAGTTCGTCTGATCCACTCTGAGCGATTCGCTGCACGGAATCCTCCGGTGTGGTTGCGTATTTGACGTGGATTACCCCTTGGATCCGCTGTCCGCCGACGAGTTTCGTGCGGTAGCGGCGATATTGCGGCGTGAGCGCGGAGTGGGTGCGGGCTGGCGGGTTGCCTCGGTGGAACTCGTCGAGCCGTCCAAGGCCGAATTGGCCGCGTTCGACGGTGGTGGTGCTGTTCCGGCCCGGCGCGCGGCCGTGATCTGCCTGGAGCGGACGGCCAACGCCACGTACAAGGGCGTCGTGTCGCTGACCGACGACCGGGTCGAGAAGTTCGACCACGTGCCGGGCGTCCAGGCCAATTTCACCGTCGACGAGTTCGTCGAATGCGACGAGGTGCTGCGCCGGCATCCCGACGTGATCGCCGCCCTGGCCCGACGCGGCATCACCGACCTCGACAACGTCTTCATGGACACCTGGACCTACGGCGACGCCGTCGCGCCACCCGAATATCGTGACCGGCGGATCGGCTGGTCGGACACCTGGTACAAGCAGGCCGCCGGCGCCAATCCATACGCGCACCCGGTCAGCGGTCTCCATTGCGTGATCGACGTCAACAGCATGGAAGTGCTGCGGGTCGAAGATGACGGCAGCGCCGAAAAGCCCGACGTGATGGGTGAATACGTGCCGCGCCACATCCCGGAACGGATTCGGGCGGCTTCGCGCCGGGACCCACTCAAGCCGCTCGACATCACGCAGCCCGACGGCCCCTCGTTCACCTTGGACGGCAACCTGCTGCGGTGGCAGAACTGGTCGTTGCGGATCGGGTTCAACCATCGTGAGGGCATGACCCTGCACACCGTGCGGTACCGCGACGGCGACGTGGATCGTTCGGTGGCACACCGGATGTCGTTCGCCGAGATGGTGGTGCCGTACCGAGATTCCTCGGTCGATCACTACCGGCGCACGGCGTTCGACATCGGCGAGTGGGGTCTGGGATTCATGACCACCTCGTTGGAGCTCGGCTGCGACTGCCTCGGTGAGATCCGTTATCTGGACGCGGTACTGCACAACAGCAGCGGTGAGCCGTACACCATCACCAACGCGATCTGCATCCACGAGGAAGACAACGCCGTGCTGTGGAAGCACGTCGACCACGACGCGGGTGCCGAGGTACGTCGGATGCGCAGACTCACACTGTCTTTCCACGTCACCGTCGCCAACTACGAATATCTGGTGTACTGGCGGCTGTACCAGGACGGCAACATCGAGTGCGAGGTCCGGGCCACCGGGATCATGGTCACCACACCGTTTTCGGCCGGGCCGACGCCGAAGAACGGCACGCTGGTCGACGAGCGCACCTACGCGCCGTTCCATCAGCACTTTCTGATCGCCCGGTTGGATCTGGATGTCGACGGCACCGACAACACGGTCTACATGACCGAGTCGTACGCAGAACCCATCAGCCCGGACAATCCGTACGGCCTGTCACTGGTGGTGCACAATCAGGCGCTGCGCACCGAGCAGGAGGGCAGACAGGACGTCAACTTTGCCACCCAACGGGCCTGGAAGGTGGTCAATACCAACGTCGTCAACGGCCTGGGGACCCATCCGTCGTACAAGCTGGTTCCCACCGGTGCGATCCCGGCGATGTTCGACCCCGCCTCGCCGGTGATTCAGCGCGCCAATGTCATCGCCCACACGCTGTGGGTGACCCCCAACCAACCGGACGAGCGCTGGCCGGCGGGGGAGTTCGTCAACCAATCGGTGGCCGATACCGGGTTGGGTGAGTGGACGAAGGCCGACCGCTCGATCGACAACACCGACGTGGTGCTGTGGTACGTGTTCGGCATCCACCACATCACCCGTCCGGAGGACTGGCCGGTGATGCCGGTGGACGTCGTGTCGTTCTGGCTCAAGCCGTTCGGGTTCTTCGACCGCAACCCGGCCCTGGACGTGGCGCCCACCCCGCCGGACGCCTGTGCCCATGGTCATGCCAAGGCGGCACACCATTAGTTGACACCTGTCATGTGTGATCTGGAACACTGCTAGGTTGCCTGTGTGCAACCGACTCAGACAGCCCTACTCGACCGCCCCGAAGACCTGACCTGTGACTGGCTGACCGCCGCCCTCGGTGCCGGCCAGGTCAGCGCGTTCACTTTCGAGCGGATCGGCACCGGCCAGATGAGCGAGTGCTACCGCGTCGCGCTGAGCTACGCCGGCGACGCCGCCGGGCCCGCCTCGGTGGTGCTCAAGGTGGCCGCCACCGATCCCAACAGCCGCCAGACCGGGCTGTCCCTGGGACTTTACGAGCGCGAGGTGCGGTTCTACACCGACATCGCGCCCGCCCTGGTGCCCGGGCCCGTGGCACCGTGTTACCACGCCGCGATCGACACCCAGACCGGTGCCTTCGATCTGCTGCTCGGCGATGCGGTTCCCGCCGTGGTGGGTGACGAGATCCGCGGCGCCACAGCCGAACAGGCCGCCGTGGCACTCACCGAGCTCGGTCGCGTGCACGGGTCGAAGGCCGGCGCCGAGGCCCTGGACCAGGCTGAATGGCTCAATCGTGAGGCACCGGTCAACCAGGCGCTGATTTCGGGTCTGTACGCGGCCTTCGTCGACCGGTACGCGGGTCTGATCACGCCGGAGCAGCGCCACGTATGCGAACGACTCGTCGAGAGTTTCGACGCCTACCTGGCCGACGAAGGCGCGTCCGAGCGGCCTCAGGGTCTGGTGCACGGCGACTATCGACTCGACAACATGCTGTTCGGCGACGCGGGTGCGGACCGGGCTCTGACGGTGGTCGACTGGCAGACCGTCACCAAAGGACCGGCGTTCACCGATGTCGCCTATTTCATCGGCTGCGCCCTACCCGTCGAACAGCGCCGGGCGCACTACGACGAGCTGCTGGCGGCGTATCACCAGGCGCTGGGCTCGGACTCGGCACTGACGCTCGATCAGGTGCGCGACGGCGTGCGCCGGCAGAGTTTCTTCGGCGTGATGATGGCGATCATCTCCTCGATGCTGGTGGAACGTACCGAACGCGGCGACCAGATGTTCATGACGATGCTCGACCGGCACTGCAGCCATGTTCTGGATACCGGAGCACTGGACGTCCTTGCGCCACCCTCGGTTCCGGAGCCGTTGGTGCCCGCCGCCGAGGACGATCATCCGCACCCGCCCACCGACGAAGAGCTGTGGAACGAGAGCTGGTACTTCGACTTCACCGATCCCGCCGCGGGTTTCGGCGGTTGGGTCCGACTGGGCCTGATCCCCAACCAGGACACCGCGTGGGTCAATGTGCTGTTCTGCGGTCCGGGCATGCCGACCGTGGCGCTCAACGACTTTCATGCCGTACCGGCCGAACCGGAGCTCATCAAGGGTGACGGGGTCGAGCTGAGCCTGCAACCGGTCGAACCGCTCAAGACCTACCGCGTCACGGCGTCGGGTACCGGGCAGGCTCACGATGATCCGGCGGCGCTGCTGCGCGGCGAGGCCGGTCGGCCGGTTGACGTGACCATGGACCTGACCTGGACCACAGCCGGAACTCCGTACCAGTACCGCATCACGCCGCGCTATGAGATTCCCTGCACGGTCGCGGGCACGGTGACCATCGGGGAGCAGACGTTCGACATCAAGGCAGTGTCGGGTCAGCGCGATCATTCGTGGGGTGTGCGGGACTGGTGGTCGATGAATTGGGTGTGGAGTGCCATCCATCTCGACGACGGCACCCACCTGCACGGCGTGGACATCCGGATCTCCGGAATGCCACCGATCGGTATCGGCTATTCGCAGCGCGACGGTGAACCGCTCGTCGAATTGCAGTCGGTGACAGCGCAATACACGGTCGGTGCCGACGATCTGCCGGTGTCGACGACGCTGACTCTGCAGCCCGGCGACATCGAGGCGACTGTCGACATCCAGGGCCACGCGCCGGTGCTGTTGGTGGCTGCGGACGGTCGCATCAGTCAGTTCCCCCGCGCCTGGGCGAAGGTTCGCACCGCCGACGGACGTACCGGCATCGGCTGGCTGGAGTGGAACCGCAACCTGGGCTGACGCAGGCCCATTTGCACCGCGAGCGTGCGTGTCTGCTGCCCGCCACGCCGCTTTTGAGCGGTGTTTTGCGCGCGCTCGCCGGCGCTCAGCTGACCCGAAAACGCTTGAGCCGCGCAGTCGCTCCTGAGATCAACTCCACGCGGCTGCGCGGCACACCCAGATGCTGGGCAAGCAATTTGGTGACGGCGTCATTGGCCTTGCCGTCGACGGCGCGTTCTGGCACGTAGATGGTGAGAGCGCCGTCATCGGCGACCTCGACCAGCGGGCCTTTGCGGCTGCCGGGCTTGACGCGGACGACGACGGTTTCGCTCACACCGTCATCGTGACGCGAACGTGCGCAAAATGCTGCCGCGCGGCGGCGTGTCGCGGAGCAGACACGCACTCAGTGTGAATGTGGTGATGCCGCTGTTGCGGTGGTTGGGTTCTTTTCACCTGGTGTTTGGCTCAGACACGCACTGCCACCTCTGTG